>JADKJV010000028.1 GCA_016720825.1 Chitinophagaceae bacterium | reverse complement strand
TGATTTCTCAAGCATCAGCTGACCAGACATGGTGTACAGCCTGAAACTCACGGTACTCATCGTATTCAGTTTCATCTTCACACTGAATTTACCTGTGTTCGGATTCGGAATAATAGAGAACGATTCCAGCTGGTCAATCGCCGGTGGCAATGCAGTCGGGAATGTGGTACTCTGGCATACAGCCGTTGTACCAGCCAGATTATACAATGATTGTGTCCCGTTGCAATTGGCTTCATACACTTTAAAACAATAGTTGGTGGAAGGGAGCAGCCCGGTTACCACCACACTGTTTCCGGTTCCATTATAAATCACCTGTTCACCTGAACCAGCATACGCGGCAGTGGCAGAGGGGTCAGTGCCATTGGCAGGGTCTGTAAAATTATTTGTGGTATTTGCTTTCACTATCCGGCGGAGTCCATTCCCGGCTGTCAGGTTAACGGTTATCTGGTTAACGCCGGGTGTGGTTGCACTGATCACAGCCTGCGTGGAAGGTACAGTACAGACCGTGCCATACGCACAAATGGTAAAATCGCCCGACGTGCCATAACCGGTACCGCTGTGCCAGACCCTGACAAAATATTCGGTGCCGGAAATCAAATTGTTTACGGTGAATGTCTCTGTGCCTCCCGCGGGTGTTTCATCCACACAGGCCAGTTGTGTCATGGAGCCGCCACAGGGTCCGGTTAATAACTGGAATACCGCATCAAAACCCGGTGAAGATGTTACTGTGATTGTGGCGTTATTGGAAATGGGTGTGAACCGGTAAAACACATCATCATCCTGTGTGCCGCTGCATGAACTGAAACCGGATGAAGTGGCACCACAGGTAGAACCTGATATGGTAGTGCAGGTTGTCCCGAATGGTAACTGGGTGGCGGAAAAACTTCCCGCACATCCGTCATTGGAAGGCTGCGGGCAACCAACTCCGCATGATGTAATATAATTCTGTACATCGGTACGGAGGGTAGCAAGCTGCGGATAAAAAGCGGTACCCGGACAAGTCGTGTACAAAGGTGATTGCTGGCATCCGTCGCGGTGCCCGATAATATTCAATACGGTGCCGCTTACACAACCGGTATTATTCGGATTATAAGAAACCGTGGTGCTGGTCAGCGGATTCACGCCGTAACTGCATGCTTTCCATGACAGCAGTTTTACCAGTGTATTATAAGCCGCAGTGGTTGGTCCGCTGCTGGTTAAATCGCCCAATAAACAAACACCCATTTTATTACTGTTACACGCACACATGTGAGCGCCGATTACATTGTCGTTGATGCCGCTCCAGGCACGTCCCTGGTAAAGTGTGCCATCCGGTGCAATGAGCCAGTTGTAGCCGATATCACCCCATGCCTGGGTGATGGCATGCTGGTTCCAGATACCAAGCACCTGCGGTCCATAAGGCGCGGAACCATAACCGGCGGCATGATGCACAACTAGATTGGTAACAGTCGTTACAACCGGAGTCCAGCCGGAACTTTGACCTTCCGGGCAACCCCATCCGGTCCTGGTAACATACGTCAGCGAAGGGCATGGACAGGATGCAGGTCTTTCCAGCACAGCTGTTCCGTTTGATCGGTCTGTTTGCTGTCCCGGTGAGAAAAAGTTTAACCGGATATTCCTGAGTTGTACCCGTGAATCAGTGAATTCAATTTTCAGCTGGATGGATTTTGTATCAGTGCTGATTTCCTGTGGCGTTGAATAAAAGTAATTCGTGGCGATGGCCCGTTCATCCGAGTAAGCATGTTCATCTTTGGTGCAGGCTTGCCAGTTTGACCAGGTTTGGTTATCAGTTGAAGTGCGGATATAAAACCGGTATGCATCCAGTTGCATATTTAACAGTTCAGCTTTAAGCGACAGGCTGATAAAGTAATTCACTTTGTCCAGTGGCATGGATACCGGGTTGGTGATGATTTCACCGCTGGTGCCGGGCAGGGCATGGATGGTATTGATGATACTGATTTCAGTGCCGTGGTTAGATTGTATCCATTCCCGGGACTGCAGTACATCCAGTTTTATTTCCCTGTAGGAAAGCTGTGCCTGGGATGAACCGCAGAAGGCAACAAATAAAATAAGGGCGGTCAGGTATTTTCCGGTACAATTGTTTTTTATCACAGCCTGTTAAGTTTTGTTATTGCTGATGCGGGGAGGGTGGAAATCCGGACAGTAATATAATCGCTTTTGGTTAAAAACGGTGTGAGTTTTGGTCGGGATAATTAACTAACTTTTACCCGCCGGATGTCCCTCAAAAACTATTATATCATATTGGCCGTTCCGCCCACTGCTTCCACGGAGGAAATCAAAAAAGCATTCCGCAAACTCGCCTTCCAGTACCATCCTGATAAGAACCCCGGTAATTTGGCGGCAGAAGAAAAATTCAAGGAAATACAGGAAGCGTATGAAGTGCTGAGTGATCCGGTGAAGCGCCGGAGTTATGATTATTCATTACGCAACAGGGAGAGTGGGAGTGGCAGCAATTTCCGGAAATCCGGCTGGCGGGATGAAGAGCAGCGTAAGGTGTCACCGGAATTTATTTACAAAGTGGTATTCGAGTTCCGCAAAAAAGCGGAACGTACGCATCATGATAAAATCCCGGAGATGCGGATATTGCAGCAACTGCTGAAATTGCTGGATGACCAGTTTGTGAACCTGCTGGTGGAAGCCCGGGAACGGTCGGTGAACCATGCGATCGTGAAAGAGATACTGCTGTTATGCAGGTATCTTTCTGCCAAAGAAACAGCACAGGTTTGTAAACGGCTGCAAAAGCTGACAGTAAATGATGCTGAACTGGCGCAAACGATCCATACGTTCCAGTATAAAAAGAAACGCAAAGAATTGCGCCAGGCACTCATCATTG
The DNA here is from genome assembly GCA_016720825.1 of Chitinophagaceae bacterium. Classification (GTDB taxonomy): domain Bacteria; phylum Bacteroidota; class Bacteroidia; order Chitinophagales; family Chitinophagaceae; genus JJ008. The sequence continues at coordinate 19,731 of JADKJV010000028.1, read as the reverse complement.
GCGGCAGTATTCTGATCATGGTCATATTTTCCGGGTACAGTTATTTTTCATATAAGGCACAGAAAAGAAGGGAAGCACAACGCAGTGCCATTTACCAGATATTGTTTTATGTACCGGAGCCTGCGACAGTTGTCACCGATTCTGCTATGCTGGCCCGCAAAGCCAGGCATGATGACAGTTTGTATGTGGGACTTCCCTGGCGGTCTGTCCGCTATGAAACAGGCACCACACCGCCCTGTGATAAAATATCGCCTGCATTTGATAATACGATCACCAACAAACTCGAGATCAATGTGGGTAACCAGATTGATGCGGTGATCAAACTGATGAAGCAGGGAACAGATACCTGTATCCGCATGGTATATATCCGCAGCGGTGAAAAATTCATTATGACAAATATCCCGGAAGGGCAGTATCATCTGGATATGGTGTATGGCCGTGAATGGAAGGAGCAGGAATTCAATGGGAATTGCCGGGGAGAATTTTTTGTGAATGCACATGTGGAGAAAGGGAAGGAGGTGATGGATTTTACCCGGGTGGCTTCCGGCCGGAAGAAAACTACGGCTGCTTTTATTTTCCCGACTTACCGGGTCACGCTCGATCCGCCCAATGAATCCGCCACTTCAGTTAAGCCCTGAAGCTTTAAGTCCGGATATCAAACAGGAAAAAGCTGTATCAGGAACTGACTGTGAGTAAAATCCTGTTTATAGTGCAAAACTGGTCCTTTGTACAGCCGCTCCGGATGTCTTTCTGCTCCCCGGAATCCTTAATTTCGCACCACACTCAACTGACAACATGCAACTTACTGCCAAACTCATACAGCTGCTGCCCCTGCAGACCGGTACCGGAAAAAACGGGGAATGGAAAAAGCAAGACATCATTGTTCAAACTGACGGCACCTACCCCAAGAAGGTTTGTATTTCCGTGTGGGGCGACAAAATCAACACCAGCCAGCTCATCGTTGGCAATATGCTCCAGATAGATTTCGATGTGGAAAGCCGCGAATACAACAGCCGCTGGTATACCGATTGCAAAGCCTGGAAAATTGCTCCGGCCGGCAGCGGTGGTGGATCCTCTTCAGATATTGTGGATATGCCGCCGCCGGAGGATGAGGGATTGCCGTTTTAACTGATTCATCGTTCCAGATAATATTTACAACCGGGTCTTCTTAGGAGACCCGGTTTTTTGTCCCATAGTAATGAATAAAAAGACGGAAGCAATTTAACGGATACTTCTCCGTTTCATAAGGATACAAACTCACCCAATTACTACCATGCCAACTCTCGCAGGCTGCCTGGCTAAACAGGTTGTAATTTTCTATGCCATATTTCAAATCTTTTCAATCAACACCTATGCCCAGCAAAACCCCGGTAAGCAGGAATCAGAGCTTGCTATAGGCGTAAAAATTGTTACAAGACAAATCCTATACGGCCACAGCAATTTGTACATCACCGATCCAAACTCCATCAGCATCAAACCTGTCATCCGTTACGATTCACCCGTAAAGACTTCAGGTTCCCATTTTATTGACCTGGTGGGACAAGCCGGTTTCCTTTTTTGCAAAGCCAAAGTGTTTGACACAGCCTACACCGATCCCATTACTAATAAGTACATCTACGAACATTCACACAACCCCGCTTACATGCCACTTAGTTTTGGTGTTTATAATATGTCAGCGTTTTCTGTTGGTGCCGAATTGTTTTACTGGAAAGGCCTTGGGGTAAGTGATATCTGGGGTGCAAAATTCCTTTCATTGGGTTACAAGGGGCGGCAATTCAGGATCAATGCATGCGGGGAATGGTATGCGCAGGTAAAAAACCGCCAACATTCAGGTATGCTAATCTCAGTTGATATTTTAGTGAAACTGATAAAAGGAAGAGAGTAAGATTTACTTTACTGTCTTGCCTCATCTTATGTATTGACTAACTCAAAATAAATATATTACACAGTTATAGTGGGGATTCCATGTAGAGAATCTCTCTGGTTTTTTTAGGCGGCCCGCCAAACCCAAGCTGCTAAAAGTCATGGGTTGCCTTTTCTCCTTATAAATGGCTGCTTCAGAAATATGTTTGCACCGCAAACTCAAACTGGCTCATGAATATCTTTTTAAATGCGTGGATATTATTCTGTTCATAGAAGATCAGCATGGCTTTTTTATACTCAATCGGATCAATAGTTCGGAACGATAGCGGGCAACAATGATGATTCATCAGAATGGCATTGCTGATAATCCGGGCCGTTCTTTTATTGCCATCCGCAAAAGGCTGTATATAGGAGGTAAGCACCAGGGCCAGTAAAGCTTTTACAAAAACATTTTCCTGTTTGTTGATCAGGTTGCACATATCCTCCAGCGCTTCCCGGATCTGAAACTCATTATCCAATGGTTTGTAATTTGTACCGGATATACCCACCCGTCTTTTACGGATATTCCGGTCCACTCCCAGATCCCGGATCAGGATACTGTGAATGTCCTCGATACCGGAAACAGTCAGTGGATTCACATATGACGGATGTGCAATGATAAAATCCAGCGCTTCTTTATGATTCAGCAACATCACCGCCTCGTCCTTTGTTTTACCGGCCGCTGTTTTTTTATCCTGCAACAATTTTTCTGTTTCCAGCAGGGAATAGGTATTGCCTTCAATCTGTGATGATTTCCAGCTGAGGTCAATCGCCAGCCTATCCATTTCCTTTTTGAATTCCAGCGGTGATAACGCCGCCACATTATTGCGGTATTGCTGCTGAAGAACTTCTAAAAAGTCCAGTTCATCTTTTGTGAACACAGGAACTTTGTCCAGTGTATCAGTAACCAGCACCTGGTTATAACCGGCTTTGATTGTTCTTTCATCAATTTCTTTTTCGAAATAGGCGTCTACATCTGTTGGGAAATGCAGTTCATAATTCCTGCTGAGCTGGTACCGGGTTGCTTTACGGTTCCCGGTCGTTTCAATCATATTTGTTTCTAACAAATCCTGCAGCAACCTCTTTACCGTTGCATACCCAACAGGCATAGCTAACCTGTCGTGAATTTCTTTGGAAGAAAGCCCCGGTTCAGCTTTAATAACCTGCAGGATCAAATTTTTTTTATCGGATTTGGAATGAGCCATAAAACGGTTGAGGCTCAAAATTAGGTAAAATAAGGCTCAAAACATGGATTTTTTGAGCTCTATTTTGGTGAATAATGAGCTTAAAGCTCAGTATTAGTGCTTTGGAGACCATTTAATATCTGAAAATGAGAGTTTAAAGCTCATCCATGAGCCTTAACTAAAATAGGGCGGTAGTTCGCATTGGGCGGAAAACTATTTATGCCATTGAGGCCAATGCATGCTGGAGTAGAAATTTTCAACATCCCGGACTTAATACAATTGAGATTTACGCAACCAGGCTTATGACTAACGACCAGCGACTAACGACTGCTCACAAGCTGTATTAGCATTTAAACCGTATAAAATAAAAAAGCCGCCTCTTTCGAGACAGCTTCAGTAGCCCGTACGAGATTCGAACTCGTATCACCACCGTGAAAGGGTGGTGTCCTAACCCTTAGACGAACGGGCCTCGTTCGTGTCGCCTTGCCCGCCGAAGCGCAGCGAAGGAGGGTAGTCATTAGTCACTAGTCTTTAGTCGTTAGTCAGAACCGGGCAGATCAGTAGTGAAACCCTCTGCTTTAAGTCCAACAGCCAAAAGCTAATAGCCAACAGCTGCTCAGCACTAACAATCAACTCATTACCAAGAACTCTCCCCTTTTAAAGGACGGCAAAGATAGCCCCTGCACCGATTTTAGCCAAAAGTTTTTTGATCTGTTTTTAAACAGGCATAACGGGGTTTTGCACATGTGTCTGAGCGACAAGAATCATACAAATCTGATACATATAAAGCCCCTGCCTTTATGTACCTTTGCAGCCATTATTCAATTAAATTCTGTTATCATGAGTACAGTTCGTGTAGCCATCAATGGTTTCGGCCGCATCGGCCGCCTGGTTTACCGCCAGATCTATAAAATGCAGGGTATCGACGTGGTGGCCGTCAATGACCTTACCAGTCCCAAGGTTTTAGCACATCTCCTGAAATACGACAGTGCCCAGGGCCGCTTCGACGCTGAAGTGACCGCCGGCGAAAATAATATCGTAGTAAACGGTGACTCCGTTCGCATTTATGCCCAGAAAGATCCTTCCCAGATTCCCTGGAAAGACCATAATGTAGACGTAGTACTGGAATGTACCGGCTTCTTTACCGATAAAGACAAAGCCGCTGCTCACCTTACTGCTGGTGCCAAAAGGGTTGTAATCTCTGCACCCGCTACCGGTGACCTGAAAACAGTTGTGTTCAATGTGAACCACGAAATCCTGGACGGCTCCGAGACCATCATCTCCTGCGCCTCCTGCACCACCAACTGCCTGGCACCCATGGCCAAAGCCCTCAACGATAACTATGGTATCGTTACCGGCATCATGACCACCATTCACGCTTATACCAACGACCAGAATACACTCGACGCTCCCCATGCAAAAGGTGACCTCCGCCGCGCCCGGGCAGCTGCCGCCAACATCGTGCCCAACAGCACCGGTGCCGCAAAAGCAATCGGAGTTGTGCTCCCGGAATTAAAAGGAAAACTGGACGGCAGCGCCCAACGCGTTCCGACCATCACCGGTTCATTAACTGAACTCACAACCATCCTCAGCAAAAAAGTAACTGTTGCCGAAATCAATGCTGCAATGAAAGCCGCCAGCAACGAAAGCTTTGGTTATACTGAAGATGAAATCGTAAGCTCAGACATCATCGGCACCCATTTCGGTTCCCTGTTCGATGCCACCCAAACGAAAGTAATGACCGTGGGTGATCATCAGCTGGTGAAAACCGTAAGCTGGTACGATAATGAGATGAGCTACGTCAGCCAGTTGGTAAGAACAGTGAACTATTTTGCGAAGCTGATCTCTTAGAAAAGTCTTAACCACAAAGGCCACAAAGAAATACACAAAGTTCACAAAGAGTCCGTCTTTGTGAACTTTGTTTCACCTTTGTGCTCCTTGTGGTTAAATAACATCTCACTACCGAACCGCTATGAGGATAAAGAATATTGATGGCCTCCGTGCCGAGGATCTTGAATACGCCACCAGTCAGGGCGCCAGATTTGTATTTTTCCCCTTTACCGTTTCCTTGCTCGTTATTACCTTTAAACAAACATCCGGGGTGTATATGATCAAACCCGGTGAAAAAACCATCCGCCGGGCATGGCCCTTCCTGCTGATCTCACTGATCTTCGGCTGGTGGGGAATACCCTTCGGACCTAAATTCACCTGGGATGCAATCAAAGCCTGCCTGCACGGCGGCAAAGATGTAACCGACGATGTTATGGCCACCGTGGCCGGATACGTATTATTCCATGAAGCAGAACGAGAACATCATTCTGCACACAGTCATCTCCAAAAATAATAGCTATGTCAGCCTTCAACGATTACAACTTCCGCGACCAGAAAGCCCTGGTGCGGGTGGATTTCAACGTGCCCCTGGATGCCGGTTTTAATATCACCGACGACAACCGCATGCGTGCCGCAATCCCCACTATCAAAAAAATTATCAACGACGGTGGTAAAGTCATCCTCATGAGCCACCTCGGCAGACCCAAAGATGGTCCTACTGATAAGTATTCACTGAAACACCTGGTACATCACCTTAGTGAATTACTCGGTGGTGCTACTGTTTTATTCGCCAACGACTGTGTAGGTGAACAAGCATACTTAACCGCATCCATGATGCGCCCCGGTGAAGTACTCCTGCTTGAAAACCTGCGCTTTTACAAACAGGAAGAAAAAGGAGACAAAGACTTTGCTGAAAAATTATCCAAACTCGGCGACGTATGGGTGAACGATGCCTTCGGTACCGCCCACCGTGCCCACGCTTCCACAGCCGTTATCGCCCAGTTCTTCCCCAAAGAAAAAAGATTCTTCGGTTTATTAATGGAAGCCGAAGTAGCCAGTGCTGAAAAAGTGATGCACCAGTCCGAAAAACCTTTTGTTGCCATCATCGGCGGAGCAAAAGTGAGCGATAAAATCCTCATCATCGAAAACCTGCTAGCCCGTGCCACAGATATCATCATCGGCGGCGGTATGGCATATACATTCATGCGCGCCACCGGCGGACATACCGGTTCTTCCCTTTGTGAAGAAGACCGTCTGCAAACCGCCCTCGATATTTTAAAGAAAGCAGAAGAGAAAGGCGTGTGTATTCACCTGCCTTCCGATTCTATCATTGCCGATAAATTTGCGGCCGATGCCGAAACATCCACCGCACCCAGCCACGAAATCCCCGACGGATGGATGGGCCTCGATATCGGTCCCATGGCCACTGAACAATTCTGTAACGTCATCAAACGCTCCAAAACCATTTTATGGAACGGCCCCATGGGCGTTTTTGAAATGGAAAAATTCAGGCACGGTACAGTTGCCGTAGCCGCAGCCATCGCCGACGCTACCCAAAAAGGTTCTTTCTCCCTCGTCGGCGGCGGAGACTCCGTTGCTGCCGTTAACCAGTTCCACTTCGCCGACAAAGTCAGCTACGTTAGCACCGGCGGCGGGGCAATGCTGGAGTATTTTGAGGGGAAGGAGTTGCCGGGGATTGCGGCGGTGAAGTCATAAATGTAATTAATGTGAAAATGTGAGAAATGTGAAAATGTGAGAAATGGGGCAACCCGAATTCTGAAAGTGCCCTTTTCCAGATTTTCCTGATTTTTAGTTTTTAAAAGAATTTTCAACTGTTTGTATTTTTCACATTTCTCACATTTACCACATTTCCACAGTACTTACCGTCCGCCGCCGCCCCCCACCGCCACACCACCCCCATTCACCGAAAATTCCCCTTTGAAGTGAGGAAAAATGGTAATTTTAATCTCCAATTAAAAATTAAACTACCATGAAAGGAACTCGTAACCTCACTTTATTGATTATCGGCGGTCTCGTACTTATTTTATTTGTATGGGGATGCAGCGGATACAATGGTCTGGTGAAACAAGATGAAAATGTCCAGAAAGCCTGGAATAACGTGAACTCAGAATACCAGAAAAGAATGGATTTAGTGGATCAGCTGGTTGAGACAGTGAAAGGTGCTGCCAATTTTGAAAAAACAACATTGACCGCCCTTGTTGAAGCCCGCTCTAAAGCCACTTCTGTAAATATTAAAGCGGATGATCTCACACCCGAGAACATCGCCAAATTCCAGCAGGCACAGGGACAACTGTCAGGTTCACTCAGCCGCTTACTGGCCGTGGTTGAAAACTACCCCGACCTCAAAGCCACTCAGAACTTTATGGAATTGCAAAAATCACTGGAAGGCATCGAAAACGATATCCGGAATTCACGTAAAGGATTTAACGAAGCTGTTAATACTTACAATGTGAAGGTTCGTTCCTTCCCGATGAATATGCTCAGCGGCATGTTTGGATTCAGCAAGAAAGAAGGCTTTAAAGCTGAAGAAGGCGCAGAAAAAGCACCTAAAGTACAATTCTAAGCATCGTCTATGCAGCCCCAAAAAAGAAACCGCCTCATCGCAGGAGGCGCCGTCCTGCTGATCCTGGTGATCTGGCTTGTGACCTCGTACAACGGATTTGTGAACAGGGAAGAAGCTGTGAAAAAACAGTGGTCAGAAGTACAGAACACTTACCAGCGCCGCCTCGACCTGATACCCAGCCTCGTGAACGTGGTGAAAGGTGTGTCTGATTTTGAACAGACCACCTTGCAACAAGTAGCCGAAGCCAGGAGCAGGGCCCTGTCTGGTATGAGCAATGATGAACTCAGTCCCGAAAATTACGAGAAGCAAAAAGCACTGCAGGACAGCCTCGGTGCTTCTGCCAACCGTATGATTGTGCTGATAGAAAAATATCCCACACTCAAGGGTACTAAGTCATACTCAGACCTGCAGCTGCAACTCGAGAAAACCGAGTTCAGGATCAGGGTGGCCAGGAATGATTTTAATAAAGCTGTGTATGATTATAACCGGAAAGTCAGGTCATTCCCGGGTAACCTGGTGGCCGGACTTTTCGGATTTAAAAAGAAAACTGGATTTCAGGCCGACGACGGTGCTGAAAATAAACCCGGAGTAAAATTCAAATGAGACTATTCCCCTGGCGTAAAAAGCCCAAATTTTTTACTGATGAGGAATCACACCTTATCGTGAATGCCATACAGCATGCTGAAAAGCGTACCAGTGGTGAAGTACGGGTATTCGTGGAAAGCAAATGCAGCTGGGTCGATGCCATTGACCGGGCTAAAGAAATTTTCTTTAACCTGAAAATGGACCAGACAGAATACCGCAACGCATCCTTGGTCTATATAGCTATCAAAGACCGCCAGCTGGCTGTTTTCGGCGACCAGGGTATCCATGAAAAAGTTGGCAACGCCTACTGGGAAAAAGTGGTTTCTGAAATGCTGCAATCATTTAATAAAAATAATTACGCCAAAGGCATTGCTGAATGTGTGATCCAGATCGGGGAGGCACTCACTACCCATTTCCCTTACGATAAAGGAACAGATAAAAACGAATTACCTGACGAAATCGTCTTCGGCCGCTAACCCATGAAAAAACTACTCTTTATATTTTCATTGCTGGCCACATTCACACTCCAGGCACAGATTGAAAAAGTTCTGCCCAAGAAACCTTCACCGGCCAGGCTGGTGAATGACCTGACAGGAAGTTTATTATCTGCCGCACAAATTGAAGCGCTTGAGCAAAAATTGGTTCGGTACGATGACAGTACAAGTAATCAAATCACTATTGTAATAGTGGAATCCCTGGAAGGTTATTCCCCTGATGAGTATGCCATGGAGGTTGGCCGTCTTTGGGAAGTGGGTAATAAAGAATTCAACAATGGTGTTGTTATTCTTGTTTCCACAGGTGGCGGAACAGGTAATCGCAAAGTGGCCATTGCCACCGGTTACGGACTCGAAGGTGCAATCCCGGATGTGACCACCAAGTCTATTATTGACAATAACATTATTCCCAATTTCAAAGAAAGTAACTATTACCGCGGACTGGATGAAGGCATTGACGAGCTCATCAAAGCCGCTGAAGGACGTTATAAAGCACCCGAAGGGTATGGCAGCGGTAAGAAGAAAGGCGGAAAATTGGGCAGCATAATCGTTTTAATCATTATCCTGCTGATCATATTCGCCGGTAATGGCGGTAAAGGCGGCAGCATGATGTCCCGTCGTGGCTTCGGCGGTTTCTTCCCCATTGGTGGAGGAGGCTGGTCCAGTGGCGGCGGCGGTGGAGGCGGCGGCGGCTTCGGAGGATTCGGAGGCGGGTCTTTCGGAGGGGGAGGATCAAGCGGATCCTGGTAAATACACTTAACCACTAAGTTCACAAAGAAATACAACAAAGGCCACTAAGATTTTTACTTAGTGGCCTTTGCCGTGCCCGCCGTAGCAAAGCGAAGGCGGGTATTTCTTCGTGTTCCTTGTGGTAAAAAAAGCGCTACTTAAAATCCTTTTTTTATCTTCTGCTGGCAGCTTACTATTTATATAATCCGCCTGCTCTTTCAACCCCTGCTTAATCTTCTTATTCAAAATACCTTTCAGCACCATCCCATTGATAAAAGGATTGGTCTGGTCGCGGAAAGCTTCAGGAATCGCATCGCGGAAAGCAACGATATCATCAATACCGCGTTTAACAATCTCCATATTGCTGCTCTTGCCCAGGAAATCACCGATGGATTGAACCATCTGGAATTTCGCCTGTGATAAAGGCATGTTTTCAAAATTCTCCAGAATCATAGTGGCTGCAGTTTCATCACCTGAATTAATCAGGATGCCGGTAATGGCATCACTCAGCTTGCCTTTGGGTTTGCTGGTGGCCAGTTTTTTGGCTTCCTGTAAACCGGCAAGGCTGTCAACACCTGCTAATCCTTCCAGCGCAAAACCGGAAACACTGTAAGAAGAATCATTGATCGCTGCTTTGAAGATCGGCAGGTAAGCCGGGTCATTCTGGTCGCTGAGTTTAGAAAGTGCACTGGCTTTCACCGGACGGTTAGGATCGTTCTTCGCGAGGTCAACCAGCACGGGCAGGGTTTGTTTTTTTACATCATCCTTCTTCAGGTCCAGTTTGTTGACTGTATAATTACGCAGCACTTCATAACGGTCTTTCAGCGCATCTTTTAACAGGGCAACGGCTGCAGGATCACTTTGGTTTTTTGCAGCGAAGTCTATGGCTTCACGGCGGTCGAGGTAACTGCCTGCATATTTATACTGATGAATGTACTCAGCAAGGGTCTTGTTTTCTTTTTTGGTGCAGAGTAACACTTTGTCACCATCAAAATTCACGAGATCCGGTTTGCGGTTATCATCAATATAGAATGTATCTGATTTGCTTTTTGCCCAAACCATTGTGCGTGATTTTTCAGCACCATGGTATACATCAATGTTTACAGGGAGTCTGAAGATTTTATCGCCGGTTTGTGTCTGGTTAACAATTACGCGTACTTTCTTAGCCGCATCATCATAACTGTAATTGATATCCAGCGCGGGGTTGCCGGCACCATAATACCATTGGTTCCAGTACCAGTTCAGGTCGCGGCCGGTTACTTCTTCAAAGGCAAGACGCAGCTGTTGTGCTTCGGCTGATTTGAATTTGTTGGTAGTGAGGTAAATGTTCAGTGCTTTGAAGAATGCAGAATCGCCTATATAATTGCGCAGCATGTGCAGGACGCGGCCTCCTTTATTATAACTCACGGCATCAAAGAGGTCTTCTTTATCGGCATAATAAAAACGAACGAGGTCTTTTTTGGCACTGCCGCTGCCGAGATAACCCTGCATATCCACATAATTCTGGTGATCGCCGGCATCTTTCCCGTATTTATATTCATTCCACAGTGTTTCGCTGTAGTTGGCGAATGATTCGTTGAGTGTGATATTGCTCCAGCTTTCAGTGGTTACATAATCACCAAACCACTGGTGAAACAATTCATGGGCTACCACCAGTTCCCAGCTATTGCCATCCACCAGTTCGCGGGCGTCCTGTTGTGCGGCATCAGAATGCAGGGTGGCGGTGGTGTTTTCCATCGCACCGCTAACATAATCATGTCCGGTAATCTGTGCATATTTCACCCAGGGGAAATCCACACCGGTGATTTTGGAATAGAAACCGATCATTTCCGGAGTGAGTCCGAAAATCTTGCGGGCTACCGGTGCATATTCTTTGTCTACATAATAGCTTACTTCTTTTCCTTTCCAGCTGTCTTTGATCACGGCATAATCACCTACGCCCATAAAGAAAAGATAGGGCGCATGGGGCAAATCCATTTTCCATGAATCAGTACGGGTACCATCCGCATTTTTTTTCTGGCTCACCAGTTTACCATTGGAGAGCGTAACGTATTTCGCGGGCACCGTCATCGCAATTTCATTGGTTGTTTTCTGGTTGGGCTTGTCAATGGTGGGGCACCATACAGAAGTCGCTTCCGTTTCACCCTGTGTCCAGATCTGCGTTGGTTTGGTTTTATCTTCACCTTTTGGATTGATAAAATACAGGCCTTTGGCATCATTAATAGCAGCACTGCCTTTTACTTTTACTTCATTGGGTTTAGCCGTGTACTGGATAAACACCGTATAGTTTTCGGTGTATTTGTATTTTTTGTCGAGGGTGATCCGGATCTGCCAGTTGTCGTAGGTGTATTTGAGATCCTTCTGGGAAGCGCCGTTTACGATGGCTACTTTCTGGATGTCCATGCCTTTGGCATCGAGCAGGAGACTGTCGGTAGCATAAAAATGCGGGTGGAGGGTTATCCATGCTTTCCCGTTCATTTGTGATTTATCGTAATTGAAATTCACGTCAAGCCTGGTATGTACCAGGTCATTAATCCTTGGGTAAGATTCGCGGTATTCTTTTTTCCAGCTTGTGTCTGCGGCTGGTTTGATTTGTGCCTGCAGGGGCAGGATGGCAATCATCATACCTGCGGCCATGATCCATTTCTTCATACTGTTTTTTGATTTGTGGCAAAAATAAGGTTAGCGAGTATGCCTAGACGGGGAATTGGGATGGAAGGTTACTGTTTTAACGGCAGTTTTAGCATTATTTGGACTAATTTTACGGAAACCCCAGCCGGATATGAAGAAATTCCTGCTCCTTTTCCTGTTAGGAACCTGTACAACCCCCATTTTTTCCCAGAAACTCTATTATTTATACTTCCAGACAGAAGGTAACCAGGCCTTTTTCCTGCGAATGGATAATAAGGTGATGTCTTCAAACGCTGCAGGCTACCTCATTTTACCCAGGCTGGTTGACAGCACCTATAATTTTACGATTGGTTTCCCGCAGAATAAATTCCCCGAGCAGCCCTTTACGCTGGCTATCGGGCAAAAGGATCATGGCTATGTATTGAAAGACTTCGGTGCAAAGGGCTGGGGCTTGTTTGATTTGCAGACGCTGGCTATTATCATGAATACGGGTGGGGGGGCAATCCTTGAGAAAAAGCCCCGAAATATTGATTCCGGTGCTACGGCATTTACCAGGATCCTGGCCAAAGTATCTGATGATCCCAGTTTGTTGGAAAAGCCGGAACCGGAAGTAGTGGCAGTGAAAGAAGAAAAACCTGTGGCGCCTAAAGTGACTGAACCGTCTGTAATTGTTGAAACAAAAACAATAAAACTGAAGATAATTGGCAAACAACTGCTGTGAAAAAAGAGCCCGTATTGATGAAGGATACAGTGGTAGCCAAAACAGAACCTGTTCTGAAACCGGTGGAGGATACCAAACTGGTGGTAAAAACTGAACCTGTTTCAGAAGCCAAACCCGACTCGGTGGCCGTTGCCGTGGTAAAACCCAAAACGGAACCCGTTACAGAAGAAAAACCCGTCGTTAAAACAGAACAGGTGCTGGTTGATACTTCCATTGTAGTAGCAGAGAGGCCGGCGGTTACTGAGCCTGCAAACAATACGCAGTCAACCGAGACAGTAACTGAAGAGCAGCCCTATAAAACGTCAGTAGTAAAAAAGCAATCTGAGTCATCCACCACAGAAGGTTTTGGTTTGGTATTTATTGACCAGATCAATGATAGTTTGACTGATACCATTCGTTTGTTGATACCCAATCCCAAACCGATGGCGAAGCTGGTTACAGAACCGGTAAAGCAGCCGGTGGAGGATGCCCCGAAATTCCTTGATTTTACAGCCAATACTGATAGTGTGTCAAAGGCCGTTGTGAAAGATACAGCAGCTGTCGCCGTACAAATGACCGAAGAGAAGCCTGTGAATGTGGTTACACCTGCTGAAACCGTAGTTCCGGTTAAAACAGATTCCGTGGTAACCAGTGTTGTGATCACGGAAGTTAAGGCAGATACGGTGAAAACAAAAGAACCGGATGCCGCAGTGTATTCGCTGAATAAAAATTGCAATGACCAGGCCACCGATGCAGACTTCCTGAAATTGCGTAAACGCATGGCTGCGGTGGAGAATAATGATGATATGATTTCCGAAGCAAAAAAGACATTTAAAACGAAATGCTTCAGTACAGTTCAGATAAAAAACCTCAGTACACTTTTCCTGGATGAACTAGGCAAGTATCATTTCTTTGATGAGGCTTATCAATATGTAAGCGATCCCGGCAATTTCCCTTCCCTGCAGGCAGAGTTGAAGGAGGAGTATTATGTGAATCGGTTTAAGGCGATGCTGAGGATGTGAGACGTTGGCTTTTAGCTATTAGCTGTTGGCTATTGGCTTTCAGCTAGAAATTTGTTGCCAGCCAGTTACCAGTTCCAGTTTTTTGGTACTGGCCAAAAGCCAACAAGCCACCTATAGCTAAACAACCTGCAAATAAAAGCAACAAGTAACCAGTAACCCCTGCATATGCCCCGCTACTTCCTCGAACTTCAATACAAAGGCACCCGATACAGTGGTTTCCAGGAGCAGCGTAATGCCAATACCGTACAGGCGGAGGTGGAGAATGCGTTTACTACGGTAACCAGGTTAGGGGTGAGTATGACGGGTTCATCGCGTACGGATGCGGGTGTGCATGCGAGGCAGAATTACTTTCATTTTGATATGGAGAAGCCGGTGGCGGAGTGGGATTCGATGAAGGATATTCCAACGTTGTTATATAAGATGAATGCGGTGTTACCGGATGATATAATGGTAAAGGGAATGGAGGAGGTGAAGGAGGATGCGCATTGCAGGTTTGATGCGGTGGCGAGGGAGTACAGGTACTATATATACAGGGAGAAGGATCCGTTCCTGAAGGACAGGGCTTATTATTTCCCGTATAAGCTTGATATTGAGCTGATGCAGCGTGCTGCAGGGGTGTTGAAAGAGTATGAAGATTTCACTTCATTCTCGAAACGGAATACCCAGGTAAAGAGTTTCCGGTGTAAGATTGAGGTAAGTGAGTGGTATACAGAGGGTAATATGCTGGTTTTTCATATCCGGGCCAATCGTTTTTTGCGGGAATGGTGCGGGCGTTGACTGCAACGATGCTGAAATTAGGTCGCGGGAAACTTTCTGAGGCTGATTTTCGGGCAATTATTGAGGCAAAGGACTGTACAAGAGCCAGTTTTGCGGTGCCTCCGCAGGGTTTATTTCTGGAAAAAGTGGTGTTTCCGCAAAAGCCATAAAAAAAAGCGATCGCTTCAAACCCGCTACAGGACTGTATTTCCTTGATTTCTAGCTGGCTTTCACAAATTTTTATTTGGAATTAGGTTGCGCAGGCGTATATTTGCCGCCCGTTTTGATGGCGGAATTAGTTCTTTAGATGTTGATACCTGTTAGACAAATGTGAACAAATCAGGCGTGAAAAATTGGTGGTGAATAGTTCCTGATGTATCTTTGCAACCCGCTTGAAAAAAGCGGATCAAGTTCTTCACAGACAGGTAGATAATCACGGTAAGTTTCTTCAAGATTTATGAAAATAAATTTTGCTGATAATACAACGGCCCTTACCTTTGCACTCCCGTTCAAAAAGCGGGGAGGCTGAGAAGGCCAAAAGATCTTTGAAAGTTAGGAAACAATAGCATTTTATCCAGATAGCCATCTGGATAAAAAACAAAAGGTAAGTCAAGCGAAATACATTCGATTTGACACGTTAATTTTCTCTTGAGAATTTTTTAACTGTCAGTATCAAACTTCATTTACAATGGAGAGTTTGATCCTGGCTCAGGATGAACGCTAGCGGCAGGCTTAATACATGCAAGTCGTGGGGCAGCAGGTTTGTAGCAATACATCTGATGGCGACCGGCAAACGGGTGCGGAACACGTACACAACCTTCCTTTAAGTGGGGAATAGCCCAGAGAAATTTGGATTAATACCCCGTAACATAATGAACTGGCATCAGTTTATTATTATAGCAGTAATGCGCTTGATGATGGGTGTGCGGCTGATTAGGTAGTTGGCGGGGTAACGGCCCACCAAGCCTGCGATCAGTAACTGGTGTGAGAGCACGACCAGTCACACGGGCACTGAGACACGGGCCCGACTCCTACGGGAGGCAGCAGTAAGGAATATTGGTCAATGGACGCAAGTCTGAACCAGCCATGCCGCGTGGAGGATGAAGGTCCTCTGGATTGTAAACTTCTTTTATATGGGACGAAAAAGGGTCTTTCTAGATCAACTGACGGTACCATATGAATAAGCACCGGCTAACTCCGTGCCAGCAGCCGCGGTAATACGGAGGGTGCAAGCGTTATCCGGATTCACTGGGTTTAAAGGGTGCGTAGGTGGGTTGGTAAGTCAGTGGTGAAATCTCCGAGCTTAACTTGGAAACTGCCATTGATACTATTAATCTTGAATATTGTGGAGGTCAGCGGAATATGTCATGTAGCGGTGAAATGCTTAGATATGACATAGAACACCAATTGCGAAGGCAGCTGGCTACTCATATATTGACACTGAGGCACGAAAGCGTGGGGATCAAACAGGATTAGATACCCTGGTAGTCCACGCCCTAAACTATGGATACTCGACATTTGCGATACACTGTAAGTGTCTGAGCGAAAGCATTAAGTATCCCACACGGGAAGTACGATCGCAAGATTGAAACTCAAAGGAATTGGCGGGGGTCCGCACAAGCGGTGGAGCATGTGGTTTAATTCCGATGATACGCGAGGAACCTTACCTGGGCTAGAATGCTGGGAGACCGTGGGTGAAAGCTCACTTTGTAGCAATACACTGCCAGTAAGGTGCTGCATGGCTGTCGTCAGCTCGTGCCGTGAGGTGTTGGGTTAAGTCCCGCAACGAGCGCAACCCCCATCACTAGTTGCCATCAGGTAACGCTGGGAACTCTAGTGAAACTGCCGTCGTAAGACGTGAGGAAGGAGGGATGATGTCAAATCATCATGGCCTTTATGCCTAGGGCTACACACGTGCTACAATGGTAGGTACAGAGGGCAGCAACACAGCGATGTGAAGCGAATCCCAAAAAGCCTATCTCAGTTCGGATTGGAGGCTGCAACTCGACTCCATGAAGCTGGAATCGCTAGTAATCGTAGATCAGCAACGCTACGGTGAATACGTTCCCGGACCTTGCACACACCGCCCGTCAAGCCATGGAAGCCGGGTGTACCTAAAGTCGGTAACCGTAAGGAGCCGCCTAGGGTAAAACTGGTGACTGGGGCTAAGTCGTAACAAGGTAGCCGTATCGGAAGGTGCGGCTGGAATACCTCCTTTTTAGAGCTTAGCAAGTTTCTGATTCGTCAGAACTACTTACTGGCTATTGTTTCCTACTACTTTCATTGTTCATCCTGAGCAGACGAAAGTCTGTCGAAGAGATACCCCCCCCCCCCCCCCCCCCCCTCGAGCGTCTTTACAAACATGAACCCGTAATCACGGGAGCTACAAACAGATCCGTAGCTCAGCCTGGTTAGAGCACTACACTGATAATGTAGGGGTCAGCAGTTCAAATCTGCTCGGGTCTACTTTAAAGTCGATAGCCGTTAGTCGCGAGTCTGACTCCAGACTATGAACTAAAGACTCCAGACTAATTATTTGGGGGGTTAGCTCAGTTGGCTAGAGCATCTGCCTTGCACGCAGAGGGTCATCGGTTCGACTCCGATATCCTCCACCAGGAAAAATGGAAAGTGTGGAGAATGTGGAAATGTGAAAATAAGTTCTTTAAATAGGTAATGCCTGAGAGGCCTTGAATGGTTCGAAACCATTTTATCTGCACGGTAATATGAAAGGAAGTGTATTAATTTTCGAATTAGCACATTTCCACATTTTCACATTACTTAGCTCTTTGACATATTGGAAAAAAAATGTTAGATGAATATCTAACTTCCGATTTTTATCGGAATTCGATCACAATTTTGAATAATCACACCATTTTTTATGGTTGGTCTGAAGAAATGTGGTCGGGTAACAACTACAATAATAACAAATTCTAGTTTCTAATTTTTTTAAAGCAATTAAGGGCGCATGGGGGATGCCTTGGCTCTCGGAGGCGACGAAGGACGTGGTAAGCTGCGAAAAGCCGGGGAGCTGCACACAAGCATTATATCCCCGGGTCTCCGAATGGGTCAACCCACTATACTGAAGGTATAGTACTCGAAAGAGAGCCAACCTCCTGAACTGAAACATCTAAGTAGGGAGAGGAAAGAAAACAATCGTGATTCCCCGAGTAGTGGCGAGCGAAAAGGGACATAGCCTAAACCTGGTCGGCGTGCCGGCCGGGGGTTGTAGGACTGCATTTAGAAATCATCATCAAGTTAAATCTTCTGGAAAGTTGAGCCATAGAGGGTGATAGCCCCGTAAGCGCAAATTGATGAGGACGAGCAGTATCCTGAGTAGGGCGGGACCGGAGAAATCCTGCCTGAATCTGCCAGCACCATCTGGTAAGGCTAAATACTCCTCAGACACCGATAGTGAACCAGTACCGTAAGGGAAAGGTGAAAAGCACCCTAAACAAGGGAGTGAAATAGTACCTGAAACCGTGTGCCTACAAGCGGTCGGAGCTTCGCAAGAAGTGACGGCGTGCCTTTTGCATAATGAGCCTACGAGTTGCTCCTCACTGGCGAGGTTAAGTTCTGTATGAACGGAGCCGTAGCGAAAGCGAGTCCAAATAGGGCGAATAGTCAGTGGGGGCAGACGCGAAACTTTGATCTATCCATGGGCAGGTTGAAGGTTGGGTAACACTAACTGGAGGACCGAACCGACTACCGTTGAAAAGTTAGCGGATGACCTGTGGATCGGAGTGAAAGGCTAATCAAACTGAGAGTAGCTCGTTCTCCCCGAAATGTTTTTTAGGAACAGCCTCGGTTTATAAGTCTGTTAGAGGTAGAGCTACTGATTGGGCTAGGGGGCTTCATCGCCTACCAAACCCTGACAAACTCCGAATGCTAACAGATATTTACCGGGAGTGAGGCTACGGGTGCTAAGATCCGTGGCCGAGAGGAAATAACCCAGAATAGCAGCTAAGGTCCCCAATACGTAGTTAAGTTGATCAAACGAGGTAGGACTTCTATAACAGCCAGGATGTTTGCTTGGAAGCAGCAATTCATTTAAAGAGTGCGTAACAGCTCACTGGTCGAGAGGTCCCGCACGGAAAATAATCGGGCATCAAACTACGAACCGAAGCTCTATGATCGCCGCTTAGCGGATGATCGGTAGGGGAGCATTCAGACTGCATCGAAGGTGTACGGTGACGTATGCTGGAGCGGTTTGAAAGAAAATGTAGGCATAAGTAACGATAAATAAGGTGAAAAACCTTATCGCCGAAAGTCTAAGGGTTCCTGATCAACGTTAATCGGATCAGGGTTAGCCCGGTCCTTAGCCAAACCCGAAAGGGGTAGGTGATGGAAAGCAGGTTAATATTCCTGCGCCTGCTATACAACAAAAGTGACGGAGAATGCTAATTACATAGGCTGACGGAATAGCCGAGTGGATCCTTCGGGTGAAACGCAGTAACGAAAGTTCTTCCAAGAAAAGCGAGTATAGCAGCCGGTACCGCAAACCGACACAGGTAGACGGGATGAATATTCTAAGGCGCTCAGGTGAGCCGTGGAGAAGGAACTAGGCAAATTGACGCTGTAACTTCGGGATAAAGCGTACCCTCTTCGCAGGGTCTCAGTAAATTGGTTCAACCAACTGTTTAACAAAAACACAGGGCCCTGCAAAATCGAAAGATGACGTATAGAGCCTGATACCTGCCCGGTGCTGGAAGGTTAAGGAAGGATGTTCGGCGCAAGCCAAAGCTTCTGACTGAAGCCCCAGTAAACGGCGGCCGTAACTATAACGGTCTAAGGTAGCGAAATTCCTTGTCGGGTAAGTTCCGACCTGCACGAATGGTCTAATGAGTTGAACACTGTCTCCTCCACGAGCCCGGTGAAATTGTAGTATCGGTGAAGATGCCGGTTACCCGCCACAGGACGGAAAGACCCCGTGAACCTTCACTACAACTTTGCATTGATTTTGAATTACGGATGTGTAGAATAGTTGGGACGCTTTGAAGCTTTGCCCGCCAGGTAGGGTGGAGCGGTCGTTGAAATACCAACCTTCTTTGATTTAGAGTCTAATCCCTTGCGGGAAACAGTGCATGGTGGGTAGTTTGACTGGGGTGGTCGCCCCTAAAGAGTAACGGAGGCTTGCAAAGGTACCCTCAGTACGGTTGGTAATCGTACGTAGAGCGCATTAGTATAAGGGTGCTTGACTGTGAGGCAGACAAGCCGAGCAGGGACGAAAGTCGACTAAAGTGATCCGGCGGTTCTGCATGGAAGGGCCGTCGCTCAAAAGGATAAAGGGTACTCCGGGGATAACAGGCTGATCTCC
>JADKJV010000027.1 GCA_016720825.1 Chitinophagaceae bacterium | reverse complement strand
AACCAGCTATGCTGCGGTGGGAGGATGAAGGTCCTCTGGATTGTAAACTTTTTATATGGGACGAAAAGGGTCTTTAAGATCAATTGACGGCACCATATGAAGGGCACCCACAATCTTCCGTGCCAGTAGCCGCGGCATTACGGAGGGGTGCAAAAGCGTTATCCGGACTAACCACTCAAAAAAAAGGGTGGCGTAGGTACAAAGTCAGCAGGAAATCTCCGTCATTAACTTGGAAACTGCCATTGATACTATTAATCTTGAATATTGTGGAGGTCAGCGGAATATGTCATGTAGCGGTGAAATGCTTAGATATGAGCATAGAACACCAATTCGGTGAAGGCAGCTGGCTACTCATATATTGACACTGAGGCACGAAAGCGTGGGGACCAAACAGGATTAGATACCCTTGGTAGTCCACGCCCTAAACTATGGATACTTGACATTTGCGATACACTGTAAGTGTCTGAGGAAAGCATTAAGTGTCCCACCTGGAAGTAATAGATCGCAAGATTGAAACTCAAAGGAATTGGTGGGGGTCCGCACAAGCGGTGGAGCATGAGGTTTAAGGCGGATGATACGCGCAGGAACCTTACCCGGGCTAGAATGCTGGGAGACCGTGGGCCAGTGCCCACTTTGTAGCAATACACTGCCAGTAAGGTGCTGCATGGCTGTCGTCAGCTCGTGCCGGGAGGTGTTGCTGGGGGGGTCCCGCAACGAGCGCAACCTCATCACTGCTAGTTGCCATCAGGTAACGCTGGGAACCTAGTGAAACTGCCGTCGTAAGACGGGAGGAAGGAGGGGATGATGGTCTTGTCATCATGGCCTTTATGCCCAGGGCTACACACGTGCTACAATGGGGCGTATAAAGGGCCGCAACATAGCGATATGAAGCTAATCCCAAAAACGCCTCTCAGTTCAGATTGGAGTCTGCAACTCGACTCCATGAAGCTGGAATCGCTAGTAAACGTAGATCAGCAACGCTACGGGTGAATACGTTCCCGGACCTTGGTACACACCGCCCGTCAAGCCATGGTAGCCGGGTGTACCTAAAGTCGGTAAACCGCAAGGAGCCGCCTAGGTAAAAATCAGACTGGGGCTAAGTCGTAACAAGCGTGTAGCCGTATCGGAAGGTGCGGTTGGAATACCTCCCTTTAGAGCCAGTGTTTCTGATTCGTCAGAACTACTACTGGCCACGTTTCCTACTACTTTCATTGTTCATTACAGTTCTTTAAAACATGAACCCCACCACGGGGGCGGCAAACAGATCCGTAGTGCTCAGCCTGCTTGTGAGCAATTTACACCCATAATGTAGGGTCAGCAGTTCAAATCTGCTCTCGGGTCTACTTTAAAGTCGATAGCCGTTAGTCGCAGTCTGACTCAGACTATGAACTAAAGACTCCAGACTAATTATTTTGGGGTTAGCTCAGTTGGCTAGAGCATCTGCCTTGCACGCAGAGGGTCATCGGTTCGACTCTGATATCCTCCACCCAGTGGCCGGAAAGTGTGGAGAATGTAAACGTGAAATAAGTTCTTTAAATATGTAATGCCTGAGAGGCCTTGAATGGTTCGAAACCATTTTATCTGCACGGTAATATGAAAGGAAGTGTATTAATTTTCGAATTAGCACATTTCCACATTTTCACATTACTTGGCTCTTTGACATATTGGAAAAAAAAATGTTAGATGAATATCTAACTTCATTTTATCGGAATTCGATCACAATTTTGAATAATCACAATTTTTTATGGTTGGTCTGAAGAAATGTGGTCGGGTAACAACACAATAATAACAAATTCTAGTTTCTAATTTTTTTAAAGCAATTAAGGGCAAGGATGCCTTGGGTCTACGAGAGGCGACAGAGGACGTGTAGCTGCGAAAAGCCGGGGGAGCTGCACACAAGCATTATATCCCCGGGTCTCCGAATGGGTCAACCCACTATACTGAAGGTATAGTACTCGAAAGAGAGCCAACCTCCTGAACTGAAACATCTAAGTAGGGAGAGGAAAAGAAAACAATCGTGATTCCCCGAGTAGTGGCGAGCGAAAAGGGACATAGCCTAAACCTGGTCGGCGTGCCGGCCGGGGGTTGTAGGACTGCATTTAGAAATCATCATCAAGTTAAATCTTCTGGAAAGTTGAGCCATAGAGGTGATAGCCCGTAAGCGCAAATTGATGAGGACGAGCAGTATCCTGAGTAAGGCGGGACCGGAGAAATCCTGCCTGAATCTGCCAGCACCATCTGGTAAGGCTAAATACTCCTCAGACACCGATAGTGAACCAGTACCGTAAGGAAAGGTGAAAAGCACCCTAAACAAGGGAGTGAAATAGTACCTGAAACCGTGTGCCTACAAGCGGTCGGAGCCGGCAAGAAGTGACGGCGTGCCTTTTGCATAATGAGCCTACGAGTTGCTCCTCACTGGCGAGGTTAAGTTCTGTATGAACGGAGCCGTAGCGAAAGCGAGTCCAAATAGGGCGAATAGTCAGTGGGGGCAGACGCGAAACTTTGTGATCTATCCATGGGCAGGTTGAAGGTTGGGTAAAACCAACTGGAGGACCGAACCCGTTAACGTTGAAAAGTTCTGGGATGACCTGTGGATCGGGGTGAAAGGCCAATCAAACTGAGAGATAGCTCGTTCTCCCGAAATGTTTTAGGAACAGCCTCGGTGTATAAGTCTGTTAGAGGTAGAGCTACTGATTGGGCTAGGGGGCTTCATCGCCTACCAAACCCTGACAAACTCCGAATGCTAACAGATATTTACCGGGAGTGAGGCTACGGGTGCTAAGATCCGTGGCCGAGAGGGAAATAACCCAGAATAGCAGCTAAGGTCCCCAATACGTAGTTAAGTTGATCAAACGAGGTAGGACTTCTATAACAGCCAGGATGTTTGCTTGGAAGCAGCAATTCATTTAAAGAGTGCGTAACAGCTCACTGGTCGAGAGGTCCCGCACGGAAAATAATCGGGCATCAAACTACGAACCGAAGCTCTATGATCGCCGCTAAGCGGATGATCGGTAGGGGAGCATTCAGACTGCATCGAAGGTGTACGGTGACGTATGCTGGAGCGGTTTGAAAAGAAAATGTAGGCATAAGTAACGATAAATAAGGTGAAAAACCTTATCGCCGAAAGTCTAAGGGTTCCTGATCAACGTTAATCGGATCAGGGGTTAGCCCGGTCCTTAGCCAAACCCGAAAGGGTTAGGTGCTGGAAAGCAGGTTAATATTCCTGCGCCTGCTATACAACAAAAGTGACGGAGAATGCTAATTACAT
This sequence comes from Chitinophagaceae bacterium, assembly GCA_016720825.1. Lineage (GTDB taxonomy): Bacteria > Bacteroidota > Bacteroidia > Chitinophagales > Chitinophagaceae > JJ008. The sequence continues at coordinate 232,824 of JADKJV010000027.1, read as the reverse complement.
AGGCTGACGGAATAGCCGAGTGGATCCTTCGGGTGAAACGCAGTAACGAAAGTTCTTCCTAGAAAAGCGAGTATAGCAGCCGGTACCGCAAACCGACACAGGTAGACGGGATGAATATTCTAAGGCGCTCGGGTGAGCCGTGGAGAAGGAACTAGGCAAATTGACGCTGTAACTTCGGGATAAAGCGTACCCTCTTCGGAGGGTCTCAGTAAATTGGTTCAACCAACTGTTTAACAAAAACACAGGGCCCTGCAAAATCGAAAGATGACGTAAGAGCCTGATACCTGCCCGGTGCTGGAAGGTTAAGGAAGGATGTTCGGCGCAAGCCAAAGCTTCTGACTGAAGCCCCAGTAAACGGCGGCCGTAACTATAACGGTCCTAAGGTAGCGAAATTCCTTGTCGGGTAAGTTCCGACCTGCACGAATGGTCTAATGAGTTGAACACTGTCTCCTCCACGAGCCCGGTGAAATTGTAGTATCGGTGAAGATGCCGGTTACCCGCCACGGGACGGAAAGACCCCGTGAACCTTCACTACAACTTTGCATTGATTTTGAATTACGGATGTGTAGAATAGTTGGGACGCTTTGAAGCTTTGCCGCCAGGTAGGGTGGAGCGGTCGTTGAAATACCAACCTTCTTTGATTTAGAGTCTAATCCCTTGCGGAAACAGTGCATGGTGGGTAGTTTGACTCAGGTGGTCGCCTCCTAAAGAGTAACGGAGGCTTGCAAAGGTACCCTCAGTACGGTTGGTAATCGTACGTAGAGCGCATTAGTATAAGGGTGCTTGACTGTGAGGCACACAAGCCGAGCAGGGACGAAAGTCGGCTAAAGTGATCCGGCGGTTCTGTATGGAAGGGCCGTCGCTCAAAGGATAAAAGGTACTCCGGGGATAACAGGCTGATCTCCCCAAGAGCTCATATCGACGGGGAGGTTTGGCACCTCGATGTCGGTTCGTCACATCCTGGGGCTGGAGAAGGTCCCAAGGGTTCGGCTGTTCGCCGATTAAAGTGGCACGTGAACTGGGTTCAGAACGTCGCAAGACAGTTCGGTCCCTATCTGTGGTGGGCGTAAGTAAATTGAGAGGACATGACCTTAGTACGAGAGGACCGGGTCGTACACACCGCTGGTGTATCTGTTGTGCCGCCAGGTGCAATGCAGAGTAGCTACGTGTGGCCAGGATAAACGCTGAAAGCATCTAAGCGTGAAACCTTCCTTAAGATGAGTTTACTTTTAAGGGCCGTCAAAGACGATGACGTTGATAGGCTATAGGTGTAAAACTGGTAACAGTAAAGCCAAGTAGTACTAATTGCCCGTAAGCTTTAATTTTTTTTATCTTCCTTCGGGAACGATAAAACAACCAGATATTCTCTAACATTTTCCAATATGTACATTATTAAATCCCAAAAGGACAAATCTCAAATCCCAAACTCTTTGGAATTTGGATTTTGAATTTTGGAATTTGTAACGACTTATGGTGGTTTTGCCGAGGGTGTTCACCTCTTCCCATACCGAACAGAGAAGTTAAGCCCCTCATGGCCGATGGTACTGCACCACAATGCGGGAGAGTAGGTAGCTGCCATATTCATTTATAAAAAGCCTTTCAACTTGTGTTGAGAGGCTTTTTTGTTTTGTGTTTAACCACAAAGAACACAAAGGAATACCCGCCTACGCCTTGCTACGGCGGGCAAAGCAAAGGCCACAAAGTTTAGATCTTTGTGGCCCCTTGTGGTTTTGTATTTAATCTCTCTTACAACTTCCGGATCTTTATACTCCTGTAACTCACTTCATTTCCATGATCCTGCAACAGGATATGCCCCTCCACCGCCTCCCCGAAATTCTTCCATATTACATACTTACTAATCTCCACCAATTCCCGGTAAGCCTGCGACCCGCGCTCATACTCCAGCACCTTTATCCCATTCAGGTAATGCTCCACATGATTCTCCGGCGTAACCACTATCCGTCCAGTATTCCACTGGCCAGGCTGGTGAATAAACCGCGACTGCTTCTCCGCTTTTATTAAATCATACAACGAAGCAAGCGTACGATTTCCATCACGACCCAGTTTCGCGTCCGGATGCAAACTGTCATCCAGCACCTGGTACTCCAGCCCGATAGCTGATCCGGTATTTTTTTCCGATAATGTCACGAAATATTTCACCCCACTGTTAGCACCCGGCGTGAATTTGAAATCAAACGACAAATCAAAAGCACTGTACTCTTTTACCGTAACAATATCACCACCATTATTCGCTTCCTTACCCTCCGATGAAAGTACCGTGAGCTCACCATTTTCAATCTTCCACCCTTTTTCCGGGAAATGGTCTTTATATGCCCCGGCCCATCCGGCTGAAGTTTTTCCGTCAAATAATAACTCCCACCCACTCTTTTTTTCATACAGCATGAACCTGTAGTGCGATGAAACCGGACGCATCCACACTATCTGCCAGGTATGCACATGGAATACCATTCACCCAGGTCCTGATTTCATTTCCCATACATTCAACCCGGATATGGTTAAATGTATTCAGCCGGAAAGCCGCCTGTGCAGCAGGATTCAGCGAAAGGGGATATACCCAATCGCGACGACCTTCATCATAAATGCCACCCGTCCACCGGCGAACAGACGGATCTAACTCAAACTGATATCCATACACCCGGCCTTTTCCGTTATTCGCTGCACCATCAAAATGACTCCGTAACTGGATACCGGAATTGGCATTCTCATTATCAATCTTTACATCCATCTCCAAAATAAAATCACCATATACCTGTTCCGTTACCAGAAAGGTATTCGGTGAGCCGGGCACTGTTCTGCCGACAATGCAATTATCTTCTACAGCATATTCGGCAATGCCGGCGAGTTTTTTCCAGCCGGTAAGTGTTTTGCCGTCAAATAAACTGGTCCAGCCGGATTGGGAGATGCTGCTTATAGAAATCAGCAGCAGGCAAAAAACAAATTCAATCTTTTCATGTTTATTTTATTTTACCACAAAGGCCACAAAGAAGAGAACAAGGGACACAGAGGGCTCAGTTTTTGAATTTTTATTTTGGAATTTTAAAACCGTGGTTCCCACCCAGGCTCGTACTCCCTTTTCCATAATTTATTCGCCCCGGGATCATTTAATATATGACCATTTGACGGATCACATTCCAACGTGCGGCCAGTCCGCTGTGAAATATTAGCCAGGTGGCAAAGCAATACCGATTTGTGGCCTTCTTCTATCGGCGAATTCACTTTTACATTGCCACGGACACTTTCCACAAAATTGGTGAAATGATAAAAGTCCAGATTGCCGTTAGCCGCAACCGTATTGGTGCCGTCACTTGTGACGGATGATTTTACTTCTTTCACCAGTTTATTATCTGCATCAAAAACTTTGTAATCATCATTGCCGTAATTGACCAACGTACCCTGGTCACCATAAATGATAAACCCACGGCTGGCTCCTTCCAGGTTGAATTTGTTACAACTCCTGCCTTCCCAGCTGATCGCTGTCTGGTTATTCATTTCAAAACTCGCCACCTGCGTGTCCACCATCTCCCAATCATCCTTAAATGCATACCGGCCACCGGCTGAACTTACTCTTGTCGGATAATCTGCGCCTAAAAACCAGCGGCACATATCAATTTCATGTGTTCCGTTATTACAGGTTTCAGCAGTTCCCCAATGCCAGAACCAATGCCAGTTATAATGAACAAGATTGTCCTGGTAGTCTCGGCGGGGTGCAGGCCCCTGCCATAAATCAAAATCCAGAGTGGTGGGCACCAGTACTTTTTTACCGAATCCGATTGATTTGCGGTTATTCGCATACCAGGCTTTACCGAAATAGGCTTTTCCGATCAGCCCGTTCTTCACCTGTTGCACGGCATCAATCAAGTTGGGCATAGAGCGTCGCTGGTTACCCATCTGAATAATATAATTCCGGTGGTATTTCTGTGCATCCACCAGCAAAGAACCTTCATGCGGATTGTGCCCGCAGGGTTTTTCGAGATATACATGCTTCTGGTGTGTCAGACCGAGTATGGCAGCTGGCGCATGCCAGTGGTCCGGTGCAGCCACCACCAGCGCATCAAAATCTTTTTGCTGGACCAGTTTGCGGATATCCTTTACAACAGCCGGCTTGCGATCCATGCCGGCAAAGGGTTTCAGGCCATTGGCAATCGCCTTGTCTTCCACATCACAGATATAGGCGATCTCCACATTCGGTAATTTGGAAAAACTTTCCGCCAGGTATGCACCCCGGCTGTTTACACCCATTACGGCCAGGACCACTTTATTGGATGGGGCATTTTTTCCAAACACCGGGAAATTGAGAATCGTTATGCCGGCCGTAGTGAGCGAGGCATCCCGGATGAATTTTTTTCTGTTCATATGGCTGATTGAGTTGTTTAAAGTTAAGAATTTGGCCAGTTGGATATCCAATTCCATTTTAATGGGTTATATGGGAATATTTTGCCCTGTTTGCCCGATCTTTACGTATTGCCGCATCATGACGAAAAAGGAAAGAATCATACTTTTTATCCTCGCCGGGCTCAACTTCACCCACATCCTGGACTTCATGATCATGATGCCCCTGAGCAATTACCTGATCCCATACTTTAAAATCACGGCTTTCCAGTTCAGTATACTTGTGGCCAGTTATTCGGTGAGTGCTTTTTTCTCCGGACTGGCATTTGCCACGGTGATAGACCGGTTCGACCGCAAACGGTCATTGCTCTTCGCGTATGTGGGTTTCCTGGTCGGGACACTGGCCTGTGGTTTTGCGCCTACGTATGGTTTACTGCTGGCATCGAGGGTTTTGGCTGGTACTTTCGGCGGGATCATCGGTGCCCAGGTACTGGCCATAGTAGCCGACCTGTTCAGTTATGAAAGAAGGGGCCGGGCGATGGGTGCAATCGTAAGCGCCTTTGCAGCCGCATCCATTTTAGGAGTCCCCTTGTCATTATACCTCACCAATCTTTTCAAATATAACTGGCATGTGCCTTTTATCATGATCGGTGGGATTGCGGCCATTTTTGTACCCTGTATACTGCGATTTGTCCCTTCACTGACCGCACATATTGTTTCGAAAGAACAATCAGGGAATTTATTCACGCCGTTGGTAATGGCCGGTAAAATCCCGCGCCAGCGTTCCGCCCTTATTTTTTCCGGATTGCTGATGATGGGCCACTTCCTGATTATCCCTTTTATCAATCCATATATTGAGTACAACAAAGGATTCTCCAAAGGGATACTGCCCAATATTTATTTATACGGGGGATTTGCTTCCTTACTCGGCGCACTCGTACTGGGCAGGGTATCCGACAGAATCGGTAAGCTGCCCGTGTTTACCTGGGCTGTTTTCCTTTCATTGTTTATGGTATTGATCATTACAAGAATGCCGAATGTGCATTTTATTCTCGTACTGGCCTTTTTCTCATTCTGGTTTATCCTTGCCACCGTGAGGGCCATGACGGCACAGGCCATGATCAGTGAAGTGGTTGATTCCACCCAACGCGGCAGTTATATGAGTGTAAACGGCAGCGTGCAGCAGTTGGGCAGCGGACTTGCCGCATTAGCAGCCGGTGCGATTGTCCATTCCGAAAAATCTGGCAGAATTGTTAATTATAACTGGGTGGGATACCTCAGTATCCTGGTATTAATTATCAGCATGTTTATGGCCAGGAAAACCTTTAAAAAGATTGACCGGAACGCACTGAGCCCTGAGTTTGAAAAAGACCTGGCCAGGGATAGATTTTCCTGATTACTCCACTTTAAATACCGGGTATAACTGGTATGAATTTTCAAAATAAGGCGAATGCTGGTAAACAAAATTGAGCTGTGCCCTCGCATCCCGGGCGAAAGCAGTATCCGATTGCTTTTTATCTTCCAGTAATTTCCGGCTCTCAGGGTTTTTGCGCAGGTAATCTGCCGCTATATCTTCAAATGAATATCCGGAGAAACCTTCTTTCTGCCCGAGTATAGCATCAAAGAAATTCCAGGCAAAATAACTGTCTTCAGACTGTGGCTCGAGCGTCTCAACGATAAAACGGTTGGCTACCTGGTCCATGGGAATAAACCAGTCGCCTGCATGAAATGTCTTTTTTTCAGTTGTGGTTGTTACTGATACTTCTGTATTTGGATGGTGCATTTCATACTGGCGGGCATTCGATTTAAAATCTGTGATCCGGGTAACGGTTCCTTCAATGGTGGTATCATGCAGCAATCGGCGCATGATCACTTTATTCAGTTGCAGCAAATCTGTTACTTCCACCAGCCCTGTGGTATGATGTAGGCTTTCGGTTTGCGGATACCTGTTTTTACAGCATAGTAATTATAAATCTTTACTGTTTTTGCAAATGGTTTATTCCTGTCATAATAAAGACGTGGTAAACCGGAAACCTCACTGGGTTTTCTGCCAGCTTCATAACCGAGGAAGGTGATTTCCCTGAACTTGTCCCTGTTCAGTTTCCAGGCAATCGGGAATTCAGCCTGTGTTCTTACTGCTGCTTTGGCCTGGTCGCGCAGGGATTTTATTTTTTCACTGTTGACGCTTGTGAATTCAATAAAAGATTCTATCATGGCCCTTGTTGCCTGTACTCTTTGCGGATAAGGTTTCAGCATATGTGTTTCCGGTACAAAGGCAAAAGTTTGCCAGAGGCTGGCATAGCCACTGCTGTATCGCGGACTGTCCCAGTATTCAGGCCAGCCGGATTCCGGGGTATCTCCAAATGAATTGACATACGGCACGAGGTCAAAACCTTTTGATTTCATTTTCCCATACAGTGCCGGTTCGAAAACAGAATCCAGGTAATCGCCCATCACACCACCCAGTTTGTTGTGTTGTGAAGTGAGTAATGTCATGACATGCTGGTAATCGGCACCGTCACTCACGTGGTTATCCACGAATACATCGGGATCAAGCAGGTGGAAAATTTCAGCAAATGAACGGGATTCTTTTGAATCAGATTTGATGAAGTCGCGGTTGAGATCGAGGTTTTGGGAATTACCGCGGAAACCTTTTTCATCCGGGCCGTTCTGGTCAATGCGGTAGTTGGCGCTGCGGTTTAAACATCCGCCGATGTTATATACGGGAATAACAGCAAGTACTATATTTTCCGGTAACTTATAGTCATTTGTTTTGACAACCGATCTTCCGCCCTTGTTCGTTGCATCATACTTTAATTTTCGGCGATATCCCTGCAAAGCAGCATGCTTGCATCAATACCATCCGGTTCGCCGGGATGGATGCCGTTCATGACGAGTATAATCCTTTTATTCTTTTTTTTCAATGAAGGGATCGAGAAATCCTTATCTGCAGATACCAGCACCAGGTGCAGGGGAAAGCCGGCATCACTCATTCCCATGGGCATCATTTTCACATAATCCGATTGCTGGTCAAGCTGCTGCCACCAGCGGATTATATCCGGATATTCCGGGGATTGTTTCCCGCCGGATTCTTCAAATTGTGTTTTGGGGAGCTGTGCGTGTGCCAATGACAGCGAACCAAGAAGGAGTGTGGTAAACAGGAATTTCATCCGGGGAAGTTAGCGGAAAATTTGATTAACAGGTAACCGCTGGTATAACGCAGGAGCTATTGCCCGCCGGCTAATTCCAGCGCCTTTTCAAGGACTTCATCTTTACCTGACCTGATCCCATTCACCGTTGGATGTACAACGATGTCGATTTTAATTCCTCTTCTTTGGGTGGGTGTTCCATCCGGATAGAAAATGCCAAGACCGGTCATCGTGGTATTGTAGTTGCCGGCCAGGTATAAATAAGACACATCACCGTCTGCACCCGATGTCTGGCTGCCTATTGTAACAGTACCCGGTACGGCCTGGAAAGCCATGGCAGTCCATTCAGCCTGGCTCTGTGTATTCTCATTCACCAGTATGATTATTTTCCCGGTGTAATGGGATTTTCCGTTTCCGGGCATGTAACAGATCGGATCTAACCATTGGAAACTGCCGGGAAAATCAAGGTCTGGGTGCATCACTTTTGCAAAGCACGTGCGTTTCTCATACAGGTATTCACAAATACCCATGACAGTGCTTTTGGGATAATGCCTGAGGTCAAAAATGATAGCCGATGTATTTTTCAGTGAAAGAAACATCTGATCAATATCTTCCTTTTTCAGCAGCCCCATGTGAACATAACCGATTCCTGTTGCTGTCAGTGTCCAGGCAGGCTCAGTGTTTTTATTGAAGGGAAACCCCCGGTATCTTTTTGCATCCAGGCTGATTTGTTGCTGGTCACGCTTCAGGGAAACCGGTATGATTGAATCTTTCCCGCCTGTGATATATCCGTATGAACAAAGAAAGGCCAGCTTAACAGGTACATTAGATCCGTTTGCCCATTTTGATCTTTCCGCAATAATCTCATCAATACTTTTCCCACCGATACTTGTAATCTGGTCACCGATCCTGAATCCACCCAGCTTTGCCATTGAGTCACTGTAAAAACCATTTACTACAGCAGTATGGTTTATGATCACCGTTTTCACCGGCAGGCGGTAAGGAGCCAGTTCTTCCGGCACCATTTCATCCTGCATAACAGAATGGGAATCGTTTACACTGTTTACGAATTCTGTCATCAGCAAATGATATGCTGTAACATCATGTGCTGTGATAAACCGCGGCAGGAAATCCGCTAATATTTTATTCCAGTCCTGGCCGATTTCATATTTATAAGGATAGAAATACTGGATGATATTCCAGTACCTGAACAGGAATTCGAGCCGGAAATTCAGGTTGGGAAATTCAATATCACGCCAGTTCGCATAAGTTGGATCATTATTAAAACTGAGGTTTTTCAGCTGTTGGTATTCTGCATAAAAACCAGACCCTCTATGCCTGCTTACAAGGATATACTGCAGCTTATGCTGCAAAGCTTCATTGAAATCCGGGCTTGACATCCATCCGAGATCAATGTTGTTTGTAAAGCTGTTTGCGGGAATGGCATTGTCACAAGTGTCGCAGATATTAATCGGTTCAAGACTCTCTATCCAGTCTGTAAAAAGCGTACTCAGTTCTTTTTGGTTCGCCGCATGCATAACTTGGGGGATCATCCTGAACAATTCTGCATTCCAGTTAAATTTCCCTTCAGCCACAGCCGGGTGGAAATATTTCAGGAAACCCCAGATCCTGCATAAATGGGCCAGGTTTGTTTGTTGGAGTGCAGTCAGCGGTGCTGGCTTTTCATCCACACGTGATGCCATGGATGGAATGTCAGAGATATTTTTGCCATCTATCTCTACCGACAGGTTATCTACCCAAAACGGATTGGGTGACTTCGCTAAAATGTTTACCCGCAGGTGGTGCACCGGAAGTTTGAGGCTGTCAAGAGATACTTCTTTGGAAAAAAATGTCCAGCCCTTCGCTTGTATTATTGATCTGCCTGCAATCAGCGTTTTTTTCTCTCCCCGGTCTTCACTGATGATGCAGGATACTGAACCTGCTGTATCACCCGGCACTGTTTGTTTTGCATAAAAAGAAAACCGGAGTGTTTTCCCTGAAACATCAAGTGGTAAATTAATATACATCGCTCCATCTGAATTCCCATTGCCGCTGTTGTCTTCAGTTATTCTTAATGCGAACTTACCATGTTGTGCCTGCTGGCTGTCCCTTTCAAACCGGATAATCTTTTTACTATACGCAGATTTAACCCAGTTAACAGGACTATATCCTTTCACTTCCTGTTCAAAGTCGAGCAACGCCGCATTGTCCTGTGCGTGTACACGACAAAGGCAGACGGTGAGTATAAACAGGAGGGAGGCTTGTTTCATCAGGCTAAATGTAGGCAGGGTTCTCTGGTTAACGAATAGACTACTGGTTTATTTTGCAGGAAGCAGGTGGCAGGTAGCAGGTGGCAGGTAGCAGGTTGGCAGGTAGCAGGTGCAGGTGGCAGGTTAGCAGGGAGCAGGCGAAGCCCGGAATAGATGCTAAGTTAAATTTGCAGGGTTATTACATCTGGAGCATCTAATTCCGGGGAGCAGGTTGCAGGTTGCAGGTTGCAGGCAGGTAGAAAGTATCGATATACGCCATACAATATTGGTACATTATTCCCCCTTTGGGGGACGAATTTCAAGCTGCTTCGAAATGAAACGACCAGGGGGCCGGAGCAGGTGCAGGGAGCAGGTGGCAGGGAGCAGGTGCCCGGTAGCAGGTGGCAGTATTCGGTTAGCAGGGAACAGGCGAAGCACGGAATAGATGCTAAGTTAAATTTGCAGGGTTATTACATCTGGAGCATCTTATTCCGGGGAGCAGGTTGCAGGAGACAGGTAACTGGCAACTGGCAACTGGCAACTGGCAACTGGGCACAAAAAAAGCACCCTGTCACCAGGATGCCTTGTATAATAGATTTCAATGCTGCTTATTTAGCGGCGTTGGCTTTCTTTGCCAGTTTGCTCTTCAGGTTAGCGGCTTTGTTCTTATGGATAACTCCGCGTTTGGCCAGTTTGTCGATCATGCTCGCAACAACAGGCATTTTTTCTGTGAACTCTGTACCTTTTTTGGCTTTCAGGTCACGGATTGCATTACGGGTTGTTTTACCGTAGTATTTATTGCGTTCTGTCCTTTTGGCTGCCTGGCGGGCGTCTTTCTTAGTTGCACTGTGATTGGCCATTCTTTAATCAATTTTAGGATGGCAAAGGTAAGGGAAATCAGTCAGATAAACGGGGAGAATGGTTCAATTTTTTGAACAAACCATGAATCTCCGGGAGCTAAGAAGTTACGAATAGTAATTAATTGATAATCAACTAATTAAAAACATCAACATTTTGATGTTTATCACACAAAGCTTCTTGCTTTCCACATTTGTCCCAAAAAAATAGAAACAGCTTTCACATACAAAATGCGGATATCACTCAGGTACTCTAGTGCCAAGACTAGCGACTGAAGACTAACGACTAAAGACTAACTTCGCTTCCCAAACTCCCCTAAAGTTGTAAGCGTTTATGATGAAGGATATCCAGTATATCACCAGCCAGCATCCCTCATTTATTGATTATATGTACCGGGATTTTCTCCGGGACCCGTCATCGATTGATCCTGAATTCAGGAAATTTTTCGAAGGCTTCGATTTTGCTGTTTCAACCGGTTCTGTAAATGGTTCTGCAAAGTCCGATACGCCTGTTACCGGCACTGCACCATCCAATGTTGACTGGCTGGCTGAAATCAATGCATACCGCCTGATCCTTGGATACAGGAACAAGGCCCACCTGATTGCCAACACCAATCCTATCCGTCAGAGAAAAGACCGTGGCGCGAATATCGCTTTGTCCAATTTCGGTTTTACAGATGCCGACCTCGATAAAGAATTTTATGCCGGTCAATTTATCGGTCTCGGCCGCACTACGCTGCGTGCGATACACGAGCAACTGGAAAAATGTTATGCGGGTCACGTTGGTGTTGAGTTCAAATATATCAGTGATCCCAAAAAAGTGGAATGGCTGACGCGGGAAATTGAAAATTATATTCCTGGTCCGTTACCATTGAATAAAAGAAAAAGAATCCTGGAGAAACTGAACCAGGGGGTGATGTTTGAAAAATTCCTGCATACCAAATATGTAGGCCAGAAAAGATTTTCACTCGAAGGTGGTGAAACAACTATTGCTGCTCTCGATGCCATCATCAATACTGCGGCTAACAACGAAGTGCAGGAAGTGGTAATCGGTATGGCGCACCGCGGCAGGCTGAATGTGCTCGCGAATATCATGTGCAAGACCTATGAACAGATCTTCAGTGAATTTGAAGGTACAGCCAAAGTGGACCAGACCATGGGCAGTGGTGATGTGAAATACCATATGGGTTACGGCAGTGATGTGCTGACGATGGATGACAAACCCATTCACCTGAAACTGATGCCGAATCCTTCGCACCTTGAAGCGGTGGACCCGGTGGTGGTGGGATTTGCAAGGGCCAAGGCAGATGTGATGTATAAAAGCCATTTCGACAGCATCCTCCCTATATTAATCCATGGTGATGCGTCTGTGGCCGGACAGGGAATTGTGTACGAAGTTTTACAAATGTGTGTGCTCCGTGGTTATTATACCGGCGGCACAATCCATTTTGTGATCAATAACCAGATTGGTTTTACTACTGATTTTGATGACGCCCGGAGTTCTGATTATTGCACGTCATTGGCTGCTGCCATCCAGGCACCGGTCTTCCATGTAAACGGGGATGACCCGGAAGCCGCCGTAAAATGTGCAGAGATCGCGATGCGTTATCGCCAGGAGTTTAATACGGATTGCTTTATTGACCTGGTTTGTTACCGCAGGCACGGACATAATGAAGGCGATGATCCCAAATTCACACAGCCGCATTTGTATGCACTGATTGACAAGCATGCCAATCCCCGCGAAGTATATATCAAACACCTGCTGGAGAATGGTGAAGCTGATGCGCAAGAACTGGCCCGTGAAATGGAAAAGAAATTCTGGTCTGATTTACAGGAAAGACTGGATGAAGTAAAACAGAATCCGCTTCCCTATACATACCAGCCGCCTGAACTGGCCTGGAAAAGTTTACGCCGAGCTACAATGGCTGATTTTGATAAATCGCCGGTTACGGCAATTACATCAGCACAAATCAAATCCATTTTTGATGCGCTGATGAAATGGCCGGAGGATTTCAAACCCCTGCGGAAGGTGGAGAAAATCCTGCAGGATAAAATCCGGTTGTTTGAAACAGAACAGAAATTTGACTGGGCTACGGGTGAGCTGATGGCTTATGCCAGTTTGCTCGTGGATGGAAAAGATGTACGTATGAGCGGACAGGATGTGCGTCGTGGTACTTTCTCCCACCGTCATGCGGTTCTGAGAGATGAAAACAATGATAAACCGTATAACCGGTTAAGCCGTATCCCCGGTGCTGCCGGTAAATTCAGGATATATAATTCCCTGCTGAGTGAGTATGGTGTGTTGGGATTTGAGTACGGGTATGCACTGGCCAGTCCGAATGCGCTGGTTTTATGGGAAGCCCAGTTCGGCGATTTTGCCAACGGGGCGCAAACCATGATTGACCAGTTTATTGCTGCCGGTGAACAGAAATGGAACAGGATGAATGGCATCACGCTTTTGTTACCGCATGGCTATGAAGGGCAGGGGCCGGAACACAGCAGCGCCAGGCTGGAACGGTTTTTACAATTGTGTGCTGAACTGAATATGGTGGTCACGAATATCACTACCTCTGCCAATTTATTCCACATGCTTCGCCGGCAGATCGCCTGGCCGTTCCGCAAGCCATTAATAAATTTTGCACCCAAAGCGAATCTGCGACATCCCGGTTCTTATTCCAGCCTGACTGAATTTACTGAAGGCGGATTCCGTGAACTGATTGATGATAAGGATGCTGATCCTTTACTGGTTAAAAAAGTGATTTTCTGCAGCGGCAAAATTTATTTTGACCTTGCAGAGAAAAAACAAAAAGAACAGCGTACGGATATCGCACTGGTACGTCTTGAACAAATTTACCCGTTACCTTATAAGCAACTCGAAGAGCTGCATGCCCGCTATGGAAATGCCACCTGGTTCTGGGTACAGGAAGAACCATTGAATATGGGAGCAGCATCTTTCCTGCAAATGAACCTGAAGAGTTTTGCATTTGGACTGATTGGCCGTCAGCCATCAGCATCCACAGCCACCGGATATGCTAAAGTGCATGCACAGGAACAGGCGGAGTTGCTGGAAACAGCCTTTTCAATATAAACACTAATTTTAAAGACATTTTCAATACGAAATCATGATTGAAATAAAAGTCCCGGCGGTAGGTGAATCAATCACAGAAGTGACGCTGCTGAAATGGAATAAGCAGAAAGGAGATTATGTAGAGCGTGATGAAGTGATCGCCGAACTGGAAAGTGAAAAAGCCACCTTTGAAGTGAATGCGGAAAAAGCAGGTGTAATCCAGTATACAGCCGCAGAAGGCGATAGCCTCAAAATCGGTGACGTGCTGGCCAGTATAGATGAAACGGCAGCTAAACCTGCTACTGCAACGCCCAAAGAAACGCCCGCGGTCCCAGCCGCCAAAGAAGACAAACCAGCTCCGGTTACTGAAGCGCCGGTAGCCGCAGTATCCAATGATATTAAGGCCACACCAGTGGCATCTGCCATCATTGCGGATAAAAAGCTCGATCCGAAATCAGTTACACCTACAGGTTACCAGGGTAAGATTATGAAGGAGGATGTGATGGCTGCATTAACACATCCCGGACAAAAATCGTATGAAGGACAGGAGCTGTTCAGCAGGAATACGCGGACAGAGAAAATGAGCAATCTCCGCAAAACCATTTCAAGAAGATTAGTAGAAGCCAAGAATACCACAGCCATGCTCACCACTTTTAATGAAGTGGATATGAGCCGGATCATGGAAGTGAGGAATAAATACAAAGACAAGTTCAAGGAAATCCATGGCGTTGGTCTTGGTTTCATGAGCTTTTTCGCAAAAGCATGTGCCATAGCGTTAGGCGAATGGCCTTCCGTGAATGGCTATATAGATGGCGACCAGTTGATTTACCATGACTATGCTGATATCAGTATTGCGGTGAGCACGCCCCGTGGTTTAACAGTTCCGGTGATCAGGAATGCGGAAAGCCTCAGCATGGCTGATATTGAAAAGAAAGTGGTGGAACTGGCAGGTAAGGCACGTGACAGCAAGCTGACAACAGAAGACCTGACCGGCGGCAGTTTTACCATTACCAATGGAGGTGTATTTGGTTCACTGCTCAGTACCCCGATTATTAATATTCCGCAGAGTGCCATCCTCGGCATGCATAAAATTGAGGAGCGTCCGGTTGCATTAAACGGACAGGTTGTGATCCGGCCTATGATGTACCTGGCTTTGAGTTATGATCACCGGATTATTGACGGACGTGAGTCAGTCAGTTTCCTGGTGCGTGTAAAAGAATTGCTGGAGAATCCTGATTTGCTTTTATTCGGAAAAGACCCGGTGAAAACATTGCTGGGTGTTTAACTGATAAATACTTTACCGCTTGAGCCGTTATCACAGTTATATAAAAACTGCTGCCTCTGTTATAGAGGAATATGATGGCTCAGTGCCTTTGGCGGCATTCCTGAAAACTTTTTTTGCCCGTTCTTCCAAATACGGCTCTCGTGACCGTAAATCTGTTTCGCACCTGGTGTATTGCTTTTACCGCTGCGGGCATGCTTTATCATCCATGACCGTTGAAGATAAACTGCTCGCAGCGCAGTGGCTTTGTGTAACGGATAACAACTCTCTATTGGAATCATTGCAGCCGGAATGGTTTGCGGCGAGACTAATACCGGTACTGGAAAAATTCAAACAATTGGGTGAGCCCGACGGAATCAGCCATATTTTCCCCTGGCGTCATGAACTCAGCGAAGGCATTGATCCGATGGAGTGGGGGCATTCATTCCTTCAGCAACCTGATTTGTTTATCAGGCTCAGGCCCGGTAAACAGCAAAAAGTAAAACAGCAGTTAAAAGAAGCCGGGATTGTTTTTTCCGAAATGCATGGTGATATGATCCGGCTGGCGAACAATACACCCGTTGATGCGATTATTCAAATCGGGCATGATGCCATTGTGCAGGATTTCCATTCGGGTCAAACGCTTTCTTTATTGCGGCAACATAACGTACCGGATGGATTGACCGCCTGGGATTGCTGTGCCGGCAGTGGTGGTAAATCCATCTTACTGACTGATCTTTTCCCTGCAACACAATTAACGGTAACAGATATAAGGAAATCCATACTGGTTAATTTGGGTAAAAGATTTACCGAAGCCGGCGTTCGCGCCCGCGAAATCAGGGAAGCTGATCTGGTAAACCAGCAGCCTTTTCCGGCGGACTCATTTCAATTGATAGTTGCTGATGTTCCCTGCTCGGGCAGCGGTACCTGGGGCAGGACACCGGAGCAGCTGTGTTTTTTTAAATCCGAAGCAATCGGCCAGTATGCTGACTTGCAGCAAAAGATATTGTCCCATGCTGTACCTGCTTTGCAAAAGGGTGGCTGGCTGCTCTATATCACCTGTTCTGTATTCAAAAAAGAAAATGAAATGCAGGCAGACTGGCTCCAAAAAAAATTCCCTTTGCAGCTGTTGCAAAGGGAATGGTTCAGGGGCGCAGGTATCGGGGCCGACAGTATGTTTGCCGCCCTTTTCCGTGCTTTATAACTTCAGCATTTCAACGGTGCCAATCAGTTGCGGTCCGTTCATCACCCTGATATAATATTTTCCGGTGCCCAGCCTGGATGTATTGAGCTGGATTGTTTTTACACCTGCATTTTTATTGCTGCTCATTTGCATCACCAGTCTTCCTTTTTCATCAAAAACAGAAATAGGCATGCTGTTTACTGCGCCGGGTGTTTGTACAACGAGTGTTACATAATCACCATGAACAGGATTGGGTTGTATACTTACCAGTGTTTTTGAAGGATCAACATTCCCCGTACCGGTAGCAAAACAACCGGAGGCGATATTGACATTCGTTGTATCAATATATACACCGGTAAAGGATACAGCATTGGTGTCAATGATCTGGCGGATGCGGTAAGAAACTGTTCCGGCAGTCGGACTTACAATCGCATTGTTGAAATTGTAAGTTTTATTGGAGAGGATAACACCGGCTGTGGCGGGTACATCACCTACTTTGGTATAAACAAGTTCGCCGGGAACTTTCCTTTCAATTTCATATCTCATCGTGCTCACATCTTTGGTGCTCCAGGTGATGGTTGCATTACAGCTGTTTTCTGTAACACTGGAAGTGGCATAATCAGTCAGCAATTTGCTGAAGGCAAGTTTCATGTCCGGGATGCCATAACCAATACGGGTATCAGGTGCAGATGCAATGGAGCCTGATTGCTGCATCGCACGAATGATCTTTATGTTGTTGAATTCGGGGAAACCTTGCCAGAGACAAGTGCCGAGACCAGCCATATTCGGGCAGGCAAATGAAGTTCCGTTGGAAGAACCGATTGCATTGCCGGACGTCCAGAGCCGGGCACCAACGCCAACTGAAGCCACATCAGGTTTGATCTGGCCGTCGGCTGAGGGACCGTAACTTGAAAATGAACCAAGACGCCTGCACTGCTTACTGCGCCAACAGCTACTACACTGTCGCCGTCAGATGGCGTAGAGAGAAAATGATAAGAGGCGTTATTCCCGTCATTCCCAATACTGGCAAAAACCAGGATTCCTTTTTTAGATGCAAAATCGCCGGCAATGGCCGCCATCGTGGTATTGCCATTCATATCGGAATACGGGTGGTCTACATCCGGAGGATCCATCTGGATGGAATAACCGAGTGAAGTGGATATTACATCTGCGCCTGAACTATCTGATCTTTCAGCGCCACAAGCCCAGTTGAATTCTTCAATTTTATGTTCAGGGATAACATCTTCTGTCCTGAATAAATGAAAGCTCGCTTTAGGCGCTTTCCCGATAAACTGCCCGGGTATATTGGCAACGATTGTAGAGAGACACGACATGCCGTGACTATCATCTTCCGACACACTGATCTCACGGTTTACAAAATCCCAGGTGCTGAGAAACTGTCCATTGGCATTGGCACTGTCAAAGGCTTTGAATGTATTAAATTGGTAAAACCCGCCATCCATCATGGCAATTTGCATCCCCTGTCCGCGGAGTCCAATGTTGTGGAGGAATTCCCCGTTCTGTAAATGGATTTCATTGAATGAAGTGGCGCCGTAATTGAAATAGTCTGCCTCAATACCATCAGGCCTCCCGGTTTCAGGAGCCACAGTTGTTATTTCTTCTTTGAATCTACCGGAAGTATTTTCAGCATTGTTTCTGCCAACACCGGTTGTGCTGAGTACAAAAGGCAAAGCATTGATCGCTGTAATGGCAGCGGCATCAGAAGTCTGGATGGAAACTGCATTCAGCCATTTGGATGTATTGAGAATAGTGACGTTGGGTATACTGCGGACCTGGTTAACATAAGATGGGGATACCGGTAAATCGGTACTGTCAATCGCAATGCCATACCGGGAGCGGCGGTCAATCGCGCGCTGGGATAAATAGGTAATGGGAGTGGCTATGGTGTGTGGTGTTCCACCTTTATTTTTAAAACGAACAACATATTTGGTAAACTGCCCCTGGGATTCAGTCAGGCATGCCAATAAAATGAAGGACAGAGCGATAAATTTCTTCATGTAAAAAAACCGTTTTGCTGATCGTCAAAAATAAGACTAAAACCGGGAGGATTTGTTTAATTGTGACCGACCATCCACATGGTTACGCCAAACCCTGTTTTGTAAGGACCACCGGAGCCGCCGGTGTTTGGCTGGTATTCCCAGAGTTCAAATTGACGGAATACAAGGCCGATGGTTTTGGAATATTTTTCCACGGAACGTGACCGGGCTGCATACGCATTCACATCAACGATAGGTACGTTATAGGATTCATCGGCTTCTTCAACAGTCGTTACATCAGTATAGTTATTCCCCCTGTATGATTCGCTGCCGCCAAGGTTGTCGTAATAAAAATCCCAGTCTTCCATGTTATCATCGTTGCTGAAATTATACATCGCATCATACGGATTATTGGCGAGGAAACTGTTTCCTTTCCAGCTGAAATCCTGTTTAATGGGACTGTGCAGTTTAATTACACGGAGATTGTCTTCAATTACTTCATATTGGAGATCCTGGGGAACAACCATATAAGAACCGGAAGGAACCCAGGCGCCAGAAGCGGTTGAGTCGTTGATATACCTGAAAACACGGTAAGCAGGCCTGCCGAGATTATCGGTTACCTGTGCATCTACCACATGTTTTTCCTGGTAACGGTGGATTTCGGTTGTGCGTCCGAAATTGGTAAATACGGTTGAGTCTACCCGGTAGGTGATATATTTCCCGTTAATCAGGGGCAAATAATCTTTCAGTGCTTCAGTTTGAAAATCCTCTTTCTGCGTCTCGCAGGAAAACAGGAAGGCACTCAGGCCGGTGAAGATGGTCAGTCGGATGATGGATGATAAGCTCATAAGTAGTCTTTCTTTATTTACGGATTTCCAGGGATTCCAGACCTTTTTTGGGGGTCTGAACCACCCTTAAAACTACAAACAAAAAACGGGGAATTTTATCCCCCCGTTCAAAAACGTTATTTCCGGGGCTTTATTGCCCGTCTATCAGCAGTAAATTTAATGCAGAAATGGCTGTAAAGCAGGCTACTGCGGGCGGTTCCAGCCTGATTGTATATTGCCCCCACCTAACACGTCATCCCCTTCATAAAATACGGCACTCTGGCCGGGCGCAATGCCTTTGGCCTGGTCATAAAAGTGAACAATCATATCCCCGTTTTCAGGATGGAGGGTTGAGAGGCTTCCGGCATCTTTATACCTTATTTTGGTGGTCGCTTCCATGCCTGGGGTAATCTGGTCGTATTTGATCAGGTTCAGGCGGGTCACTCTCATCTGGTTTTGATCCAGGTCTTCTTCATCACCTAATACAACAGTATTATTATCCGGGTCAATCTTTGTAACAAAAACAGGTTTGCCAAAAGCGATATCAAGGCCTTTGCGTTGACCGATTGTATAGAAAGGATAACCCTTGTGTTTGCCAAGGACCTTACCGGTTTTGTCAATGAAATTTCCGCCGGCTACTCTTTCTTCCAAACCATCCACACGGCGTTTCAGGAAGCCCCGGTAGTCGTTGTCGGGCACAAAACAGATTTCGTAGCTCTCAGCTTTTTTAGCGAGTTCCGGATATCCGTAATCATGTGCCATTTGGCGGATGTCTGTTTTGTGATAAGGGCCGAGCGGGAGTATGGTCCTCCTGAGCAGGTCCTGCTGAAGACCCCATAATACATAACTCTGGTCCTTGGTATGGTCAACGGCTTTGCTGATTACAAACCGGCCATTATCATGTTGCCTGATCTTTGCATAATGCCCGGTGGCAATGAATTCACAACCGAGCGCATCTGCTCTTTTCAATAAAGCGCGCCATTTGATATGGGTATTGCAGAGCACACAGGGATTGGGTGTGCGTCCGGCCAGGTATTCTTCCACAAAATTTTCTACGACAAAGCCGCCGAATTCCTCGCGGATATCCAGGATATAATGGGCGAAGCCGTGTTCAACGGCGGCCTGCCTGGCATCATTGAAGGAGTCTACATTGCAGCAACCGGTTTCTTTTTTGCTGCCACCGCTGCTGCTGTAATCCCAGGTTTTCATAGTGATCCCCACTACTTCATAACCTTCGTCATGAAGCATGAGCGCGGTAACGGTACTGTCAATACCACCGCTCATCGCCACCAGCACTTTTCCTTTTTTACTCATTTTGAATGATTACAGCAATAACATTTCGCGGAACGAATGGTTCATAGAAATGCGAAGGGCAAAGATACGCCGGCTTGCCGGGATCAAAAGGCTGTGCAGCGGTTTTTTCGGAAGTCGTAAGTTTCTAAAATGCTGGAAATCCTTGTTTTGCAGAAATCCATGATTTGGGTAACTTCCATCTTTATCATTCGCTTATGAGAAAAATTTATTTACTGCTGTTCAGCATCGTTATTGGTTTCTGCGCCAAAGCCCAGGACCTGAAATATTACCTGCCAGATAGTGTTACGTATAATCCGGCCATTCCCAAACCTGCAGATATCATTTACCATGAAGTCGGGGAGTGGCATGTGACGCACGACCGGCTGGTGAATTATATGAAAGCGGTGGCAGCTGCTGCGCCGGAACGCGTGAAAATGGAATTGATGGGGTTTACTTACGAGAAGCGTCCGCAGGTTTTGCTGATCATCACTTCTCCCAAAAACCACCAGCGGCTGGAGGAGATCAGGCAGCAGCATTTATTGCTGAGTGACCCGGCTAAATCCGGATCTGTGGATATTGAAAATATTCCGATTGTTGTGTACATCGGTCATTCAATACATGGGAATGAACCCAGTGGTGCGAATGCCTCGTTGCTGAGTGCCTATTATCTAGCTGCAGCGCAGGGTAAACAGATTGATGATTTGCTGGAGCATGTAGTGATATTGTTTGATCCGTCATTTAATCCTGACGGATTACAGCGGTTTTCCACCTGGACCAATCAGCATAGAAGTAAAAACCTGGTAACTGATCCGTATAGCAGGGAGTTTAATGAAGTGTGGCCGGGTGGCAGGTTTAATCATTATTGGTTTGACCTGAACCGCGACTGGTTACCGGCGGTGCATGTGGAAAGCCAGAACCGGCTGAGATGGTTTTACAACTGGAAACCGAATATCCTGACTGATCACCATGAGCAGGGGAGTAATGCCAGTTTCTTTTTCCAGCCCGGTGTTCCTTCGAGGGTAAATCCGCTGACGCCGGAGAAGAACCAGGAACTGACTGATAAGCTGGGCAAATACCATGCGGCATTCCTTGACAGGATTGGTTCGTTGTATTTCACCCGTGAGAACTATGATGATTTTTATTATGGCAAAGGTTCTACTTTCCCTGATATCAATGGAGCGATCGGGATATTATTTGAGCAGGCATCCTCCAGAGGACATTTACAGGAAACGGCAAATGGATTGCTGAGTTTCCCGTTCACTATAAAAAACCAGTTTACAACAACACTGTCAACACTTGAAGGTGCGAAAGCGCTGCGGAAAGAATTCCTGGAATGGCAGCGTGATTTTTATAAAAACTCCATGAAGGAAGCCGCAGCTGATCCCGTGAAAGGATTTATTTACGGTGAAAAGGATGATCCTTCCCGCACAAAGTTGTTTACAGATTTGCTGCAGCGTCAGCAGGTACAAGTGCAGAAAGTGAATGGCAATGTTGCTGTGAACGGAAAAATTTTTGAAGGCGGCAGTGCTTATTATGTATCGCTGAGCCAGGTGCAGTACAAAGTCATTAAAACAATTTTTGAAAAGACGCTGAATTATAAAGACAGTCTTTTTTATGATATCACTGCCTGGACGATGCCGCTGGCGTTTGGCCTGCCTTATGAATCCGTTGGCGCTGCGGATGTGGCGAGGGTTAACCCGGGTGCAGCCGTTGATGCGAATACCATGGCGATGGCCGGGGGATTGGTTACAAAATCAGAATATGCTTACCTGGTCAGCTGGCAGGATTTTTATGCGCCTGCTGCATTGTATTCATTGTTGCATAAAGATGTTTTGGTGAAAGCGGCAACGGCTCCTTTTGAGCTGATGATTGGCGGGCAGAAAAAAAGATTTGCAGCGGGTACGCTGATGATTCCTGTTAAGAGGCAAACTGTTTCTGCGGCGTCGCTGGATACATACCTCGATGAAGTAATTATAAAGTATGGTGTGCATGTGGATGCGGCAGGTACCGGCGAATCCATGGTTGGCATTGACCTTGGCAGCAGCCGTTTTGTAACGCTTACTTTGCCGTCAGTGGCCTTGTTGACCGGACCGGGTGTGAATGCTACGGATGCGGGGGAGATATGGCATCTGATGGACCAGCGTATGAATATCCCGGTTACACAACTGGAGCCGGCGATTTTTAACAGGGCTGATCTTACGAGGTATAACACAATCATTATGGTTGGTGGTGCGTATACGGAACTGAATAAAGAAAAACTCAAAACCTGGGTACAGGCCGGTGGTGTGCTGGTGCTGACGGAAGAGGCGGTGAGCTGGGCTTCGCAGAATGGAATTACGGATAACAAATTCAAAAAGCTGAAGCAGCCGGTTGACAGTACGGCGAGGATTCCATATAACCAGCGGGAACAAATTGAAGGGGCGCAGCAGATGCCCGGGATCATCCTGGGAGCTGATGCTGACCTGACGAATCCGCTTGCGTTTGGATACACACAAAAAACGATCAGTTTATTTAAGGCGAATAAAGTGTATCCGGAGAAAAGTAAGAATCCTTATGCCACTCCTTTTTTTTATGGCAATGATCCGTTGCAGAGCGGATGGGTGAGCCGTGAGAACCTGGATGCGATAAGGAATTCAGCGGCGGTGATAGTGAATACGGTTGGTGGTGGCCGGGTGATTAATATTGCAGACAATCCGAATTTCCGTGCTTTCTGGCTGGGGGGTACACGATTGTTTACGAACGCTATATTTTTCGGCAGACTGATTGATGCTGCCAGTGGCCGTACCGGCGGGGAGTAGGACAGGATGTAATGAGAAAAAAAGCATGGTGGCGTGAGGTTTTTCACATGGTGGTGGCCCCGGAATGCGTTATAATAAAAGAGCTTCCAACTTTCAGAAGGTTGGAAGCCCTTTTTTTTCACGCTGTAGCTTAAGGTCAGTTCAATTTGGTTTTTGTTTTTCCCTCCGGGGATTTCACTTTTATTTTGTCGCCCTCGGTTTTTGTTTTCGTAGTGCCTTTGGGGGTTTTGACCTTGGTTATATTGCCCTTCGTTATTGTTTTTGTTGTCCCTCCAGGTCCTTTCAGTTTGGTTTTCCCTTCTTCTGTTTTTGATTTGGTGATGCCGTTCATGTCTTTGGTTTTTGACTTGTCGCCATCCTTTGTTGTCTCAGTTTTTGTTTTTGTAACATTTGGGTTGTCCCTGGTCTTTGTTTTGTTTTCCGTTTTAATGGCTCCGGTCTGGTGGGCCAGTTTCATCATGGCGTCGGATCCTTTCGTTTTTGTGGTGGAAGATGTGATCATTTTGTTCCCTTCCGTTTTAGTGACAGTTTTGTTTCCACTTTTTTCGGCTGTGTGTTTTGGGCCATTGCAATGCTGGTGGTGCCGGCGATGAGCAAACAGAGAATGAAATACTTTTTCATGATGTTTATATTTTATCGGTAAAGGTTTAATGAATAACAATAATATTTCACTTTATAACCATGGGCAAATCCGGGCAGGTGCTTAACGGTGCTTTAACCTCCGTTAAAAGAATGTTACAGGCCCGTTTAACGGCTGCTTAACCTGAATGCAGCGAGATTCAAGGCTATTTGTCGCATCTTTGTAACAGCAATATCATGCGCTCAACCACTACCAGGATTTTTATAGTTACCGGATCAATCCTCATTGCGGTGATCATCGGTGTCCAGGTTCACTGGCTCAAGAAAACCTATGCATACGAAGAGAATGAATTCAA
Source organism: Chitinophagaceae bacterium (assembly GCA_016720825.1). Taxonomy (GTDB): domain Bacteria; phylum Bacteroidota; class Bacteroidia; order Chitinophagales; family Chitinophagaceae; genus JJ008. The sequence continues at coordinate 208,858 of JADKJV010000027.1, read as the reverse complement.
CACTTCGGTACTGAAAAGTATCAGGGGGTTGTATGAGGATATGGACCTGAGCAGTCAGCCGGGAGATAAACTGATGGCCATGGTGCAAAGGCCCGACCTGAACACTTATTTGTTTAAGGTGGAACGAATCCCTGTTGAAGACTCACTGGTACATTATTTAAGAACTGAATTTGATGATTTCAGGGTTTTTGCAGATTGCCAGATCGGTACTGTACCTGCACTGGCAGGTAGTTTTGCCTACCAGTTTTCACTGAACGGTTCAGGTGCAGGTGACGGCACCAAAGCAATGCCTGTGGCGAGGAAAGAGTTCAACTATATAATTTTGTTTTTCCCGGCACGGGGTAAATATATTATTGGCCAAATGAACCGGTGGATTTTCACAAGCGGACTCCTGATTCTCCTCCTGATCGGATTTGCGTCTGCGATTTACTATTTCTTCAAGCAAAAATTCCTGGTAGAAGTGCAGCAGGATTTTATCAATAACGTGACACATGAATTCAGTACGCCATTATCTGTAATTGATTTATCTGTAGAAGGCCTGGAAAAACCAACTGTAACCGGCCAGCCTGATAAGTATAACAAGTATCTCAAAGCGATTAAGTACCAGAGTGATTATCTGAAAAACCATATTGGCAACCTGATGAGTACCGTGGTTGCCGGTAAGTATCATTTCGAGATAAACAAGAAGCAGGTCGTGCCCAATGAAATGCTGAAGAAAGTGGTGATGCAGCTGGAGCCCCTGCTGACCAGGAAAAACGGAACAATTGAATGGAACCTGGAGCCGGATGACTGTGTGATAATGGCAGATGAAGAAAACCTGTTCCTGGCCTTGTTCAATATTGTAAGCAATGCAATCAAGTATTCAGAAACCCCTAAGATTATTGTGGCCACGTACAGGCAGGATGCGAAATTTTGTATCAGTATCAAGGATAATGGACTGGGTATAGAACAAGGCCAGCTTAAAAATATTTTTCGTAAATTTTACAGGGTTCAGGACGGGAATATCCATAATGTAAAAGGGCTGGGCCTGGGTTTATATTTCACCCGGAAAGTGGTGGATGGACATAAAGGGAATATTGTGGTAAACAGTATTCCAAAGATTGGGACTGAATTCAGGATTGAATTACCCGGAAACAATCTAAGCTAAATGGAAATTAAAGCAAATATACTGCTGGCAGAAGATGATGAATACCTGAGTGACCTGATGAAGGATGCACTTGAGGAAGAAGGCTATGCTGTTACGGTGTGCCGCGACGGACAGCAGGCGATTGATGTTTTTGATAAATCGAAGTTTGATATCTGCCTCCTGGATATCATGATGCCGGTTAAAGATGGTTATGCAGTTGCCAAAAAAATCAGGCAGCAGTCGGATGTGATGCCCATACTTTTTATCAGCACCAAATCCAGAATTGAAGATAAGACAGAGGGATACCAGCGTGGCGCTGATGATTTTATCGTGAAGCCTTTCAATATGAAAGAACTGCTCATGAAACTTCAGGTGTTCCTGCGCCGTACTAAAAAAATGTTCAGCGACGTGGTGCAGGAATTCAAACTGGGAGATATGCAATTCTCTTACACAGAATTAAAACTGAATACACCGGAAGGTGTATTTAATCTCAAGCAGAAAGAAGCAGACCTCCTCCGTTTTTTATGCTTACACCCTAACCGGATTCTCAAACGGGAAGAAATCCTGACTGAGGTATGGGGAAAAGATGATTATTTCCTTGGCAGGAGCATGGATGTATTTATGAGTAAAGTGCGTAAATACCTTCGTGCTGATACTTCTGTTATGCTTGAAACTATTCACGGAGTTGGTTATCGTTTCGCTGTACCTGAAACGAATCATTAACGAGTGATTAACCGCCGGTTAACTACAGGGAACATATTTCTTAGCGAAGTTTACATCATAAACAGTGGCTTCCTGATAATACAGGAATTTCCTTGGCGCATGGTTCGGTTTCCGGGCCGGTTAATCTACCGGCCCTCTTTTTTTATCCACATGGCTAAAGAGTTTAGTATTCAGTCCGGAAATATCCTTATCTTTCCCCTTCGTTTTTTTATTACGTAAACTAAAATTTGAGCACTATGATTAAAATGCAAGTCATCGGAAATCTTGGAAAAGATTGCGTGGTGAACACCGTTAACGGAAAGAATGTTATCAATTTCACTGTGGCCCACACGGAAAAATACCGTGACAGCCAGGGTAACCAGCAGGAGAAAACAACCTGGGTGGATTGTGCATACTGGACTGATAAGACCGGTATCGCGCAGTACCTCACTAAAGGAAAGCAGGTATATGCTGAAGGCCAGCCCGAAGCCCGTTCTTTCCAGCGTAATGACGGTACTCCCGGTTCATCCTTATCACTTCGGGTACGTGAAGTACAATTATTAGGCGGACGTGGTGATTCTGGCGGGTCTGTTGGCGGATCTTATTCCCAGCCCGGTGCAGCGGCAATAAGTAACAGCAATATTCCCACAGCCGGGGATGTTACAGAGCCGATTGATGATCTTCCTTTTTAATGCAACAACAAATCTGTCAAATGCTCCCGCGAGGGGGCATTTGTTTTTTACGGTTGGTTTATAGTAAATTAACTGCATGAAACGCTTGCTGGTCCTTCCATTATTAATTATATGTGTGGTCTCTAAAGCCCAGCATTACAGTGTGGAGAACTGTGATGTGCTCGTTATTGGCGGCGGCACAGGCGGAACTGCTGCAGCTATACAATCTGCCAGACTCGGCGCTAAAACTGTTCTTGTCGAATCCGGTGATATACTCGGTGGTATGCTTACCGCTGCAGGAGTAAGTTGCACAGATGGAAACGAATATCTTGACGGAGGTATCTGGAATGAGTTCCGGCAACTATTATATAAACACTACAATAACACGAAACTGAATACCGGCTGGGTAAGTAATACCTGTTTTGAGCCACATGTCGGCGACAGTATTTTTAAAGCCATGGCATCACGGGAGAAAAATCTCCGTGTTTATTATGGATATAACCTGTATACCGTAACTGGGAAAAACCAGCGGTTAACCGGTGCCGTATTTATCGATAACCTGCAATACACTAAAATTAACATCCAATCGAAAATTGTTATTGATGCCACAGAAACAGGTGATGTTATGGCTATGGCCCATGTACCATACGATCTGGGAATGGATGACCCGGCCATTTCAGGTGAAACGGAAGCCAGGGAAAAAAATAATATCATCCAGGATCTTACATGGGCAGCAGTACTGAAAGAGTATGATGAAAAATCAGATCATACCATTCCCCGGCCGGAGGGCTATAATCCATCATTATATTTCTGTTCCTGTTTAAATGCACCTTGTGATAAGGTTTCCTGGGATGGAGATGTGACAAAAATGCTCCGGTATGGCAGGCTTCCGCTGACGCCCGGACAACAGTTCCGGAAATATATGCTTAACTGGCCGGCACATGGAAACGATATTTACCTGAATGTAGTTGAATCAGATTCGGCAGACAGGAACGCAGCTTTCCGAAAGGCAAAATTGCATACACTGGGTTTTATCTATTTTATCCAGACAGCGCTTAAGATGAAAAATTTTGGACTGGCAGAAGACGAACTGGATAATGGGCTGGCTTTTATTCCATATAACCGGGAAGCCCGCCGGATGCATGGTGTGGTGCGGATGAACCTGGATCATATTAAAGATCCATATCGGGATGATTTATATAAAACCGGAATTTCCTGTGGCGATTACCCGGTGGATCATCATCATGCCCAATACCCGGGGAAAGTGCCGGATATAAAATTCCCACCCATCCCGGCATATAATATACCCATGGGTGTAATAATACCTGAGAAAATGGATGGTTTGCTGGTATGTGAAAAAGGGATTTCAGTTACCAATCTCGTAAATGGCACAACGCGGTTGCAACCTGTTGTTCTGGCAACCGGCCAGGCAACCGGTGCACTGGCTGCGTTATCTGTAAAATACAATACAGCACCACGGAACCTGCCGGTAAGAACATTGCAGCAAACATTACTGGAAGCACATTGTTACCTGATGCCCTTCACAGATGTGCCGGTGCTGAATCCTGACTGGACAGCCATACAACAAGCAGGCCTGTGTGGTATTTTAAAAGGGAGCGGGATGCCCATGGGCTGGGCTAACAAGATGTATTTTTATCCGGACAGCATGGTAACTGGTGATGACCTGCTCCGGTTCAAGTATGCGATACCCGATAAGGGGTCAAGGCCACCTCTTTCAATAATTACCAATGATAAAAGGAAGATTAACTGCAGGGAGCTGGAGCCTTTTTTTTCTTTGGCGTCAAAGCGGATACAGTTAAAGAAAAATACAGGGCCGGATGCGCTGACAAAACTGATGCAGGATTCCTGGAAAAGAACTTTTGGCCGTGAATATCTGCCTGATGAAAAAATTTCGCGCGCGGATTTTGCCCGGCTGGTACAGATATATTTCCCGCAGGTATTTGAATCACCTGTTACTTTAATTGATAAAAGATGAAAAGAACTCTTGCTTTAGTAATTACATGTTTGGTTGTTCTTTCATTTAATGTGAGGCCACCTGTGAAAAAGCCGTTGTTTGCAGTGCAAACCTGTACGTTCCATCACTGGTCATTTCTTGAATCAATTGATAAAGCAGATAGTCTGGGTATAAAATACCTGGAAGTATATCCTGGCCAGGCTGTGGGTGGTGGTATCCCCGGAGCTTTCACCTATACACTGGATGCAGATGCCAGGGCTAAATTGAAAGATTACCTGAAGTATAAAAAAACTAAAGTGATTGCCCTGGGTGTGGTGGACAAATACTATTACACCCGGGAAAACCTGGAGCAGTATTTTAAATTCTGCAGGGATATGCAGATACCTTTTATGACGGCAGAACCTGAGCCGGGTGATCTTGATTTATTTAACAGTCTTGGATTAAAATATAAAATCAAAGTGGCGCTTCATTCGCATCCGAGGCCGGAGAGTCATTACTGGCATCCGGATTCAGCTGTCAAGGCCATGAAAGGGAGGGCCATGATTGGAGCCTGGCCGGATATCGGGCACTGGGCACGCAATGGTGCCAATGTAGTTGACGGATTGAAAAAAATGCAGGGAAAACTCTGGGGGATGCATTTTAAGGATATAGAAGCATTTGATAAAGTGGAGGCAGTTGATGTAGTGTTTGGAAAAGGAGTTTGTAATCTGCCTGCTGTAGTGGCTGAATTAAAGCGTCAGGGTTTTACAGGTGTGATCACGATGGAGTATGAAGCCAATGACTGGAATAATATGCAGGATATGCGCGGCAATAAAAAATATTGTGACAGTTTATTCAATGCTGTTTATCATTAATCATTACTAATGGGAAGCCGGAGAAAATTTATCAGACAATTAGGTGCCGCAACCATTTCTGCGCCGCTGGCTGGCTGGGCAGCGGCGAACAGCAACAAGATTGAAACGCGGCAGATCCTGTACACCAAAGAATTTTCATCATCCCCGGACATACGCGTCGCTATTATTGGTTTTGGGATAATGGGAAGCCGCAATGCGCAGACGTTGTTACAGGTACCCGGTGTGCAGCTTGTAGCGGTTTGTGATTTATATAAAGGCCGGCTGGAGCGTGCAAAGGAGGTATACGGTGCCGGTTTATATACCACGCAGGATTACCGGGATATTTTACAACGTAAGGATGTTGATGCGGTTGTAATCTGCACCAGCGACCAATGGCATGATGTTATTTCTATTGATGCCATGAAATCAAAAAAAGCCGTGTATTGCGAAAAGCCCGTCGTGCATAAACTGGAGCAGGGGATGGCTGTTATCCAAACACAGCAACAAACAGGTGCAATCCTGCAAGTTGGCAGCCAGCGGGTAAGCAGTATTGCCTACGCTGAAGCAAAACGGTTGTATAAAGCGGGAGAAATCGGGCAATTGAATTGCATTGAAGCTTCTTTCGACAGGCATACTGCATTAGGAGCCTGGCAATATACTATGCCGCTTGATGCCAGTGAAGAAACCATTGACTGGAAGAAATACCTTAAAGCAAATGCACATACGCCTTTTGATGCCAGGCGTTTTTTCTGGTGGAGAAATTACAGGGAGTACGGCACTGGTGTGGCCGGGGATTTATTTGTACATCTTTTATCCGGCATACATTTCCTGACTGATTCAAAGGGCCCGTCCCGGATTTTCGCAACTGGTGATCTTGGGTATTGGAAAGACGGTCGGAATGTACCTGATGTAATGACAGCTGTGATGGAATACAAATCATGCACAGAACATCCTTCATTCCAGGTTTTACTCAAAGTGAATCTTGCAAGCGGTGCTGAAAAAGTGGAGAGTGGTAAGGTCCGGTTTTATGGCACGGAAGGGATGATTGATTTCGGCTGGAATGATTTTACCCTTTACCGGAATAAATTCTCAACTTTCCCCAATATAGGTGGATGGGATGCATTAGACACTTATCCTCTTGCTATGCAGCAGTCCATTAAATCGGCATATCTAAAAAAATACCCCGAATCTGCAAATCCTCCGCCCGACCTGACAGCTATCCGGTATGAAGCCCCGGATGGTTATGATGACCGGCTTGATCATTTCAAACATTTTTTTGATGCGGTGCGTGATAAAAAACCTGTGGTGGAAGATGCCCATTTTGGTTTCCGTGCAGCTGCACCGTGTCTGGCTTGCAACGAAAGTTTTTTCAGCGGGAAACTGATACGATGGAATCCTGTGGCTATGAAAATGATGTAGTGGAATTAAATAAATTGACAATGAGGAAAAAACTTTCTCCTGAAGTTTTTTCCTCATTGTTATTTCCAGCGAATTCGTTATTCTTAGAGCTTCCAACCTTCTGAAAGCTGGCAGCCCTTAATTCGCTGGTTCCCTGCTACCTGCACAGGTCCCCTGCTTCCTGCTCCCTGTCTCCTGCCTCCTGCGCCCTGCATTCTGCCACCTGCCCCCTGTCCCCAATCCTCACTTATATTTGCACATGGCTGAAAAAATCTTCCCCTACAACCAATTACTCGAATTCACCCGCAATGTTTTTGAAAAAATCGGCTGCCCGCCTGAACAGGCTAAGACCGCTTCACGGGCATTACTATCGGCCGACCTGCGCGGCATTGACTCTCACGGTGTAGCCCGGTTAAGCGGTTACGTGCGCTTGTGGGAAGTGAAACGCGTAAATGCAACACCCAACATCCGGATTATCCACGAAACACCCTCAACCGCAGTGGTGGATGGTGACAGCGGCCTCGGACTGGTTATTGCACCTTTTGCCATGCAAATCGCCATTGAAAAAGCAAAAGCCGTTGGTACCGGATGGGTAAGCGTGCAGCACAGCAATCATTTTGGGATAGCTGCCCATCATGCCATGATGGCGCTGGAACATGATATGATTGGCATCGCCATGACTAACGCCAGCCCGCTGGTTGCGCCCACATTTTCTATCGATAAAATGCTCGGCACAAATCCCATTTGCGTAGCTGCACCTGCGGGTACAGAACCTCCCTTTGTTGCCGACCTTGCTACAACAACAGCCGCTAACGGGAAACTGGAAATACTGCAACGCAAAAATCTGGATACACCAACCGGCTGGGTGCAGGATAAAGAAGGTAATCCCAGCCATGATGCAAATATTTTGAAGAAAGGCGGTGCATTGTTACCACTTGGTGGTGACAGGGAACATGGCAGCCACAAAGGATATGCGCTGGGTGCTGTAGTGGATATTTTTTCTGCACTGCTCAGCGGGGCTAATTATGCACCGTGGGTCCCGCCATTTCCTGCCTATGTTCCAATGCCGGCCCAACAACCAGGAAAAGGCATTGGCCATTTTTTCGGTGCGATGCGTATTGATGCCTTTCGGCCTGCAACAGATTTTAAGCAAAGTATGGATCACTGGATACAGGGATTCCGGAATGCAAAGACCGTAAGCGGTGAAGAAAAAGTTCTGGTGCCCGGTGACCCGGAAAGGGAATTTGAAATTCTACGCTTTAAAAATGGGGTACCCATTCTGGATGCTGTTGTAAATGATTTAGAAGCATTGGCCGAAAAATTTTCTATTTCATTTTTATAGAAAACCTGACAAATTGGGGTGATGGTATTAGCCGCACAGCCAATGATACTAAATTACCCATATAAATTATTGAGCCGGAAATAACTTGCAACTCCGGATTGGATAACCTGCAGATAGCTGAATATGCTTACAACACCCGGAAAAGAAAGACACAGCCAAAATTTACCAGTTTTGATAATAGAACACTCTATGTTGGTGTTGCCAACATTGATCACATGTGTATGCAGGCAACAGCATTTTTCCTATCATGTCTGTTTCCGGGGTAACAGGCTAAATTAATGGAGATAGTACCTGTCATTTTTATGCTAGCAAGTACCCGATAATAAAAGCCGGCACAGTGGCTTATGATAAAAATGTTTGTCCGGGTAACTATAATATTTGGCAACGACCTCGTTATCAGCCCTCACAGAACAATTATTTTTTGTCGCCTGTCAGCGGTTCCGGAGTGTGGAATGATTTGGAATAAAAAATGAATTTATTTAATTTAGATAGCATGAATTATTTCAAAATCATTTTCGTGACAGGGATGATTACTGTTACAATGGTTTCCTGTCAAAAGGAAAACGATGGAGATCCTGTAATCCCTCCGGTTATTGACAGTACTTACCCTTCACAAATAATTTCACTGGATACAAATTATACAACCGGTCTTGATACTGCTTATATAACCAAATTTGTATTTGATGCGCAAAAAAGAATACAGTTGCTCGTGAACGAAATTGTTGACAATGGAGTGAGCTATCCTGCCAGTCATTCCGCGCTGGAAGAATACACGTATTCTTACAATGGTTCAGAAGTATTGCCTTATAAGCTTGACCGGAAATACACTAATTATAGTCCGTTACAAATAAGTTATGACACTCTTTTCTTCACCTACAGCGAAGGATTTGTTAGCAGGGATTCCATACCAAATGGCTTGGATTATAAAGTGTATGAATTGAATAAAGTAACCAGTGCCAGTTACCGGATCCGGACAAAAACGTATACTAACACAACCCATAGCCTGTCAATTGATACGGCTTATGGGCATGTAAACTGGTCAGGCGGTAATTTAATTTCAGAAACCGACTCAACATGGATCCGTGGTCTAAACAGCTGGTTTATAAAAAACCGGAGTTTTAACTATGATTCACATATAAACCCCCTCAGTAAATTCATTATCCCATTTCCGGTTCCGGGGTTAGTATATTTCGCAGATAACTCTTTTAATTCATTTTCAACCAGCACGCTGAATAATCTTATTCATGTACAGGATAACTCAGGATCAGCTGATTTGAATTACACATACAATGCAGCCGGGCTGCCGGTAATTATCAGGCAAACCGGGGGCTACAAAACAATTTTAAGGTACATCCATCTCTGAAAAATGACTTCCGGTTCATCTGAAAAAACGTTGAAATAAAATATCTGCAGATCGTACCTTTGCCGGGCTTGCCTTTTTTTATATCCCAAAGATCAAAAAGTTTATATGAAAGTAATGAAGTTTGGAGGCACCAGTGTCGGTAAGCCTGAGAGAATGCACCATATTGCTGGACTTGTCAGTAAAGAAACTGAGCCTGTCATAGTTGTTTTATCCGCATTATCCGGCACCACCAATGCACTGGTGGAAATAGGTGAGCAGATAGCCCGTGGTGACCGGGCCACTGCCAAACAGTCTATTGAAAAACTGGAGGCCCATTACCATTCTTTTGTAAACGACCTCCTTAAAGAACCCGCCACACTGGCCAAAGCCCGTGCTATACTTGGCGAACATTTTGAGTTCCTGCATATCATCCTGAAGATATCTTTCAGTGAAGCATTGAGTAAAGACATCCTCGCACAGGGGGAATTGCTTTCCACCAAATTGTTCTGTACTTACCTGGAAGAAAAAGGAATTGAACATGCCTTGCTCCCTGCACTGGAATTTATGACCATTGATGCGAATGACGAACCACAGATTGGCAGTATCAAAATCAAACTGGGGCAACTGATTGCTCACCATCCCGGCAAAAGAGTGTATGTAACACAGGGCTATATCTGCCGGAACAGCCGCGGCGAAGTGGATAACCTGAAAAGGGGAGGCAGTGATTATTCTGCTTCACTGATTGCAGCAGCCATCCAGGCGACTGTCTGTGAAATCTGGACCGATATTGACGGCATGCATAACAACGATCCCCGTGTCGTGAAGAAGACCGTTCCCGTAGAACAAATGAGTTTTGAAGAAGCCGCCGAGCTGGCTTACTTCGGGGCTAAAATCCTGCACCCGGCTTCTATCTGGCCTGCCCAGCAATATAATATTCCCGTTAAGCTGCTCAACACGATGCAGCCTGAGGCTAAAGGCACATTGATTGTGCAGGAAGCCGGCAGTGTGGGTGTGAAAGCCGTGGCCGCAAAAGATAATATCATTGCTATCCGCATCAAAAGCAGCCGGATGCTACTGGCGTATGGTTTCCTCCGGAAGATTTTTGAAGTGTTTGAAAAATACCGTACCCCGATTGATATGATCACAACATCTGAAGTGGCGGTATCACTTACCATCGATAATTCTGTTTACCTGAAAGAAATACTCCGTGAACTTGAACCCTTCGGTACCATTGAAGTGGACGAAAGCCAGGTGATCATTTCAGTGGTGGGTAATGAAATCTCCCGTACAGAAGATATGGTGAAGAAACTCTTTGGTTCAATCATGAACATCCCGGTTCGCATGGTGTCATACGGCGGCAGCCCCCATAACATATCCCTGCTGGTGCCTGCCAGTTACAAAACCCAAATACTGCAGCAATTGAACAAAGGCATGTTCGGTCTTGAATGATCCGGATCATGCCGGAAGGGTTGTGGTAAAGGTCAATGGCAAAAAGAAGTTAATATCTGCCAAACCAATTGTTAAATGGGGATGTGTCGGGGAAAAACTGCACGTATCTTGTTACATTTGGAACATATCACCACACCATGAAACTATTTTCCATTCTTTTCACCACACTGTTTCTTGCTTCCCTCACCAATTGGGGAACCGATATGGAGGAAGCAAAAAAGCAAGCCAAAGACGAACACAAATATATTCTCCTGAATTTTTCGGGATCCGACTGGTGTGGTCCCTGTATCAGGCTCCATAAAGAAATTTTCGGCAGCGATGAGTTTAAAACTTTTGCTGACCAGCGGCTGGTCCTGGTGAACGCCGATTTCCCCCGTCTCAAAAAAAACCAGCTCACCAAAGAACAGCAGGCTAAAAATGATAAGCTGGCTGATAAATACAATCCCCAGGGCAACTTCCCCTATACCGTTTTACTGAATGAAGAAGGTAAGGTGGTAAAAGCCTGGGAAGGTTATCCCAATGAAACCCCTGCCGCATTTACCGCACAAATCAAATCTATAGTGGATGCCGGTCACTGATGAAAAGGTGACCATACCAGCCTCTTACAGGAAAGTCCTGAAACTGATGGGCAACCGTTTTGAGTTAACAGTTGTAGCATCCGACGAATCATGGGCTATGGCCAGGATTGATGAAGGCGTGGAAGAAATCAGGCGGATTGAAAAATTACTGACAACATTCAATGAAGAAAGCCAGACAAACCTCGTTAACCGAAATGCAGGAATAGCACCGGTAGTGGTGGACCGGGAAATGTTTGATTTGGTACAACGTTCCAAAAAAATTTCTGAAGTAACACAGGGCGCTTTTGATATTACTTATGGATCTGTTGATAAGAAGCTGTGGAATTTTGATCAGACCATGACCAAACTCCCGGATCCCGAAACAGCCCGTAAGATGGTGCACCTGATCAACTACCGGAATGTGATCATGGATGATAAGCATTGTACCATCTTCCTGAAAGATGCCGGCATGCGGATCGGTTTCGGTGGTATCGGAAAGGGTTATGCAGCAGAAAGGGCGAAAATAATCATGCAGGCGGCCGGGGTGCAGAGTGGAATCGTAAATGCAGCCGGTGACCTCACGGCCTGGGGCAAACAGCCCAATGGCGAAGACTGGACCATCGGGATTGCTGACCCCAATGCGGCCAGAAATCCTTTTTCCTGGCTATCTATCACAAATACTGCCATCGCAACTTCCGGGAATTACGAAAAATTCATTACCATTGACGGGAAAAGATACTCCCACACAATTGATCCAAAAACCGGCTTACCAGTAACCGGAATTAAAAGTGTAACGATTCTCAGCCCAAATGCCGAGATTGCCGATGCCATGGCTACGCCCGTAATGATTATGGGCGTGAAAGTTGGGCTGGATATGGTCAACCAAATCAGGGGACTGGCTTGTATCATCGTTGACGACCAGGATAAGATCCATAAATCACACAATATAAAATTGCACCAACATGACCCGAAAAAAGAAAATGCCTGAACGACTGGCCCTGGCGGCGATAGCCTCCATGGTGCTGATGAGCTCCTGCACGACAGTGAAGGAGTATCAGAAAAAAACAAAATCAATGATTCAGAAATGACACTGAGTGCCCGCAAAGTGGAGAAAACTGAAATGAGTTTTCAAACCTACCGCGAGGGGGCTTCCGGCGCTAATGGCGGTAAAACCGGCGGCGGCTGCGGCTGTAACTAAACCAATTCTCATTACTAAATCATTGCTATGAAACGTTTTTGTCTCTCTGTTGCAGGTATGTTTCTCATGTTATTCGGGGCTTTTGCCCAAACCACACCAAAAGACAGCGCGGCTTATAAAAGCCGTAAACTGACTTTTGAGGAAGCGAACCTTGTATCCAGTTATTACCACCAGGATGGCAATAATTCGGCTGTAACCGGCGGGGTAGGTACTGAAAAACTCACCGATCTCTCCAATGCCATCGATGTAAAATTTGTGAAGTATGGTAAGAATGATATCAAACACAGTTTCGATCTCGAACTGGGTTTCGACCATTATACTTCTGCCTCTTCAGATAAAGTAAACCCCAATACGGTCTCTTCTGCCTCTCATGCCGATTCCAGGTTATTCCCTTCCCTGAACTGGAGTGCTGAGAATGCTGCAAAAGGCAGGACCATCGGTGCCGGGGCTTCTTTCTCCAGTGAATACGATTACCAGTCAATCGGGTTTAACCTGAGCTTCTCTCAAAAAACTAAAAACAGGAACGGAGAGTTTACGGCTAAAGTCCAGGCGTATATGGATCAGGTAAGCCTGATTTATCCTTTTGAACTCAGAACGCCGCAGCAACAACAGCAGGGAGATGGGGAAGGTGAAAACCATTATGCCAGCACCGCCAGGAATTCATACAGCGGATCATTGTCATATTCACAGATTGTGAACCAGCGCCTGCAACTGAGTTTGATTGCTGAGTACATTCACCAGCAGGGTTATCTCGGACTTCCTTTCCACCGTGTATATTTCACAACCGGTACACTGCCAAAAGTGGAGGCATTACCGGATACCCGTACAAAAATTCCCATTGGAATCAGGGCCAACTATTTCATCGGGGATAAAGTAGTGCTGCGCAGCTTCTACCGGTATTACCATGATGACTGGGGCATTACTGCACACACGGTGCAACTGGAGACAGCCATTAAATTCACGCCGTTCTTCTCCGTAACACCGTTTTACCGGTATTACACGCAATCAGCTGTGGATTATTTTGCGCCTTACCAGGCACACCTGGCCTCTGAGCAATTCTATACCAGCAACTATGATCTTTCCAAGTTCAACAGTAATTTCTATGGTGCCGGCTTCAGGATGTCACCGCCCAAAGGTGTATTCGGAAACAAACACATCAATATGCTTGAATTGAGATACGGGCATTATACCAAAACAACGGGTATGAATGCGAATATTGTAAGTCTGAATTTTAAATTCAAGTAATCGATTCTCTTAATAAGTATTTAAATTGCCGGTATGAAATTCATGCCGGCAATTTTATTTTTATGCCTGTGTGCCTTGCAAGCCGCTGCCCAGCAGGTAGTGAGCGGTAAAATCAGCAATGAAACCGGCCAGCCTATAGCCGGATGCAGTGTGTTTATCTCCAATACAGTTCGTGGTACAAGCAGTGCGGCAGATGGCAGCTTCAGGCTCAGTGATTTCCCATCCGGAAAACACGACCTGGTGATTTCAGCTGTAGGTTACGAAACAAGAGTCTACACCGTTAGTGAGAATCTGCTGCCAATGACGCTGCAGGTGGTAATGAAAATAAAAGTAAAGGAACTTGAGAATGTAACAGTTGAACCTTCTGGAGGAAGGAACCTGGGCAGAATGGGGTAAAATTTTCATAGATAATTTTATTGGCACTACAGCAAATGCGAGCCAATGCCGCATTAATAACACGGATGATATTCATTTTCGGTTCTATAAAAAGTCAAGGCGGCTGGTGGCTTATTCCGATAAGCCCATCGATATAGAAAACAGTGCATTGGGATATATTATCCATTACCAGCTGGAAGATTTTGAGGCAGACTTTGAAAATGGCTCAGTGGTTTTCCTCGGCTATTCATTATTTGAGGAAATGGCTGGGAAAGAGAAGCTGATTGAACGTTGGGAAAAGAGCCGCAAAAAAGCCTACGAAGGCTCTGTGATGCATTTTATGCGCGGTATCTATCAAAACCGGTTGCAGGAAGAGGGATTTGAAACCCGTTATTTATACCACCGGGATAACACAGAGAAGCGCCGCGTTATGGGTATCTACCAGCCTTATAACCGCCGTGAAATAAACGGGCAACTGGTTGTTGAATTTAATCCGGCAGCTAATAAAAACCTTCCGAAGGATTCAGTGAATTATTACCAGTCAGTACTCCGCCAGCCAAACATACTGAATACTACAGGCACAGCACTTCTTGCGGCCGACAGCCTGCGGGTTAAAAAGGAAACCGGTCAGATTACGATCCTCCTCAGGGATGATATCCAGGTCATTTACCGCCGGCAAAAAGAAGAACCAGGTTTTGCCAGGTTGAACCCGAATATGTCCGCCGGCAACTACCGCCTCTCTTTTGTAACCGCCCTCGGTGATAAGATGTACACCATTGATCCTTCCGGCAACTATGCAGATCCCCGCGCTTTCTTTACCGGCGGATATTGGGGGTGGAGTGAGAAGATGGCGAATGGGTTGCCGTTGGAGTATACACCGGAGAGGGAATAGGCGTCTGCTGGTTTGGAATAGTTAAAGGTTTAGTTGGAGGTGATGTAGGTTGGATGTTGGAGGTTGGAAGTTGGAGGTTCTTACAGAAGCAAAATTCTTTGCGTTGAGATAGATCACTTAATACATGCCTTTCTGAACTGTCGTAATATTCGTCCTTTCGGAAATAACATCCAACATCCAACGTCCAACCTCTAACTCTAAAAAAAAGCCGCTCTTTCGAACGGCTCTGATATCCTCAATAGATTTTTATTTAGATAATCAACAACGCATCCCCATAACTAAAAAACCTATACTTATCCTTTATCGCTTTTTTATAAGCTTCCATCGCCAGTTCATAACCGGCAAATGCGCAGGTCATGATCAGCAGGCTGGTTTTAGGCAGGTGGAAATTGGTTACCAGTGAATCTGCAATGTTGAATTCGTAAGGCGGGTGAATGAACATATTCGTCCAGCCTTCAGAAGGTTTCAGCAGTTTCTGGGCGGTGAATGATGATTCAAGCGCACGCATGGTTGTTGTACCGATTGAACAGATCCTGTGACCGTATTCTTTGGCGCGGTTTACAATTTTGCAGGCATTTTCATCAATGCGGTAATATTCAGCATCCATTTTATGCTTGCTGAGATCTTCCACTTCGATAGGGCGGAAAGTGCCGAGACCGGTGTGCAGCGTTACTTCAGCAAAACGAATGCCTTTAATCTCCAGGCGTTTGATCAGTTCGCGGCTGAAATGCAGACCGGCAGTAGGAGCAGCCACAGCACCTTCATGCTTGGCATACACTGTCTGATATCTTTCTTTATCCTCTTCGTCGGGTTTCCTTTTGATGTATTTGGGTAAAGGTGTTTCACCCAGTTTCTCCAGTTGCGCACGGAAATCCTCTTCAGATCCTTCCCACAGGAAACGGATCGTACGGCCGCGGCTGGTTGTATTATCAATCACTTCAGCTACCAGGTCTTCCTGTTCGCCGAAATACAGTTTGTTGCCTACACGGATTTTACGGGCTGGATCCACGATCACATCCCAGAGACGGTTTGGCTTGTTCAGTTCACGGAGGAGGAAAACTTCAATTTTGGCACCGGTTTTCTCTTTGCGGCCATACATACGGGCCGGGAAAACCTTGGTGTTGTTAACAACAAAGGCATCTTTGTCGTCAAAATAATCCATGATATCACGGAAGTGCTTGTTTTCAATTTCACCTGTATGCCTGTGGACAACCATCATGCGCGAGTCTTCCCTGCGCTTGGTTGGTGTCTGGGCAATCAGGTTCAGGGGCAGATCAAATCGAAATTGCGAAAGTTTCATGAGTTTATGGGGTTTAGTATGGCCTCATGACACAAACCTGGGTGGAAAAGGGGTAATCCCAAGACCGGCCTTACGGCGCCGGGTTTGGTCAATAACTAGTGCTTTTTCAGCGTGCAAAGGTACGGTTTTTAGGGTCACGGTCCCCGGTATTTTTTGGGGGCCGGGAAAGACTAATCTCCTGAATCAACCGTTAAATACACTTCCGGACCCCCAATTTTATGCTTTTTATTGGAAGCCTGCATCTTACATTTGTTACTTGTCTTTTAACCAGCCATCTGTATGAAACGTTTTATCCTCTTCCTGACCCTTTTTTTTGCTGTTTTTTCCGTATCCGCCCAGGTGAAGATCAAGGAAAAAAAATACCAGAGCCTGCTCTGGGAAATCACCGGTAAAGGCCTCCAAAAACCGTCTTACCTCATCGGAACGATGCACGTAAGCAGCAAAATGGCTTTCCACCTGCCCGATTCATTTTACATCGCCATTCGCAGTGCCGGTGTTGTTGCCCTTGAAACAAACCCGGAAACCTGGCAGGAGGATATGAATAAATATGAATTCGGGAACGGGTATAGTCCACTTATACCCGGCATGGGAAATACGCCCAGCGATTACCTGAGCATCAACACCCTTAAATTTTTCCCATACGAGAACAAAATAGAAAAAGCCCTTTACAGCAATCCTTCCACCATCAATAACCTGTTGTACCGGACTTATGGTAACGGATCAGCCGATTTTGAGGAAGATACTTACCTCGATATGTATATCTACCAGTGCGGACGCAAGTGGGGTAAAAAAGTAACAGGGGTGGAGAATTACGGGGAGAGTATGAAACTGATGTCGGAAGCCTACCGCGACGGAGCCCGTGATAAAAACAAAAAAGAAAAAAGCTATGAAGGATCCGAAGATTATTCCGGGGAGAAATTACAGGAGGCTTACCGCAACGGGAATTTAGACCTGCTCGATTCGATCAACAAATACAACAGCGAGTCAGCCGCGTTTGATGAAAAATTTCTTTACAAACGGAATGAAATCCAGGCAAACTCTATTGATTCTATTATCCGCAGCGGGTCAAACCTGTTTGTAGGTGTAGGTGCCGCCCACCTGCCCGGTAACCGGGGTGTGATTGAAATGCTGCGCCGCAAAGGGTATACATTACGCCCGGTTAAAATGGGGGAACGCGACAGCCGCGATAAAGAAATCGTTGACAAAATCCGTGTGCCGGTTAATTTTCACACTGAATCAGCTGATGACGGGTTCTTTAAAGTGGATGTGCCTGGCAAATTGTATAAAAACAACGATGGTCAGTCGATGGATCAGTGGCAATATGCCGATATGGCCAACGGCAGTTACTATGTGGTGAGCCGACTAATGACAAACGCCTGGCTGTTTTCACATGATGAGCAAAAAGTACTATTCAAAATTGACAGCCTGTTGTATGAAAACGTACCGGGTAAGATCCTTTCAAAAACAGCCATCACCAAAAACGGGTACAAAGGGTTTGATATCATGAACCGCACCCGCCGCGGGGATGTTCAGCGTTACCAGATTTTTGTAACTCCTTTTGAAATCCTGTTTTTCAAAATGAGCGGCAATGGTGATTATGCCAAAAGCGGTACGGAGCCAGAAAAAGGTTTTTCAGCAGCATTCAATTGAAAGAATATAAACCCGGCGCTGAATCAGCCGGCAGCTGGAAAAAATTCTCTCCGCCGGGCGGGGGATTCCAGGTTGAACTCCCGCATGAGCCTTACACCGGGAACGACGGAAGCTGGTTATATGATGCGGCTGATAAAGCCAACGATAACCAGTACCGGGTCATTAAAACGGATATTCACAATTATCAGTTTGCAGAGGAAGACAGTTTTGACCTTGGCTTAATGGACGAAAGTTTTATAGCAAGTGAATATATGTCCAGCCGCCTTTCACGTAAACAAACACAGTTTAAAGGTTATCCCGCGCTGGATTGCCGCTATAAGGATAAGAATGGCGGATTTTATACTGTGAAATTTATTATCCAGGGTCCCCACTATTATACACTGGTAGCCCGTTCCAAAAAGGAATCTGAACAGCATACACGGTTTATGCAGTCGTTTGAAATAAAACCGTACCAGTACGGTGAAGCAAAAATGCAGCGTGATACAGCGCTCTATTATTCCGTCCGCACACCCTGGTATCCAGAAGATAAGAAAATTAAACTCGATTTCCCCCGGTACTCTTTTGGAGATGAAGATGAGAACAGTGAATCGGATCAGTTAGAAGAAGGCGCATACCGGTATAAGACAATCAGCAATGACAGTACCGGCGAAAAAATCTTTGTGAAATTTTTCCGTTTCTCAAGATACTATTATGCAAAAGACAGTTCGGGGTTCGACCGCGTAGAGTATTCGCCAGGCAATAACGACACGTCCTGGATTGTCCGCTCAAAAGTATATTCAGAAGGGCCATCAGGCATGAAGATATGGGAGACTGTGAAGTCGGACAGCGGCAGCAGCCGGACAATCAGGGAGAAAAAATTTTTTACAAACGGCATGGGTTTCACCCTCACAACTGAATCAGATACCTTATCGGCGCCTTCTCCGTTCATTTCCATGTTTTTTGATCAGTTTAAACCCGCCGATACACTGAAAGGGCAAAATCCGTTTGAGAAAAAAACGGAACTGTTTGCCAGTGATTTCCTGAGCGGGGATTCTGTCTTGCGGAAAAGAGCCCGTAATTTAATTGGTGTACTGGATGTGGATTCAGCAGATCTGCCGATCCTGAAAAAACTGGTCAGTTCCATGAGCTGGCAGGAGAAAAAATACCTTGAAAACAAAGAGGCATTACTGGGTTTATTCGGCGATATCAAAACAAAGGAAAGTTCCGATTACCTGAAACAAACCTATTACCAGCTGGGTGATACCGTAACGCTGCAATATGTAGTGCTGGGTGCTTTGCTTGGACAAAAAACCAATTACTCATACGGCATCTTCCGAGATATCCTGAATCAGGATGCGCCTGTACTGGAATCGGGCGGCAGCGGATACTCCGGCAGGTATTCAGATTTTACGATTTACCGGAATATTTACAGAAGTAATGCTGATTATGGTGATGGGAATTTTATGGATCAACTCAGCGATTCACTGGCGCTGACAAGGAATATACTGCAGGATCTGCTGCCGCTGGTAAGCCTGGATGATTATAAGGAATCAATTATGGGACTTTTGTCTGACATGGCCGACAGCAACCTGATCACTACTGCCGACTACCAGGCCTACATTCCCCGTTTTGTACTTGAAGCCCGTCAGGAACTGAAGAAACAGATTATTGAAGAGAAAAAGAAAGCAATTGAAAAAGCAGAAGACCTGAAAAATGATCCGGAAGAACATGCAGATGCGGAAGACGAGGATGAAGATGAAGGAAATGATGAACTGGAATTATACGCCCGGATTCTCATGCCGGTTAAGGAAACAAACCCGGCCGTGAGCAATCTCATCAACCAGATGATGCAGTCGGGAGATAAAAAACTGAAGTTTGAAGTGATGTCACTCCACATCCGGAAAAACCTGGCTTTCCCTGACAGCCTGATCAGTTATTTCGCTGCGATGGACGATTACCGTTACCTTTTATATAAGGAATTAAAGGATAATGAACAGCTGAAGAAATTCCCTTCCCTGTACAACAATCACCTGGACCTGGGAAAAAGCAAGCTGATCAGTATGTCCGACTATGATCGTCCGGATTCCATTGTATTTGTTGACAGGCTTTATGCTGAGTACGGAGGCAAGAAAGGGTATATGTATTTCTTCAAATACAAGAACCAAAAAGAGGATCCCAGCTGGAAACTGGCATCTGTGGGACTTGTTCCTGAAGACCCGGCGGCTTTTGAATTTGAAAGTGCAAAACAGCCGGCAAAATTGCCATTCTGGATGCTTCGCATGTCTCCGGATGAGCTTGTAGGTAAATTTAATTTCACGAAATTCATCGATACAAAACTGACCGATGAGAAACCTGTAGGTGAACAGCTGACAGAAGCCATGCGTAAACTGTTTTATTCACGCAGGAAGAGTGCCCAGAATTTTTATGAAGATGATGAACAGGTGAATTACCGGAGAATGCTTCATTTTGATTAAGTCTTCATGATGCCTTTGGGCACAGCTGCAATCAGTTTGCGTGTATAATCAGATTGCGGGTTCAGGTACACATCATCTGCCAGCCCGCATTCTTCCATACGGCCTTTATTCATCACCAGGATGCGGTCGCTGATATAACGGACGACTGATAAATCATGTGAGATAAAAATCACGGTAAACCCGAATTCCCTTTTCAGGTCATTCAGCAGGTTCAGCACCTGTGCCTGTACACTGACATCCAGCGCAGAAACGGATTCATCACAAACGATAAATGAAGGTTGCAATGCCAGCGCCCGGGCAATAACAATACGTTGTCTTTGGCCGCCGCTGAATTCATGCGGGTAACGGTCGAAATGTTCTGCTTTCAGGTTTACTTTTTCCAGCAGCTCGGTTACTTTTTCTTTCCGCGCTTTTGCAGATGGGAATACTCCATGAACTTTCATTGGTTCAGCAATGGCCGAGCCCACCGTTAACCGGGGATTCAGGGAGGAGTAGGGGTCCTGGAAAACAATCTGGATTTCCTTCCTGAGATTCCGCAACTGTTCGCCTTCACTGCCAGCCAGGTCCCTGCCATTGTATATGATTTTCCCGCTGGTAGGCTCAACCAGTTTTAATAATGTCCGCCCTAAGGTCGTTTTACCACAACCACTTTCACCAACCAGCCCTAAGGTTTCTCCGCGGATTACATCAAAGCTTACCTGGTCAACCGCCCTGAATGATTGCGTGGTTTTTCCCAGCCAGTTATGGCGGGTTGGATATTCAACAACCAGGTCTTTTACTGATAAGAGTATTTTTTGTTCCCCGTTGTTTTCAACGGCAGCAGGATATTTCATGGCTGTGACCTGCTGTTTCAATATAGGATCATCCATGAAATCACCGACAACCGGAAGCCGTTTTCCCCTCGGGTGATTCACGGGGCGGCATGCCAGCAACGCTTTTGTATATGGATGCTGCGGATCAGTAAATAGTTTGGTTGTAATATTTTCCTCAACAACTTCACCGCGGTACATGACCAGTGCCCGGTCAGCCACTTCAGCCACTACGCCCAGGTCATGGGTAATAAAAATCACGCCCATACCGGTCTGCTGCTGCAGGTCGCGGATCAGTTGCAAGATGGTTTTTTGTACAGTCACATCAAGCGCCGTGGTTGGCTCATCACAAATTAACAGGGAAGGTTCACAGCACATGGCCATGGCAATCATCACCCTTTGTTTCTGCCCGCCGCTTAACTGGTGCGGGTATCTTTTATAAATGCCTGCCGGATCGGGCAGTTTTACTTTTTCAAACCATTCAATGGCTTTTGCTTTGGCTGCTGAAGGACTGATTTTTTTATGCTGCAGGATCGCTTCACTCACCTGTTTACCGCAAGTGATTACCGGATTCAGGGAGGTCATCGGTTCCTGGAAGATCATGGCAATCTGGTTGCCGCGGATATCCTGCAGGGCATAACGGTCGCGCTCCAGTAAACTGATGGGCTCATTGCCATCGGGAGAAAACAAGATTTTACCGGCTGTATATTCGGCAGGTGGTGCGGGCAGTAATTGCAGTATGGATAATGAAGTGACAGATTTCCCTGAACCGGATTCACCTACCAGAGCCACTACTTCACCCCGGTTTACCGTAAAGGAAATATTTTTCAAAGCCTGCACTTTGCCGGCTTCAGTCTGGAAACTGACGGAAAGATTTTCTATGCGGAGCAGTGGCTGCATTATTGATTCACCACCCGGATATGGAGTTTTTTGGATGGAACGGGATAATAAGCCAGGCATACGGCGCACTGTTCGGCTGCAGGACTGGTGATCACAAATTTAAATTCCTGTCCTGCCTGTATGCTGTCAGGAAAAGAACAGGGATTGGCCAGCGCGAATGCATTTTCATAACTGGTATTAGTTGTTGGGTCGGTCCAGCTCCCTTCAACTTTGCTTGTATCTATATTGCCTGAAACAACCGTTAAGGTGTAATTCATGCAAATGGCTTTTATTTCCAGTTTGCCGGTGTAGACTGTACCTTCTTCAACGGGTTTAGAACATTGGAATGCCATGCCGGAAACAGCCAAAAGCAAAAGACCTGCTATATAGATTATCCGCATAAAAATTGGTTTTAAAAACGGAGGTGACGGACCGTGAGACCGTCGTTGATCAGTTCCTGGAGCGAAGCGATACCTATTTTCAAATGTCTTTCCACAAAATTGGTGGTTACTTCGCGGTCGCTTTCTTCAGTCTTCACACCTTCGGGAACCATGGGCTGGTCGCTTACCAGTAACAGGGCGCCGGTTGGGATCTTATTATAAAAACCTACAGTGAACACCGTTGCGGTTTCCATATCAATGGCATAAGCCCTTACTTTCTGCAGGTATTCTTTAAATGGTTCATCGTGTTCCCAAACACGTCTGTTGGTGGTGTACACCGTTCCGGTCCAGTAGTCAACCCCATACTCACGGATGGTGGTTGAAACGGCTTTTTGCAGGGCGAATGCGGGCAATGCCGGCACTTCTGCAGGGAAATAGTCATTGGATGTACCCTCACCCCTGATGGCCGCGATTGGCAGTATCAGGTCACCCAGCTTATTGCGTTTTTTCAGGCCACCGCATTTCCCCAGGAAAAGCACGGCTTTGGGGGAGATAGCCGTAAGCAGGTCCATAATAGTAGCTGCGGTCGGGCTGCCCATTCCGAAATTGATAATCGTGATATTATTTGCAGTGGCACACTGCATGGGGCGTCCTTCACCCACGACTTTCACTTTATTCCATTCAGCAAACATGGTTACATAATTGCTGAAATTGGTGAGGAGGATGTACTCCCCGAAATTTTCAATGGACTGTCCCGTATAGCGGGGTAGCCAGTTCTGGACGATTTCTTCTTTGGTCTTCATAGCTGCAATTTAATCATTTACTTTTGAAGCATGCTGACAGTACAATACCCTGAGCCTGAGTTCCGGATCAGGAAAGAAGAAGGCCGGGAACAGGTTTTCGACCGGTTCCGCAAAAAATGGGTGACCCTGACCCCGGAGGAATGGGTGCGCCAGAATTTTGTGGCCTACCTCGCACAGGTATTGAAATACCCGGAATCACTGCTGGCTATCGAAAAGGAAATCAAACTGGGTGAGCTGAGTAAAAGATTTGACATCCTGATTTATAACCGCGAACACCAGCCCTGGCTGATGGTGGAATGCAAGGCCCCGGAAGTGAATCTTTCAGAAGATGTATTGCAACAGGTGCTCAGGTATTCAATCACCCTCCCCGTTACTTACCTGCTGATCACCAACGGATCTTATACCATGGGCTGGAAGCGTGAAAATGGCCAGTTACAGCCACTATCCGCAATGCCCGTCTTCTGAACTGTCATCAGTTTGTTAAATACACTTGCGCAATCAGGAAATAAACCCCATAGGCTTGGTGGACTAATGTAAAGCGTCCATATTTGCTTCAGGACACTATGAATAAGATGACCACCCATATTTGTTGTTGTTACAAGCATAAGCCGCATCGTGCGATGGGGGTGGTCCATCTGCATTCATAATATTCCAAACATATTATTAAACGAAAGCTCCACCATGTGGGGCTTTTTTTATTTAAAGTATATGATACAAACTGTAAAACGAAATGACCAGTTAATCATCAGCAGGCTGGCGCGGGTGGAGAAAGAAGTGGGTCATACACCGCTGGTCAGATTGCGTAAATTATTCCGGAAGAAAAACGTACAGATCTGGGCCAAACAGGAATGGAAGCAATTGTCAGGCAGTGTGAAATGCCGGCCCGCATTCCGGATTATCAACGAAGCGCTGCGTATGGACGCGCTGAAACCTGGCATGACCCTGCTGGATGCTACAAGCGGGAATACCGGTATTGCCTATGCCGCAATCGGGAAAAGGCTGGGTATCCCTGTTACTCTTTGTCTTCCTGAAAACGCCAGCCAGGACCGGAAAGAGATTCTGCAATCATTGGGTGCGGAACTGATACTGACTTCCAAATTTGAAGGAACAGATGGTGCGCAGGAAAGGGCAAAAGAAATGGCCTGGTTATCGCCCAATAAATATTTCTATGCCAATCAGTACCGCAATGAGCATAACTGGAAATCGCATTACCTGGGAACCGCGGTGGAAATTTGGAACGAGCTGCCCCGCATTACCCATTTTGTAGCGGGGCTCGGTACAACCGGCACATTTACCGGAACAGGCAGGAGGCTTAAGGTTTTTAATCCGGCCATACAACTCGTGTCATTGCAGCCCGATACTGCTTTGCACGGGATGGAAGGATGGAAGCACCTGGAAACAGCACGTGTGCCTGGTATTTATGATCCGGGCCTGGCTGACCGCCACCTTGAAATAAGTACTGAAGAAGCATATCAACTGATGAAAGATGTATTGAAATATGAAGGCTGGATGTTAAGTCCTTCTGCTGCTGCAAACCTGGCCGGGGCAATCCGTGTGGCAGAGCAGCTTGACAAAGGAACCGTAGTTACCATGCTGCCTGATAATGCTGATAAATACAGTGAAGTCATCCGTAAAATATTCTGAAATGCTTGTACTCGACAAAACAATATTTGAGCAATTAAAATCGGAAGCGGCGGACATTTTCCCGGATGAATGCTGCGGTTTTTTATTTGGTTCGGAAACTAACGGGGAGCGGATTATTTCTGTTATCAGGCCTGCATTGAACAACAAAGAAGGGGATAAGCGCCGGCGTTTTGAAATTTCGCCTAAAGATTACCTGCAGGCTGAAAGATTTGCCACTGCAAACAATGTCACTTTGCTGGGGATTTATCATTCACATCCCCAGCATCCGGCGCTGCCATCGGAAACAGACCGCCTGGCGGCGCAGCCTTTTTTTTCTTATTTAATCATCCCGGTGAAAGACCAGGTCCCGGGTGCATTCAGGTCATGGCTGCTGAATGAAGAACACTATTTTGACGAAGAAACAATTATTATCAATTTATAAAACTGAAATCATGGCAACAATCTTAATTCCCACACCCCTGAGAAAATTTACCGGAAATGCAGCGCAGCTGAATGTGGATGCAGCCAATATCGGTGATGCCGTAAAAGCGGTCACTGAAAAATACCCGGATGTAAAAAAGCACCTGCTGGATGAAAATGGGCAGATTCGTTCGTTCATTAACATTTTTGTGGGTGAGGATGATATCCGTGACCTGCAGCAGGAACAAACCAGTCTGCACGCATATACAGAAGTCAGTATCATTCCCGCAATTGCAGGCGGCATTTAATTTATACAAACAAGAATCAACATGAATCAGCAATCAATTTTCAGCAAAGAAGAACTGGCCCGGTATAACCGGCATATTATTATCCCTGAGTTTGGCATGGAGGGCCAGCAAAAACTCAAACAGGCCAAAGTGCTTGTGATTGGTTCCGGTGGTTTGGGAAGTCCCGTATTGTTATACCTGGCTGCTGCGGGCGTGGGTACCCTGGGTATCGTGGATTTTGACCGTGTGGATGACAGCAACCTGCAGCGCCAGGTTTTATTTGGTGTGAATGAAATCGGCCAGCCCAAAGTGGTGGCGGCAAAACAGAGACTGGAGGCATTGAACCCGTTTATTAAAATCAATATCCATGAAGTGCAGCTCACATCTGCCAATGCGCTGGATTTATTCCGCAACTATGATGTGATAGCAGATGGTACCGATAATTTCCCCACACGATACCTGGTGAATGATGCCAGTGTTATACTTGGTAAACCTAATGTATATGCATCCATCTTCCAGTTCGACGGCCAGGTTTCTGTTTTCAATTATACACCGCCGGGTGGGGAGCGGGGACCCAATTACCGGGAACTGTATCCAACACCGCCGCCACCGGGACTGGTGCCCAGTTGTGCCGAAGGCGGTGTGCTGGGGGTACTGCCCGGCATCATCGGCAGTATGCAGGCGCTGGAAGTGATAAAAGTTATTACCGGAATCGGTGAAACGCTCAGCGGCCGGTTGTACACGTTTGATGCACTCCGTTTCACCAGCCGTGTTTTTAAAATAAGAAAGAATCCGGCAACGCCCGCGATAACAACCCTGACTGATTATGAACAATTCTGCGGATTGAAAACGCCAGAGCAGCCGGTCCGTGAGATCACTGCTGCAGAATTATACCAATGGCAGGTGAGCGGGGAAAAATTCCAGCTGATTGATGTGCGTGAACCGCATGAATATGAAATCGTAAATATCGGAGGGAAACTGATACCGCTTGCTTCCGTTGCGGAAAGGGCGGGGGAGATTGACCAGGATATCAAAGTAGTGGTTCATTGTAAAATGGGTGGCCGCAGTGCGAAGGCAATCCGTGAACTGGAAACCATATTTGGCCGTAACAACCTGTATAATCTCAAAGGAGGTATACTCGCTTATATCAAAGAAGTGGAGCCGGCTTTGCCAACTTATTAAATGCTGTTTTTGGTTTAAAATCAAAAAGCCGCTCCTTTCGGGGAAGCGGCATTTGATTTTATATCTATTTCAAGTTGTCAGGTTGAAGTTTCCTCAATTCGCAGGTTCTTCGCTTCTCAGGTTCCCCGCTTCGCTCGAAATCGTATTAGTGTCACATTGGGTGAAACGTCAATCCCTTGTGGCCTGGTTAGCGGTTTGGAATTTTTGACTTATGAATTTTTACTTTAAAGCTGACTTGCAAATATTTGTATCGGGATCAGGGATTGTCAAATATTTTTTCATCAATCGTGGTATTCAGGTCTACCGTAGTCAGTTTTACTTCCTGGAAAACCTGGCCATTGATTTTCTGGACACGGTCCATCGCAAATTTCAAACCGTTGATATCTTTGAAATCGCTGTAAAATGTTTCGACTTCCATTTCCTCGCCCTGGATCGTTTTGTTACTGGAAGATTTTATGAGCGTATAATCACTCTGGCTGATAAAATACTTGGTTACTTTTCCATCCGCTTTAAAATGCAGGTCAATCTCAAAGCAATTTATTCCTTCCACGCTGACTGATCCTTTCAGTTCAACCGTATTGCCATCTTTGGCGTATGTCATCAGCGGGTTTAACAGGGAAGACTGGGTTTTGTAATCAATCAGCTCTGATCCGGTTACTTCTGTTTTTGTTTCAGCACCGGCATAAGGGTTAACTTTCCATCCTTTGCCATCTTTATAGGCGCTTACAATTTGCTTGCCCATTACATCAACATCGGTACGCATAGCCCTTCCGTTAATAACAATCAGTGAAAATGGCAGGTCCATCCCCTGGGTGGATAAAGTGCCTTTCATGACAGCGTTATTGACTTTTGTATAGGCTTCTGCACCACCAATGGCCGCAGAATATTTCTGGATCACTTCATCTGCGGTTTGGGCACCGGCAGATAAACTGATCAGGGCAAGTGCAGCAAATAATATTCTTTTCATACAGGTAATTTTGGGGCTAAGGTAAAGGATTTGGGAGTTTTCGGTACAGGATTAACAAAAGGGTTACCAGTTACCAGTTGCCAGTTACTCGCTACTGAATGACTTGCATTTCTATATGAATACAGGTGGCAGGGGGCAGGTTGCAGGCTTGCCCCGAATAGTGGAACTTATTCGGGGGAAGCAGGTATCGATATACGCCGTACAATTTTGGTGAATTATTCCCCCTTTGGGGGAGGAGTTTCAAGCTGCTTCGAAATGAAACGACCAGGGGGCCGGTAGCAGATTGCAGGCTTGCCCCGAATAGTGGAACTTATTCGGGTTGGCAGAGTGCAGGTAACTGGTAACTGGCAACTGGTAACTGGTAACTGGCAACTGGTAACTGATAACGTGTAACAAAAAAGCCATCCCGGTTACCCGGAATGGCTTATGGCAAGCAATCGGTCTTACTTATGGGAATATGCCCAGTTCGGCATAGCTGGTTCCCACTTTATTTATAGCCACCACATAAGCTGCGGTACGCATGTCTGGGATTTCGGGGTTGCTGAGCCAGCAATTCATGATTTCATGCGTGGCATTGATCATGGTTTCTTCGAGACCGCTGTACACCAGGTCAACTTCATCAGCACCATGTGTGATATACTCACGGTCTTTTTCACTCACGCGGCGTCCGGTCAGTCCTTCGATCTGGCCAAGGATTTGTGAATTCATATTCTCGTTGAAACGTTTTTCCATACGGCCATATCTTACGTGGCTCAGGTTCTTCAGCCATTCGAAATAAGATACAGTTACACCACCTGCGTTGAGGTACATGTCGGGAACAACCACAATGCCTTTTTGTGCAAACACTTCATCTGCTTCCGGTGTCAGCGGGCCATTGGCTGCTTCACCAATCAGTTTGGCTTTTACGCGTGGTGCATTCTCCCCATTTATCACATTTTCAAGTGCGGCAGGAATCAGGATATCACATTCCATTTCCAGCGCATCTGTGTTTTTAGCAAAATTATTGGCACCTGGGTAGTTCAGGATAGAACCGGTTTTTTTGCGGTGATTGAAAACCTCATCCACATCCAGTCCTTTATCACTCCAGATAGAACCTTCGTATTCTGCAAGTCCGATAATGATGGCACCTGCATCCTGGAAGAATTTAGCAGAGTGGTATCCCACATTACCCAGACCTTGTACAACAACGCGCTTGCCTTCCACGCCGATAGTCATGCCCAGCTTCTTCATGATGTCGGGCATGTTACATACTTCGCGTAAACCAAAGAATACACCAAGACCAGTTGCTTCCCTTCTTCCTCTTACGCCACCTTGTGTGATGGGCTTACCGGTAACACAACCGGCAGCATCAATTTCGCCGGGGTGCATGGCGCAATAAGTATCCAGGATCCAGGCCATTTCACGTTCACCGGTTCCGTAGTCAGGAGCGGGTACGTCAGTGCCGGGTCCGATAAAATTCTTTTTAATCAGTTCTGCAGTATAACGGCGTGTGATTTTTTCCAGTTCATAAGCAGAATAGCTGCGGGGATTAACCCGGATACCGCCTTTGGCACCGCCAAATGGAACATTCACAATGGCGCATTTGTATGTCATCAGTGCGGCCAGGGCCATCACTTCATCCTGGTTTACCTCAGCGGCAAAACGGATACCACCTTTACAGGGTGTTTTGTGATGGGAGTGCTGAACGCGATAAGCTTCGATAACCTCGATACTGCCGTCATCCCTTTTTACCGGGAAACGCATCTGGTAAACGGCATTACATTCCTTGATCTGTTCCAGGATACCTTTATCCCAGCTGGTGTACTTGGCCGCTTTGTTAAAACTTTTTTCGACTGAACCGAAAAAACTGTAATGTTTGTCTGACATGGATTAATTTTTTGTTGAGCAATCGTTATATGTAAAAAACGGGTGGCTTGCCCGTTTTAATTCCCTTTTTCAAGGCGGCTGATCTTGCGATCAAGCCTGATAATATATAAAATAAGACCGATGAGAATGGTCAGCATCACGGCAATGACCACATAAATCCTGCCGTCGCGGCGCATCAGGCTGGTTTTAACAGCGGGATTTGTCTGCGCAAAACAGGCGGCTGACATCAGTAAAAAGATAAACAGTGCGGATATTTTTTTCAGGAGTTTCATGAAAACAGCTTTTTTTCTTTGAGTAAACTAAAACGGATTTTGAGCGTAGTGATCCAGACGCCAAGCAGGGTCCAGCCGATGAAAGCCGGCCATTCGACGATCCGCATGGATGAACTAACATCTTTAAAATTCAGTGCCGGGTTGCCTTCCCTGCCGGGGTGCAGACTGGGTAATATCCGGGGGATAATCCAGATGGTGGGGAAGAGCATGGCGAAAGCAAAAATATTGTACACAGCACTTACGCGGGCTTTCTTATCCATGTCCTGGATTGAATCGCGCAGTACCATATAAGCGAAATAAATCAGCAGGGCAATCGCCGCACCAATCAGTTTGGGCTCGCGGGCGAGGGCACTGAATGAAGCAAAGGCCGGGTTATTGGGATCACCCCAGGTAAAGCTCATCCAGATAGCACCCGTGGAATATCCGAGCACACCCAATAAAATACCGGTTGAAGCATAAGCCCGGGCGTTAATATCATACTTCAGGTCAAATGTCCGGAGGTAGCGGACAGAATGTACAACGGAGATTGTGAACATCGTCATCATCGCCATCCACATCGCCACATGGAAGAACAGGTTCCGGATGGTTTCTCCTAAAATCGGCAGGTCGGGAATAGTGATCAGCAAGCCCGCTGTAAAAGTGAACACCAGCAAGACTATACAGGTTATTTTCCACCAGGATTTGCGCATATAATTTTTTATGTTGGTCAATGTCGGCCCCCGGGGAGGGTTAGCCTTTGAATGCGGGAACACAAATAAGGGAAATTGAACTGTACACACAAGAACTAAAGCAGTCTATTATCTGATTGGCGTCAACTGGACACATTAAACGGGGATGATCTTTATCAGGTTAATCTTTCCACAAAAAAGGAAACAGAATAACGGCGAGCATAATCACGAGCAGGTCAAGCGCTACCAGCATCAAAACAGCGCCAACAGGAATCGTGAGCAGGGGAGCAAATGCAGCATTGGATACACGCATCAGCAGTAATAACTGGGGAACAATGATCGGAAATCCGAGTACCGCCATAATAGCGGCATTTTGCTGGGCTTTGGCAGCAATTGCGGCTAAAAATGTAAAAACAAGACTCAGGCTCCAGCCGCCGAGCAGCACCAGGCCGATAAAAGAACCGGCATTTTTCATCGGGTTGCCCAGGAATAAACTGAATAGCAGCAGGCTCAGCATACTCATGCCCAGCATCAGCAGGGAATTAAAAAGGATTTTGGCGAGTACAAAATCGCCGGGACTGGCAATGGAATAAAAATACAGCATGCGCCCCCGGTTTTCCTGCATAAAACTTTTAGCCACCGCATTGATACAGATGAAAAGCTGGATCACCCAGAATAATCCGTTCCAAACAGCCGCTTCCGGTTCAGAAACAGCCATGGATAATACAAATATGGTTGAACCTATATATAACAGGATACCATAAAAGCTGTACTGCTGCCTGATTTCAAGCAGGAGGTCTTTTTTAAAGAGGGTGATTATCTGGCGGAAACTGCTGATAAAATGAATTTGAGCGCGAAAATACTGTAATCGCCTGTTTGCGGATCGCTTTTATTGAATTAAATTGATTAAAATTTTTTGCCATGAAATCGCTGAGCCTTCGTATTGCCGCCTGCATCCTCCTGGGTGCCAGCCTTGTTTTAGTCGCCTGCCAGTCCACCAAATCGTCCACCGCTTCCAAAATGCTCCGTTTCAATTTTGAAAACGGGAAAGGATATGATTATGAAATGAACATGAGTATGGACCAGTCCATCCAGGGTGCCGGTCCGGTGAAAATGGATATGCTCTTTTATTATTCACTCGATGTAACCGGTGAAGAAGGTGAATTAAAAAATGTCCGTGCCCGCTACGACCGCTTTAAAATGAAAATGGCTGTGATGGGAATGAACCTCGATGTGGATACCGATAATCCCCCAAAAACAGAAGAAGAAAGTGAAGGGAATCCGCTGGCAATGATGGATAAAATGTTTGGTGCCATCAAAGGAAAAGAATTCAATATGAAAATTAACCGGGAAGGAAAAGTGCTGGAAGTAACCGGTTTTAAAGAAATGGTCGGCTCTATGCTTGATTCGATGGGATTGAAAGATCAGGATCGTGAAGAAGCCATGAAACAGTTCGAAGACCAGTTCAGTGATGAAAAATCAAAAGCACAGTTTGAGCGCCTGCTCTATATTTTCCCCAATAAAGAAGTGAAAGTAGGTGACAGCTGGAACAGGAGCACCAGCGGTTCCGGTATGACTTACAATTCCAAATACACCGTCAAAGAAATTGAAGGGGATATGATCACATTGGATGAAGAATCTGAAGTGGAATCTGACAGGGGCGGTCAGCATATCAAAGGCGAGCTGACAGGCACAGTTGTGGTTGACAGCCGTTCAGGTTTGATTGTAAAAGCCGACCAGGACCTGGCTATGAAAAATGAAAGCCCGGCGTTTACCCTCCACCTGAAAACCAGTGTAAAAGGGAAAGCCCGTTAAGCCAGTTTATTTTTCCTTGTTGATATTGTAACAAACCCGGCAACGGGGTTCGTACACATCTTTTGCGCCCAGCATCACCTGGTCTTCGTTGGGAATTTTGCGGTATGAGTAATTGGCAATATTCCCGCAGATCATACAGATGGCGTGCAGTTTGGTTACATAATCTGCCTTGGCCATGATGGCAGGCATTTGACCGAAAGGATTGCCCAGATAGTCCATGTCCAGGCCAGCCACAATAACCCGGATACCCCGGTAAGCCAGTTCATCACAAACCGAAGGGAGCTGGTCGTCGAAAAACTGGGCTTCGTCTATCCCGATCACATCGGCATCCTGTGCCATGAGGAGGATCTTCTGGGAATTATCAATGGGAGTTGACTGGATCGCGTTGGTGTCGTGGGAAACAATTTTCACCTCATCGTAACGCACATCAATGGCGGGTTTGAAGATTTCAGCTTTCAGGTTGGCAAATTTCACCCTTTTCAGGCGGCGGATCAGCTCTTCAGTTTTTCCACTGAACATCGAGCCGCAGATGACTTCTATCCAGCCGCGGCGCTCCCCGCGGATATTCGGTTCAATAAACATTGTTAAGATTTAGTAACGGATCAGGTATCCTGTTATTATTGGCAAACTGTTTGTAATTTTAGAGGAATGCCTGCGTTTGCTGAAAGACAGGATACTTTACCGGTTTTTCGTTTAATTATCAACAGCGCCAAAAATAGTATAATGGAACGTATCGAAGCCCTGATCCGGCAACTAAATGAACAATTCGGCCAGCAGGCAGGTCCCGCACCCATGCTGGGTACACTGCAACTGCTCCAGTTTGAACTGGGCAAGCTGCAACTGGCCGGCGTGCAAACCCTGGGTACTTCCAAAGTGGCAGTGGTATTACCCCAGGCTCCTGCAAGCAGTTCTGTATCGGCATCCACAGCCAGTGCTTATGAAAAATACGCCCCTAAACCAGCCGCTGAACCCAAAGAAACTAAAGAGGTGAAAGAAACCGTGCTGGTGGATAACGGCAGCCTGTCACTGGTGCAGAAAAACGGCCAGCTGGATATGGTGTTCGATCCGATGAATGAAATCCCTACATTGTCGCACCAGCCCCGCGCAAAAGAAAACCGCGAAAAAGAAATAAATGACCATTCTTCAGCAACCGCTGAATCCATCAATGATAAACTCAAACAGGGGAAAACTGAATTAATCGAAATCCTGAAAGAGTCTCCGGTTAAAGATTTACGCAAAGCCATTGGCATCAATGACCGCTTCCTGTTCATCAATGAACTTTTCCGTGGCGATGAAAATGCTTATGAAAGAAGCATCAAGACGATCAACAATTTCAGTATTTATCCGGAAGCAGAATTCTGGATCAGCCGGGAGCTGAAACTCAAACTGAACTGGAATGAAGAATCCCAGGCCGTCAAACAGTTTGATCAGTTAATCAGAAGGCGTTTTTCCTGAATAAATTCCATAATGCGGGCCGTTGCGCCCTGGTGCCGGAACACAAACTGCCTGGCCGCTTCGCTATGCATGTTGTATTTGGCAGGGTCAGATAACAATGCCTGCAGGATTTCAGTCAGGCCTTTTTGTTCTGCAGATTCTTCCTGGAAAAACAATCCGCCTTTTTCATTGATCAATCCAACCGCCTCTGCATATTTCTGGTAAAAAGGCCCGGTTACTACCGGTTTGCCATATACGGCTGCTTCAAGCACATTATGTACGCCCATCACCCGCAGCCCGCCGCCGACATAGCAGATAAACGCATAGCGGTACATCCTGGATAATAAACCAACAGTATCTACTACGAGCAGGTTGGTGCCGGGAGGAATTGATTTCCCTTCACCCAATTCAGTATAAAAGGCTGCATCCGGGAAACGGGTTTTGAGTTCAGTAATATGTTCCTTGCCGGTATCATGTGGTGCAATCACCCATATTAGGTTTTCATGGGAAAGTCTTTCCATAGCATATGCAATTGCTGCCTCATCACCCGACCAGGTACTGCCGGCAACAATCATCTTTTGGTTTTTGCCGAAAGATTCCAGGACAGGAACCGGGGTCCCTTGTTCTGCAATGGCAATCACACGATCGAAACGGGTATCACCGCCTACGCTGCTGATTTCACCCAGGCCAATTTCCTGCAGCAGTTTCAGGGAACTTTCATTTTGTACAAATAAGTGGTCAAACCGGGCCAGGATTTTACGCTGCAACCCGCCATACCATTTAAAAAACGACATATCCCTGCGGAACAAAGAAGAAACAAGCAGCAAAGGGATGTTCCGGTATTTAATTTTTTTACAGTAGTAATACCAGAATTCATACTTCACAAAAATGACCAGCGCCGGATTCACGATATCCAGGAAGCGGCGTGCATTGTTAGGGCCGTCTGCAGGAAGGTAAAATATCCAGTCGGCACCGGCATAGTTTTTTTGCACCTCATATCCGGAAGGGGAGAAGAAGGTGAGCAGGATTTTATGAGCCGGGTAATCGATGCGCAATCTTTCCATGATGGGGCGGCCCTGTTCAAATTCTCCCAGGGATGCACAATGGACCCAGATGATTTTCTCGCCGGCAGGAATTGCTTCGCGGAGCCTGCTGAATATCTTTTCCGGCCACGAACCCACAACGCGGCTTTGGCATGGAACGGGGCCGCCAGCCAGGTTCCGGCCCGGAAGAGAAAAAGGAAAATATGGTAAAAGAATAAAGACAATATTACTGGTTCAGTCTGTTCAGGTTGGTGAACAGTGGCAAAAGTATCATCAATCGTGTAAACTACCTGTATTTTACTATTTTTGCAACGCTTTCCGCATATCAGAAAGCCCTTTCAGCCCCGGACATTCGTTGCCGGGCCTGGCCGGTAAAATTCTAATACTATCCGATGCGTCCTATCCAGATGGTTGATACCAAAACCCAGTACCATAAAATAAAAGCAGAGGTTGACAAAGCAGTACTGGATGTTCTCGAGAGCACCGCATTTATAAATGGCAAGCCCGTTCATGAATTTGCTTCCGCTTTATCTGCTTACCTCGGCATTAAACATACTATTCCCTGCGCCAATGGCACGGATGCGCTGCAAATTGCACTGATGGCAATCGGTTGCGAACCCGGTGATGAGGTGATTACGCCTTCGTTTACTTACATCGCCACTACAGAAGTCATTGCACTGCTCAGGCTGAAACCTGTTTTTGTGGAAGTGGATCCGCAGACATTCTGCATGGATCCGGTTTCTTTGGAAAAAGCAATCACGCCTAAAACAAAAGCCATCGTTCCTGTGCATCTGTATGGCCAGTCTGCCCCCATGGAAGCGATTATGGCCATTGCAAACAACCACAATATTTATGTGATCGAGGATAATGCCCAGGCCATTGGCAGTGAATACACCTTCAGCAACGGAACTGTACAGAAAACCGGAACCATTGGGCATATCGGGGCCACCTCTTTTTATCCATCCAAAAACCTCGGCGCTTTTGGCGATGGCGGTGCCATTTTTACCAATGATGATGATCTCGCCGCCAGGATGAAGATGATTGCAAACCACGGACAGAGCAGGCAGTATTACCATGATGTGGTGGGATGCAATTCAAGACTCGACACCGTGCAGGCAGCTATCCTGAATATAAAACTGAAACACCTGGATGAATATGCCGCAGCCCGCAGGGCCGCAGCTGATTATTATGATAAAGCGTTTGCCGGGGAACAGAAAATCACAACCCCTTTCCGTGCATCCTATTCAAAACATGTATTCCACCAGTACACCATTTTGCTGGAAGGCGTTGACCGGGAAGGATTGAAAAAATCACTCGCCGAGCAGGGTATCCCTGCCATGATTTATTATCCGGTGCCGGGGCACAGGCAAAAAATGTTCAGTCACACCGGTGAAGCTTTCCCGGACATGCCCGTTACCGACTGGCTTACTGAAAGGGTGATCTCACTGCCGGTTCATACAGAACTGGATGAAGAACAGCTGGCTTTTATCACCGGGAAAATTAAAGCATTTATTCACTCATAAAATACTGCCGGATTCTGTGGCAGCGGAGAATTATATATGAAAATCGCAGTTGTAGGCACAGGTTATGTTGGACTGGTTACCGGTTGCTGCTTTGCAGAAACGGGTAACGAAGTGATTTGTGTGGATATTGATGCCAATAAAGTCAGCAAGCTCAGCCAGGGTGAAATAATCATTTATGAACCCGGTCTTGAAAAAATGTTTTTAAGGAACCTGCGTGAACAACGCCTGGTTTTCACCACCAACCTGGCAGATGCCGTTAAAGATGCTGTGGTTGTGTTATTAGCATTACCGACACCGCCGGGTGAAGACGGTTCAGCAGACCTGCAATATGTGCTGAAAGTAGCCAGTGACCTGGGTAAACTTTTAAAGCCCGGTGATTATAAAGTGATCGTGGATAAAAGCACAGTACCGGTTGGCACAGCAGAAAAGGTGAAAGAAAAAATCCTGGAAAGCGGCGGTGCGGCACTGTCAGATAGTTTTGATGTGGTGTCAAATCCTGAATTTCTCCGCGAGGGACTTGCTGTGGAAGATTTCATGAAACCCGAACGTGTGGTGATCGGGGCGTCATCTGAAAAAGCGAAGAAAATACTGGGTGATCTCTACGCACCATTTGTGCGCCAGGGTAACCCGGTTATATATATGGACATCCGTTCTGCGGAACTGACCAAATACGCAGCGAATGCATTTCTGGCCACAAAAATTTCTTTCATGAATGAAATTGCCCGTCTTTGTGAAAAGATGGGTGCGGATGTAGACCATGTCCGCCGCGGGATTGGCAGCGACAGCCGGATAGGCAAACGTTTCCTGTTTCCCGGGATTGGTTATGGCGGAAGTTGTTTCCCCAAGGATGTACAGGCGCTGGTGCATTCTGCATCTCAGGTGGATTATGATTTCAAAATACTGAAAGCGGTTACAGATGTGAATGAAGCGCAGAAACTCCACCTGATTCCGGCTATTAAAAATTATTTCAACGGGAACCTTGCTGGTAAAAAAATTGCGTTGTGGGGCCTGGCTTTCAAACCGAACACAGATGATATCCGTGAAGCACCTGCTTTATATATTATTGATGCGCTGGTGGCTGCCGGGGCTTCGGTTTCTGTATTTGATCCCGAGGCCATGAATAATGTGAAACAGGTTGTGGGGGATAAAGTCCATTTTGCCTCCGGTCAGTATGATGCACTCACAAATGCAGATGCACTCGTGATTGCCACTGAGTGGAATGAATTCCGGTCGCCTGATTTTTCAAAAATTGAAGCCAGCCTGCATAACAAAGCTATCTTCGATGGCAGGAACCTGTTCGACCTTGCGGCTATGCGTGAAATGGGATACCATTACGTGAGTGTGGGCCGTGAAACCGTTAAATAAATTATGATGGCCAGAAAAAGAATACTGATCACCGGCGCTGCCGGATTCCTGGGGTCCCATTTATGCGACCGCTTTATCAAAGAAGGTTATCACGTGATTGCGATGGACAACCTGATTACCGGTGATCTCCGCAATATTGAACACCTCTTCAAACTCGAGCAGTTTGAATTTTACCATCACGATGTTACTAAGTTCATCCACATTCCCGGTGAACTGGATTATATACTGCATTTTGCTTCCCCTGCCAGTCCGATTGATTACCTGAAAATCCCAATCCAGACACTGAAGGTGGGTGCGATGGGAACCCATAACTGCCTGGGACTGGCGAAAGCGAAAAATGCACGCATCCTGGTTGCTTCAACCAGTGAAGTGTATGGCGATCCGGCGGTACATCCGCAGTCGGAGGAATACTGGGGGAATGTAAACCCGGTGGGTCCGCGTGGTGTGTATGATGAAGCCAAGCGTTATATGGAATCGATCACGATGGCTTATCATACTTTTCACGGGGTGCAGACAAGGATCGTGCGGATTTTTAATACGTATGGTCCGCGTATGCGGCTCAATGATGGTCGTGCCCTGCCTGCATTTATCGGACAGGCTTTACGCGGGGAAGACCTGACCTTATTCGGTGACGGTTCACAAACAAGAAGCTTTTGTTATGTGGAAGATGAAGTGGAAGGCATTTACCGGTTACTGCTGAGTGATTATGATATGCCGGTGAATATTGGCAACCCGGATGAAATTACTTTGAAAGAATTTGCTGAAGAGATACTGGAGCTGACAGGCAATAAAGTGAAAATTATTTACAAGCCGTTGCCTGTTGATGATCCCAAACAGCGGCAGCCGGATATTACCAAGGCCAAAGCCCTGCTGGGATGGGAACCGAAAGTGAAAAGAAGTGAAGGTTTGAAAATAACATACGAGTATTTCAAATCATTACCGAAAGAAGAATGGAGTAAGTTGCCCAAGGAATTCATCAGCCAGAAATAAACCTGATTAATAACACACCGTTAAATTCATTTGTATTCATGTACCAGGAACTGATTGATAAGAAAGCGAAACTGGCCGTCATCGGCCTCGGCTATGTGGGACTGCCCATCGCGCTGGAGTTTGCCCGCAAAATTTCTGTTATTGGATTTGATATCAATGCTAAAAGAGTGGAGATGATGAGAAACAGCATTGATCCCAGCAATGAACTGGAAAAAAGAAGCTTTTGACGGCTGTGATATTGTTTTCACCGATTCGCTTGATGTATTGCGTGAAGCGAAATTTTTTATTGTGGCTGTTCCCACGCCGGTTGATGAACACAATGTGCCTGACCTGGTTCCCGTGATCCGTGCTTCTGAAACAGTAGGTAAAGTGGTAAAGAAAGGCGATTATGTGGTTTTTGAATCCACCGTTTACCCCGGTTGCACAGAAGATGATTGCCAGCCGGTGATGGAAAAATTATCAGGTTTGAAAGCCGTTACCGATTTCAAACTGGGTTATTCGCCCGAGCGGATTAACCCGGGCGATAAAAAGCACACCCTGGCTACCATTGTAAAAGTAGTATCCGGCTGTGATGCGGAATCTCTGGAAACCATTGCCAAAGTATATGAACTGGTGGTTACTGCCGGAGTGCACCGCGCGTCGTCCATTAAAGTGGCAGAAGCGGCAAAGATTATTGAAAACACCCAGCGCGACCTGAACATCGCACTGATGAATGAGCTTTCCATCATTTTTGATATGATGAACATCAATACGTATGAAGTGCTGGAAGCTGCCGGTACTAAATGGAATTTCCTGAAATTCCAGCCGGGCCTGGTAGGCGGGCATTGTATCGGCGTAGATCCTTATTACCTCACGTATAAAGCCAGCGAACTGGGTTATGATGCAGAAGTGATCCTGGCAGGACGTAATATCAATGATAACATGGCCAAGTATGTGGCTAAAAAAGTGGTGCAGCATATTATCCTGAATGCAGGGGATGTTAAATCATCACGTGTACTTATCAAAGGCGCTACCTTTAAAGAGAATGTGAGCGATATACGGAATTCCAAAGTGGCCGACGTGGTGAAAGCCCTGAAATCATTTTATGTGAATGTGGATGTGGAAGATCCTTATGCTGACAGTGATGAACTGAATCATGAATACGGTTTCAGCCTGGTGAAAACAGTCGGGAAAGATTATGATGCGGTTATTGTTACGGTCCCCCACCAGGAGTACACGTCGCTGGATGATTCCTATTTCAGCAGTATCACCAAACCGCATGCGCTGGTGGCTGACCTGAAAGGGATTTACCGCGGTAAAATCCAACAAAGAAAATACTGGAGTTTATAATATGCCTTTTATTACCACTGATATCCCGGGCGTGCTGGTGTTTGAGCCAAAAGTTTTTGAAGACAGCCGTGGTTACTTCTATGAATCATGGAACGAATCTGTTTTCCGCGAACAGGGGATTGACATCCGCTGGGTGCAGGATAACCAGTCTTCGTCAGCCTATGGTGTGATCCGCGGACTGCATTTCCAGAAAGCACCCCATGCACAAACTAAACTGGTGCGTGTGATTCGTGGTCGGATACTGGATGTGGTAGTGGATACCCGGATCGGTTCTCCGGCATTCGGAAAAATTTTTGCTGTCGAATTGTCCGGCAAGAACAGGAAACAGGTTTTTATCCCCAAAGGACTGGCACATGGCTTTGCCGTGCTGAGCAAAAAAGCAGAAGTGCTTTATAAATGTGATGAGCTCTACCATCCGGAAAGTGAATCAGGTATATTATATAATGACCCGGCTTTGGGTATCGACTGGCAGCTTGGTGAAGATGATGCCATTGTTTCCGGCAAAGACCAGATCCTGCCGCTGCTGAAGGATATGGATAACAACACACAGTACGTTCCGGCATGAATGAAAAGCCCCTGATACTGGTTACTGGTGCCAACGGTCAGCTGGGCATGGAACTCAGTGAACTGGCTGTTACATTCCCGCAATTCAATTTCTACTTTACAGATAAGTCGACATTCCCGGTCCAGGATAAACAGGCAGTCATGACCTGGTTTATTCAGCACAAACCTGCATATTGTATTAATTGTGCTGCATACACTGCTGTTGATAAGGCAGAAGAACCCGGGGAGATAGCAGCCGCATTTGCTGTAAATGCAGACGCACCCGGTTACCTGGCAGCAGCAGCCGCTGCCATAAAAGCCAGGCTGATCCATATTTCAACGGATTATGTTTTCGATGGCAAGTCAGATAAGCCTTATAAGGAGACAGATGCCACAAATCCACAGGGTGTTTATGCACTTTCGAAACTGAAAGGGGAAGAAGCAGCGCTTCAGCATAGCAGGGATACAATAGTAATCCGCACATCATGGCTGTATGGTGCAAAAGGACAGAACTTTGTCAACACAATGATCCGTCTTATGCAGGAAAAAGATGCCATAGGTGTGGTGAACGACCAGTTTGGGTCACCTACTTATGCCGCTGACCTTGCCCGGGCTATACTTCAAATTATTCAACACACAGAATCCGACCGGCAGGTGGAGGGAGGTATATTCCATTTCTGCAACAGCGGCATTACAAACTGGTACGGGTTTGCTGTTCTTATCAGGGATATTAAACAGCTGTCATGTGAAATTAATCCCATTCCAACCAGTGGCTTCCCCACCAGGGCAAAGCGGCCTCAATATTCAGTACTGGATACGGATAAAATCAACCGGATTTTTGGTATCCGGCCTGCTTCCTGGGAAGACGCGCTCCGTCGTTGTATTGCAAAACACTGATTCTTAAAGAGCGATTATTTTTTTACTGCCATTTCAAAACTTTTTAGTCTTTAATTTTTGTATCTTGATATTGATTTTTGTACTCACTCTTCCCTGATTATTTAACGGTTCAGTTAGCAGCACCTTATTTTATTTTTAAAGCCCAGTTATGTCAACCATTTCCCGCCAGTTAATGGAGAAACTCATATTCATGCAGTTTCAGCCAACCACCAGATTTACGCAGGACTCTCCCGTATATCCGGATGTATGGATGGAATATTTTACCCATGCCAGGCAGCTTGATTCTTTTCGTGTCGACCTGATTTTAACACCGCATATCAAATCCACTGCATCAGAATTACTCAACCTGCTTTCTGCAAAGTGCTTAAGCCGACTCCGGGCAAACAAAAATGGGAATGGGGTATGGAAGAAACCAAGGTGCAGTGGTGCTCTCATCCGCTAAATCGGGCAGTTCAAAAGCAAGACTTGAGAATGCAAATTGGGATATGGCAACTTCAGGCGAATCTGTTGTGGCCCGGTTATCACTTGCTGAACTGGTGAGGCTTGCGTTGCCCATGACCAAATGGTGGCAACAATATCTCTGGCTCAACGATAAACCAACACCCCACCTCATCTGGCTTAAACAACTGGTCGGGGCCTTGCTTTGTGCCAACAATTCCGCATTAATTGGTGATGAAAACCTGGAAGAAGAAGAACTGCTTCCTGTTTTTGAGAAAGTATTCAATGAATGGTTTGATTTCAAACCGGCTAAAACAAGCACCGTGCCGATGGTGCTGTGGTCGGTTAGTAATAACAGGAAGGCTACCGTGTCCATTGAAAAATCTGTACCAGCAACTAAAGCGGATGCAGGACGCCGGTTGTTTGCCATTGACGGATCTGAAATTGCATGGGCAGTTATTGATTCCGGTATTGATGCGAGACACAAAGCTTTTCGCAAAAAGGATCCTAAAACCGGGAAGATGATGGCTCATGCCATGGGCACCGTCCAGGATAAATCATCCAATAACACCCGTATTGTTGCAACATATGATTTTACCAAATTCAGGGATGTGCTGGCAATGATTCATGGCAGCCGTCCGGTGCAGGAGGGAGATAAAGAACTGAGTCTTTCTACGGGTAATAATAATGACCAGGCACTTGACCCGGTGGAGTTCCAGAATTTTGTGGCAGATATTGACAGGGATCTTCGCAGTGGCAGGTTGATTGACTGGTCCGCCATATCCCCGCTGTTACGAATTCCGCATAATGCCCGCCAGTATGTACCACCTGTTCATCCGCATGGCACACATGTGGCAGGTATACTTGGTGCGGGTATGGATGAACTGGTAAACGGTTATTCATTAATCGGTATGTGCCCGGGCATCAGCATCTATGATATCAGGGTGATGGATGAAAGTGGTACCGGTGAAGAGTTCAATATTCTCGCAGCTATTCAGTTTGTCCGCTGGATGAACAGCCAGAAAGAGGGTCTGATCATACACGGAGTGAATATGAGCTTTTCAATGCTTCATAAAGTATCCAGTTTTGCATGCGGACTTACTCCGGTTTGTGAAGCCTGTGAAAGACTGGTGGCAGAAGGTACCGTAGTGGTTGCAGCAAGCGGAAACCAGGGTCAGGCTATGTACCAGTCTCCCTCAGGAGCTACTGAACAGGGTTTCCGCATCGTGAATATTACAGACCCCGGGAATGCAGCATCTGTGATCACCGTTGGTGCAACACACCGGAACAGACCTCACTCATATGGCGTATCATACTTCTCCAGCAAAGGGCCGACAGGTGATGGCCGTTCAAAGCCTGACCTGGTAGCGCCCGGTGAGAAAATTGTTTCCGTTGGACTCAACGATAGTTTTGAAAGAATGGATGGCACTTCCATGTCTGCTCCGCACGTATCCGGTGCTGCAGCATTGATACTGGCTAAACACCGGGAACTAATCGGTAAGCCCGCTAAAATAAAAGAAGTACTGTGTAACTCGGCAACAGATCTTGGAAGGGAAAAGTATTTCCAGGGAGCAGGGATGGTGGATGTGCTGAGGGCAATACAGTCGGTGTGAAATTCCAAATTCCAAATTCCAAATTCCAAAAGCAATTAGCAATTAGCTGTTGGCTATTAGCAGTTAACGATAAGCATCTAACTTCTCCTCATTAGCCAATAGCCAATAGCCAATAGCCAAAAGCCAATTGCCAATAACCAATAGCAAAAGTCAAAACAGTACAAATACTAAAATCAAAAACCAACCCAAATGCTCTTCTCCCTCGAAGCACTCCAGGCCGATTACGGCGACAGTCTGATCCTTTATTATGGTACAAAAACAAAACCCGGCATCATTGTTATTGACGGAGGCCCGTCAGGCATTTTTGGTGATGTATTAAAGCCAAGGCTTGCAGCAGTAAAAGCAAAAATCTCAAAGGACGAACCCCTGCCATTATCAATGGTAATGGTCAGCCATTTGGATGACGATCATGTGAACGGGGTACTTTCACTGGTTTCAGAACTTGCGGATAAAGCTGAAAATAATGAAGCGGCTGACTGGTCCATGAAAAATATCTGGTTCAATAGTTTTGATGATATTATCGGCAATATCCAGATCCCTGCTATTGCCGCAATACCTGCATCTGTTGCCGCTGCTGATGTGTCAAAGATTCCCGGACTGGAGAATGCTGATGAATCCATCGCCGCTGTGATTGCTTCCACGGGTCAGGGACGAAAACTCCGTGATCTGGCAGAACAGCTCGCTGTATCTGTAAATAATCCATTTAAAAAACTGGCGGCCGGTAAATCAAACCTGGTCAGGAGTGATCTCGGCGGTAAAAAATCTGCTATCACGTGGGAGAAAATGAAAATTACAGTTCTTCATCCCAATGAAAAAAGACTCAATGAACTGCAAAAGCAATGGGATAAAGACCTGAAAACTGCCAAAGCCAAAGGAGATCCAAAAATCATGATGGCCTCGCTGACAAACACTGACAAATCGCCTTTTAATTTATCCAGTATTGTTTGCCTGGTCGAACTCAGCGGTAAAAAAATACTGCTTACAGGAGATGCCCGCAGTGATGATGTGCTGGAAGGATTGTCATTGAATAAACTGCTTGATAAAAAAGGGAAGATCCATGTAGATATCCTGAAATTGCCCCATCACGGCAGCATACGCAATGCAGGCCCTGATTTTTACAAACAGGTTTCTGCAGATCATTATGTGATTTCAGCAAACGGCAAATTTGATAACCCCG
The DNA here is from genome assembly GCA_016720825.1 of Chitinophagaceae bacterium. Taxonomy (GTDB): domain Bacteria; phylum Bacteroidota; class Bacteroidia; order Chitinophagales; family Chitinophagaceae; genus JJ008. Next base: position 164,027 of record JADKJV010000027.1, on the reverse strand, counting down.
ACAAAGAACTGCTCGACCTGCTGGCTGAAAATATCAGCAGCGGTACTATCCATTTCACAAACCAGACAGGGGAGAAGGGGCTCAAAAAGAAACTCGATGCCTTTGCGGCCAAACTGAAAAAGAATAAAAGCAAAGTCAAACTGGATTACAGGAAAGATAAAAAACCTTCGGTGGTGATTAATTTGCTGGATAAGTTGCCTTTCTGATTAGAGTCTTTACCACATCGGCACATAGGACACATAGAAACACATAGGAATACACGCAACTTTTCCTATAGAAGTGAATCTTCAAATAACTAGAACTGCGTGTTGTATTTCTATGTGTTTCTATGTGTACAATGTGCCTATGGTAAAGACTCTCAAAAAATTCCCTAAAACCTTTAAACTCACCGTGTTTTTCCCGGTCTAACCCCGTAATTCCCCTGTATTTATAAAATATTAATCCCCCCTGGCCGTTAAGGATTACTGAATGAAGGGTTTAAGAGAAAAAACCCGGCTAAATTGTTTAATTTTAAGTTGAAACCAACGCCCGGATAAACCTGTGAAGATTGAAAATATGGACCTGAGGAAACAACTGATAAAAATCCTGCTCTCCTGTTTAACTGTATTTTCAGTGGTTCCTGCCTATAGCCAGGCACAAATCTGCCCCGCAAATATTAATTTCTCCAATGGTGACCTTTCTTTCTGGGCTGCCCGTACCGGGTTGGTCAATGGCGCATTTTTAGATTATCCGGCACCCAATAACGGGGTTACCAATATCAGTGAGTTTAATATTTCAACACCGGGTATCCGTGTCATTACTTCATCATTCGCTGATTTATATGGCGGGTTTCAAACGATACCCAACATCAACGGATACTCTTACGATTACTCTATCCAGTTGGGTTCTACTTCCACTTCCTGGGATTTAAGGGCCGGTGTTCCCAATCCGGGTGGTTTTACAAGATCGGTAACTTATACAATCAATGTTCCTGCGGGATCACCCAGTGTGCCATTCACCATGACGTATGCTTATGCCATGGTGCTGGAAAACGGAACACACAATTCGGATGAACAGCCATTGTTTAAAGCCACACTCAGCACAGTTGACAGTGTGATCACCTGTGCCTCGCCACAATACTATCTTCCGACATTCAATAATACCGGCACGGGCGGTGTTGGCGCAACGCTTGATACAGCGGCGGCTCTCGCCAATGGTTTTTCTAACAGCCCGGTACTTTTCCTGAGTCACGCGGGTGCATCCAACGGAAATGGAAATTTATTGCAGGATGTGTGGTACAAAAGCTGGACGGAAGTCACTTTCGATTTGTCTGCTTACCGCGGCCGCCAGGTGAATCTCACTTTTGAATCTGATAACTGTGCGCCCGGTGCACACTTTGCTTACGCATATGTGGCACTCCGGAATACCTGTGCAGGACTGGAGATCAGCGGGAATCCTGCTGCCTGTACCAATAATGCTATTAATTATTCTGTACCTGCACTGGCAGGTGCTGTTTATAACTGGACAATTCCTCCAGGTTGGGTCATGGTTTCAGGTTCCAATACGAATATCATTACTGTGATTCCCGGAAACGGCGGTGGCCAGATCACCGCACATGAAATCAACGGATGTGCGGATCTCCGCGATACACTGGATGTAACTACAGCACCGCCTACGATACCCGGAGTTGTGAACGGGAGTAATACTGTTTGTTCGGGAACAAACAGCAGCACACTTACACTCAGCGGGCAAACCGGTAATGTACTGCAATGGATTTCCTCACTGGATGGGGTGAACTGGACGCCGATCAATTTTACAGGAACTGTTTATACGGCCCAAAATTTAACCGCTTCCACATATTACAGTGCCCTGATACAAAATGGATCAGCCTGTAAAGTGGATACTGCAGCGTTTGCCAGGATTATTGTAGATCCGAAAAGTGTTGGTGGTGTATTGAGCCCGGCCCAGTCTTCGTTTTGCCTGGGACAAAATACCAATACCCTTTTTACTTTATCAGGCCATACGGGTGCAGTACAAAACTGGCAGCAGTCAAATGATTTTACAAACTGGGCAGGGTTTATACCGGCGTATACAAACGCAACCTATGCAGTGAGCGGAATCACCGCCAGCACACAATACCGTGTGGTTGTGAAAAGCGGTGTGTGCCCCGCCGATACCAGTACCGTTGCAGCAGTAACGTATTACAATGTTCCTTTCCCGGCCGCGGCCATTAACCCGCCCAATGCATCTATTTGTTACGGGAAGTCTGTCCAGCTGAACGCCGATATCAGTATCGGCACCAGTTATACCTGGTCAAATGCCAATACACTTACCAACCAGGGCAATGGCACAATTACTACTTTGCCTTACCTGATCAGGGCCACAGCGACTCCTTTCCGAACAACCGATTATGTGCTGACAGTAATAAATGCAGGTTGTCCCAATCCGCTGCGTGATACTTTCCATGTAGTTGTGGCACCACGCATTATCGTAAATGCCGGGAATGATACTTCTATTGTGGCGAGCCAGCCGCTGCAACTGAATGCCACGGCGAACGATCCTACAGCCACTGCTTTCCACTCGATCCCTCCTACCGCATTGATTGCTACAAATATCTACAACCCTGTTGCCACGCTTGGGCCTGAGTATGGGGAACATATTACCTATATCGTCAGGGCTACCAACCCGGCAGGCTGTTTCGGCGAGGATAATATTACGGTTACTATTTTCAAAACCGGCCCGGATATTTTTGTCCCTAATGCATTTACCCCGAATAATGACGGATTGAATGATGTATTGAAGCCGATATGTGTCGGCATTAAGGAACTGCAGTTCTTCCGGATATTTAACCGCTGGGGCCAGGAAGTGTATGCCACCAGCCAGATCGGACAAGGATGGGATGGTAAAATAAAATCGGTAACCCAGGGTACGGGTACATTTGTTTATATGGTACAGGGTACTGATTACACCGGCCGTAAAATATTCCGTAAAGGGAATATTACACTCATACGCTGACAAAACTGCATACCTGCCTTTCCGCCTGTTCCATGAACAGGTTTTGAGCTTTCAGTGCAGAAATAATCCAGACTTCTCATATTATATTATCAAATAATCGGTTAATTTAGGGCAGTTTAATTAAACGATTATGAGATATATTTTCCCTGCCATTTTCCTGTTTCTGGCGCTAAGTGTAAATGCACAAACAGGCAGCTATGAAAAAGCCTGGAAAGCGCTGAATGAAAATAAGCGAAGTGATGCCGACAGGTTACTGACAGAAGCTGAAGCGAACCCCGCTACTTATGAAGATGCTTTTATTACACATCTGTACCTGAAATCTTACAATGGAAAAGAAAACACTATTACGGATTTCAGTAAAACTTTTTACCAGAACAGCCAGAATCCCTATCCGTTCATATTTGCACTCTGGTTTAATAATGCCGTAAACGGTGAGGCCGGTAAAAAAGCATTTCCCCACCAGATTGATTTTATCAGCAAGCTGATGGAAGATACCAAAGCCCCCGGCACACTGGTAGCCTCTGCGAATTATCAGATGGGGTTACACAATTTATTCTCCAATGATTTTGACAGGACCCAGCGGTATTATGATAACATAGGCAATATCCGCAACTGGCAGTACACGGGCCCGTTTGAAAATTTATCCCAGAGCGGGTACTATAAGAATTTCGGGCCGCTCGAGCACCCGGAGCCTTCAGCCACTTTCAAATCAATGACCAATGCAGATGTAAAATGGTTTACGCCTGCTGCTGAAATTAAAGACGGCTGGACCCCGGTCAGTTACCAGTTTGATGAATCTACCGCAGTTGTATATGCACAGAATTTTGTGAACTCACCCTCAGACCAGTCGGTATTTTGCAATATTGGTGTAGCAGGTTCTATTAAAGTATGGATTAATGATGAACTCGTGATTGGCGAATCCCGCGAGCGGCTTACAGAGATGGATGCCTACACGGTGAAATGCGATCTGAAAAAAGGCGCAAACCGGGTCCTGATACAGCTGGGTTTCAGCAAGAACTCTTACCCGAATTTCTGTGTTCGCTTTACTGACGAAAACCACAAGGCGATCTCCGGCATCACTGGTTCGCCCGAGTATGCAGCTTACCCCAAAGTAACAGGCAGCACCCGCAAATACAACATCGTTCCCCATTTCGCAGAAGATTTTTTCAGCAAAAGAATTGCCAAAGATTCTTCAAACCTGTTGAATTACCTGCTGCTGGCTGATGTATACCTGCGCAGCAAAAAAGTGATTGAAGCCCGTAACCTGATGTCTGCCGCAATCATCAAAGCACCCGATAACTGCCTGCTGAAAATGAAAATGGTGGAAGTGCTGATCAAGGAGAATAACAGGACCCTGCTGCTGGAAGAAATGGAAAAGATCAAACAACTGGATGCAGAGAGCCTGATTGTACTTGACCTGAATATCAAGGAGCATTTCTCCAACCAGAAATATGAAGATGGTGCCAAAGAACTTGAAAAACGAATCAGTTTATTCGGGGAAGACCAGACCACAGCGGCTTACAAAGTGTTGCTGCTTGTGCAGGAGAAAAAATATGAGGAGCTGATCCGTGAAGCGGAAAAAATGTACCAGAAGTACCCCGATAATTCCAAGTTCATCTCCATGATGTATTCCATCAAAAAGGATGTGTACAAGGATAAGAAAGCGGCCATGAAAGTGTACGAGACGTACATGAAGAATAACTATGATTATGAAGTGTTCACTGATTATGCTGACCTGCTGGCTGAACAGGGCAGCAATGACAAATCACTTGATGTACGCAAAAAACTGGCAGAACTATTCCCATATTCCCCCAGCGAATATTTTAACCTCTGCAAATACTTTTTCTCAGCCAAGCAATATGATAAATCTGAAGAGTGGCTCCGCAAAGCACTTGCACTGGCTCCGTATGTAAGTTCATACTGGGAAAAACTCGGCGACATCAAAAACGAAAGGAGTATTGATGCCGAAGCCCTGCAGGCGTATAACCAGTCGCTGAAATACGATCCCAACCAGTATGATATCCTGAATAAAATCAGGAAACTGAATGGTAAAACAGAAGCCTTCAAACTTTTCCCTGAAACTGATATTTACCAGATTGCAAAAGATGATAAACAGACTGACGCCAAACACACGGACTACGGATACTACTATATTTTCGACCAGAAGCAGGTGATCATTTACCCCAGCGGTGCTTACGAGGAATATTATACTGAGCTGATCCGCATTACCAATGAAAAAGGCGTGGATCGTTACAAGGAATCTTCCATCGGTTACGGCAATTCACAAAGCCTGCTCATTGAGAAAGCTGAAGTGATCAAGAAAAACGGATCCAAAATCGAAGGGGAGAAGAATGAAAATGAAATCGTGTTTACCAACCTGGAAGCCGGGGATGTGGTTGTATTTAAATACAGACTCCGCAATTTTGTATACGGACGTTTTGCCGGTGAATTCTGGGATAAATACTATTTCAACGGGCAGATATATTCCGGACTCACCCGTTATATCATCCTCGCTCCGCCGGATCTGAAACTGCATACTGAATTCAGCAATGGAACAATCCAGCCCGTGATTAAAGATGTGGAGACTTTCAAACAGTATTCGTGGGAAATGGCCAAACATGAGCCTGAAAAAGAAGAGCCGCTGATGCCCGATATTTCTGATGCGGGAATCGTATTCCATGTTTCCACCATTCCCGACTGGAGTGAAATCGGTAACTGGTATGCGGATATCTGTAATAACAAAGCCGAAGAGGATTTTGAGATTATCGAACTCTATAATAAACTCTTCCCCGCCGGCCAGCCCGCAATGAACCAGTTCCAGAAAGCACGCGCCATTTATAATTATATCGAGTCCAACATTCGATACAGTTCTGTATCATTCCGCCAGAGCGCATTCGTTCCCCAGCGCCCGTCAGCCACATTAACAACCCGTCTGGGTGATTGTAAGGACTTATCGAGTCTGTTTGTAACACTGACCCGCATGGCCGGTATCCAGTCGCAAATGGTGCTGGTAAACACCCGTGACGATGGCGAAAAAGGACTGATACTTCCCAGCACAGAATTCAGCCATTGTATTGTGAAAACAAAACTGGACAACAAGGAATATTATATCGAGCTCACTGATAACCACCTGCCATTTGCCAGTCTGCCCAATAACCTGAACCGCGCCGTGATCCTCGAGATCCCCAATAAAAGCAATACAGAGAAAACCGGATTGAAACTGCTGCAGGCTGATAACAGGACGAAAGACGTCATCCGCCGCAGTATTGAAATCAAACCGGTAGAATCCGACCTGGTGATTTCCGTGAAATCTGCCCGTTCAGGCCATTTGTCAGCTGCCACCCGCGATGATTATGGCAACCTGGATCATGAAAAACAGATGAAGGATATGGAACAGAGTGTGGCAGGCAAGTATAAAAACAACGTGAAGCTGGAATCTGTGAATTTCAAGGACCTCGACAAGCTCAACGATTCAGTGGAATTTACCCACAGCTTCAGGGTGAAAAACGAGGTTTCAGAAATCGGCAGCCTGAAAACTTTCCGGGTTATCTATCCCGACGTGGTTGCGTCCCTTGACAATTTCACATCCGATACCCGCGAATACCCCATCGAATACTGGAAATATGAGGATGCGGATGTATATGAGACCACCGTTACCATTACCGCTCCCGCTGGTACCAAGTTCATCGAACTCCCGGTTTCTGAAAACCTGGTATTCAAGGATCTGAAATTTACCCTGCAATACACCCTGAAGGCCCCGGATAAACTGGTGATTTACAGGAAGTTTACTGCCAACCGCCAGAATATTCCAGCAGCTGATTACGCCGCTTTCCGGAGCTTTTTTGAGAAAATCGTAAAGGCTGAACAGAAATTTATAGCCTATAAATAAGTGACTTAACCACACGCAAAAGGGCAGAATGTCTTAAACCCTTCTCCCCTTTTTTGTTGACCCATATGGATTCGAACCATAAATGACTGAACCAAAATCAGTAGTGTTACCATTACACCATGGGTCAATCCGCCAAAATTGCTTTTGGGAGGGCAAAAGTAAGGTTTTGGGGGATTTGTACCAAATGGTTTTTGAGGAAGTTACCAGTTGCCAGCTACCAGTTACCAGTTACCGGTTGCCAGTTGCCCGTTACCTGTTACACGTTACCAGTTTGGGTAAAATACTACTAGAATAAGTGGAAAACACTGTGCATTGGAGATTTTGAAACTGTAAGTTGCTGGTGTTTCAAAGTTGGAATATGGCTGATTTTAAAAAACTGACGATTTGGACAACCGGGCTGGAAATAGCCCTGCAGTGTTATAAACTGACGAGCAAGTTTCCAACTGCTGAAAAATTTGGGTTGACTGCGCAAATGAACAGGGCGGCAGTATCAATTTCATCAAATATAGCAGAAGGCAGTGGCCGTGGTAGTCGTATTGATTTTAACAGGTTTGTTCAGATGGCGATCGGTTCATTATATGAGTTGCAAACACAGTCACATATTGCCGCAGCACTGAATTTTAGCCCACAAGATGAAATAAACAAATTCCTTAATCTTTTAGATCAAGAGGGAGCAATGCTAACTGCTTTCAGCAAATTTCTTAAGTCTGGTAACAAAAAACATAAAGGCCCCTTTGTTTCCCCATCTACCTTTCAGGTGTCGAGCAACTGGTAACTGGTAACTGGCAACCGGTAACGTCTTTCTACCCTTCTCTCTCTTTCAATTCTCTGATCTTATCCAACGCCCCCGCCACCACATCACACATTATCGTATACAAAGCGCCATGTTCCGGATGGGCGTAAATATACTCCAGCGCTTCGTTTTCATTGGCAATGACGCGGGTAGGTAATGAAGGATTTACGCTTTCGATACCTTCTTGCAGCAGAGTAATAATCTCTTCTGCCGTACGTCCTCGGAGGTTTTTGTCGCAGCGGATGATGATTTCATCAAAATAGCGTGCAGAGATTTCACCGAGTTCGCGGATGTCTTCATCGCGGCGGTCGCCGGTGCCGCTGATGACGCCAATGCGTTTGGGGTAATCCAGTTTGCTCACAAAATCACAAAGCAGTTTTAATCCGTGGGGATTGTGTGCAAAATCAGCGAGGATGGTGAAGTTCTTGAAATGGAAAAAGTTCAGGCGTCCCGGTGTCAGGCTTTCGGAAGGGATAAAAGTTTCCAGTCCGGTCCGGATATCATCAATTGTGATATCACGGAAGAGATAAGCAGCCAGTACAGCCGGTAAGCAGTTATTGATATTATGAATGGCTTTGCCTTCAAATGTCAGCGGGATGTTTTTGACTGATGCCACCCGGATCTTCCAGTTTCCTTTCATGATAGTGACATTCCCGTTCTCATACACACAGGAAAGCCCGTTTTCGGCAGCATGTGCTTTGATGCGCGGATTTGTTTCATCCATGCTGAACAGCGCGATGTTGCATTTCAGGTCGTTCTTCATGCGGTACACCAGGTCGTCGTCGGCATTCAGTACTGCATATCCGTGCGGGAAAACGGTTTCCGGTACCACGGCTTTCACCTTCGACATTTGCTCAACCGTATTGATACCCCCGAGCCCGATATGATCAGCTGCCACATTGGTAACTACGGCCACCTCGCAATTCTGGAAAGCAAGACCTGATTTGAGTATGCCGCCACGGGCACATTCCAAAACAGCAAAATCAACGGTGGGATCTTTTAAAACGAAGGCAGATGATACAGGTCCGGTACAGTCGCCTTTCATCATCAGCTGGTTTTGTATATACACGCCATCAGAGGTGGTATAACCCACTTTTTTACCGGCTGATTTGGCAATATGTGCCGTGAGACGTGTTGTGGTTGTTTTACCATTCGTTCCGGTAATGGCAATAATGGGAATGCGTCCGGCACTGCCCCTGGGGAATAACATGTCAACCACAGGTTCGGCCACGTTGCGTGGTAATCCTTCAGCCGGTTCAATATGCATGCGGAATCCGGGAGCGGCATTCACTTCCAGGATGGCTCCGCCGTTTTCATTGAGCGGACTGCGCAGGTCTGTTGCCATTACATCAATACCGCAAATATCAAGTCCAATGATTTTGGAAATTCTTTCAAACATGAAAACGTTGGCCGGGTGTACTTCATCCGTTACATCTGTGGATGTCCCGCCGGTTGAGAGATTCGCAGTGGGTTTCAGTAATACACGTTCATCTTTGGCAGGGATGGTGTCGAGTGTGTAACCGGCATCATCCAGCATTTTTTGCATGAACTGGTCAACCGTAATCTGTGTCAGCACTTTTTCATGGCCATAACCACGACGCGGATCTTTATTCACTTCATCCATCAGCCACTGGATCGAATGCACACCATCGCCTACAACAGAAGCCGGTGTACGTAATGCAGCACAAATGAATTTTGAATTGATTACAAGACAACGGAAATCGAATCCGGTAATAAAACGTTCTACAATTACGGAGCGGCTGTAGGCTTTCGCTGCCTCAAAAGCACGGAGTGCCTGTTCGCGGTTTATGATGTTGGTTGTATTGCCTTTGCCATGGTTTCCGTCGATTGGTTTAATCACCAGCGGGTAGCCAAATTTCTGGATGGCTTCATCCAGGCCGATTTCTGTTCTCACTACAGTTCCCCTCGGTACAGGGATCTCTGCCGCTTCAAGCAGCATTTTTGTTTCTTCTTTATCACAGGCGATATCAACCGCAATATTCGACGTGGTGCTGGCAATCGTAGCGCGGATCCTTTTCTGGTTCACGCCATATCCCAGTTGCACCAGGCTCTGTTTATTTAAACGGATATAAGGAATACCGCGTTTGGCAGCCTCTTCCACAATACATCCGGTGGAAGGCCCGAGGCGGGTATCCTCACGGATTTCCCTTAACTGTTGTATGTCTTCAGCCAGATTATAATCACTGCCATCCACCAGCGATTGCGCAATACGCACTGCTGCTTTGGCTGCATATAAACCGGCATCTTCTTCCATATAACTGAACACCACATAATACACACCGGGTTTTTCACCATCGGGTGTGCGGGTACGGCCAAAGCCCGTATCCATGCCGGCCAGTGTTTGAATTTCAAGCGCGATGTGTTCGATCACGTGTCCCATCCAGGTGCCTTCATCCACCCGCTCGAAAAAACCACCGGGTGTGCCCACACTGCAACGATGCTCATACATGCTGGGAAACATTTTTTCCAAACGTTCCCTGAAGCCGGGAATCAGGTTGGTAGGCTGTTGCTCCAGTTCCTCCAGGTCCAGTTTCATCTGGATCAGTTTCAGACGACGTACACTCCAGTAATTGGGTCCTTTCAGGACTTTGATTTCGACAATCCGCATAGTTCAATTGTTATAAGCGGAAGATAGTTTTTTTTATGGATTTTGGTTTAATCTGTCAAAACGGACCGGATATTCTCACCGGTTCCAATAGTTTCAGGGTAATCAAGCGGCAGTCCTTATTTTTCATAACTTAGGCAAATGAGCAACCGCCGACTGTTTCTTAAAAAAGCAGCCCTGCTTTCTGCCTCTGCATTAGGTACGGGACTGGTACAACCATTGTGGGCCAGGGATCTCCAGGGTGCACTGGATAAAAGTTATGGCATGTCGCCCGACCAGCTGGCCACCGACGATGATTTCTGGTATTATGTGCAGCAGGCATTTACTGTCAATCCCAACCTCATTAACCTGAATAATGGTGGCGTGAGTCCGGCTCCCAAACCGGTAGCAGAAACCATGAAGCAGTTTTATGATATGTGTAACCTGGCGCCCAGCTATTATATGTGGCGGCAGTTAGACCAGGGCCGTGAACCACTCCGGAAAAACCTGGCGTTGATGGCTGGCTGCAGCGAAGAAGAAATTGCGATGAACAGGAATGCATCTGAAGGACTTGAAACGGTCATCTTCGGTCTCCAATTACAGAAAGGCGATGAAGTGGTGGCTGCGAAACAGGATTATCCCAATATGATCAATGCCTATAAGCAACGTGAGCTCCGTGATGGCATTAAGGTAATATGGATTAACCTGGAATTACCGAGCGAGGATGAGAATTATCTTGTAAGCCAGTATGTAAATGCATTCACTGCAAAAACAAAAGTGGTGCATCTCACACATATTATTAACTGGAACGGCCAGATACTGCCGGTGAAAAAAATTGCACAGGAAGCCCATAAGCGGGGGATAGAAGTGGTGGTGGATGGGGCACACAGTTTCGCGCATTTTGATTTTAAAATACCTGATCTGGATGCTGATTATTTTGCCACCAGCCTGCATAAATGGCTGTATGCACCTATCGGTACCGGGATGATGTATGTACGGAAAGAGAAAATCAAAAAAATATATCCCCTCTTCGCAACAAGTGAAGACCCGCTGAAAGATGATATCCGCAAATTTGAAAACCTGGGCACCAGGCCTTTTTATATTGAACAGGCTATTGGCCGTGCACTTGAATTCCATGATATGATCGGTAGTGAACGCAAGGAGAAACGCCTGCACTACCTCAAGAATTACTGGATGGAAAAAGTGAAAGATGTACAGGGCATCCATTTTAATACTTCCTTAAACCCGAAATGGGGATGTGCCATCGGTAACGTGGGTATTGAAGGTCATAAAGCCGGGGAGCTCGACAGTTTCCTGATGGATAAATTTAAAATCCACTGCGTGGGTATTGAATGGGAAAATATACATGGGATACGCGTAACGCCGAATGTGTACACCACTACCAAAAACCTCGACAGGCTGGTGGAAGGCATACATGCATTTGTCAAAAAATAATTGAATATCGTTTTTAAAAATTCCTTTTGCCCGCACCAATCAACCGGAAGATCAACCTGCTCCAGGCCACTGCTATCAACATGATTGATATGGTGGGCATCGGCCCGTTTGTGGTAATGCCTTTTGTGGTGGCACAATTCAGCAACGGGATGTTTATCTGGGCCTGGGTATTTGGTGCCATTGTGGCGCTGATTGACGGGATGATCTGGAGTGAACTCGGCGCCCGCTATCCGCTGGCCGGCGGTACGTATAATTTCCACCGGATTGCTTTTGGTGAAAAGGGTGGAAGGTTCATGAGTTTCCTCTATACCTGGCAAACCACGATCCAGGGTCCGTTGGTGGTGGCATCTGCTGCCATCGGTTTCTCCCAGTATATGTCTTATTTTATTAAACTTCATTTCTGGGAAGAGAAACTGATTTGTACCGGTGTTATACTGCTTGTTTTTTTACTGCTCTACCGTAAAATAGAAGCGATCGGGAAGATTTCAGTAATCATGGGCGGGGTGGTGATCATGACCATACTCTGGATCATTTTCAGCGGCATGCTGCACCAGGATCATTCCATACAGTGGCTTCCTTCCGGTAATGACAATTTTTTCACATTTGCATTCTGGACAGCGATCAGCCACTCTTCAGCCAAAGCGATATATGCATACCTCGGGTATTATAATGTCTGTCATCTCGGCGGTGAAATCAAAAACCCGGGGAAAAACATTCCCCGCAGTATTTTTATTTCCATTGCAGGCATAGCCGTGTTGTACCTGCTGATGAACATCAGTGTAATGGGTGTTGTGAACTGGCAGGATATAAAGGCAGATGATAAATACCTGGTCAGTGCATTCATGTTTCAAATCAACGGACCCTTTGCGGCTTTAGTCGTTACTGTTTTAATACTTTGTATTGCACTCTCCTCCCTGTTTGCCGTCGTGCTGGGCTATTCCCGTGTCCCTTATGCAGCGGCCATTGATAAGAATTTCATTCCTGTTTTTGCAAAACTCCATCCCACCCGGAACTTCCCTTATATCTCACTCATATTTATCTGTGCACTAGGACTGGTTTTCAGTCTTACCCTGGATCTCAGCAAAGTGATCAAAGCGATCCTCGCCATGCGGATTGTTGTGCAGTTTATTGCACAGGCCGTGGGTGTTGCCCTGCTCCGGAAAAAATCAGGTTCTGCTGACCTGCCATTTAAAATGTGGTTATTCCCCATCCCTGTAATCCTGTCTGTAGGCGTATGGCTTTTTATTTTGTATTCCACCGGCTGGTTTGCTGTCTGGGGACTTGGCATAGCTGCTGCCGGGGCCATTGTTTACTTTGTGGCAAACAAGAATAGAGTCTTCACCACATAGGCATATAGTACACATAGAAACACATAGAAATACAATACGCAAATCATTAAACTTCGAAAAGTTACTTCTTTAGCGAAAGTTGTTTGTATTCCTATGTGTTCCTATGTTCCTATGTTTCTATGTGGTAAAGACTCTGAATTTTACCCCATTTTACACTACATTTGTCAGCAATCAAACCCCGATGAATGAATCAACCTAAGGGAAAACTGATTGCCGTAGGCGGTGCCGAAGACAAAGGCACTGATCTTGAAACCGGCGACATCCAGCGGAATAACCTCAATTTTTTTGAACTCGGCATCCTTCGCCGGATCGTTGAAGAATCCGGTGGTCCCCATGCCCGTATTGAAGTGATCACCACTGCTTCCATGATCCCTTATGAAGTAGGGGAAGCTTACCTCAACGCATTTGGAAAAATCGGTTGTACCAATGTCGGACTGATGCATATCCGCACCCGACAGGATGCGCAGAACCCGGAAATGGTGGAAAGAATCAGGCAATGCCAGGGTGTGATGTTCAGCGGCGGCAACCAGCTGCGGCTGAGTGCCACTGACGGAGGCACAGAATTCTTAACAGTTCTCAAGAAAAGATACCAGGAAGATAATATCGTGATCGCAGGCACTTCCGCCGGCGCGATGGCCATGAGCAATACCATGATCTATGAAGGCAATGCAACCAGGGCACATTTAAAAGGGGAAGTTAAAATTACTACCGGACTCGGTTTCCTGAATACAGTCATCATTGATTCACATTTCGAAAAAAGAGGCCGGTTTGGCCGCCTCGCACAGGCCGTTGCCTGCAACCCTTCCTGTATTGGATTCGGTCTTGGAGAAGATACCGGTATGCTGATCACGGGCGGGAATAAGGTGGAAGCCATCGGCAGCGGACTGGTGGTGATTGTTGACGGACATGATATCCTGCACAGCAATATTGCCGATATCCCCGAAGGGAATCCTATCAGTTTAGAAAACCTGAAAGTGCATTTCTGCGAAAAAGGAAATGGCTACCTGATTAAAGAAAGACAATTCCTGCCGGAAGCCTCAAATGGTTCGGTGATTCCGAAGCAGGTGGATGTCGAATGATAGAGTCTTTACCACATAGGAACATAGGCACATAGATACACATAGAAATACATTACGCAAACTCTATTGCTTTGAAATGTTTCTTTTATAGGAACACTCCGTCTGTATTCCTATGTGGCCCTATGTGTTCTATGTGCCTATCCCGCGGGGCGGGACAAGTTGTGGTAAAGACTTTGAAAAAAAACATTCTCACATGAAAATTTTAATCGCATTATTCTCAGTCATACTTATTTCCTGCGCCTTCACTCCCCAGAAAATGAAAAAAGTAATCTTCTTCGGTGATTCTATTACTGAACTTGGTGTGAAGCCCGGCGGTTATGTGAAGCTGGTTGACAGCCTGTGCAAAGCAGAAAATAAATCAGGGCAGTTTTCATTTGAGGGTTCCGGTATCAGCGGTAATAAAATTTATGACCTCTACCTGCGGATGGATGATGATGTGCTTGCTAAAAACCCCGATATCGTGGTTATTTATATCGGTGTAAATGATGTATGGCATAAGTCATTGCTTGGCACCGGGACTGATGCAGATAAATTCGAAAAATTCTATAACGCAGTTATCAAAAAATTGCAGGCAAAAAATATCAAAGTGATTTTAGCCACTCCGGCCGTAGTGGGAGAGAAGGCAGATATGGATAATCCGCTGGATGCCGAGTTAAATAAGTATTGCAATATTGTAAAAGGCATTGCCCGTAAATCTGGACTGCCGCTGGTTGATCTCCGCACGCTTTTCATGGATTATTACAAAAAGAATAACCCCCGTAACGAAGAGAAAAATATTCTCACCACCGACCGCGTTCACCTGAATGCAAAAGGAAATCGCCTCGTTGCCGGGGCGATGTGGAATGCAGTGAAGTCTCTTTAAACTGCTTTGACGAGGTAATAATTTTTCTTCCCTTTCTGCACCAGGATATAAGTCCCGTGAAGCAGGTTTTCTGCATGAATCACAGCCAGCGGATTATCCATTTTCTTTCGGTTAATACTCACACCGCCGCCCTGTACCGTTTTACGCGCTTCACCTTTGCTTGGGAAAATGGCCGTTTCAGCCAGGAAGCTGACCAGGTCAATACCCGTATTTATTTTTTCGAGGGGAAAATCTGATTTCACCACACCTTCCATGCCTTCCAGGTCTTCCACACTCAGCGATTCTGCCGGGGCATTCTGGTTGGCAAATAATTTCTGTGTGGTTTCAACGGCTTTCTCAAACTCTTCACGGCCATGTACAAAACAGGTCAGTTCTTCCGCCAGTTTTTTCTGGAGGATTCTCGCCGCAGGATCCTGGTCGTGATCCGTATTCAGTTTATTGATCTCTTCTTCGGGAAGGAAAGTGAAAATCTTAATCCATTTTTTTACATCTTCATCAGAGGCATTAAGCCAGAACTGGTAGAACTGGTAGGGAGAAGTTTTTGCAGGATCAAGCCATACATTCCCTTTTTCAGTTTTGCCGAATTTGCCGCCATCCGCCTTCGTGATCAGCGGACAGGTAAAGGCAAACGCTTCACCACCATCTTTACGGCGGATCAGTTCAGTGCCGGTTACAATATTGCCCCACTGGTCACTGCCGCCCATCTGCAGTTTGCAGTTTTTATTTTTATACAGCCAGTAAAAATCATAGCCCTGTACCAGCTGGTACGTGAATTCGGTAAAACTCATACCGCTGTCGCCTTCGAGCCTTTTTTTCACACTGTCCTTGCTCATCATGTAATTCACCGTGATATGTTTTCCTACATCGCGGATGAAATGGAGAAAACTGATTTCTTTGAACCAATCGTAATTATTCACCATCTCAGCGGCATTGGGAATGGAGGGCGAAAAATCGAGGTACTGCATCAGCTGTTTTTTCACACCTTCCTGGTTGTGACGCAGGGTTTCTTCATCCAGCAGGTTTCTTTCTTCACTTTTACCACTGGGATCACCCACCATGCCGGTGGCTCCGCCAACCAGGGCAATGGGCTTATGGCCTGCCTTCTGGAGGTGAACAAGGAGGATAATGGGTACCAGGCTGCCGATATGAAGACTGTCGGCTGTCGGATCAAAACCGATATACCCATGCGTAAGTTCCCGATTGAGCTGGTCTTCAGTTCCCGGCATTATGTCCTGGATCAAGCCCCTCCACTTCAGTTCAGAGATCAAATTCATATATAAATCAATGATTTAAGCAAAAATAGGCCAAAATCTTTGCTTCTTAAAAAGGCAATATTAACTGTTCCCGGGCGTTTTAATTCGTTAAGTTGAAATGGCCCGGGGACTATAAATTCTCAGGTTGATGTTCTAACTTTACATAATATCCTTTTCTCATGAAAACTAATCAGATTCAATTGCTTATTTGAAAAAAACTTGAATGAAAACTAACCGAATCTTTCTCTCATTCCTGGCCACCATCTGCTGCTTATCCACCACCGCACAGTTCAGGAAATACTCAAACGAATTTTTAAACATCGGGGCAGGGGCCCGCGGGCTTGCTATGGGCAGTGCCCAGATCGCCTCCGTGAACGATGGAACAGCTGGTTACTGGAATCCGGCCGGACTGGCTGGTGTAAAAGACCATCCCCAGCTCAACCTGATGCATGCCGAATATTTTGCCGGTATTGGCAAATATGACTACGCTTCCATTGCTATTCCCACATCCAACAATAAACGTACCATAGGCATTACAGGTTTGCGTTTTGCCGTGGATGACATCATGAACACCCTGTTCCTGGTGGAACCCGATGGCTCGATCAATTACAACAACATCCAGGCTTTCTCTTCTGCCGACTATGCTTTCCTTCTTTCTTTCGCGCAGAAACTGAAAGACACCGATAAAAAGAAAGTGCATTTCGGACTGAATGCAAAAGTGATCCACCGAAATGTGGGCAAGTTTGCAAAGGCATGGGGTTTCGGACTAGATGCCGGCCTTCAGTTCCAGGGCAAGCATTGGCGCTTTGGTATAACCGGCCGCGACCTGACCAGCACTTTTAACGCATGGACTTTCTCTTTCACTGACCGTGAAAAAGAAGTGCTTTACCTCACAAATAATGAAATCCCGGTAAAATCCACTGAGCTTACTGCACCCCGCCTTGTGCTGGGTATCGCCCGTGAATTCAAGCTCGGTGCCAAATCAAGCCTGCTGGCGGAAGCCAATGTGGATGTAACATTCGACGGACAGCGCAATACACTGATCAGTGCTGATCCGGTGAGTGCCGATCCCAAACTCGGGCTTGAACTCAATGTGAATAATGTGTTTTTCCTCCGCGGAGGTATCAATAATTTCCAGAAAGCCCTTGCCGACGGCGATACGCTGAACCAGAAAAAAGTATGGATATATCAGCCAAGTGCCGGTGCGGGTTTTAAAATTTCGAATGTGACTATCGACTACGCATTTACGAATCTGGCGAATCAATCCAATCCCTTGTTTACCCATGTGTTTTCCCTGCGCCTTGATATGGTGTCGGATAAAAAACGCAGGAATTAAAAACTGTACCGTATAAACTGACATACGATGAAAAAATTTTTACTCCCGCTGTTCATTTTCATTTCGGCTGCTGCCGCTGCGCAGAACTACGGAAATGAATGGATCAATTACAGCCGCACTTACTATAAATTTAAAGTAGGGCAAACCGGCTTGTACCGGCTTACCCAACCCGTACTTTCAGGACTCGGTCTCGGCGCTGTTCCCGTTGAACAGTTCCAGCTCTGGCGCAATGGTCAGGAAGTGAGAATGCACAGCACCAATGCAAGCGGTGTTATGACAAACACGGATTTCCTTGAATTCTGGGGCGAACAGAATGATGGTAAAATTGATAACCAGTTGTACAAGGACCCCCAGTACCAGCTGAACGATAAATGGAGCCTGGAAACAGATACTGCGGCATTTTTCCTCACAGTAAATCCGGCCGGCAATAACCTCCGCTATGATTCGCGTCCGAATAACGTGGTCGGCAACAGCCTGCCCGTTGAACCTTTCTTCATGTACACTGCCGGAAAATATTACAAGGATAAAATCAATCCCGGTTATGCTGCAGTGGTAGGTGAGTATGTTTATTCTTCAGCTTATGATATGGGTGAAGGCTGGACTTCCGGTGATATGCCCAATGGCTTTACCATATCTACTTTATTTGAAGGCCTCAGGCCATACACCGGTGGTGGTGCCCCGGCTCCGCACATAAAAGTCAATGCTACCGGAAACGCGCTCAATCCAAGGCAGTATGAAGTAAAACTGGCAGGTAACTCAATGGGGTTGTCTACCATGGATTTCTTTGATTATTTCAGATCTGATTTTGCCGCACCAAACGGGGCTGTCAATGCAGAATCTATGGTTGTTGAGGTGACTAACCGTTGTACGATCGCCAATGACCGGATGGCAGTGGCTTCCATAGAACTGGTTTATCCGCACCGTTTTGATTTTGTCGGTTCCAATAATTTTGAATTTACACTGCCTGCCAGCGCAACGGGGAATTATCTCGAAATCTCCAACTTTGTATTTGGTGCTGCCAACCCTGTGTTTTATGATATTACCAATGGCAAGCGTTATGTAGGTGACCTCGGCAATCCTTCTTTTGTCAGGGTGGTGCTGGAGCCTTCAGCTACTGAACGTCGCATCGTGCTGGTGAGCCAGCATACCAACTACCCGGTAAATGTAACCAGCCTGCAGCCCCGCAATTTTATCAATTACGGGCTCGCGGCTAACCAGGGTAATTTCATGATTATCTCCCATCCGGCACTTACGGTTTCAACAAGCAGTGGTAATCCGGTTGAGAATTACCGTGCATACCGCAGTTCAGCAGCCGGTGGTTCGCATATCGCCAAAATTTACATGATTGATGAAGTACTCGACCAGTTTGGATATGGTATTAAAAAGAATCCAAATGGTCTCCGCAATTTCATCCGCTGGGCCAGGAATAATTTCAGCAGCCCGGTTAAAAACGTTTTACTGATTGGCAAAGGTTTGAATTACCAGCAATTCCGGCTGTATGAAAATGCGCCTGATATTGATAAATTATCATACATCCCGACTTATGGCCAGCCTGCTTCTGATAACCTGCTGGGAGCAGACCCGGGTGCCGATGAAATACCTAAAGTGTCTATTGGCCGTATTTCTGCAGTGAACGGAGATGAAGTAGCTGTATATCTTTCAAAACTCCAGCAGTACGAACAGCAACAGGCATTCCAGTCGCCGTATATCCGCGACAAAGCCTGGATGAAGAATGTGGTACATGTAATCGGTGCCAGCGATCCGGCCCTGGGCGCAATCCTTACGGCGGATATGAATCACTACCAGAGTATCATTATTGACACTTTCTATGGTGCCAATCTCAATACATTCAGTAAAGTAAGTGCCGCACCTGTTGAACAAACCAGCAGCCAGCGTTTACAGGCACTGTTCCAGGAAGGCATTGGGCTGATGACTTATTTCGGTCACTCTTCTGCCAGCACACTTGAATTCAACCTCGATAACCCCGACCAGTATAATAACCCCAGCAAATACCCGATCACGATTGTAATGGGTTGTAATGCCGGTAACTTCTTTAACTATACGCCCACACGTTTAATCAGTAAAGAAACACTTTCAGAAAAATATGTATTGGCCGACCAGCGTGGTTCTATTGCGTTTGTTGCCAGTTCGCACTTCGGTATTGTTCACTACCTGGATATTTTCAATACACGTACATACAATGCCGCATCTATCACCCATTATGGAAAATCACTGGGTGAAATCCTGCGAGAGTCCATTACACAAACGTATGCGCTCACCACACAGAATGATTATTATGCCCGCTTCCATTGTGAGCAAACCACCTTGCATGGTGATCCTGCTATCAAGCTGGATATCTCCATGGATAAGCCGGATTATGTGATCGAAGACCAGCTGATTAAAGTAAACCCGAGTTTTATTTCTGTCGCTGAAACCCATTTCCACGTGGATGCCAAATTCATGAACCTGGGTAAAGCGCCTCCTAAAAATATTGTGATCGAAGTGAGAAGGACTTATCCCGACCTTACTACAGAAGTAGTGCGTCGTGATACCATTCCGGGGATCCGTTATATGGATTCACTTTCTTACGATTTCCCGATAGTAGCTACCCGCGACAAAGGATTGAATAAAATTTCATTCTGCGTGGATGCCGATAACGTGGCAGATGAAATTTATGAAACCAATAACTGTATTACCAAAGATGTATTCGTATTTGAGGATGAAGCACGACCGGTTTATCCATACAATTACGGTATCGTAAACCAGCAGGGTGCCAAACTGGTGGCGTCAACAGCGAATCCTTACAGCACGCTGAAGACCTATACGATGGAAATGGATACTACTGAGTTTTTCAATTCGCCATTTAAAGTTACGCGTACCATCAGTTCAACAGGTGGGGTACTGGAGTTTGTACCGAACATCAATTTCACAGACAGTACCGTTTATTACTGGAGAGTGTCACCGAATCCGACAAGTGGCCAGCCCGTCTGGAATAAATCATCATTCGTTTATCTCAGCAGCGCAGCCCTTGGCAGCAGTGATCCCGGATTCAACCAGTCACATTTCTACCAGCACACCAAATCAGTGATTGAAAGGATGACGCTTGACAGCTCCAGCCGTAAATGGTCCTATAATAATATACTGCAAAACCTGTTTGTACGGAACGGTGTGTTCCCCACAGCCTGTTCGCAGGCCGCCTGTTTATCCGTTGCGATTAACGGTGTTGCTTCTATCAGGAGTGTATGCGGTATCTCTAACATTATTATCAACGTTATCGATCCCATAACATTCGACCCATGGGTGAATGCGGATTCTGGTCCCGGCCAGTACGGCAGCGATCCTGTTTGTGGTATTGACCGTCGCTGGAATTTCCAGTATAATATCCTTGATTCTGTCAAACGCCGCCAGGCTATGGAGTTCCTTGACCTCATTCCTGATGGTTTCTATGTTGTAGTCAGGAATACTTCCGGCACAAATCCCCTCACAAATACTTATGCCGCAGATTGGGCAAATGACGAAAACCACCTGGGTGCAGGAAATTCCATTTATCACAGGCTGAAAGCCCAGGGTTTTGCTGACATTGATACTTTCAATGCACCACGTGCATTTGGTTTCGTATATCAGAAAAACCGCAGCACCACATTTACACCGCGTTGGGCATTTACACAAGGAATAGCAGATAACCTGACTTTATCTGTGGATTGTATTACACCGGATACCTTAGGTTATATGACTTCACCCGTATTCGGTCCTGCACGCGCCTGGAAACAACTGAAATGGAGAGGCCAGGGTGATGTGAATGGCGATGTGCCTACAGTGGATGTAATCGGTATTAAAAATGATGGTACAGAAACAGTCCTGGTGAGTGCGCTGAACCAGTCACAGCAGGATTATAATATTTCAAACATCAGTGCCCTGCAGTATCCGAACCTGAAACTGCGCCTGCGTACACAGGACTCGGTCAATTTTACACCTTACCAGCTCCGTTACTGGCGCATAACTTATGATCCGGTACCAGAAGGTGCTATCGCTCCTAATATCTACCTGAAAACAAAAGATACAGTGGAAGTAGGTGAGCCTATGGATTATAAAGTGGCCTTTAAGAATATCAGTGTGGCCGCGTTCGACAGCCTGAAACTGAAGCTGATTGTAACAGACCGGAATAACCTTCCCACCATTGTACCACTGTCTAAACGCAGGCCTTTGCCAGTGGGTGATACTTTACAGATCGGAACTGTCATAAACACCTCCGGATTGTCCGGATTCAATACCATTTATATTGAAGCCAACCCGGATAACGACCAGCCCGAGCAGTTCCATTTCAACAACTTTGCATATAGGAGCCTGTATGTAAAACCCGACAGCCTGAACCCGCTGATGGATGTTACATTCGATAATGTACATATCCTCAACCGTGATATCGTTTCTTCCAAACCTGATATTACAATCAAGCTGAAAGATGAAGCCCGCTGGCTGATCCTGGATGATACCTCCCTGCTTACCCTGCAGGTGCGTTTCCCCAACGGATCATTGAAGAAATACTTCTTTAATAATGATACCCTGCGGTTCACACCCGCCGGACAGGCACCGAATCCTGACAATACAGCCCTGATCACATTCAGGCCTTATTTCGCCCAGGACGGTGAATATGAACTGATCGTAACAGGTAAGGATAAGAGCAATAACGCAGCTGGTGATATCGCCTACCGTGTTATGTTTGAGGTGATCAACAAACCGATGATCTCCAACATGCTCAACTATCCCAATCCGTTTACCACTTCAACGGCCTTTGTATTTACCATCACCGGTGTTGAAGTACCGCAGAATATCAAGATCGAAATCATGACCATCACCGGTAAACTGGTGCGCGAAATCACCAAAGATGAACTCGGCCCGCTCCACGTAGGCCGGAACATCACCGACTTCAAATGGGATGGAACCGATCAGTACGGTCAGAAACTCGCCAATGGTATTTATTTATACCGCGTGGTTACCAACCTCAATGGCAAAGCACTCGACAAGTACAAAGCGGCAGATGATAAAACAGACCAGTTCTTTAATAAGGGATATGGGAAGATGTATTTGATGAGGTAGGGTTGATAATTTCTTGAGAGCCCGGAGTCAATAATGTGACTCCGGGCTTTTTTATATATAGGCTTTTGGCTCTTGGCTATTGGCAATTAGCAACTAGCAGTAGCTGGGAGCAAAAATTCAAAAATAAAAAGTCAAAAGCATGCCGAGTAACGGCAATAGCTAATAGCCAAAAGCCAATTGCCAATAGCCAAAACCTCAACAGCTATTAGCAATTAGCCATTGGCCATGGCAACAGCCGGCAACTATTACCCGAGATCGCTCGTTTTTCGCTTTCCGTAACCCCCATTCCCGCTCCAGCCCTTACTTTTGCATGCCGTCGGTAAAACGGGCAAAGGAATATGGCAACTATTGGCATTAACATAGCAACTGGCAGCTTACAGCAGGCAGAGATTATTGCAGGAATTGACCTGGGTACCACGAACAGCCTTGTGGCGGTTATTCACCCGGATACCCGTGAGCCGGTTGTACTGAAAGAATTTGACGGCAGCGCACTGGTTCCATCGGTGATACATTTCGGGGCGGGTGACCAGATCAGTGTGGGAGAACAGGCCAGGGAGTATCTGGTAAAAGAACCGCAGCAAACTATTTTTTCCGTGAAAAGACTGATGGGGAAATCTTATCAGGATGTAAAAGACCATGCTTCCTTTTTTACCTATAAAGTAATTGATGATAATACCGACAGCCTGGTGAAAGTACAGGCCGGGGATAAATTTTATTCCCCGGTGGAGTTATCATCTTTCATTTTAAAAGAACTTAAAACCAGGGCTGAACATATTCTCAAAACACCGGTCAATAAAGCAGTCATTACCGTGCCTGCTTATTTCAATGATGCGCAGCGCCAGGCGACACGTGATGCGGGGAAACTGGCCGGTCTTGATGTGTTGCGGATTGTGAATGAACCCACGGCAGCCAGTTTAGCTTATGGACTCGGCATGAGAAAAGATGAGGCCAAAACGGTGGCCGTTTTTGACCTGGGTGGAGGAACGTTTGACATATCAGTGCTCCGTATTGCAGGCGGTATCTTTGAAGTATTATCCACGAACGGGGATACTTACCTGGGTGGTGATGATTTTGACAGGGCCATTCTCCGCCACTGGACCGGTGCTACAGATGAAACGGCAGCAGAGCGGTTCAGTTCCAAAAGCGAATTGCAGGATTTCCGTTTAAAAGCAGAAGAAGCCAAAAAACATTTATCATTCAACGACTATTTCGAAACAGAGATCGGCGGGAAGAAATTTTCCCTTGACAAGTCTACGTTTGAATCACTGGCTGCTCCGTTGGTGGAAAAGACAGTGGATTGTTGCAAAGCAGCGTTGTCAGATGCCGGACTGGGTATTGATGAAATAGATGAAGTGATTATGGTAGGCGGGTCAACAAGAATCCCGCTGGTGAAACAAACGGTTGGCAAGTTCTTCAATAAAAAAGTAAACGATACACTGAACCCGGATGAAGTAGTGGCTTTGGGCGCTGCTGTCCAGGCCGACATTCTCGCCGGGAATAATAAAGATTTTTTACTGCTTGATATTACGCCGCTTTCATTGGGCATTGAAACGATGGGCGGACTCATGGATGTACTGATCCCGCGGAATTCAAAAATCCCTTCAGGTGCAGGACGCCAGTATACCACACAAAAAGACGGACAGTCTTCAATCCGTATTTCTGTTTACCAGGGTGAGAGGGACCTGGTGAGAGACAACCGCAAGCTGGCTGAATTCAACCTCACCGGCATACCCGGTATGCCCGCCGGTTTTCCCAAAGTGGAAATCAGTTTCCTGGTCAATGCAGATGGTATCCTGGTAGTGAAAGCGAAAGAACTCCGCAGCGGGGTGCAGCAGCATATTGAAGTAAAACCACAGTATGGTTTAACCGATGAGCAGGTTGAGCAAATGCTGTTTGATTCTATTACACATCCCAAAGAGGATATGGCTGTACGTTCGATAACAGAAGCCCGTACGGAAGCCACGATCATGCTTGATACCACAGAACGTTTCATTACGGCTAATGCAGCCTACCTGGAGCCGGCAGAAATTGCAGAAACAAGGTCTTATATGGACAAGCTTGTGCAGCTGATCCAGACCGGTACGAAAGATGAAGTTCAGGCGGGTATTGAAAAGCTCAATGAGATTTCAAAGCCTTATGCAGAAAGACTCATGGACCAGGCGATCGGGAAAGCCATGAAGGGGAAAAGGATTGAATAATCAGTCACTCGCATTCTTCCCCGAAAAATAAGTAACACATTTATCGAGTAAAGGCATCGCCAGCCAGTAAATGAATGGTACGAGTACAAGGAAAAACCGGTTGTGCCAGTCATCACAAGTGAGCATGACCATACCCCAGGTGCTTATAATAATGGTTATACAATAAACAACCAGGGCTTTACTGGATTTCCACCAGTGAATGATTCCATATAAAGCAGCGGCAAACACCGGGTAAAATGAAAGGGCGAGATAGAGATTGTGTCCAGTGCTGTAATAACTCCTGTATAAACCAAAGAAGGCAAGTGTTCTTTTGAAGAACAACCCGATTGCATCACCCGGGTGATTGGTTATATATTTTATTATGCCGCCAATGGTATTCTGGTAGCCGCTTACCACACCGCTGGCATTTAACGTTGGCACACCGCAAATAATATGCGCTTCGCGGAAGGGGAGGAGGAAATCAAATTCACCGCCACTGCCCAGTGCCAGGTTCAGCAATACAATAAACAGCCAGCTGAGATCCAGTGCCAGGAAAATTTTCAGTACCGGGTGCAGTTTGCCAAAAAAACGGATCAGCAGGTATAAAAAAGTACAGGGAAGAAACAGGATGCCGGTGGGTCTGGTGACACAGAGTAATGTCAGCAGAAGCGTTACTGTAACAAATGTTTTCCAGTTGAATTTTT
The DNA here is from genome assembly GCA_016720825.1 of Chitinophagaceae bacterium. Classification (GTDB taxonomy): domain Bacteria; phylum Bacteroidota; class Bacteroidia; order Chitinophagales; family Chitinophagaceae; genus JJ008. The sequence goes on along the minus strand of JADKJV010000027.1, from coordinate 138,437 downwards.
CCAGACTGAACAGGTAAACGCTGAATATTATTGTGAGACTGAAAAAAACCGATTCAGTATATAAATAGGTATTGAATGACTGGTAAGGCCAGTTTACAATAAGCAGCATTGTAAGCAGGAAAGCAGTCAGTGGCTGGCTGTGTTTCCGGGAGAAACGGTAAAACTGAAAAGTGGCAAAGCCGTTTAGTAACATCTGGAGTATTACAATAGCCCCAAATCCGGCATGTGTCCATTTGGCACCGGCTATCAGGAATATCTGTGTGGAATACAGCCAGAAGTTCGGGGTTTCCACATGGCCGTTATCCAGTAACAAATCAGCCTGTTCAATATATTTATGGGCTTCCAGTTCTGTAACGATGCCGTATTGCCAGTGTACCAGTGCCTGTACCATGGCCCAGGCGGCAAATAACAGGAGCGTGGGTCTTCTGGTATTGAAGAAAAAGCTGGTATTGTCTATTGATGTCATCTGCTGGTACTAAAATAGTTTTTTCCTTTTCAACTGTTCATTTTTTTCTTCCAGCGCAGGAACCATGTTTCGTAATAATGGAAACTGAAATAGCTGGCGGTGAAACTTATTATCAGTGAAATGATGATAGTGATCCACCGGATTGTATCTCCATGAAGCTGCAACCCGGCAGCGTCATTGATTTTATTCATGGCCGCAAATCCGAAAAGGAGTACCGGCCAGTGGAAAATGAAAAGTGAATAGGAGATTTTTCCGGTAAAGGCCAGCCATCTGGTTTCAAACCATTTTCCGGGAAATTTGTAATCAGATTTAATACAAAGCCAGAGTAGATAAGCGAACACCAGTGAGACACTGCTCCTTCCGGCCATGGAAAAGAACGGGTTGCTGAGATCACTGCTCTGATATATAAGAATACCTGTTGCGAGCCAGCAAATTGCGCCAATACCGAGTATATGAATAAGCTGTTTGCTATTTCCCTTCGTAGGCTGTGTTTAGTTGATATAACAATGTGCCTGTCAGAAATGCATCAAATCGAAAAATGCTATTCCAGTAAACAGTTCTGTAATCAAGTCCGGCTGGATGAATCAACACAAATATGTGCCGGGTTGCAATGAGCATCACCATTACAGTGATTAATCCGGCCATGAAATATTTATACCTGTAAAATAACAGGAGCAGGAAGGGGTAGCACAGGTAAAATTGTTCTTCGACAGCAAGTGACCACAAGTGTTGTAAATGGTTTTCAGAGGCTGCCGGATCGGCAATCATAAACCAGTTCTGCAAAAAAAGGAAAAAGGTCCATCCGTTTTGCCGGAAAAAATGATTGTCGTCTGCCGGCGATAAAATAATCCATACGCCAAAAAACATCAGGAGGAAACTGAAATAAACAGGAACAATACGTAGAAACCTGTTCCTGTAAAAGACAGACAATAAATTCTTATTTGAAAGATAAGGAGCGAGCCTGCCGGTAATTAGAAAGCCTGATAAAACGAAAAAGAGATCCGTGCCCATCCAGCCAAACCGGAAAAAAGTAATGAATCCAAGATAGTGAAAACAAATAACAAGTATAATTGCCAGCCCCCTTAGTCCGTCAAGCGAAGGATAATATTTGTCTTTGAGGGTAGGGGCTGACATGGGCATATATTAATGATGCAGCTGGTCGAAACGGAGGATATACTTGCCAACCATATCAAATTCCATATTCACCGGCATACCTGCTTCCAGTTGTTTGAGGTTTGTATGTTCTAATGTATAAGGGATAATAGCTACACTGAGTTTTTTCTTCTTGACATTGAATGCAGTCAGGCTGATACCATCCAGGCAGATGGATCCTTTTTCAACAACAAGCGGTGCGAATTTTCCCGGGAATTCAATCACAAAAACCAATTCACCGTTTGCTTCCTTTTTTTGATACAGGTACCGGTGCAGTCAACATGCCCCTGTATGAGATGTCCGTCGAGCCTGCCGTTCATAGCCAGGCATTGTTCCAGGTTTATGATCGTCCCTTTTTTCCAGGTCTCCAGGCTGGTTTTGCGCAGGGTTTCGGGTATCGCAGTTACCCGGTGAAAGCGTTCCCGGGTTTCTTCCACAGTAAGGCAAACCCCGTTATGGCTTACGCTCTGGTCAGTTTTAAGGCCTGCTGAAATGGGGGATTCAATCCAGAAACTCCTGTTTGATCCGTTGATAATGATGTCTTTAACAACACCGGCAGCTTCAATAATTCCTGTAAACATGGCTACAAGTTAATTCATTTCGGGATTTCAATTTTCCCGCTTATCTTTGCCACCCTGAAACTTAAAAATATACCAAGGAGGTATCTAAAATTATGCTGATCATCGACTCAAAAGATTGCGAAAACATTGACAAGGCGCTCAAGAAGTACAAAAAGAAATTCGAAAAGTCTAAAGTACTGCTCCAGCTCCGCGAACGTCAGAGTTACACTAAACCTTCTGTTAAGCGCAGGGGTGCTGTGTTAAAAGCGATCTACAAGCAGCAGATCGCCAGCGGCAAAATCGAGATTTAAGCCGTTGCGACGAATATATTGAGGATAGCTGCAAAGTTTAATAGCTTTGCAGCTGTCTTTTTTTATGCCTGAAACTCCCGGTACACCCATACAATCCTTTATTGATTACCTCCGGTTCGAGAAAAGGTATTCAAAGCATACCATTACTGCGTATGCCGGTGACCTTACAGAATTTTTCAATTTTCTCCGGCATCAGTATGAAACGGAAGATATCCGCTTAATCAGTCCGGGTATGATCCGCAGTTGGCTGGCCGCCTTCCTTTCAGGGGGGATGACAGCCAAATCGGTGAACCGTAAAATATCCAGTCTCAAATCCTTTTTCAAATTCCATATGCGTGAGGGCACCATTTCCCAAACCCCGATGGGTCAGGTGAACAGTCCCAAAATCAGTAAAAAGCTCCCTGAGTTCGTAAAAGAGGAAGACACCCGCAGGCTGATGGTGGCGCTGGACCAGTCGGCGGAAGACTGGAAATCCCTCAATGCTAAAATGCTGATCAGTATATTTTATGCCACGGGTATGCGGTTGAGTGAATTGTTGTCACTGAAAGACAAGCAGGTGGATGGCTCCAGGTCCCAGATAAAAGTGCTGGGTAAGGGTAATAAAGAGCGGATCATACCGGTGAGTCCGGAACTCCTTGAACTGATCCGGGAATACCAGCGGTTGAAGAAGAAAGAGTTTGCTCAGGCGGAAGATGTGTTGCTGGTGACTGAAAAGGGGAAGAAGCTTTATCCCAAATATGCCTGGTTACTGGTGAATCAGTACCTGGGGGAAGCCAGCAGCCTGGATAAGAAGAGTCCGCACGTACTGCGTCATACCTTTGCCACCCACCTGATGAACCATGGAGCCGACCTGAATGCTGTTAAGGAATTGCTTGGCCACAGCAGCCTTGCCTCTACCCAGGTGTACACCCATAACAGTATTGAAAAGTTAAAGGAAGCCCATAAGAAGGCGCACCCGAAAGCCTGAAAAATAAGTGCTTTTTCACAAAATTTTACTTGGACTGGCTGGGCTTTTTTACTAACTTGTATACAGACAGAAGAACATACATCCTATGAAAAGTAAGTTCTTTATTTATTGTTTCACTGTTTAAAAAAAAGCAGACTATGAATGTTAACATCCAGACAGTTCATTTTGATGCGGACCAAAAACTGATCGGTTACATCAGGGAGAAACTGCAGAAACTCAAAAATTTCAACGACAGGATTATTGAAGTGAAGGTCTTTCTCAAGCTTGACAATGTAGTACACGCGATTAAGGACAAAATCGCAGAGATCAGAGTCCACATCCCTAAACAGAATTTTTTTGTAAAATCAACAAGTAAATCATTTGAAGGTAGTTTTGATGAAGCGTTCGATTCAATGGTAGCGCAAATCAAAAAGAATAAGGAAAAGAAAGTGGCATAAAGCCAGGGCGCCCGTTTCTGAAAAGAGACGGGCGTTTTTTTTTCAGGGAACAGGTAACAGGAGGCAGGAAGCAGGTTTACCCCGAATAGTGAAACTTATTCGGGGGTGGCAGGAGGAGGAAGCAGGAGGCAGGAAGCAGGAGGCAGGAAGCAGGAGGCAGGAAGCAGGAGGCAGGAGGCAGGAAGCAGGAGGCAGGAAGCAGGAGGCAGGAAGCAGGAGGCAGGGAGCAGGTTACTTGTAACACTGGATATTGATTTTGATGTTTCATATTTGATAAGATGAGCCTGTACAGGCAATTGATTTATTCATGAATTCTCTGTTTTCCTCAGATGATGCCTCCAGGTACCTGCATACTGAAATAAGATACACTTGCGGATACTGCCCTGAAAAATAATTCACGCATCTATTCCAGGCTACACCTGCTAACTGCCTCCTGCTCCCTGCATCCTGCATACTGAAGTAGGATACACTTACCGAAAATACTCTGAAAAATAATTCACGCATCTATTCCAGGCTACACCTGCTGCCTGCCTCCTGCTCCCTGCATCCTGCATATTGAAGTAGGATACACTTACCGATACTACTCTGAAAAATAATTCACGCATCTATTCCAGGCTACACCTGCTACCTGCCTCCTGCTCCCTGCATCCTGCATACTGAAGTAGGATACACTTACAGATACTACCCTGAAAAATAATTCACGCATCTATTCCAGGCTACACCTGCTACCTGCCTCCTGCAACCTGCCACCTGTCACCTGCCACCTGCCACCAGTTCCTCCGCCCGGTTTTTTGTCATAAAACACCTTAAGGGGCCTGTTTCCGCCGGGGTTTTCAATACCTTATTCACAACTGACTGAAAACAAGCAAAAAAATCCGGCACAAAATTTTTCCAATTCTTAATTTCCCTTACCTTTGCCTCCCCATTAAATGGGGGTAGTTCTTTATTGTGTAAACCGCCGGAATTTCCTGCTGAAAAAAGGGCAGGCCGGTCATTGAATTTCACCACTTAACCCTGGTATAACCGGGAGGCCTTTGCGGGCATCCGGTCGGGGCTATTCAGGTACCTGAGCAGGGTGGGGATGATGGTTAAGGCAAATGCCACTTTAGCTCAGCTGGTAGAGCAACTGATTTGTAATCAGTAGGTCGTTGGTTCGATTCCGACAAGTGGCTCAGGGAGAAAATTCCAAAAAATTAAATCCCAAATCGCAAACCTTCAGGTTTTGGAATTTGGATTTTGGAATTTGGAATTTGTTATTTCTCATAGGGGCAAGTAGCCAAGTGGCCAACGGCAACAGACTGTAAATCTGTCCTCTTCGGAGTTCGGTGGTTCGAATCCATCCTTGCCCACAGCGTCCGCCATAGCTTTAGCGAAGGCGGGCATCGCCCACCAGCGTGTAAACGAAGGCGGGCATCGCCAGAAACTTTTGGTAACCCGAATAATTAGTTCTTTCAAGGAAAACCCGCCTACGCCAAGGCTTCGGCGGGTAAAAGCGGGAGTAGCTCATTTGGTAGAGCGATAGCCTTCCAAGCTATAGGTGGCGAGTTCGAGCCTCGTCTTCCGCTCTTTTTCAGTAGGGAGTATTGAATCCGGAGTCGGGAGTCTGCCCACTGATCGCCGTTGTAGCTCAGTGGTAGAGCACTTCCTTGGTAAGGAAGAGGTCTGGGGTTCAATTCCCCATAACGGCTCTGGTTTTTACCGGGAGTGGTCCCGGCTTATTTAATATAAACAACAAGTATTAGTCAACACAACCTAAAAACAGAATACGATGGCAACTAAAGAAACATTCAAAAGGGATAAACCCCACGTTAACGTCGGTACTATCGGTCACATTGACCATGGTAAAACCACATTAACAGCTGCTATTACCTCAATCCTTGCCAGCAAGGGTATGGCAACAGCAAAAAAATATGATGAAATTGATGCCGCTCCGGAAGAAAAAGAGCGTGGTATCACCATCAATACAGCTCACGTTGAATATCAGACGGCTAACCGTCACTACGCTCACGTAGACTGTCCGGGTCACGCTGATTATGTGAAAAACATGATTACAGGTGCTGCCCAGATGGACGGTGCTATCCTGGTGGTTGCGGCTACCGACGGACCAATGCCTCAAACAAAAGAACACATCCTGCTTGCCCGTCAGGTAGGTGTACCTAAGATTGTGGTATTTATGAATAAAGTTGACCTGGTTGATGACCCCGAACTGCTGGAACTGGTGGAAATGGAAATCCGTGACCTCCTGACTTTCTACGGTTTTGATGGTGCAACAACTCCAATTATACAGGGTTCTGCAACCGGCGCACTGGCTGGTGAAGAAAAATGGGTTAAAGGTGTGGAAGAACTGATGGACGCTGTTGACAGCTACATCCCCCTGCCTCCCCGTCCCGTTGATCAGCCCTTCCTGATGTCTGTAGAAGACGTATTCTCTATCACAGGTCGTGGTACTGTTGCAACAGGCCGTATCGAAAGAGGTCGTATCAAAGTTGGTGAAGGTGTTGAAATCGTAGGTCTGATTGAAGCGCCCCTGACTTCAACTGTAACAGGTGTGGAAATGTTCCGCAAACTGCTTGATGAAGGTGAAGCTGGTGACAACGCTGGTCTGCTGCTCCGCGGTATTGAGAAAACTCAAATCCGTCGTGGTATGGTTATCGTTAAACCCGGATCAATCACTCCGCACACTGAATTCAAAGCTGAAGTTTACGTACTGAGCAAAGAAGAAGGTGGTCGTCACACTCCGTTCTTCAACAAATACCGTCCCCAGTTCTACTTCCGTACAACTGACGTTACCGGTGAAGTTGAACTGAACGCAGGTACTGAAATGGTTATGCCTGGTGATAACACTTCACTGACTGTGAAGCTGATCCAGCCCATCGCCATGGAAAAAGGTCTGAAATTCGCGATTCGCGAAGGCGGACGTACCGTAGGTGCCGGTCAGGTAACTGAGATCATTAAGTAAGAAAATCACGCTACAAGCCCAAAAGCTTTTAGCTGCAGGCCTAAAGCAGTTTTGCTCTAAAGCCTTGAAACATAAGAGACTAAAAGCTGTTCCGACCTGGTCGGGATAGCTTTTAGCTTTCTAAAGAGACTCGTTCTTAATTGAGAATTTATAATTGAGAATTAGGAAAGCTTGCTTTCTTTAGTAAGTTTCGAGTATCGGTTTTTTGAGTTTTTAATTTTGACTTTTAGTTCTTCTTTAGCTCATTTGCCAACTGTTGTGAAGTTTGGAATTTGGGATTTGTATTTTGGAATTTTATACACGGGCATAGTTCAATGGCAGAATAGCGGTCTCCAAAACCGTTGATGGGAGTTCGAATCTCTCTGCCCGTGCAAACTGAATGTATATGCATAAAATCGCTATTTATTTCAGGGACTCCTATAAGGAGCTGACTGAAAAGGTAACCTGGCCGACATGGCTCCAGTTGCAGCAATCTACTATGATTGTACTGGCTGCTACGATTGTGATCACGTTTATCATACTGGCTATGGACTTCGTGGCTGGTAAAGCTTTCCAATTTATTTATGAAAGTCTTTTTAAATAATGGAACCTACTACAAATAGCACAGCGGAAACCCCGCAACAGCAGGATACCAAATGGTTCGTGCTGCGCGTGGTGAGCGGCAAGGAGAAAAAGGTAAAGGAATACCTGGATAAGGAAATTTCCCGCGGGGGATGGGACCAGGTAAAACAGGTTTTCCTGCCCGTGGAGAAGGTGTATAAAGTAGCCAACGGGAAAAAAGTAATGCGCGAGCGTAACTATTATCCCGGTTATGTGATGATTGAAATCCTCAATGGTAAACTGAATGATGATCTCCGGGATGTGATCAAGAACACAACCAACGTGATCCATTTCCTGGGTAAAGAAAACCCGATCGCCCTGCGCCGCTCCGAAGTAAACAAAATGCTCGGCAAAATGGATGAAATGGCCGAAGCCGGTGGCGTAAGCATGGTAGAACCATTTATCGTTGGAGAAACCATCAAAATCATCGAAGGACCTTTCAATGATTTCAATGGCGTAATCGAAGACGTTAACGACGAAAAGAAAAAACTGAAAGTAACCGTGAAGATCTTCGGACGATCAACACCTGTGGAACTAAACTATATGCAGGTGGAGAAGATTAGCTAAGCGGGTTCTTTATAAAATTGAAAGCCTTCCAGAAACTGGGAGGCTTTTTTGTTGGAGGTTGGATGTTGGAGGTTGGAGGTTGAACCCGAAAGATCGAAAAGTCTTTCTTAGTTGGAATGTTGGAAAGTTGGATTGTTGGACTGTTCTGATAGTTTGGGATTTTCTTTCTTGAAGAACACTCCAACCTTTCAATATTCGTAAAAAATTAAATTTCAATGTTTTAGGACATTTCTAATTTTGGGGCACAACCTCCAACCTCCAACGTCCAACCTCCAACATTTTCTCTTGTTTTCTTGTTTAAAAGCCTGAATTACCCTACTTTTGCAACCCCAATTAGTTCTTTTTAATCCCCCGCAAGGAGGGTTAGTGCTTTGGGAGACTAAGTAATACCGGACGTTCCGGGACGAAAAGTCGCTTGAACCAATAAATTTTATAAAATGGCAAAAGAAATCACCGGCTTTGTAAAGCTGCAGTGTAAGGGTGGCCAGGCGAATCCTGCTCCCCCTATCGGTCCTGCACTGGGTTCCAAGGGTATCAACATCATGGAATTCTGCAAACAGTTCAATGCAAGAACTCAGGACAAACAAGGAAAAGTTCTCCCCGTATTAATTACCGTGTACACAGACAAGAGTTTTGATTTTATTATCAAAACACCTCCTGCTGCTGTTCAGCTTCTGGAAGCGGCTAAGCTCCCCAAAGGTTCCAAAGAAAGCAATCGTGCGAAAGTGGGAAAAGTAAACTGGGAACAGGTAAAGGCAATTGCTGAAGACAAAATGCCCGACCTGAACTGCTTTACCGTAGAAAGCGCTATGAAAATGATAGCTGGTACAGCACGTAGCCTGGGATTAACTGTAGAAGGTAAAGCCCCCTGGGAAAACTAAAAATTGTTTGACCATCTTCTTAAAGTGAAGACGGTCTGAACTCCTTAAAAGAATTAACATGGCATTCATCAGTAAAAAAAGAAAAGTTGCAGCAGCGAAAGTTGATGCAAACAAAGCATACTCTTTAAAAGAGGCATCTGCACTGGTTAAACAAATCACCACCTGCAAATTTGATGCATCAGTAGATCTGCACATCCGTCTGGGTGTGGATCCTAAAAAAGCTGACCAGGCAATCCGCGGTACAGTAACCCTGCCCCACGGAACCGGTAAAACCAAACGCGTTCTTGTTCTCTGCACTCCTGATAAGGAAGCAGAAGCAAAAGCTGCTGGTGCAGACTTCGTAGGTCTGGAAGAATTTGTAACCAAAATCGAAGGCGGATGGGTTGATGTAGACGTTATCATCGCTACTCCCTCCGTGATGCCTAAGATTGGTAAACTGGGTAAAGTGCTCGGTCCCCGTAACCTGATGCCCAACCCCAAAACCGGTACTGTTACTAACGATGTAGCCGGTGCTATCCAGGATGTTAAGGGCGGTAAAATCGCTTTCAAAGTTGATAAAGTGGGTATCATCCACGCTTCTATCGGCCGGGTAAGTTTTGCACCTGAGAAAATCGCAGAAAACAGCCAGGAGCTGCTGAACGCGATATTAAAGGCAAAACCATCTTCTTCAAAAGGTACATACGTAAGAGGTATCAGCATGGCCAGCTCTATGAGCCCCGGTATTGTTATTGATGCTAAAGGCTATGCAGCCCACTAAGAAGAACCCGTAATTAACAGAACAGTCAAAACTTATTATAATGACTAAAGATCAAAAAAACGAAGTGATTGAACTGCTGAAAGGCAAGTTTTCCCAGTACAATAACTTCTATGTAACCGATACTGAAGCACTTTCTGTAGCCCAGATTGGCAAACTCCGCCGTGCTTGCTTTAACAAGCATGTGGAAATGAAAGTGGCTAAGAACACGCTTATCAAAAAAGCACTCGAATCTCTGGACAGCGAGAAATATGCAGGAATGTTTGATTCACTGCATAAAGTAACTGCCCTGATGTTTTCAGAAAATCCCAAAGATCCGGCACTGATCATCTCTTCTTTCCGCAAGGAAAGCAACGGCGAACGCCCCGTGATGAAAGCAGCCTTTATCAATGGTGATGTTTACATGGGCGATAACCAACTGGTAGCACTTACGAAGATCAAGACGAAGAACGAACTGATCGGAGAAGTTATCGGCCTGCTCCAGTCTCCTGCAAAACGCGTACTCGCAGCTTTACTGCAGAACGCAGAGAAAAAAGCAGAAGGCACAGAAGTAGCAGCAGCAGAATAAGCATTTTATCAGTAATCTCTTAGTCTGACTCCCGCCTTCGCAATGCTTATGCTTGCGCTGAAGCTTCAGCATAGGCGCACGGCGGGCAAGAACGACTAGCGACTACCGACTAAATAAAAAGCCCAGGCCTGGGGGACAACTAAGGCAAATTTTTTTAATCACTCCGCCGGAGAACCTAAGTAAAGACGAGGGTCAATGAAGGCGGGAAAAATTTAAATCAAATGGCAGACGTAAAAGCACTCGCAGAAAGCCTGGTAGGCTTAACTGTAAAAGAAGTACAAGAACTCGCAGATTTCCTGAAAACTGAATACGGCATCGAGCCTGCAGCAGCTGCTGTAATGGTATCAGGTGACGGTGGTGGTGGCGCAGCCGCTGCTGAAGAAAAAACTTCATTCAACGTGGTACTGAAATCTGGTGGTGCCTCTAAACTGAATGTTGTGAAAATCGTAAAAGACCTGACTGGTCTTGGTCTGAAAGAAGCCAAAGATCTGGTTGACAGTGCTCCGAAAAACGTGAAAGAAGGCGTTTCTAAAGCTGAAGCTGAAGAAATCGCAGCTAAGCTGAAAGAAGCTGGCGCTGATGTTGAAATTGCTTAATTTCTTTGCATCATAAAGGAACCCCGGTCTAGAGGCCGGGGTTTTTTATTTCCCGCAATTTGATATTTCCCGCGGCGGCCGCGGAGGTGCAGCGCACGCAGCGTACTGTTTCTCGCAGGAGTTTTGTTTCTCGCTGCGCTCGCGGCGGAGCGGCGCACGCAGCGGAATGAGCGATAAAGTGCGAGTCTCCACGCACCTCCCATAAAAGCGATGCCATAACTTTTTTATAACATCCTTTTTTTTATTTTAGGTAAAACTATCTAGTGAGATTTATTATTGCCCTTTTTTTGTGGATGATATCTCTGAGTATTTCTGGCCAAACTAATACTAATCGGCAGGTCAGAAAAATTATCGCAGACACAACCAGTCAGTTTAGAACCCTGCGTGGGGAGTTGCTGAAAGTATTACCGGCAAATGATATAACCGGAATTGATTCTGTTTTTCAGTCCTTAATTTTAATTGAAGGGACGAAAGAGAATGAAATTTCATTTTTAAAAGAATTCATAGTGTATGAGGCAATACTTGCGGATACAGTAAAGGAGAAAAAAGGACAACAAATTTGCGACGAATGGAAAAGCAAGTTAGAAGCCATTCTGGGTTATAAAATTCCTGCCAGGAAAATGAAAGTCGCGGATTATAATCCATCAATTTACGGTTGGGAATTCTATGTCGGAAATTTAAGCATCTCTGTAACACTAATGCCTTTCCCTGGCAGTAAGAACACACGTGCTTACCTCAGCCTGATGTTTAGTATTGATGCCACTGAAGTTAAGCAGGGTCAATTAAATGAATAAAAAAGGCGATCTCTTGTGAGACCGCCTTTGTATTTTACTTGAATAAGTTATTCAGTGAATCAGAATCTCCGGGGTTTATCGTTTCCTTTATTGCCCTGGTCGCGATTGTCATACTGGCCATTGTCATTTTCATTCCTGTCCTGGCCATTCCTGTCGTTTTCATAACCATTGTTACGATCGTGATCACGGTCATCCCTGCCCCATACTTCTTTCATACGGCTTTCTTTGATCATAATCTGTCCACGGAAACCGATCGTGATACTTACATTGTTGTTGCGTACAGAGAAGGAAGAAACAGCAATGGGCCTTTTGTTTTCATAAAGCGGTAGCCGCGGCTCACTTCAAATACCTTGATCATGTGCTGGCCGTATCCGATATTACTGAGATTAATGGTGCCGTAATCACTGAAATAACTGCGGCCATCAATCACTACTTCATAACCCCTGGATGAATTTAATGTCACAATGGGTTTGCGGTCTGCCGCGAATAAAAGGGTTGTAAATAAACTTGCGGCGATAAGAGTAAAAATCTTTTTCATGGTAATCTGTTTTATTTTTTCGCCTCATTGATGAGCCGGAAAATCTTTGAGACCATTTGTTTTTAATTCCGGTTCTGCATATAGTAATTCAAAACAGATGCCACTGTGCCAAAAGCAGTGTAAGGAAACGTTAAGGCGTAAATGACAGTAATCGTTTTTGTGATCCAGATTCCGCTGGAATGCAGCAGTACCAATGGTTTCAGCGGTAGGTTAATTAAGGTTAATTCTAATTGAGAATTGATAATTTCTAATTGAGAATTGGCTTCGCCAGAAACGACTGAACGGATTTTCTTCAGGGAAAGGGGGTAAGACAAACTGAATTCTACTCCAGGTCATCCAGTTTTAGATAAGGAACTAATTGCTGGAATCGGGCTTCTGTAATCCCGGGTATTTTTATCAGTTCATTTAATTGTTTGAATAAACCGTGTTGTTCACGATAGGCTATTATAGGTCTTGCGAGTTCATAACGGATGTATGGATGTGATTTCAATTGTTCAACTGTAGCTGTATTGATATTTATTTTTCGCAGGTTAAACGGGCTCATCAGTAAAGCGGTTTTGATTTTCCTGAAAACAGAATCAGCTAGATCAAAAGTTTCACCAACCTGATCTACTGAGTAAAACCCTCCCAGCTTTTCCCTGAACAGGATAATACGGGATGCCAGTTTGCTGCCAATGCCGGGCAGGCTGATCCAGGCGGTGGTGTCTGACTGGTTGATGTCAACCGGCCGGATTGTTTTTTCCCTGGTCATCGCCGGCGTTTTGGTGTAGGCAGTGGGAGAGGACTTCGTCTCCGGGTTTGGCACCTCACTGATTCTTACCCAGGGCGCCAGCCGGCTGTATTCATCAGGATGTAAACCATAAATCCGCTGCAGGTCCTCCGTCTTTCTGAAATGCCCTCCTTTAGACACATAATTGAGGATGATGCCTATTGTTTTATCCCGCAAGCCCAGCCGGGTCCATCCAGACCTGTCCAGCTGATTCGGATCAAAATAGAATAGTTCACCTTTTTTTGCCTTGTTTCCAGTTTCCAGTTGCCAGTTACCAGTTCCCTGCTGCCTGCCCCCTGCCTCCTGCTCCCCCGAATAAGTTTCACTATTCGGGGTAAACCTGCTTCCTGCCTCCTGCTCCCCCGAATAAGTTTCACTATTCGGGGTAAACCTGCTTCCTGCCTCCTGTTGCCTGCTCCCTGCCTCCTGCTCCCTGTAACCTGTTGCCTGCATCCTGTCACCTGACCGCTTCTCCATCAACTCTGGTAACAAAATCACCCCCATCATCACAGCCAGGATCACCAAAATACCCGCCCGGTCGTTACGGGTAAAGTGGAAATAATCCTGTATCAGTTTCTTCGGGTTCACGGGGGTGATTTGAGCCATAAATCTAGTCCCGAAGGATGTTTCAGAGATGGTTGTTTTCCACATAGTTTTAGGGGATTTTTCTTAATAAACTTTTATTGATTAATAGCCTTTTATCCTTACCTTTGCCATCCTTTATTTTGGCCAATTATATTTTGACGCTCCAAATCATGTTCAAATAGTTGAAAATCACAGGTTTCTGAAATCATCATTTCGGAGGCCTGTAAGTGATTTGTACGTCCCGAACTCTTTTAAAACCGGTTTTACGCATATGCCTTCAACAAAAATGAACCAAAGGGTGGATTTCGGTAAAATCAAGCACCTGGCTGAAGCTCCCGACTTACTTGAAGTACAGATCCAGTCTTTCAAAGAGTTTTTCCAGCTGGAAACGACTCCTGACAAAAGGAATATCGAAGGATTGTTCCGTGTGTTCAAGGAGAATTTCCCGATTACGGATACCCGTAACATCTTCGTATTGGAATTCCTGGACTACTTTATTGATCCGCCCCGTTACACCATTGAGGAATGTATGGAGCGTGGTCTGACTTACGCTGTACCCCTGAAGGCGAAACTGCGCCTCAGCTGTAATGACGAAGAGCACGTAGACTTCCAGACTATCGTACAGGACGTGTTCCTGGGTAACATCCCTTACATGACTCCCCGTGGTACTTTCGTGATCAACGGTGCTGAGCGTGTTGTGGTTTCCCAGCTTCACCGTTCACCGGGCGTATTCTTTGGCCAGTCCATTCACCCGAATGGTACCAAGATTTACTCTGCCCGTGTGATCCCTTTCAAAGGTGCATGGATGGAATTCGCAACAGACATCAACAACGTGATGTATGCGTATATCGACCGTAAGAAAAAATTCCCGGTTACAACCCTCCTCCGTTCTATCGGTTACGAAACGGATAAGGATATCCTGGAACTCTTCGGTATGGCCGATGAAGTAAAAACAGATAAAAAGACTTTATCAAAATACATCGGCAAACGCCTTGCTGCCCGCGTACTCCGTACATGGGTCGAAGATTTTGTGGATGAAGATACCGGTGAGGTTGTATCTATCGAGCGGAATGAAATCGTGATGGAGCGTGATACCGTGCTTGATGAAGATGCGATCTCTACAATCACTGAACTGGATGTGAAGAGCGTATTCATCCAGCGTGAAGATGTAGGTGGTGATTATGCAATCATCTACAACACCCTGAACAAGGATACTTCAAACAGTGAACTCGAAGCCGTTCAGTTTATCTATCGCCAGCTCCGCGGCGCGGACGCTCCCGATAATGAAACTGCACGCGGTATCATCGATAAACTGTTCTTCAGCGATAAGCGTTATGATCTCGGTGAAGTTGGCCGTTACAAAATCAACCGCAAACTGAACGTTGATCTTCCGCTGGATAAAAAGACATTAACCCGTGATGATATCATCCTGATCATTAAATATCTCGTACGCCTTACCAACGGTAAAGCGGAGATTGATGATATCGATCACCTGAGCAACCGCCGCGTACGTACAGTAGGCGAGCAGTTATATGCCCAGTTCGGTGTTGGTCTGGCCTGTATGGCCCGTACCATCCGTGAAAGGATGAACGTAAGGGACAACGAGGTGTTCACACCTGTTGACCTGATCAATGCCCGTACACTGTCCTCTGTGATCAACTCCTTCTTCGGAACATCACAGCTTTCCCAGTTCCTGGATCAGACCAACCCGCTGTCAGAGATTACGCACAAACGCCGTATCTCCGCACTCGGGCCAGGTGGTCTCTCCCGTGAAAGGGCAGGTTTCGAGGTGCGTGACGTACACTACTCACACTATGGCCGTCTCTGTACCATTGAAACACCTGAAGGTCCGAACATCGGTCTGATCTCCACACTTTGTGTGCATGCCAAGATCAATGATATGGGCTTTATCGAAACACCTTACCGTAAGGTGAGCGAGGGTAAAGTGAACATGAAGGAACTGAGTTTCCTGAGTGCTGAAGAAGAGGATCTGGCAAAAATCGCCCAGGCCAATACCCCGCTTGATGAAAAAGGAAATTTCAAAGAAGAGAAAATCGTAAGCCGTGAAACCGGTGACTTCCCGATCCTCGACAGGAATGATGTGGAATTCATGGACGTTGCACCGAACCAGATCGTTGGTCTGAGTGCTTCTCTGATTCCGTTCCTGGAGCATGATGACGCCAACCGTGCGCTGATGGGATCAAACATGCAACGCCAGGCAGTACCGCTGATCCGTGCTGATGTTCCCATCGTGGGAACCGGTTTGGAAGGCAAAGCTGCACGCGATGCACGTATCCAGATCCACGCAGAAGGCAATGGTGTGATTGAATTCGTAGATGCCAATGAAATCCACGTTCGTTACGACCGTGATGCAGAAGAGAAACTGGTGAGCTTTGAAGATGACCTGCGCATTTACCGTTTGACCAAATTCATCAAAACCAACCAGGAAACCTGTATCAACCTGAACCCCGCCGTTAAGAAAGGGCAGAAGGTGAAAAGAGGCGACTTCCTGACAGAAGGTTACGCGACGCAAAATGGTGAACTCGCCCTCGGTAAAAACCTGAAAGTGGCATTCATGCCCTGGAAAGGTTACAACTTCGAGGATGCCATTGTAATCAGTGAGCGTGTGGTTAAAGAAGATATGTTTACTTCTGTTCACATTTCTGAATATGAACTGGAAGTACGCGATACCAAACTGGGTGAAGAAGAACTGACTCCTGATATCCCCAACGTTTCTGAAGAAGCTACCAAAGACCTCGATGAGAACGGTATCATCCGCATCGGTGCCCAGGTAAAAGAAGGTGATATCCTGATCGGTAAAATCACACCTAAAGGCGAAAGCGATCCCACGCCGGAAGAGAAACTGCTCCGTGCCATCTTCGGTGATAAAGCCGGTGATGCCAAAGATGCTTCACTGAAAGCACCAAACGGTGTGGAAGGTGTTGTGATCGGCAAGAAACTGTTCCAGCGCGCGAAGAAAGATAAGAATGCGAAAGTGCGTGAGAAAGCAGCTCTCGAGAAACTCGAGAAAATGCACGAGAAGAATGAAAATGACCTGAAAGAAGTACTGCTGGATAAACTGACCACCCTGCTGGCTGCACATACATCCGCAAGCGTGAGCAATAATTTCGGCGAAGTACAGATTGGCAAGGGTGCTAAATTCACAGCGAAAAACCTGGCGGGACTTGATTATGCTAATATCAACCCCCTGGGCTGGACCAGTGACAAGAAAGTGGATGACCAGATCAACACCCTCCTGCACAACTATAATATTAAGTACAACGAGGAGCTCGGCCGTTACAAACGCGAGAAGTTCAATATCAGCATTGGTGATGAATTACCTGCTGGTGTACTGAAACTGGCGAAAGTTTATCTCGCTGTTAAGCGTAAACTGAAAGTGGGTGATAAAATGGCGGGCCGTCATGGTAACAAAGGTATTGTTGCCAAAATCGTTCGCCAGGAAGACATGCCATTCCTCGAAGACGGAACACCGGTTGATGTGGTGCTGAACCCGCTTGGTGTACCGAGCCGTATGAACCTCGGGCAGATCTACGAAACCATCCTCGGATGGACCGGAGAGCGCCTGGGCCTGAAATTCGCCACGCCCATCTTTGATGGTGCCAGTGTGGATGAAATTGCATCATACTGCAAGGAGGCAAATATCCCGATGCACGGTCACACATTCTTATATGATGGTGAAACAGGTGAGAAATTCCACCAGAAAGCCACTGTCGGTATTATCTATGTGATCAAACTGCACCACATGGTGGATGATAAGATGCACGCCCGTTCAATCGGACCGTACAGTCTTATCACGCAGCAGCCGCTCGGTGGTAAAGCACAGTTTGGTGGTCAGCGTTTCGGTGAGATGGAAGTATGGGCCCTCGAAGCCTATGGTGCTTCCAACATCCTCCAGGAACTGCTTACAATCAAATCTGATGATATCATCGGAAGGGCTAAGACCTATGAGTCCATTGTTAAAGGCGAGAACGTACCGAGAGCCGGTGTTCCCGAATCATTCAATGTACTTGTGCATGAATTGAGAGGATTAGGTCTTGACCTGCGCTTCGAATAAGAAGTGCCGCCGGATATAATGCCGGTATGCTGAAAAAAACTTTGTAAAAACGTTCCCGGTAAATAACCGGGAACCCAAGCTAAAAAGCTCCGATACTATGGCTATCAAAAAAGAAAATCGTCCCAAAGCGGCTTTTTCGAAGATTACCATTGGACTGGCTTCACCGGATACAATCCTGGAAAGAAGCTATGGTGAAATCCTGAAGCCCGAAACAATCAACTATCGTACTTACAAACCTGAGCGTGATGGTTTGTTCTGCGAAAGGATTTTCGGACCAGTAAAAGATTACGAATGCGCCTGCGGTAAGTACAAGCGTATCCGTTACAAGGGTATTGTGTGTGATCGTTGCGGTGTTGAAGTAACGGAGAAGAAAGTACGTCGTGAAAGAATGGGCCACATCAAACTGGTGGTGCCTGTTGTGCACATTTGGTATTTCAAATCATTACCTAATAAGATCGGTTACCTGCTGGGCGTAAGCTCCAAGAAACTCGAAACTATCGTGTATGACGAGCGTTTCGTGGTTATCCAGTCTGGTATCAGGGCTGATAAAGGCCAGAACGTGGGCGACCTGCTCACGGAAGAAGAATACCTGGATATCCTGGATACATTACCGAAGGATAACCAGTACCTGCCGGATGATGATCCCAATAAATTCATCGCCAAGATGGGTGCTGAAGCCGTGCATGATATGCTGGCCCGCATTGATCTTGACCAGTTATCATTTGACCTGCGTAATGCAGCTGCCACTGAAACATCACAGCAACGTAAGGCGGACGCCTTAAAGCGCCTGAGTGTGGTGGAAGCATTCCGCGATGCGAATACACGTATCACAAACCGCCCCGAGTGGATGGTGATGCAGTATATCCCTGTTATTCCTCCGGAACTGCGTCCGCTTGTTCCCCTGGATGGCGGCCGTTTCGCATCTTCAGATCTGAATGATCTCTATCGTCGTGTGATCATCCGTAACAACCGTCTGAAAAGATTATTAGAGATCAAAGCCCCTGAAGTAATCCTCCGTAACGAAAAGCGGATGCTGCAGGAAGCCGTTGACTCATTATTTGATAACAGCCGTAAATCAAATGCCGTGAAGGCTGAAGGTGGCCGTGCCCTGAAATCACTCAGCGATGTGCTGAAAGGTAAACAGGGTCGTTTCCGCCAGAACCTGCTCGGTAAACGTGTTGACTACTCCGGCCGTTCAGTTATCGTGGTTGGTCCCGAACTGAAACTGCACGAGTGCGGTCTTCCGAAAGATATGGCTGCTGAACTTTTCAAACCGTTTATCATCCGTAAACTGATTGAAAGGGGTATTGTAAAAACTGTAAAATCTGCGCGCAAGCTGGTTGATAAGAAGGAAGCGGTGGTTTGGGATATCCTTGAGAATATCCTGAAAGGACACCCGGTTATGCTTAACCGTGCCCCGACGCTGCACCGTTTATCTATCCAGGCTTTCCAGCCCAAACTGATTGAAGGAAAAGCGATCCAGCTTCACCCGCTGGTGTGTACGGCCTTCAACGCTGACTTTGATGGTGACCAGATGGCGGTGCACGTGCCCCTGAGCCATGCTGCGATCCTCGAAGCACAATTGCTGATGCTCGCCTCACACAACATCCTGAACCCGCAGAATGGTACTCCTATCACGCTGCCTTCCCAGGACATGGTGTTGGGTCTGTATTATATTACCAAAGGCAAGAGGAATATCGAAACTGAAGCCGTTCGCGGTGAAGGAAAAGTATTCTACTCTGCTGAGGAAGTGATCATTGCTTACAATGAAAGGGTCGTTGACCTGCACGCATGGATCCGCGTAAAAGCGAATATCCGTAATGCAGACGGACTGCTCGAACACAAACTGATTGAAACCACGGTTGGCCGTGTAATCTTCAACCAGAATGTACCTGCTGAAGTGGGTTTTGTAAATGCACTGCTCACTAAAAAGAACCTTCGTGAAATCATTGGTGATATCATCAAAATCACGAACGTTCCCAAAACAGCCAAATTCCTTGATGATATCAAGACCCTTGGTTTCCGCACAGCCTTCCAGGGTGGTCTGTCATTTAACATTAATGACCTGATCATCCCCGACGTGAAAGAGCAGCTGCTCGATAACGCGAAAGTGGAAGTGGATGAAGTGTGGGACAGCTACAATATGGGTCTGATCACAAACAACGAACGATATAACCAGATCGTGGATATCTGGAGCCGTGTGGATACACGTATCACAGAAACACTGATCCGTGAGCTGAGCATTGACAAGCAGGGTTTCAACTCTGTGTATATGATGCTTGATTCAGGTGCCCGTGGTTCCAAACAGCAGATCAAACAGCTGGCAGGTATCAGGGGTCTGATGGCCAAGCCGCGTAAATCAGGCTCTACCGGAAGTGAGATCATCGAAAACCCGATCCTCTCCAACTTCAAAGGTGGTCTGAACGTATTGGATTACTTCATCTCTACGCACGGTGCGCGTAAAGGTCTTGCGGATACGGCCCTTAAAACAGCCGATGCCGGTTACCTGACCCGTCGTCTCGTTGACGTAGCACAGGATATGGTGATTACCGAAGAAGATTGCGGAACACTGCGTGGTATTGCCACTTCTGCATTGAAAGATAATGAGGACGTGATTGAACCGCTGAGCGATCGTATCGCCGGCAGGACTTCACTGCATGATGTATATGATCCCATGAGTGAGAACCTGCTCATTGCAGCCGGTGATGAAATCACGGTGGATGTTTCCAGGAAAATTGAAGAAGCCGGAATCGAAATAGTGGAGATCCGTTCTGTACTGACCTGCGAAAGCAAACGCGGTGTTTGTGTGAAATGCTATGGTAAGAACCTAGCGTCCGGTAACCTGGCGCAGAAAGGTGATGCAGTTGGTATCATCGCTGCACAGTCAATCGGTGAGCCTGGTACACAGCTGACACTGCGTACATTCCACGTGGGTGGTGTTGCGGGTTCTGCTTCAGTTGAATCTACATTAGTTGCCAAGTTCGACGGTACTATCCAGTTCGATGGTCTGCGTACGGTGGTGATTGAAAATAACGAGGGTGTTAAAACACAGGTTGTAATCGGACGTACCGGTGAGGTGAGAATCATCGATACGAAAGCGGACCGCCTGCTGATTACCAATAACATTCCTTATGGCGCTACCCTGAACGTGAAAGACGGACAGAAAGTGAACAAAGGTGAAACCCTTTGCACATGGGATCCGTTCAACAACGTAATCATGGCAGAGATCAATGGTATTGTGAAGTTTGATAACGTGATCGAGGGTGTTACTTACCGCGAAGAAGCGGATGAGCAAACAGGTCACCGCGAGAAAGTGGTTATTGAAACCCGTGACAAGACGAAGATTCCTTCGATCATTGTACAGGGCAAAGATAATAAATCATACAACCTGCCAACCGGCAGCCATATCATCATGGAAGAAGGTGATGATGTAAGAGCCGGCCAGGTAATTGTGAAGATCCCGCGTATCCTCGGTAAGCTGAGGGATATCACCGGAGGTCTGCCCCGTGTAACTGAGCTTTTCGAAGCCCGTAACCCGAGCAACCCCGCAGTGGTTTCTGAAATTGATGGTGTGGTAATCATGGGTGCTGTTAAACGCGGTAACCGTGAAATCATCATCGAAGCTAAAGATGGTGTACAGAAAAAATACCTGGTTCCCCTGACCCGCCAGATCCTGGCACAGGATGGTGACTTCGTAAAAGCAGGTGCTTCACTGAGTGATGGACAGATTGCTCCGTTCGATATCCTCTCTATCAAAGGTCCGTTCGCTGTACAGGAGTACGTAGTGAATGAGATCCAGGAGGTTTATCGTTTACAGGGTGTGAAGATTAATGACAAGCACATTGAAGTAATCGTTCGCCAGATGATGCGTAAAGTGAATATCGTTGATCCGGGTGATACAAGATTCCTGGAAGACGATTTAACTGATAAGTTTGACTTTGTTGAAGAGAATGACTTTATTTTCGACAAGAAAGTGGTTACCGAAATCGGCGACAGCACGAAGCTCCGTGCCGGCCAGATTGTTACCCTGCGTGAAGTGAGGGAAGAAAATTCCATCCTCCGCCGGAATGACAAGAAGCTGGTTGAGTTCCGCGATGCCAAACCGGCAACTTCATCACCCACATTATTGGGTATCACCAAAGCCTCTCTGGGTGTGCCGAGCTGGATTTCAGCGGCTTCATTCCAGGAGACCACGAAAGTTCTTTCTTCTGCAGCAATTAACGGAAAAACCGATGATATGCTCGGCCTGAAAGAAAACGTGATCACCGGCCATCCGATCCCGGCTGGTACTGGCTTGCGTGAATTTGATAATATGATCGTGGGCAGCAAGGAAGAATATGAACTGCTGCAGACGACCCGTGAGGCCATGGCTTTTGATGAGGAGGAATAATACGATGAGCCCCGCAAGGGGTTAGCATATAAGGCAGGAAGTTAACTTCCTGCCTTTTTTCATAGCGCCGGATTAAATCTTAAGAAAGCGTTAATACCATCCGGAATCTTATATTTGCCCGCTTAATCGGGTGTACTTTGCAAAAAAGAATTGAATGAAGAATGGTCTTTTAATATGGAATGTGGTTTTAACCCTGCTGACAGGTTACCTGCTGATCACGCATTTCAGTGGCAGTAAGTCTGGCCGTGGTTCGTCAAAATCAGGTGGTAAAGATTCTGCATCAGCTGCGGATTATAATTTCAAAATCGCCTACTTTGAAATGGATTCAGTGGAAGCCCATTACTCTATGGTAAAGGATGTAAAGGCAGAAATTGAAACCAAGGAATCTGAATATAATAAGGGGGTAAGCAAACTCGATGATACTTACAAAAACAGGTACAACGAACTCGCCTCCAAACCCAATATGTCGGCTGAAGAAGCAGAGGCTGCACAGAACGAACTGAAAAACCTGGGAGAACAACTCAAGCTCCAGCGCCAGACGATGGATCAGGGTTACCAGGATTTCATTACTACCAAGAATATGGCCGTGAAGCAACGGATTGAAGATTTCCTGAAAGAGTATACAAAGAGCAAAAGCTTTGCGTATATCATCAGCTATGAGCCCGGGCTTTATTACTACAAGGATACCGCGTATAATATTACCAGCGACCTGATCGCCGGACTGAATGCGGCATACAAGCCAGCCAAGCAGAAATAATCCTGTTTTTTTTCCCCTCAATGATCCCCCGGAACCGGGCTGATATTTCCATGCCTTTTCTGTAAATCGGGCTGAAATACTTATCTTGACTGCAAAACATTCCCGATGGCAGCAGAACAGCAAACAGGGTTTAAACCCAGTCTCGGTTTATTCGACGGAACCATGATTGTAGCCGGCTCCATGATCGGCTCGGGTATATTTATTGTGAGTGCTGATATCACCCGTTATGTGGGCAGTGCAGGCTGGCTGGTGGCGGTGTGGGTGATTACCGGTTTCATGACGCTTACGGCAGCCCTGAGTTACGGGGAGCTGAGTGGCATGTTCCCCAAGGCCGGCGGTCAGTATGTTTACCTGAAAGAAGCTTATAATCCCCTCATGGGATTTTTATACGGATGGAGTTTTTTCGCCGTGATACAAACCGCCACCATTGCAGCCGTCGGTGTGGCGTTCTCTAAATTCCTGGCATATATGGTCCCCGAACTGGGGAATAATTATTTCCTGTTTGATGCCGGGATCACTAAAATTTATTCGGGGCAACTGGTGGCGATAGTCATAATATGCCTGCTCACGTATGTCAATTCACGAGGCGTGAAGGAAGGCAAGCTGATACAACGGGTATTCACGTCAGCCAAACTGCTGGCGTTATTCGGATTGATTGTATTTGGTTTTATGCTGGTGAAAAACAGCTACTGGGCAGAAAACTGGAAGACCGGTTTCCAGGCCATGAGTGTGGCAAAAGATGAAGCCGGGAATTTCACCATGCAGGGTATCGGTGGTGCCGCCTTGCTGGGCGCCATTGCAGCTGCGATGGTGGGTTCAATCTTCAGCAGTGATGCATGGAATAACGTAACGTTTATTGCCGGGGAGATGAAAAATCCCAAACGCAATATCGGGATGAGTCTTTTCCTGGGTACACTGATCGTTACCATTATTTACGTTTGTGCGAACCTGATGTACCTGAATGTAATGCCGCTCCATGAACTGGCTTACCCTACAGATGACCGGGTAGCGGTGGCTGCGGCCAATAAAATATTCCCTTCGTTTGGTACTTACCTGATTGCGGTGCTGATCATGGTGTCCACTTTTGGCTGTAATAACGGACTGATCCTGGCCGGTGCCCGTGTGTATTATACCATGGCTAAAGACGGGCTGTTCTTTAAAAAAGCAGGTGAACTGAATGCCAACGCCGTTCCACAGTGGGCGTTGTGGGTACAGTGTGTGATCGCTTCTGCCTGGAGTTTGAGTGGTAAATACGGCCAGCTGCTGGATATGATTTCTTTCGTGGTGGTGTTGTTCTATATTCTCACGATTGCGGGGATATTCATTCTCCGTAAGAAGAGACCCGACGCGGAAAGGCCTTATAAAGCATTTGGATACCCCATTCTGCCTGCATTATATATCCTGATGGGTGCGGCATTCTGCGTGCTCCTGGCGATTTATAAACCTGAGTATACCTGGCCCGGTTTCATTATCGTGCTGATGGGTATTCCGCTCTATTATTTTGCTATTTCCCGGAAAGCCAAATAATGCCGAATTTTGGGCATGCATAATTTTCAAAAACTGTTTGAGTCATTTGCCACCCTCAAAGTGGGTGTGATCGGCGACCTCATGCTGGATACTTATGTATGGGGGACAGTTGACCGGATTTCACCGGAAGCACCAGTACCCGTAGTAACCTTAAACAATAAGGAATACAGGATTGGCGGGGCGGGTAATGTGGCACTGAACTGCCATTCACTGGGCGCCAAAGTAAGTTTGTTATCCGTTACGGGTGATGATACCGAAAACATCTTGCTGAATGAATTACTCGACAGCAATGGGATTGATAATACATTCCTGCTGAAAAGTGCCGGCAGGATCACAACCCATAAAACAAGGATCATCAGCCGTAACCAGCAGATGATGCGTCTGGATGCGGAGATTACCAGAGACCTTGATCCCGCAGAAGAAATGGCGCTGATTGAGAAAGTGAAAGATTATATTGCTGATGAAGATCCGGATATCCTCATTTTTGAAGATTATAATAAAGGGGTATTAACGCCGAAAGTGATTGAGACAGTTGTTGGTCTTTGCCGGGCTGCCGGTGTGATCACTGCAGTAGATCCCAAACGAAAGAATTTCTTTGACTACAAGCATACAGATATTTTCAAACCCAACCTGAAAGAAGTCAGGGAAGGTTTAAACCTGCTGGCAGAAACACCCACACAGGAATGGCTGAAGAAGATTGATATAGCATTGCGTGAAAAATTACAACACGGCATTTCCCTGATTACTTTATCTGAGCGGGGTGTGTTTTACCATGATGCCGGAGAAGGGAGGATTATCCCTTCCCATTTGCGTCATATAGCTGATGTATCCGGTGCAGGGGATACAGTGATTGCGGTAGCGTCCATGGTATATGCAGTTACAAAGAATATCCATTTGATGGCCGAGGTGGCCAATATTGCTGGCGGACTGGTTTGCGAAGAAGTGGGCACGATGGCAATCAGCCGCGACCGGTTATTACAGGAATGTGAAATCCTGCTTTCCTGAAAAATTTAATTTAATAAAAATGAACCCGGTTTATACCATTGCGATACACGGAGGAGCCGGAACGATCCGGCGGGAAGACCTGAGCCCGGAACAGGAGAAATTGTACCTGCAGGGGCTGGAAGCCGCACTGGACAAGGGTTTCAGCCTGCTTGAAAAAGGAGGTGATGCGGTGCAGGCGGTGTTGGCTGCTGTAAAGGAACTGGAAGACAATATTCTTTTTAATGCAGGCCGGGGTTCTGTTTTTGGTGCAGATGGCCAGCATGAAATGGATGCTTCCATCATGGACGGATCGAATCTGATGGCCGGTGCCGTAGCTGCTGTGAAAGAAATAAAAAACCCTGTTGAGCTGGCGTATACTATCATGAAGGAGAGTGAACATGTAATGCTGACCGGTGAGGAGCCTTGCAGTTTGCCAAATTGAAAAACATTGCCAGGGAAAGTGAAGACTATTTTTATTCTGCATTCCGACATGACCAGTGGCAGCTGATGAAAGGTACGGATTCATCGGCCCTTGATCATAATGTTCAATTGGGTGAGAAAAAATTCGGAACGGTGGGTGCTGTTGCCTGTGATATACATGGAAACCTGGCTGCGGCAACAAGCACCGGTGGCATGACCAATAAAAAATACGGGCGGGTGGGGGATAGCCCCATCATTGGTGCCGGCACGTATGCAAATAACAACACCTGTGCGATCAGTTGTACCGGGCATGGGGAACCATTTATCCGCGCTGTAACAGCATACGATGTGAGTTGCCTGATGGAATACAAAGGCCTCAGCCTGTATGATGCGATGCATATTGTAGTACACGATAAATTACTGAAGATAGAAGGTGAGGGTGGTATGATTGGTGTGGATGCGAAGGGAAATGCAGCCTTGCTGTTTAACAGTGAAGGCATGTACAGGGGATATTGTAATAGTAACAAGGAAAGGATAATCAGTATTTATAAATGAGAAACGTATTTGCAGTTATAGTAGCTGGTGGTTCAGGGACACGTTTGGGCGGCCCTGTTCCCAAACAATTCAGGGTATTGGCCGATAAACCTGTGCTTTGGCATACCCTGCATGCATTTTCGACTGCAATACCGGAAATTCAAATCATCCTGGTATTACCCGAAGAGCATTTACTGCAGGGTAAAAACATGAAAAATGATTTTCCGGGAATTTCCATCCAGGTTACGCAAGGCGGTGCAACCCGGTTTGAGTCCGTTAAGAATGGACTTGCATTAACGGCTGCAGATTCAATTATCATGGTTCATGATGCAGTTCGTTGCCTGGTTACTGCTGCCCTGATTGCTCATTGTTGTGAAGAAGCAGCCTTGCATGGCTCTGCGGTGCCTGCATTATATGCCACTGATTCAATCAGGCTGGAAACCGGTGAACGCAATGAAGCCGTTGACAGGAGAAGGATCCGGATTATCCAGACCCCGCAGACTTTTAAAAGCGAATTAATCCTTCCCGCTTTTAAACAACCATACCGGGAAGAATTTACCGATGAAGCCACCGTGGTTGAACATACCGGTAAACCCATTCACCTCGTACCCGGGGAAGACACGAATATCAAAATCACCCGGCCGGCTGATTTACTGATTGCCGAACAGATACTCCACGAAAGGAAAAAATAAGATCAGATTTTTTTCAGCCATTTTAAAAAGAAAGGAAGCCTGTTGCTTTGCCAGGCAGGGTAGGGCTGGTTGATGGCCCCGAATCCGCTGTAATAACGTGCCAGTCCCGGTATGTCGGAACCTTCAAAGTCAAGTAATAAATTCTTCCCTGACTGGTGGCGGATAAAAGCATCTATCAATGTATGTGAAGCGCCGGTCAGTTTACCGGCGGGATCATTGCCCACCAGGATATAATATGCCCTGTTATGTGAGAAAAAGAAAATGCAGGAAGCATGCAGGTTGCCGTCAGCTGCAATTACTCCATACGATTTTGCCATGCCGCGCTGGTGTAATGCTTCATACAGTTTGCTGAACAAGTTCCATGTTTTTCCGGTATTCAGCCGTGGTTTTCTGCATTTGTGCTGCAGCCAGCCGGATTACATCATCCGGGTTTACCGCATCGCTGAACTGGTAAGGGGTTTCACCGGATTTTTTCAAATTCCGGCGTATGTTGTCGGCATAACGGGATGCAATCGTTTCATATTTATCTGAAAGATTCAGTATGAAATTGTTCCTGAAAAATGATTTCCCTTTTCCTGCGGTGATCCTGTTTGCGTGGTTCAGGCAAATATCAATGAAGCGATAAGTGTTTGGAATCTGGCTGAGGAACCGGTCTGTACTGTCAGCCGCTGTGTTTTCACCGGTGATGCCACCCTGTGCAAATAAGAAAGGCTGGTATAGATAATGTACGCCGAATTTTTTCCGGGCCGGTAAAGGCATCACCGTTTTATAATCATCCATCACCAATGCCTGCCATCCGGGAGAAACGAGATCGAGGTAATACGAGTAAGAGTAAATCAGCCCGTTTGGGGCCTGTTCAATACAGGCATCCCATTTGGTTACGTCCAAATTGTCCCTTCGGATTAATTGTATGGATGAATCTTCCTTCATCAGAAGAAAATATTCCCGGGCATACGCCGTCCGCTTTGCCCTGAAAGATCAATGGTGAATGAAATCTTTTTCCATATCCGTCCTTTGGGATCCAGGGTGGATTTGTAATAATCACTGAATACACTGCTGGATAATACAGGAAGATAAAAATTTATCAACCCGTTTGCTACCGATACCTGCAATCCTGCATTGTATAAAAAGCGATCGGTGGTTGCATTCTCTTTCCATGATTCTGCGGAGGTGCCGATGTCGGCATAAATCCGCAGCGGGATTTTAACCGGCAGTAAAGAAAGCGGGTTAATGGATTTGGGTATCGTGGTGCTGAGGTTCAGTGCCGCAAGCCAGTTATCTGTTTTACCTACTTTGGATGCCAGTAAATCAGTCCTTGTTTTAAATGCACCATCGCGGTTCATGATTTGCTGGCTTAAAAATCCGTCAAATCGGTTCCGGCCTGCGAAATAATCACTGTAGGTATAATCTTCATAACCATTTGCGCCGGTGAGGTTCAGCTGGTAACGGTCGGTGGCAAATTGCTTAAGTGCCGTTTTGGAACTGGTATAAAAGAACTTCCCGGCGAATAGGCGTACATCAAGTCCGCCGCCTTTGGGATAGTTAAAGAAATAATTTCCCGTGAAACCAGCTCTTACAAAATCCTTGCCCTGGTCAATCACCAGCGCGCCGCGCCAGGGATACAGAGCCCGGTTATTTTCCCAAACCAACTGAAGGCGGTTGATGACGGTGTTGTCGGTAACCTTCCTGAATTTGGTGCTGATGGTTGTGTCAATCCCGCTGATCACCGTGTCGCGGTAAAAAGAAAGCCCATCTTCTTTCATGATAAAACTCTGGAAACGGATGGAACGGGTGATCGTACTGCGTGGGTTTTTATCCCGGAAAATAAAACGGATGGATGGGGCAATTTTTAAAACAGCTAGTGAAGTTTTCTTGCCATCATCATCAGTATATTGATTTTGTGTAAAGCCGGCTGCAGAAGCCCCCAACTCTGTTTTGCGGACGAGTCCGCCGGACAAGAGGTTTATATTAACCCAGCCGACACCGCTGATTGTTTTGGCCCCCGTGCTGTACATCGGAGCCAGCAAGAACTGCAAACGGTTTGGTGGAAGTTTGAGATTCGTGAGAAAAACACCAGCCAGTAATTTATCATAATCATTCACGCCAATGGCAGGTCCTGCTGTAATGAGGTTTTGTACGGGTTTCTGTAAATAAGATTTTATTCCTTTCACACTGGGGAAGAAAGTAAATGAAGTGCCGGTGGGAACCTGGGTGGGCAGTAATCCTTTTTTCGTGAGTAATTCAAAAGCCTTATCCAGGTTTTTTTCACTGCTCGCTTCAAGTGCTGCTTTGAAATCCTCCGGTGTGGGATGTTTGAATTTCCATTTCTCATAATAATACATCATGGCTTTCCGGAAAGTTTCTTTTCCCAGGAGAGATTCCACATACGCCAGCCATTGCGAGGTTTTATAATAAGCGACTGCGTCATAGTTGAGCAGACTGAATTCAGCGGAGGTGGTTTCAACAGGCTGGTCTTTGCGGTTGAAAGCCTGGGTGGCCAGTAATATCCATTCTGGTTCTGTCTCGTCGGGGTAACGCGACTTCGTGTATTGCTGTTCGTAAAAAGAATTGATGCCTTCATCCATCCAGGGATGATCCCGTTCATTCGTAGCCAGAATACCATAAAACCAGTTATGCCCGAGTTCATGGGCAACTACTTTATCCAGCGATTTGGGACTTGATACAGGTGCAATAACAGTAATGGTCGGGTACTCCATACCTCCGCCAAAACTCTTTGGTCCTTCAACCACCGTTGCGGTTGAATATGGATATTCTCCCAATGCATCTGAGTAATGCCGCAAAGCGGCTTTGGCAAAGCCAACAGATTCTTTCCAGTTTTTCTGGCTGCCCGGAAGATAGTAACTGTACACATCAACCAGTTTGCCGCTGTTCAGCCGGCAGCTGTCGTGGTTTACGATATAACGCTTATCAGCAAACCATGCAAAATCATGGATGTTATCCTGTATATAATGCAGGGTTTTTGTATTGGTTGCTGAAGGCGGAAATTCCGTTTTTGTAGTATGTATCACACCGGTTTTCAGTGTTTCTTTTTTCACCTGTGGTTGCCAGCTGAAATTACTGCGCTGTTCCAGCCAGGTTTTTTCTTCTGCATTTTGTAATACACCGGTTGCGGCTACTGCATAGTTAGCCGGAACTGTAATGCGCACATCAAACTGCCCGAATTCGCTGTAAAATTCTCCCTGGTCCAGGTAAGGCATCGGATGCCATCCGGACTTATCATATACAGCCGGTTTGGGGAACCATTGGGTAACCTGGTAACTCTGTCCGTCGTGACCGCCCCTGGAAACATTGAAAGGCAGTTTTACCTGGAAGGGTGTACTGATCTGGATGGATTCACCAGGTAATAATGCAGCAGGCAATTCCACTTTAATAATATCTATATGCTGGGGATGGTCAGACACTGTGGCGCGCTGGTTATTTACGCGGAAATCAAGCCGGTTGATATAGCCTTTGTCTTCTTTGCCGAAAAAATAGAAACGGGTGCTTCCGTTTTCCAGTTCCTGGTCAGTAAATGCGGTGCGGTCATTTTTATAGGCGTTGGGCCAGATGTGGAACCAGATAAAGCGAAGGGTATCGGGTGAATGGTTTGTGTATTTGATTTTCTCAAAACCATTCAGCGTGTGGTCTGCATCATTCAGCGAAACATCAATTGTGTATTGTACTTCCTGTTGCCAGTAGCCGGTCTGGCTTGCAGATAACAGGGGAAGCAGCAGCAGGAGGAGGCCCGGAATAAGTTTATGCACCAGGATTCGTTTTCTCAAAAATAACCCCTTATTGCTGCAATCACAAGCGATGGCGGGGGCTTATTTTCCCTTTCCTTTGAAGATAATCCGGAGGGTGTGGATCATGATTTTAAAATCCAGGGCCAGTGATATGTTCTCAATGTACAGCAGGTCAAATTTGCTGCGTTCCACCATCTCGTCGAGGTTTTCGGCATAACCAAACTGTACCATGCCCCAGCTGGTGAGCCCGGGTTTTACTTTCAGCAGGTATTTGTAGTAAGGATTCACTTTCATGATCTGGTCAATATAGTGCCGTCTTTCAGGCCTTGGGCCAACGAGGCTCATATCACCCATCAGGATATTCCATAACTGGGGAAGTTCATCCAGCCGCCATTTGCGCATCACACGGCCCCAGCGGGTAATGCGGGGGTCTTTTGCTGAAGAAAGGGCAGGGCCTTCTTTTTCCGCCTGGTGAACCATGGACCTGAATTTAAACATCCGGAATGGTTTGCCTTTATAGCCGATGCGCTCCTGGGCATAGATGATGGGTCCCTTGGAAGAAAATTTAACCCGCAGTGCGATATAGAGCATAAACGGTGATAAGATGATGCTGCCAAATAACGCCACGCTGATATCAATCAGCCTTTTGATATTTTGCTGCCACTCGGGCATGAGACCGGTTTGCAGGTCAATCAGTGCCGCACCCATTACACTGCTTGTTTTCACGGAGCCGGAAAGGATATCCAGTGTGTCGGGCCTGATTTTGATTTCAACATCTTTTTCGCTCAGCCGGTTGATGATATTTTCAAGCAGCGGTTGTTCGGCTTTTTCCAGCGCGAGCACAACCAGCCGGATATCATTTTCTTCAATGGTTTTTTCGAGTTCATCCACCGTGCCCAGTTTGGGGATCATTTTCTGGATGCCGTTCTTTCCGTTCTGGTCGGGTGTGATAAAACCGGTATAGCAGTAACCGCCATCCAGCAGGTTCCTGGATGTTTCGCGGAATGTGCGCATGGCATTTTCCTGGCTGCCCACCATGAGTGTATTGAAAACCACTTTCCCGCCGAGTAACTGTTTCTTTACAAGATTGAGCCAGAACCAACGGCCGGTGAAAGTGATTGTGAAATGGATGATGAACAGGGCAAGAAATGCTGCGTAGTAATAACCGTAATCATTCGGCGCATCATCGAGCAGCAGTGCAAAGAAAATCAGGATGGTGCCGATCAGGCTGCAGATAAATGTACTGGTGAATTCAAACAGCCTTGATTTTTTATAAAGCCCGCGGTAAGCGCCTACCAGTAAATAAAGTATCAGCCAGCAAACGGGTATCAGCAGGGCACCGAGGAAAAAAGTATAATCAATTTGTAATTTCCCGTCAGTAATGATATCCTGTTTCAGGAGGTATTTGCGGCTGATGAAGAATGCAATCCATGCAAGGCATGCTGTTATAAAGTCGGTACACGCGTACCAGGCAATGGATATTTGGCGCTGGCCTTTCATGAATTAGCAATGGTGTTGTGTCCGATTTTCGCCAGTATCTGGTGGGCCACATCCATCGCTACATATCCGTCATGTTCTGAAACTACTGTGCGTGTATTATTTTCAATCGCTTTTTTGAATTCTTCCAGTTCCATTTTGATGGCGTTTACTTCCGGTACAATGGGATTGGCCATTGCAATTGTTTTTTTGCCGGTGGGTGTTTCAATATCAAAAGCAAAAACATTGGAGTCCTGGGGTTCTTTCAGTTTGATGATCTCCGTTTTCTTATTGAGGAAATCAATGCCGATGTATGAGTCTTTCTGGAACAGGCGGACTTTCCTCATTTTCTTCATGGAGATCCTGCTGGAAGTGAGGTTGGCCACACAGCCGTTATTGAATTCAATCCGAACGTTGGCAATATCCGGTGTTTCAGTCATCACACCTACGCCGCTTGCTGAAATAGATTTTACATCACTTTTTACAATACTCAGGATAATATCTATATCATGGATCATCAGGTCGAGGATCACACTTACTTCTGTGCCGCGGGGGTTAAACTGTGCCAGCCTATGCACTTCAATAAACATGGGGTTGAGTGCCATGCCTTTTAATGCGAGGAATGCGGGATTGAATCTTTCTACGTGACCCACCTGGAATTTGATACCTGACT
The DNA here is from genome assembly GCA_016720825.1 of Chitinophagaceae bacterium. Taxonomy (GTDB): domain Bacteria; phylum Bacteroidota; class Bacteroidia; order Chitinophagales; family Chitinophagaceae; genus JJ008. The sequence continues at coordinate 105,662 of JADKJV010000027.1, read as the reverse complement.
CTTCCGCCAGTTTTACCAGTTGCCTGGCTTCTTCCATGGTATTGGCCAGCGGCTTTTCCACAAATACATGTTTCCCTTTTTTGATGGCTTTTTCGCACCATTCAAAATGGAAGTTGGTGGGGGCCACAATGTCAACGGCATCACAGCTGTCAATGAGCAGGTCGGCATCAAGAAAGCGCGGAAGCTGGTATTTTTCGGAAACCTGGGCAGCAGTATCGTCATTCGGGTCGTAAAAACCAACGATTTCTGTGCCCGGAATTTCTTTCCAGTTGTTGAGGTGAAATTTCCCGAGATGTCCGACTCCGATAACGCCTACCCTTAGCATGTGTTAGAATTAATCCGCAAAGATAAACAATGGGCGGTCAAGCGGCTGCGGCAGTTATGCCCATTCTAATGAAGGAGTCTGGACCGGTCAGCCTGACTGGGATGATAAATATACAGGCAGCTGCCATTCCGGATGGTGTTGATCACCGGTTCGGCCACCTGGCGGGGTACTGCGGGACAGCCTTCGCTGCGGCCGATATAACCCTGTGATTGTACATAGGCATCACATACATAATTGGCGCCATGTATCACAATTCCGCGGTCAAAAGCCCGGTCATTTAAGCCCGGTTCGAGACCCGAAAGCTTCAGTGATAACCCGTTTTTGCCTTCGTACGTGGAACCGGTCATATAGAAACCGGTGCTGCTTTTATAAGATGCAGGTTCATTGGAGAACTGGGTAGCCCATTCGCGGCCGGTGTTTTTGCCATGTGCCACGAGGGTATTGAAAAGGATTTTATGGTTCCTCAGGTCGAGGATATAGAGTCTTTTCTGGCTGCTGGGCTGACTGAAATCGATAACAGAGAGAATGGAGTCATTCATCAGTTTACCTTCGGCGATCAGGAGGTTGAAGCCCTTCCTGGCATAGTCGAAAGCCTGCTGGCTGAGGCCGGAAATGCCGAGCTGGAGGCTGTCGTACAGCGATTTCATCGCCGGCATCCATTGGAGAGAATCCGACTCTGTAGTCAGGCTCTTATCGGGCTTGATTTCGGGGTGAACCAAATGGCTGGCCGACTTTGCAAAGGCAAAGGGGATAGTCAGTAAGCCTATTACTAATGAAGAGATGAAAAGGTAAAGTCCTTTGATTTTTTTAATCATTGCTACTAATTAATCAGACACAAATCGTTTACAACCCTGGGTAAACGCCGGAAACCAGAAAATAATCTGTGGACCGGCATTTTTTTATTCACATAACCAGTTAAAAATAAAATGGCCCGTGAATACATTCACCGGGCAGTTTTGGATTTAGATAAATCAGGTGTTTATGCCTGATTGGTTTTCCCTTTGTTGGGTAGGCAAAGGTAAATCATTTGTTTTGGGGAGCCTCCCGCAGCATTGATTTTTTCCACATCAGCCCCCAAAAACTGTTAAACTTTCAATGAAAATACCTATAAAGCATGGCACAGCGGGCCGTATCGTTTTTTATTTAATTCAAGCAGTAAGAGCCGGTATCGGATTGTCATAACAATCAATTTTTCATTTGAGTAACTGGCCGTATTTGCGGTTAGCTAAACAGGAATTGCCAATTTAATATCACAACAAGAATGAGATTGTTATTCCGGGGTGGTTTGGTTATATGTTACCTGTAACAAATCTTCTTGTGCAGGCTTTTTTTCAAAAACAGGATATATAAAAATATGTCTGTCGTTTCGGGTTTTCCGGTGATGCACTTCTTCTTTTATACCGGTATGGTTATGGTCAAATGTTCAAAAAAATAAAAACAGAAATATAAAATTACCACGGGGTAAACTGGTTCATTGTAACATTTGTTACAATGCCCGTGCAGTAAGGGTTTTTTGCATAACAATCATATAGCCTGTTGATGAAGTTCAATTGAAAAAAAATTTGCAGGCATGTCCCATTGTGTATGACCGGTATAGTTTTGTATATGGGATATGAGATGGGTAAGATTTAATTCTTACAAGTTTTTCCGGATTATTCTTTTTAAAAAATAAATATGGTTTTATGAAAAAATTAATGATGACATCTGTAATGGCTGTTATGCCGATATTAGTTTTTTGCCAGGCTGGGCATATAATGCAGGGCATAGGTGCGGTGAATATGTCGATGGGAGGTGCGGCTACAGCCCAGCCTGTGGATATTAACGGGGCTTTACAGTGGAATCCGGCAGGGATCAGCGCGTTTGATAAAAAAATTATTTCATTTAATGCAGGGTTGTTCTTTTCTGCACCGGAAGTTTCATCAACAGCACCTGTGCCAGGTGGTTCAATGACTGGTGTTACCAAAGATGACCGGGGTGCTTCTGTGATGCCGGCACTTGCTATGGTTTGGGGTAAGAAAAACAGCAAACACACATTTGGTGTACATGCTTTTGGTATCAGTGGTTTTGGTGTTACTTTCCCTCAAAGCAATTCCAACCCGGTTACGATGCCGCAGAGTATGGGTGGATTTGGTCTTATAGAATCAGATTACCAGTTGCTCCAGGTTGGAATTACTTATGCATATAAAGTCTCTGAACATTTTTCAATCGGTTTCGCGCCTACTTTTAATTATGCCAGCTTAAAATTAATGCCCAATCCTTTGTCTGCTCCAAGCCAAACACTGGGTTACCCCGTGAGTGATAAAGCAACTTCTTTTGGTATTGGCGGACAGTTTGGTATATTTTATAATTCAGGCAAAGGGATTAAACTGGGAGCTTCCTATAAGAGCCCGCAGGGATTCAGCAATTTTGATTTCAAGAATACTTACCTGGATGGCAGCAGTGCCTCCAATGTGAAGTTCAGGATGGATTACCCGGCTATCTATTCTGCTGGATTAGGATATTCCAAATCCATGGTTGACCTGGCATTAGACTACCGGTTTGTGAATTACGCCAATACAAAGGGTTTTAAAGCGAAAGGCTGGACGCCAACGGCTTCAGTAGCAGGTTTCGGCTGGAAAAACATTTCAGTTATATCTGCCGGCCTTCAGTTTAAAGGAGTGAAAAAACTTCCAATAAGGGCAGGGTATACTTACAGCAGCAATCCTATCAGCAGTGAGCTGGCCTTTTTCTCAGTGCCTGCTACTGCGGTTATTAAAAATGCATTCCAGTTTGGATTGGGATATGAGCCCAATAACAGGTTCAGCCTGAATTTGACTTACCATCACGGAAGCAGCAGCGGTTCTACCAGTGGCCCATTATTAAGCCCGATGATGCAGGAAAGCGGTAATGTATATGGTGCTGTTCCCGGGAGCAATATTTCATATAAAATGACGACAGATCTGGTTATGCTTGGAGTTAGCTATTCATTTTAAATCACCATAAGTTCCGCGTTAGCACCCGGAACTTATTTTTTTATAAGCACCTGATCTGCTCTTATCTGCCTTGTTGTTCAAAATCATGTTTTACCGGAAATTCTGATGGTAATTTTGACTAAGTAACGGGATGCAATTAAAAGCATTTCTGAACTAATTAATACATGCATAAGCAGGAATCCTTCTTATCGTTTTTTGAACCGGAATTGCAAAAAGAGATCCTTGAATCAGGTGTTACCCGGAATTTCCAGGAAGGCGAAGTGATTATAGAATACGGGAAGTTTATCCGGTTTATGCCAATTATTACAAAGGGCACAGTAAAGGTTTTCCGGAAGGATGAAAATGGGAAGGAAATCCTTCTCTATTATTTGACGGAAAATGAAAGTTGCGCGATGGCGTACAGTTGCTGCTCAGAAGCAAGAAAAAGTGAGGTAATGGCCATTGCGGAGGAGGATGTGGAATTAATCGCTATTCCTTTTCAAAAACTGGATGGCTGGCTTTGTAAATATCCCGGATGGAAAAAGTATTTTATGCAAAGCTTTACAAGCCGTTTCTTGAATTACTCAGGTCCATTGAGAGCATTGCATTTCATAAACTGGATGAAAGGCTGCTTGCTTACCTGCTCGAAAAACAAAGGCACACAGGTTCTTCGGTGATTAAAGCTTCACATACACAAATTGCAGACGAACTGGCAACATCCCGTGTGGTCGTGTCACGTTTATTGAAACATTTGGAAAATGAAGGACGTATTTTGATTTACCGGAATGAGATTAAATTATTGCAGGGAGCCGAAAGTGTTCACAAAATTCTTTAGAGAAAGAGTGCTATAGTAGTTTAACAGCAAAAGCCCGGAATTCGATTTTTCAATCCGGGCTTTTGTATTCAACATCAGGAGATAATTTTATTTTTTACCTGGTGAAGCAACTGGTAAATGAATGCGCCGAAGAATGGGACAGATATTGCCATGAGCCAGAATGTTTTCTGGTCCTTTTCCAGATGGCTGGAACTTCCGATAATATAGATCATCCAGAACCAGTACAGACCTGATAGTATCAGACCGGTGATTGTCAGTGCCGGATTAAATGTTGTTTCGCCGGAGCGGAATTGAAAGCTGAGTCCCCAGCAAATAACCGCCAGTACGCCAAGTATGAAAGGACCCTTATCAAAGATTTTCATTAGACATGCATTTTAGTGTTAGTTGACTTAATTAACATGAAATATCCATGCCAGTTCCGGCGATCGGGGAAAGGAATGACGCTGTGCTGACTGAAGTGTTAATAATTGGATATGTAAATGGTTGAACTGGTTGTCTGTAAGATTCAGCTATGGCCAATCAGTCGCAGGAATTCTTCTTTCTTTCTCCTGGACACGATGACAATATGCCCGTTTTGCATCTCAATCTGTCCGCCATCACCTTTAATATAGCGTTTTATGTATTTCAGGTTAATGATATGGGAGTGGTGTGGCCTGAAAAAAATATCGTCGGTCAGTAATTCTTCAAAATCTTTCAGTGTTTTACTGGCAGTGAGTTTGGGGTGATTGGTAAAATGCAATGTGGTGTAGTTGCTGTTTGCTTCGAGATGGATAATATCGTCTGCATTGAAAAAAAGAAGTCCTTCCAGTGTGGGGATGGCAATTTTTTTAAAACCGGATTTACTCAGCAGGTTCTGTTCCAGGGTTTCGAGTTTATGGCCAGTCTGGTTTTGGTAAGCGGTGTGATCCTGGAAACAGTGGATTTCAGTTCGTCAATGTCAATCGGTTTCAGCAGGTAATCAAACGCTGAATACTTGATGGCTTTGATGGCATACTGGTCATAGGCTGTTGTAAAAATCAGGTTGAAATTTTTCTCCGGCAGCAGGTGCAGCATTTCAAATCCATCCATGCGTGGCATTTCAATATCCAGGAAAACGATATCCGGTTCAAGGCGGTTGATCAGGTCAATGCCTGTTTCGCCATTTTCCGCTTCGCCGATTACCTGTACATTACTGCAGTAGTCATGCAATTTTTGTTTGAGTGCCATACGGCCTTTCTGTTCGTCGTCAATGATAATGGCTTTCAGCATGATTGTATTTTTAAAAGCACTTCCACCCGTGTGCCGGCTGGTTGCCCGTTGTTAAAGAGGTCGGTTATATGCACAGAAGCGGTGGCTTCATTGTTGAACAGTTTTACACGGTCATTGCTCATATCGATTCCATAAGACTGGTTTTCCCTCCGGATCCTGCTTTTTACATAATCGCGGCCAACGCCGTTATCTTCTATCAGGTATTGCAGGTATTCGCCCTGTCTGCTCACGGTAATAGTCAGTATCCCGCCGTTCCCGGGCCGGTGGCGGATTCCATGGATGATTGCGTTTTCAACAAAGGGTTGTATAATCAGGGGAGGGACTTTATAATCTTCCTGTAATACTGATTCTTCAGCCGTAACGGATGCAGTGAATTTATTTTCATGCCTGAGCTGTTCCAGTTCAATATATAATTTCAGTGCTTCCAGGTCCTGGTTAAGTGAGATGGTGTTTTGTTTGGAGCTGTCGAGGATATTCCGGATCAGTTTGGCGAATTTATTCAGGTAAACAGTGGCGTGGTATTTATCATTACTCTGGATCAGCGCATCAATACTGTTGATGCAGTTGAAAATAAAATGCGGGTTCATCTGGCTCCGAAGGGCTTTCATTTCCATATTGGCCAGTTCGCGGGTGAATTTCCTTTTGCTTTTTTCTTCCTTGCGGATGCTCTTGATGCGCCATTTGGTAAAGGCATAAATCAGACCGGCAATTACAATTATCCAGGCAAGCTTTATACCAGGTGGTTTGCCAGTAGGGAGGTTTGATGATAATCCTGAATGAAGTTACAGGACTGCTGTTGCCGCCGTTTTCGGCTTTTACTTCAAACAGGTATTCACCGGGTTTCAGGTCAGTGTAATTGGCCAGCCTGTTAGAGCCGCCATTTACCCAATCGCCGTCAATATCCGACAGCCTGTAAAAAACCTGTGGGCTGCAGTTCACTGTAGCTGAGGGAAGAAAATTCAATGGTAAAAAAGTTTTGCTTGTAAGTCAGACGGATTGGTAAACCGGCTGACAGCAATGAGTCTACAACTACTGGTTTGTTATAAATTTTAAAACTGGTTATTTCAACTTTTGAAAGGAATGGCCGTATGGCACTTAGTTTTTCCGGCGTAAAGCGGATGGCTTCTGCATTTGTGAAAGTAACCCAATCCCCGTTTTGCAGCGGATATAGTATTCCTGAAGTAATGGAAGCGTTGATAGAACCATTCTCCAGGCTGTATGTACTGACAGTATGATCGGTAAGATTCAGCCTGCAGAGATTGTATTCTGTTGTGAGCCAGATATTGCCTGTTGCATCTTTTTTTACTGCATAAACAGTACCGGATGGAAGGCCATCGGCAATGCCCATGTGTGTGAATGATTTTGTATGCTTATTGAAAAAATTCAAACCGCCGTAAATGGTCCCTACCAGCAGGATGCTGTCATTGTACTCCTCAATGCCGTGGCAGGTTTTACCGGCGATACTTTTTGGATTGGTTGAATCGGGCTGCCAGTTGTTTACATAACCAGCGGCAGCAGCGTCAAATTCTTTTAACCCGGTTTCTGTACTGACCCAGCACTTATTTTCACGATCAATAAAAATATTAATTACAGGTGATGTAAGAAGCGGATCATCATGTACGCCAGGACGGAAGGGAATGAACTTCCCGTTTTTTTTCTGACGTACAACGGTTTTTCCATTATGTAAACCCATATACAGGTTGCCATCCCGATCAATGGCAATACAGCGTATCGTGGAATTTTCAAGTTCAGGCGGATGTACTGTTTCCATTTGACCGGTAAGGATATTGTAATTGGTCAGCCAGCCATGCTGCGACCCGAGCCAAATATTGTCAGGGCCATTTGGCGCAAAGCTCCACACAAAATTGATTTCTGGATTTCCGGTATAAGAAACGTTCTTTTTAAAATTGAAATGGCTGTCATACACAGCAAATCCGCCACCCCATGTCCCTAGAAAAATATCCCCGTTTGGTGCCTGGTACACACACTGGATTTCGTTTTTAAGTATAGAGGCAGGATTGTTTTCTTCATGATGGGTAAATGAGAAATATTGCTGGTAAGGATTGAACATGCAGATACCATTATCTGTGGATATCCATATGTTTTCTTCGCGGTCCTGTGAAAGACTGTAGATATTATATTCCCGCAGATTACCTGCCGGGTTTGATTCATTAATCAGGCTGTAGTCGAAATTGTCTTTGTCGGGATTATACCTGAGCAGGCCGGCTTTTAGTGTGCCTATCCAGATTACATGATGGTTATCCTCGAGCATGCAGTTTACCTGTGGTAAATCAGTAACCGTCCGGCCGCCGTCTTCAATTTGTTTGATGGCTTTGATAGAATACTGCCTGACCTGGTTTGTAGCCGCATGGTACTGGTATAATTCATCTCCCCAGGTGCTGATCCATATATTTTTTTTACTGTCAATTAAAATTTGATGCGGGATTTTTTCCCCGATGCCAAACAGGTTTTTGTCCAGCAGTGGATGGTGTATAGGATTAAATCCTGACCAGGCAACAGGCCGGCCATGCCGGTCAAACACATAAAGGCTTCGGGTAATTAATGTCCAGCTGTAACCGGAACTGCTGTCAGCAGCAATCAGGCTTGACTGGTGCGCATTTGCCGGCATTACAGAAGTATTGTAGGGCATGTATTTTTGGATGCTGGTATCGAACACATACATGGTATGATTATCGGGAAGCAGCGGGATTCGTGCGGCGGGGCTGGTTTCCTTTGCAAGTTGTTCCTGCGTTTTAATGAGATCAGTTATTTTGAAGATGTTGTTTTTTAGATCGAGCGTCTCAATTTTATTATTTTTCTGAATCCAAAGCAGGTCTTTTTCCTGGTCAGCATAAACTCCAGAACGGTATGTTACTTCATCATAGGGGTTGCAGAGGAAATCCGGGTACCAGAAAAAACGGGAGCCATCATACCGTTGCAGTCCGTTGGTGGTGGCTATCCATAGAAACCCCTTCTTGTCCTGTGTGATGCCAAAAACCTGGTTATGGAGTAATCCGTCGGCATGAGTAATCCGGCGGAAATAATAAGATAGATGTTGCTGGGCATAAGCAGACAGGACTGTGGTTATGCTTATAAAAAGAAATATGATGTACCTGTACTGCCGCATATTTTAAAGATACCTGAAATTAACAGGATTTACCCGGCCGCATATTGAATGCTATACCCGGATGAAAATGGTGGTTTTGAAAAAGATTTATTTTTTCTGCTGCAGTATTTCGAGTTGTTTTTTTAATTCAATCAGTTGGCGACTGAGGTCTTCGATCATAGTTTGCTGTTCCTGGACGGCTTTTACCAGGGGAACGGTAAAGTCTCCATACCGCAAGCCATACAGCGCATTTTGCCCGATAGGCTTATCCACACCACTGAAAGTAAAGCCGGATTGGATGGCTGCTTTTTCCACTTCCTGCGCAATGAAGCCTGATTCGCGGGTAAGTGTAACACGTGCTTTGCTTTCTTTTATCCAGTTTGGCTCAGTCAATTTAACTGAATCCAGTTGAGCCGGGTTATAGTGGTTTTCCAGTTCATCTATGTCAATTGTATAACTGACCGGCCTGAGTAGCCTTATGAATTCAAGGCCTTTGATATCTTCCTGTATGTTTTTTTTGTAACGTCCATCTGAAAAAGTGGTCCAGCCTTTTTGTCCGCCAATGGAATTGATGAGTGTATTGCCCACCCATACACGTGCAAAGTCATCTGTTCTTGAGTTATAGCCTATGGCAGTGGCGTTAAACAGGTTTGAAAAACTGACATCTGCCCCTGTGCCGATAGATGTGTTCTGGCTGCCGGTAATGTTGAAAGCGAGTGCTGCCAGACCGACAGCAACATTTTCGTTATTGGTGTTATTAAACAAGGCACTTACACCAATGGCTGTGTTTTGTACACCGGCTGTATTATTATTTAATCCCTGACGGCCAACTACGGTATTATTGTATCCGGATAAATTATTGAACATGGCATTTACCCCGATGGCTGTATTGTCTGTACCTGTAGTATTGGAAAATAATGCCTGGGATCCCAATCCGGAATTATTACCCCCGGTATTCGCAGCTTGCAGGGCGTTGTAGCCTACTGCTGTATTCGCAGTGCCAATACTGTTGAAACGCATGGCATTTGTTCCGATGGCGGTATTAAAACTGCTGGTATTGAACTGCAGGTTCCGCGAACCAAGGCCCGTATTGTTATTGCCCGTAATATTATTCGCCATTCCGTTGAGACCAATTATGGTATTGAATGAACCCGTTTGGTTATTGGACATGGCAAAATTCCCGAGTACTGAATTGCCTGTTCCGGATATGTTGGAGAACATGGCGTGTGATCCTACTGCACTGTTAGAAATTGAAGCCCCGGTTTGGGCAAATAATGCTGAATCACCAACAGCAACATTGTAAGAACTGAGCGTATTAAAAGTAAGTGCTCCATATCCTACTGCTGTATTGTTACTGGCTGTGTTGGAATATAATGCGCCATGGCCCATGGCCGTATTGCAATTGCCGGTGTTGTTTGCGAAAAGTGCTCCATAACCTGTTGCTGTATTATAAGTGCCTGTAGCGTTATAGTGTAATGCATACCCGCCAAGTGCTGTATTGTAATTGGCAGAAAAATTATTTGTAAGTGCATTCGTTCCAACTGCTGTATTATACTGGCCTGTCTGATTGATTGAGAGTGCCTGACTGCCTACAGCCGTGTTGAATTCCCCTGTTGTATTATTATACAGGGAATGACTACCGACGGCAGTGTTGTAATTGCCTGTCAGGTTATAAGACAAAGTGTTTTCCCCGTTGGCGGTATTGCCCGTGCCAATTGTGTTCCTGTATAAAGCAGAATATCCGGTAGCGGTATTGTTTAGACCGGAGATATTAAGGGTTAAAGCGGCAAAACCAATGGCTGTGTTGTAGTTTCCTGAAGTGTCGTTGGTTAATGTATAATTTCCGAATGCGGTATTATTGCTGCCGGTCGTATTGGCATCGCCTGCGAATAATCCGGCAAAGCAATTGAATACTCCTGTTGTATTTGAGTAGCCAGCCCGAAGTCCTGAGAAATAATTATTAGAACCGGTTGTGTTGGATGTTCCGGTCCAGGGGCCTGAAAAATAGTTTGAAGATCCGGTAGTGTTACTAAATCCGCTCAGGAATCCGGAGAAATGATTATATGAACCCGTGGTATTCGAATAACCGGCATTCACACCGGAGAAATAATTATCAATACCACTGGTGTTTAAAAACCCGGCTGCCAGTCCCTCAAAATGATTATTGTAACCATCAACATTTGTAAAGCCTGCCTTGTATCCTGAAAAATAATTCTGGTAACCGGTTGTATTAGCGTATCCGGCCTGGTATCCAATAAAATGATTGGCATTACCTGTTGAAAAGTTGCCGGCACTGTCACCGATCACGGTGCTTTGCAGATCGCCATACAGGCGAACAGATCCATTCTGCATCAGTTTCATCCGGCTGTTATTATTCACTTTGAATAAAAGATCGGTGGCGTCTGTGGTGCCAATGAAATTAATGGTGGTATCCGTTCCGGAATTGCCAGTAACAGACCAGGCATTTTTGGTGGTGGCAATTTCTTCCCAGGCGGATGCATTGAATACCCAGAAGCTGCTCGTTGTGGTGTCGTACAGCAGCTACCCTTTAGCCGGGCTTATAATAGCGAGCCTGGATGTGGAAGATGTGCGGGGGATCAGCATCCCTTTATCGTTGCTTTTCACATCCAGCATGGCAGAAGGATCGGGAGGTGTGCCGCTGGTGCTGATGGATATACTCTGTGAAAAACTGTTCAGCATGCAAAACAGCAAAAAGCAGAGCAATACGCCTGTTGGTTTAAGTTGAAATTTCATGGGAAAACTTTCTTCAAGTTCACTTATTCTGTACCCTGCAGCAGGTGAGAATGAGCAGTTACCAGACATGGCTGATTCGTTAACAGGCTGTTTTCTGTGATAGGGATTAAATTACAGAGCAGGTTTTATCAATGTAATTTATAAATGGTATGAAACATTTTAATATGAAAAGGATAGTGACAGGCTTGATATGCTGGATAGCAGTTAGTATGCCGGTTAACCCGGTTTTATCCCAAAGTGTGGGTGTTAATGCCGATGGTTCAGCGCCGCACAGCAGCGCCATGCTCGATGTTAAAAGTACAGGCAAAGGATTCCTGGCTCCGAGGATGTCAACGCTGCAGCGAACTGGTATTACAGCACCGGCTGCAGGATTGCTGGTATTTGATACAGACACTGCTACTTACTGGTATTTCAATGGATCTACCTGGATGAATTTATTCCAGGCTGGCAGCGGATGGTTGCTTGCTGGTAACAGTGGTACAAATCCTGCTACACAGTTTATTGGTACAACAGATGAACAGGCGCTCAGGTTCCGGGTGAATAATGTACAGGCAGGTGAAATACACCCATCCAGTGGTAATATTTTTATGGGTGTGGGGGCAGGTCAGTATAATTCAGGAGGGATATTCAATACAGTTATGGGTAATGCAGCATTGGCCAGTAATACTGATGGCAATGAAAATACAGTTGTGGGTGACTCTGCCATGTATTTATACAACGGCAATGCCGCATTAGGTTCAAATACTGCTGTTGGGACACACGCATTGTATTCATCAGTCAGTTCCGTTGCCAATACGGCACTGGGTGGATATGCGATGTACAGGAACCTGGACGGGGGGTTTAACACCGCGCTTGGGGTGAATGCACTGTTTAATAATATTTCAGGTGACTCAAATACGGCACTGGGCGCAAGGGCGCTGCAGTTTAATACGGCCAGTTATAATACAGCCACCGGCGCATCATCACTTCGGTTTAATACAACCGGTCAGGTAAATACAGCGAATGGTTTTGAGAACATGTACCTGAATACCAGCGGGAGTTATAATACATCAGTTGGGGCTTTTGCGTTGCACAATAATACTTCAGGCTCAAACAATACGGCTATGGGTAACGGGGCTTTAGGTCAAAATACTGTGGCTGGCGGGAATACAGCCATAGGCGTAAATGCAATGATTCTCCAGTCATTCAGCAATGGCGGTATTGCCTGGGAAAGCAAAAACACAGCAGTTGGCTTTGCAGCACTGGGCAACAACAGTCCGGTTTCAGTAACAACCGGGGTTGATAATACCGGAGTAGGATACCAGGCTTTGCTTGGTAACGCTTCGGGATATGCCAATACAGCTTTAGGAAAAAGGGCGTTGAGTAATTTAATATCCGGCAGTAATAATATTTCCATAGGTGCTGAAACAGGTACATACCCCAATTTTAGTTTATCGAATACAATCAGTATCGGCAATGATGGCATTTTAAACGCTGCCAGCAACCAGGCATTTATGGGGAACCTGAGTACGGGTTGGACAGGGGGACGCACTACCTGGTTTACGTATTCGGATGCAAGAGTGAAAAATACGGTTACAGAAGATGTGAAAGGGCTTGATTTTATTTCCCGTCTCAGGCCTGTCACCTATTTTGTGAGCAATGAAGCCATCCGTAAGTTAACAGGTAATGCATCAACACCGGATTACCCGGGTAAATATGATAATGAAAAAGTGCTTCAAAGCGGTTTTCTCGCGCAGGAAGTGGAGGATGCGGCCAAAGCATCCGGTTATAGTTTCAGTGGAGTTGCAGCGCCGCAGAATGTGCACCAGGTCTATTCGTTAAGTTATGAACAGTTTGTGGTGCCGTTGGTAAAAGCGGTGCAGGAGCAGCAGCATATAATTGATCAGCAAAAACTGAGATCAGTAAACAACAGAAGCAGTATAAAACACTGAAGGAACAATTAGATGTATTGATAAAACGACTGGAAGTGCTGGAAAAAAAGAAAGGTTAGTAATCCAACAATTGTTTTGCATCAGCAGCTTTTTTGGAGGCAAGTTTTTATGCCAGTTACTGCAGGAAGATAACTTTCATTACTCAGTTGTATTGTATATCTTTAGTTAACAGCAAGCTACTTTGCTGTTTCTTGCGAGTGCAGTACCGGCTAGCCATATTGATCCTGACTATCATCAGTTTATTGCCGGGGACAGTTGTAAATGCACAGCATCTGATTTTCAAGACATATACTGTTGAAGATGGACTGGTTTCCAATCCTATTCGCCGCATTTACCAGGACGGCAAGGGGTTTATGTGGATAGGTACCTGGGAAGGGCTGAGCAAGTATGATGGCAACAAATTCACAAATTTTAACACAGCCAATGGTCTTTCCCATAATATGGTGAATGATATTTACGAATCGGCAGACGGTAAATTATACCTGGCTGAAAATAATGGAACTGTTGATGTTTTACAGGAGGATGTCATGCTAAAAAATGAAGCATTTCGAAATGTCATCGTCAATAAGTTTCGCATTCTCCAGGATCACCGGGTGTTTGCAGCCACTGATTCCAGTGGCATATACGAGATCAAAAACGGGAAACTGGTTAAAACGGTCCAGGCATTTCCGGATTCAACATTTAATGATCTTACGATACTGAATGATTCGCTTTTAATAGGAGGAAGCCGTGGATCGCTTTATATATTGAACAGGCGGCTCGGATTATCCTCCGTAATTCATCAACCTATTGTAGTAGTAACGAATAAGATTTACAGGGATTTTACCAACAGAGTTTGGGTCGGTACCAATAAAGGATTAAAGCTTGTTTCAGAATTGCATAAAAATAATGCTTCTCCGTTTTTACTCTGGTACCAGCCCCATTTGATATTCCTGTATTAAGAAACAGCGTTATTAATGATATGCTGGAAGACAGCAATGGGAATTTATGGATCGCCACTTCACATGGTCTTGTGATAGTTGAAAAAAACGGTCAGTGGCAACTTTTGTTTGAAAAAGATGGTTTGCCATCGGCTTTTGTATCATGCCTGTATCAGGATAGTGAAAGAAATATCTGGATCGGTACTGCACTGGGCCTGGCAAAACTTGTAACAAAAACCAGTATCAGTGTTTATACTACGGATGATGGGTCTATCTCGAAGGTTTTCAGCCTCCTCGTACCGCTTGCCAAAGATCTGTTCATGACAAGGACCGAGACGGGTTTACATGTATTTGACAGCAAGAAAAGGCTTTTTTCGCCGGTCCGGTCTGTACATCAGTTCCCTTATTCGGACTATATCAAAATACCCGGCCTGTTTTGTTTTATACTGACAATAAAAGTCTTGGAAAATTTGACACTACAAAGCGGGTTATAACAGACTCTGTTTTACCTGTCTGCCTACTAAGCTGATCTATTGTTCTGTGATGGATTCAAGTGGAATTATTTTTACAGGTACCGAGACAGGGCTTGTGGTTCGTTTTAAAAACGGATCATCTGCAGGGGATAAATTCACTTTCCTGATTTATTTGCTGCATATTGATAAAAAAGGGTATCTATGGGCAGGTACAAGGGACAATGGATTATTCCGTATTACATATAGTGTTTTAAACGATAAAATAGATATTACTGTTAAAGACTACTCCTACCTGTTACCTGATAAAAGCGTTCGGAGCATTTTTGAGGACAGTCATGGGGATATCTGGGTAGGTACGCGTTACCAGGGTGTTTGCCGTTTGACAAGTAAAGACAACGATGAATACGACGTGATGAGTATAGGTATGTCACAGGGGATGACATCTGACTGGATACGTTCAATTGCTGAGGACGCGGATCATTCTATGTGGATCGGTTCAGTGATGGGTATTGATAAACTCATTCCTGAAGACAATGGATATCGTGTTTTTAATTTTAGTCGTGCAAATAATTTTTTTGCAAGCATCAATTCAATATTACCACAGCAAGACCATTCCCTGTGGGTAACATCTGATAAAGGGTTGGTTCATATAATTGACGGTGCAACAGAAAGATCGGTTCCGTTTCCGGTGTATATCACAGCCGTTAATTTGGGTGACACATCTTTTAAATATAAAGCATATCATAAAGGGGCTTCATTCAAATTGAAGTATAATCAGAATCAGGCAGCATTCGAATTTTCCTCTCCGGGGTTTATAAATGAAAAACAAGTGTTATACAGTTATCGTTTAGTGGGAAGCGGGGATACGGTCTGGAGCAAAGGATCTAACCTTCACAATGTTTCATATGCAAGTTTAAAACCGGGCAGTTACCGTTTTGAAGTCAGGACAACAGGATGGAATGAGGAAATAGGGCTATTGCGTTTTTGAATTCGCCATCAGGCCTCCTTGTTGGCGGACCTGGTGGTTCTATTCGCTGGTTGGACTTGCCGTGTTGTTTTTGTTTTATATTTTTACCGTTACAGGATCAGGCAACTACTCCAAATGCAAAAGTCCGAAACAGCATTGCTTCCGATTTACACGATGATATTGGCACTACACTTACCAATATAAATATGTTGTCAGAGATCAGTCGGAAAAATCTTGGTCAGCCGGCAGAAGCGGAAAAATACCTGCAACGTATCTCTGAGGAAGTTACTTCTACGAGTCAGGCACTGAATGATATCATCTGGAGCGTTAATAGCCGAAATGACTCTATGGAAGAGACGTTATCACGAATGCGCCGCTACGCTGCCGAATTATTTGATGACAGCAATACGGCATGTCAACTGGATGTGGATGATAACATAGCCGCCAAAAAAATCAGTATGGAGCAGCGCCGTGACGTATACCTGGTTTATAAGGAGTCGATGAACAATATAGTTAAACATGCCGCTGCCAGAAACGTATGGATCAGCGTAAAATGTGTTGCCGAAAAATTATTTCTTTATATTAAGGACGACGGGAAAGGTTTTGACCCTGATATTGTGACTGACAGGAATGGATTAAAAAATATCCGCTCGAGGGCAGAAAAATGGAAGGGGTTGGTTAAAATCAATTCAATAACCGGCAATGGAACACTGATTGAAATAATTATTACTTTAACAGGATGAATACTCAAAAGGGTGACAAGTCATTAAATGAACAGATCATAACTTTACAAAATGCCAATACGCATTATCATATTCGATGATAACGACAAACTCAGGGAATCTCTTGCATACTTGCTGAAAACCCAACCGGAGTATGAAATGGTAGGCGAATACAACAATTGTAAGGAGGCGGCAACCATAACAAGGGTGTATAAGCCAGATGTGGTATTGATGGATATTGATATGCCTGGAGATAGTGGAATCAATGGAGTACGGTATGTAAAAGAAACCAGGCCGCAAACATCCGTGATCATGTACACGGTATTCGAGGACGATGAAAAATTATTTCAATGTTTATGTGCCGGTGCTAACGGGTATTTATTGAAACAAACCCCACCCCAAAAATTATTCGATGGTATCCAGGAAGTAATTGCTGGCGGTGCTCCCATGAGCCCGGTCATAGCAAGAAAAGTATTGAACAGTTTTCAGCATGGCAAGAGTAATAAATATTTCCTGACCCCCAGGGAGATTGAAGTATTGCACCTTCTTATTAAAGGCTATAGTGCTAAGATGATTGCCGCCAACCTCGATATCTCATTTGATACAGCACGCGCACATCTTAAAAATATCTACCAGAAATTGCATGTCAACAGCGGCAAAGAAGCTATCGGCAAAGCACTCGGGGAACATATTGTATAGGTAGCCTTATCTGCGCATAATTCTCCTCATTTTATCCGCCAACATTCTTTTCCCGGTCAAAGAACGGATCGGGTACTCACTCATTTGAGTGATACCGAATGACTGTTTTTCCATTCAATTTTGACAGGGTTGTTCAATGGACTGCTGGCAGGTGCCAAAATGTTCATTCGGGCTGCTGGTTCTTCACAATCTTAAAATGAGTGTATGAAAAAATAATTCTGCCGCATTGCTTGCGTTTTGTTTAGTGCCGGTTATTTCATTTGCTCAAAATGTAACACTTAGCTCTTCCCCTGTAGCGTCGGCAAATCTGACTGGCGGGACTAATAACAATATCGTTTATGTTGTTAAAATGGATGTAACTGTGGCGCCTGTTTCAGTAAACACAATCCAATTTACATTAACCGGAACACATGATGATAATGACCTGCCTAATGTAGCCGTTTATTTCAATGCTGTAACCCCCGACTTGTCAGGGGCAACTCAGTTGGTAGGTACAATTGGCACCTGGGTTGCACCACATACTTACATTTTGCCTGCTAACAGAACTATAGGAGCAGGTGGCTCAGGATATTTTATGATAACTGTTGATGTTGCGGCCTCAGCCACCAATGGTAATACTGTTAAACTAAATGGTGCCGTAAATCCGGTGTTATTTGGATATACCACTGTTCCTGCGTTAACTAATAATCAAACCGATGCTGCAGGTATTCAAACGATACAGATTGCAGGTGTTACACTGACTACGACTGCGCTGGTTGCTGCCAGTATTATGCAAGGCACAAGTAATAACCCTGTGTATGTTGTCAAAATGGATGCTGTCATTACTGGTGTTACAATTAACAGCATCCAGTTCACATTAACGGGCACTCATGATAATAATGACCTGACCACTATAAGCATTTATTTTAATGATGTGAATCCAACTGTAACTGGTGCAACATTTCTGAATAGCTCACCGGGGAACTTTGCTGCCCCGCATACTTATACTTTCCGGTCAGTAGAACTATAAGTGCAGGTGCCGGCGGATATATGATCATAACAGTAGATGTGCACCCTGCAGCGAACGCCGGTAATACTGTTAAATTGAACGGTTCTGCCAACCCGGTCAGTTTTGGCTATGCAGTCACCCCAACAGTTTTTAATAACCAGTCGGATCTGGGAGGAACGCAAACCATCAGCAGTATACTGCCTTTAACTCTGGTGAGTTTTACGGGAGACAGGAGGAATGCGGATGAAGTACAATTGCATTGGATAACTGCTGGCGAAGTAAGTACAGGCAGTTTTGCTGTTGAATGGAGCGGGAATGGATCACATTATTCTCCGATTGCTTTTCTGCCTGCAGCTGGAATCAGTAGCGGGCAACGGAACTATCGTTTCCTGCACCGCTTTCCGGCCGAAGGAAATAATTATTACCGGCTTAAGATGATTGACAAAGATGGACGATTCACCTATTCCCGAGTGGTCAGCATGAATATAGCAGTTGCGCCATTTAAAATTATGGCTTGCCCCAATCCGGTAACTGATCTTTTACAACTCAGGGTAAGAGCTGTAAAGAATGAAACCATTTTGTTTTACCTATATGATGCTAATTGTAAAATGATAGCATCAAAATCTATCAGCGTGCTTAAAGGGGATTTCCAGTTTAACTGGTTGTTGGTATCACTTGTGCCGGGAAATTATTTTATTAAGAGCAGCAACAATTCTTTGGAAACAATAAAAATTATTAAGAATTGATAAAGCACTCCGCTTAGTTTAAAAACAGAAAAATGAAACAAACCATTTTTAACTATTTTCTGGTGACTATGCTATTGTGCCCGTTTTTCATGCAGGCACAAAATGTTGGTATTGGTACTGCAACCCCAAAGGCGGGTCTTCATATTGTAAGTGACAGCGGGTTCATTGCAGAAGGTGCATTCGGTAATAGTGCCGTTTTAAACTCAACTGGCAGCGGGAGCAGATTTATTTTTTATCCCAGAAAGGGTGCAATCCGGGGAGGATACCTTGACGGGGCTTCAGTCAATTTCTGGGATGATGCTTCAACAGGCATTGGGTCTGTTGGTTTTGGGAATAATGTAAAAGCATTAGGTTTCGCCTCAGTGGCACTTGGGGTGGGTGTAATAGCCGCAAATTCATTTACATTGGCTTTCGGTTCATATTCAAATGCGAATGGACAATATTCAGAAGTAATCGGGAATAATTCAAATGCCAACACCGTTGGAGCGATTGCAATTGGGAATGGAGTAAACGCTGGCTATACTTCATTGCAGGGAGAAAGCGCCATTTGTATTGGTAACGGGAATAATAGCGGATTTGTTCCTGGCAGCCACTTTGCAACAGGTACTAAGGCCTTTTCCATTGGCAATAATTGCCGGAGCCAGTCCAGCCATGATTTTGCTTTTGGGAATGACTGTTTTTCAGGAGGTACAACATTTTATGATGATATAGGCGGGCGTTATGCCTTTTCATTTGGTAACAGCTGTTACGCATCAGGTATATATTCTTTCGCCCTTGGTAACAATGCAAATACCAACATGCATGCCGGCTCAATGGTACTTGGCAGCAGGATCGACGGCGTGCAGGTTTATAGCCCAGCGGATTACCATTTTCTTGCCCAGTTCGCGGGGGGATACCAGTTGCAATCTAATGATGCTGGTTCATTAGGTGTCTATCTTCAGCCAAATACAAGTTCATGGGCTTCGTTGTGCGACAGTACAAAGAAAGAAAACGTATTGCTGATGGATGATGACGCAATTTTGAAAAAGGTTTCTTCCATAAAATATTATTCCTGGAAGTACAAGGATGATCCCGATAGCCGAAACAGGCATTACGGTATCATGGCACAGGATTTTTATGCTGCGTTTGGTAAAGATGGATTGGGGAAAATAGGTTGTGATACGCTGGTAAATCCTATCGACCTGCTGGGCGTTGCGTACAGTGCGATTAAAGCCCTCGAAAAGAAAACGAAAGAAATTGATACCCTGAACGTCGAAAATGATGCACTAAAGGCCCGGCTCGAAAAACTGGAAGCTATTATTTATAAAAATGAGAATCCTTTACTTAAATAAGTGTAATACATACCGGATCCTTTTTTTTGCCTGTCTGCAGAAATATTTAAAATTTCAAAAACAAATCATATTATGGGATATGCCGCCTTTTCCATTTTTACCGTATTATGCCTGCTAAACTCAGCGGGTTACTCACAAAATGTAGGCATTGGCACGAACTCACCCGATGCGAGTGCTTTATTGGATATTAAGAGTGCTAACAAAGGGCTGCTTATACCAAGAACTTCAACCACATCCCGCCTTTTAATTAGTAATCCTGCCAAGGGGCTAATACTTTATGATACAACTACATCCAGTATTTGGTTCTTTGATGCATTGGAATGGAAAGAAATAAATAACAGTGCAAATGCCTGGAATATTAAAGGTAATGTGGGAATAAATCCGGACATTAATTTTATAGGCACCAACGATAACAGCCCATTTCGTATTAAGCTGAATAATCTATGGGCAGGTGAATTAAACAGCTCTGCGAAAAATTATTCAATAGGTGACAGTGCAGGAGCATCATTAACATCTGGTATTTTCAACGTGGCAATAGGGTCAAAAGCATTGGCTAAAAATAATACAGGTACAAGGAATACGGCAATTGGACATGAGGTATTAAAGTTAAATACTACAGGTGAATACAACTCAGGGGTCGGCAGTTTTGCATTGGCTTCAAATGTTGATGGGTACTCAAATACTGCTATGGGGGTTTATGCACTTCATTCCAATATATCTGGTTTTGAAAATACAGCCATCGGAACCAGTGCGCTTTATTCCAATGTGAGCAGCTCATATTCTACGGCAGTAGGATCCCAAGCCCTTGCCAACAGTACTGGAAGCAGAAATACTGCTGTAGGAACGTATGCGCTAAATGGTAATGAAACTGGCAGCACCAATACTTCTGTGGGGTATTCTTCACTTCAACTGAATGTAAACGGGTCTGGTAACACTGCTTTAGGGGCTTATTCGCTGGCTAATAACGATACAGGCAAAACAAACGTAGCAATAGGATTCGCGGCACTTTATTACAACATTTCAGGGAATAATAATGTTGCTGTTGGATACAGGGCTTTATTTTTAAACGATGGCAGCGTCTATAATGTAGCAGTTGGCGACTCTGCATTATATAATAATAATAGTGTTGAGGGAAATAACACTGCTCTTGGAAGTAAAGCACTATATACTAACACTTCGGGCTATAGCAATACTGCTGTCGGCAGTTCAGCTTTGCGTGCAAACGTTTCAGGATGGGATAATACTGCAATCGGAGCGGCTGCACTTTATTCAAATACAGGTGGAATTGAAAATACAGCTACAGGAAGACAGGCGCTTTTTTACAACGCTTCTGGAGCTGGTAACACGGCTACAGGTTTTAAAGCGCTCCGGGAAAACACAACAGGATACAACAATACGGCCATAGGAAACTATGCTTTGACGGCAAATATGATTGGTTGGGATAATACTGGCGTTGGTGTAACCGCTCTTTATTCCAATACCACCGGAACAGAGAATACAGCAACAGGAAGACAGGCCCTTTTTTATAACACTATAGGGAGCGGGAATACAGCTACCGGGTATAAGGCGCTCAGAGAGAATACCACGGCAGGAGAAAACACCGCAATTGGCTACGGAGCATTATTTACACAATCTTTAGTAATAACGGCAATTCCTGGCTAAGTGGTAATACCGCAGTTGGCTCCCGTGCCCTTTATTATAACCAGCCTTCGAATAATCTAAACGGAATCCACAATACCGCTGTTGGAAATTACGCCCTCAGTAGTAATATTATTGGCAGTCACAATACAGCTTTTGGAGGCTACGCACTTTCTAACAATACTATAGGCTCCTACAATACTGCCATTGGTTATACCGCAAACGGTACTAATATCGGCAGCTACAATACAATTATTGGAGCAGGTTCATTTGTTAATTCCGGGGCATACAATACAGTGGTTATTGGCTATAACAGTGGTGTCAATTTTTCGAACGCTGTTTTGCTCGGTAATACCAACACCAGTGTGGTTGGCAGTTATGGCGAATGGACAACCTTTCTCTCAGACGGTCGTTTCAAAAAAAATGTTCAGGAAAATGTAAAAGGGCTTGATTTCATCCTGCAACTCCGCCCGATTACCTACCACATGGATATTAGTGGGCTTAACGATTTCCTGGGAATCAATCCTTACGGTAATAATGATTCATCGATGACTCCTGCTATGAAAGCACTTATAGATGACGCAATTTCTAAAAGGAATCCATCTGCACAAGCGGCTTCATTGCGCAGGAAGTTGAAAAAGCTTCTATACAATCAGGATATGATTTTAACGGGCTAATAAAACCTGCAAATAACAAAGACAATTATAAAATCAGTTATGCAACATTTGTAGTACCGCTTGTTAAAGCCGTTCAGGAACAGCAGGAATTAATAGGCGTACAAAATGACCAGATCCGATCCCAGCAAAAGCAGATTGATGAATTGCTGAAAAGAGTGAAGGCGCTAGAGCGTCATTAAATACATTGTCCTTGAAGCCGTTATCTAAAGTCATTGTTCAGCTCTGCCTGCAATGATTTAATTCTTATTATGCCTGCATCTTTCATTTGCAAAGTCATTGATAGTCAATGCCCGGTGAATTATTTACTTCCTTTTCACCAGACCCGGTAAGGGTAAAGAGCCCTCAAGTTGTATTATTTAAAATTACTTTTGAGCGCGGCTTTAATCATAGAACCTCAATACCGGATACGGGGCATGGATTTGGAGAACGAAACCAGTACGACTTTACTTTTACAAAAAGATGAGAAAGCTTTTGAACAGGTTTTCAAATCTTATTATAAGCGCCTGCATGTATATGCCATCACCATATTACAGGATAAAGACGAAGCAGAAGAAATGGTGCAACGGGTCTTTGTTAAAATATGGGAAAGAAATGAAAGCCTTACTTCAACCGGTACACTGGCGGCCTACCTGTACCGGGCTGTTCATAACGAATGCCTCAACTACCTGAAACACCAGAAGGTGAAATCTGCTCACCAGCTTTATGTTGTAAAAAGTATGAAAAACGAGGTGGAACATCCGGGACAAAAAATCAATGCGAAAGAACTGGAACAGAAAATTAATTCAGCACTGAATGAATTGCCGGAGCAGTGCCGGACTATTTTCCAGCTCAGCCGCTTTGGCGAATTGAAATACAGGGAGATTGCCGGCCAGCTGGGGCTCTCGGTAAAAACAGTGGAAGCCCAGATGGGAAAGGCACTGAAAACGCTCCGGCTGAAACTGGCTGAATTCCTGACATTTATTTTATTATTCACTCACTTATAAACACACACCACTGAAACCTGAATTTTACCATATTGATGATGTACTGCTGATGAAATACCTGCTGGGTGAATCATCTGCCGATGAACAGATTGCCGTTGAAAGCTGGCTGAAAGAAGATGCGGCAAACCAGCAGCAATATGACCAGCTGAAAAAAATTTGGGAGAACAGCAAACAGCTGGCTGCCGCATCAGATGCCGATGAAAATATGGCCTGGGAAAAATTCCGGAAAAAGATTACAGCTGAAACCCAGCCAGCTGTTACTAAACCAGCCGGCAAAAAGTTTTCA
Organism: Chitinophagaceae bacterium; assembly: GCA_016720825.1. Taxonomy (GTDB): domain Bacteria; phylum Bacteroidota; class Bacteroidia; order Chitinophagales; family Chitinophagaceae; genus JJ008. The sequence goes on along the minus strand of JADKJV010000027.1, from coordinate 82,082 downwards.
TTCCTGAAAATCGCAGCCCTTTTCATTCTGGTTGCCGGTCTGGCTATCATCACATTCCTGATGCGTTCCGGGAAAAATGACTCCGCTGAACAGATTGCCACCGCCGGGGAGACAGTACTGACTGATACGCTGCCGGATGGTTCCGTGTTTACACTCAATAAGCAGTCATCACTTACTTATCCCGGGAAATTCAAAGGGGAAACACGCCCCGTTACACTGAAAGGAGAAGCCTTTTTCCATGTTACGCCGGATAAAAAGAAACCGTTTATTATCTCTGTGAATAATATCCAGGTTACGGTGGTTGGTACATCCTTTAATATCAAAAGTGATATTTCAGGAACAGAAGTGATTGTTGAAACGGGCGTTGTCAGGGTGGCACGTCATGGAAATACTATTGAGCTCAGGGCCGGGGAAAAGCTGGTGTTTTCCGCTGCCGACAGTATCCCGGTCAAAGAAACCGTTACTGACCAGTTATATAATTATTACCGGAGCCGGGAATTTGTGTGTGATGACACGCCTTTATGGAAACTGGTTGATGTGCTCAATGAGGCGTATGGGTCCCAGATTGTGATTGGAAGAAAAGAACTGAAAGAACTGCGTATAACCACCACTTTTAATAACGAATCACTGGATAAAATCCTGGAAGTGATTCACCTCACATTTGATATTACCATAACCCGGCAGGACGGACAGGTTATTTTAAATTAATCTTACTACGAAGAATGAGACAGGTATTGTTTGTTATTTTTTCACTGTGTGTTTTAGCATGCACACGAAGCCAGGCCCAGGGGTTGCTGCAAAAAACCATTTCACTGGATGTAAGCCGCCAGCGGCTTGATAATGTACTGGAGATACTGAGCAATAAAGGCGATTTCTATTTTTCTTACAACTCGGGAGCTGTTAAGAAAGACAGCCTGGTTAGTATCAGTGTTACGAACAAATCCGTAAAGGAGATCCTGGGTCAGCTCTTTAATGCCACCTATGAGTTTAAGGAAAGCGGTAACTATATTATTATCCGGAAAGCCCCGATCCGTTTAACATTGATAACCCAAAAAGGAGTTACGGAGGAAAAGGTATATTCCGTGAGCGGGTTTGTGTATGATGAAAAATCCGGGGTTGCCATTAATGAAGCCAGTATCTATGAAAAAACAGTGCTTGCCTCGGCTTTAACCAATACGGAAGGGTTTTTTAAAATCAGGCTGAAGAGCAGTAAGGCCAATTCAGCCGAGCTGACGGTGAGCAAGGAATTTTATGAAGATACAACAGTGAAGATCCAGCCCAGGTATGACCAGCAATTGTCCATCACTATGGTTCCTTTTGAAATGCCGGGTGAGACAATCGTTGTAAAGCCAGAAGATTTTTTAACACCGGATCCGGTGAGCCCGGTTCCGGCCGACTCTGTGGTGCGTGTGCTTCCTGTCCGGACTGATTCCAATAAAGTGGAAAAGACAGGAATGGGAAAGTTCTTATTATCTGCCAAGCAAAAAATACAGACACTCAATCTGAAGCGGTTTTTTACGACCAGGCCTTTTCAGATTTCATTTACACCCTGGCTGGGTTCCCACGGGAAATTATCCGGACAGGTAGTCAATAATTTTTCACTGAACATATTGGGTGGTTATACTGCCGGTACAAACGGACTTGAACTTGGCGGGCTTTTTAATATTGATAAAAAAGATGTCAAGTATTTTCAGGCTGCCGGATTGTTTAACTCAGTTGGGGGCCAGGTAAAGGGTGTTCAAATTGCCGGTGTAAACAATCTCGTGCTCGACAGTGTTAAAGGCTTCCAGGCAGCCGGTGTAAGCAATCTGGTGAAAGGAAGGATGAACGGGATGCAGGTGGCCGGGGTTTACAATCATGTTTCAGACAGTGTGAGAGGTGTACAGATTTCCGGGGTGGCCAATTTTGCCCGGAAAAATGTGGATGGCCTGCAAATAGCAGGTGTGGTGAATATCAGTAATAAAAAAATGAACGGGGTACAGATCGCCGGTGTGGTTAATTATGCGAAACGCTTAAAGGGTCTCCAGATCGGACTGATCAATATTGCTGACACATCTTCCGGATACAGCATCGGGTTAATTAATATCATCCTGAAAGGGTATCATAAACTGAGTGTGTCGGCCAATGAAGTGGAAAACCTGCATGTGGCATTTAAAACCGGTAACCCGAAATTGTACAGCATCCTGATCGGGGGGATGAATGTGAGTGACAGCAATAAAGTGTATTCCTTTGGTTACGGGCTTGGCAGTGAAATCGGGTTGAATAAAAAGAAATCGCTGACGGTAAATCCTGAACTGAGTTCACAATACCTGTACCTGGGTTCCTGGGATTATACCAATATCCTGAACAAATTTTCACTTAACCTCAATCTAAAGTTCGGAAAGTATATTTCCATTTTTGGCGGTCCTGCTTATTCAGTTTATATATCGGATCAAAAGACACGTGTAAGCGGATACCAGTACCCTGTACCGCCTTCCGGGTATGATACCAACAAATACAGTAATAAAGTCACCGGCTGGTTTGGATGGAACGCAGGGATCAGCTTTTTTTAAACCAGAAACTATATCAAAAGCAGGTTGAAATTCTTCTTCGGGCAAAGCGGGAAAATCGTTATGAAGAGAGTAAACTGTAACATCACTTTCTGGATATCTTATAATATTCAAAATGTCAACCTTTCCAGCCCAGGTTAGCCATTTGGGGTTTGGGATTTTTGACCTCCCGCTTGCTTTGCTCGCGAAGTCGGTTTAGCTTCAAGGCCACGGGGGCAGTTTTCTTTTGAGTTGATTTATATTCTTTTCCGGAAAACTACATCAGCCATTTTTCTTCTGCCTGACTGACGCCCTTGTGGCGTCTTTTTTTTGCCAGCGTACATATAATAAATTGTTAACGGATAAGGGTGATAGTCTCTTTGGTTGTTATTCAATAAAACCATTGAATCATCAATCAAGTAAAGAGACTATTATGAGAATCCTTTTATGCATTGCTTTATCCCTGTTCGTAAAAATAAATTCCCTGCAGGCCCAGTATACCCAGTTGCTTCGTGGTACGGTGACTGACCAGGTGATTCAGCAGCCGCTACCCGGCGCTACGGTGAGTATTGCCAGTCTGGGTAAATCAGTGATTACGGATGCGGAAGGTAATTTCCGTTTTAATGCCGTGCCGGTGGGTTCATACCGGATAACCGTTACCTATATGGGATTTAAAGAAGGGGTACTGGAAAATATTACGGTCATCTCCGGAAAGGAAACAGTTATTGCTGTTCCGCTGGAAGCTATTGTTAAAAAAGAAGTGGAAGTGTACCTGAAGGCGAATACCAAAAAAAATAAGCCGCTGAATGATATGAGCCTGGTGAGTGCCCGTGCATTTACGGTGGAGGAAACACAGAAATATGCGGCGGCGGTGAATGACCCGTTGCGGATGGCTACTGCATACCCGGGGGTGCTGGCCATGGATGACGGTAATAACAGTATCGTTATCCGGGGTAATTCACCGACAGGTTTGTTGTGGCGCATGGAAGGGATGGATATCCCAAATCCGAATCATTTTGGTTCACCCGGCAGCAGCGGGGGAGGGATTTCCATTTTAAGTTCTCAACTGCTTTCCAATTCTGATTTTATTACGGCTGCTTTTGCAGCGGAGTATGGTAATGCGTTGAGTGGTGTTTTTGACTTGAAACTCCGTAAAGGAAATAATGAGAAAAGGGAATATTCATTGCAGGCCGGGGTGCTTGGGTTAAATGCTTCACTGGAGGGGCCGTTCTCAAAGCACTACAAAGGTTCATACCTCATCAATTACAGGTACTCCACTTTGTCATTGCTCGCAAAATTTGGTTTATTAGATCCCGATAACGGGGCTACCAATTTCCAGGACCTCTCTTATAATTTTTATTTCCCCACGAAGAAAGCGGGCAGTTTCACGTTGTTTGGTTTTGGCGGATTGAGTGATGTGAAATACAAAGCAGAAACTGATTCGGCCAAATGGGAAACTGACTATGACCGGTACGGCGATAAATTTTTCTCCAATACGGGGATGACAGGGCTTACCCATACCATATTGGTCGGGAATAAGCTGAATATTAAAACAGGTGTTGGTTTGTCAGAAACTAAAATCGGGGATGATGTGAATTATATCCGGGACGATTATACTCTGGAAAAAACCTACCTGGATAAGTTCACAACCGGTAAAAAGAGTATCAATTCCACACTCAATTATAAATTCAGCAACCGTTTGTTGCTGCGGGCCGGGATTAATCTGCACTGGATCAATTATAAATTCTTCAGGCAGTCCCGGGATCACCAGGGCGATCCGCTGGAGGAGATACTGAATGCAAAAGGCAACACTTCCACCCAGCAGGCCTTTGCGCAATGGCAGTTCAAGCCATCAAACAATGTCAGTTTTAATGCCGGTATTCATTATTTCCGGCTCACGCATAATAACAGTTCATCGGTGGAGCCACGCTTTGGCGCCAAATGGAATATCAGCAGCAAAAGCAGCCTGGCGGCAGGTTATGGAGTGCACAGCCAGATGCAGACGCTGAATGTTTATTTTGCGCAGCAGACAGCACCGGATGGCAGCATTACCCTGCCCAATAAAAACCTCGGGCTGACAAAATCCCGTCACTATGTGCTTTCGTATACGTACAGGCTGGCAAAGAATTTCCAGGTGAAAACCGAATTCTATTACCAGCAGTTAATCAAAGTGCCGGTAAGTATTTATGATACCAGCACTGTTTCCACCATGAATATCCAGTATGAGTATATCACTGACCCGATGAAGAATACCGGCAAGGGGAAAAATTACGGCGTGGAGATATCACTGGAAAGATACCTGCAGAATAATTTTTACTTCACACTCAGCAATTCCATTTACCAGTCGAAATACACGGCTAAAGATGGCGTGGAAAGAAACACCCGTTTCAATGGTAATTTTATTGCCACGCTGATTGGCGGGAAGGATTTTGTGAATGAGCGCAAATCCAAAACCTTTGGTGTAAACATTAAAACCATTTATGCCGGCGGTTTACGCACCACACCAATTGATCTGGTTGCCTCCCGGCAAAAAGGGTATTCTGTATTCCTGGATAAGGAAGCCTTCAGCCTGCAAAACCCGGCGTATTTCCGTACAGACCTGCGGTTAAGTATGAAATGGAACCGCAGGCAGCTGACCAGCACCTTGTCGCTGGACTTCCAGAATATAACCAACCGCCTGAATGTGTTTGACCAGTATTATGATGCAGAGAAAAATAAAATTGAGACGAATTACCAGATGGGGTTGCTGCCGGTGTTGAATTATAAGATTGAGTTTTGAGGAAAATGCAGATGGATTTAATCTAAATCAGTATGATGATGAAGACTTTTTAATGCGCTGCGAAGCCTCTGGATTGCTCTGCGAAGCCTCTGGCTTCGCAGTTTTATTATATCGCTTCTGGCGATATCCTGATACAACAGCAAAAAACTTCCAGTTACCTGAAAAATCTTTTGGCTGAAAAACGCTCCGGGGTTATCTTTGCTGCCCCTAAAGCATATCACTTAACAGTGTTTTGCCACCGGGTACGGATCGGTAGTTCAGTTGGTTAGAATGCCGCCCTGTCACGGCGGAGGTCGCGGGTTCGAGTCCCGTCCGGTCCGCAAAAGGCTCCTTCAAGGAGCCTTTTGTTATTTTGCAAGTATTTGAAGATCAATCTGATCTACGCTGTGCTTTGGTATGGATATTATCCTTAATTTAGCCCCCGTTTCATCCATATATTTCGCCTATGCCATCCGATGCTAACCGCCAGTTCCTCGACTTCGAAAAACCGATCAAAGACCTCATTGATGAGATCGCGAGCATGAAGCACCGCCAGGAGAAAACCAAACTGGATCTCAGCGATACGATTCTCAAACTGGAACAGGGCATTTTAGACAAAAGAAAAGAAATTACCAGCCAGCTCAGCAGCTGGCAGCGGGTACAACTGAGCCGTCACCCCGACAGGCCCTATACCCTGAAATATATTACCAAAATGGCCCAGACATTCGTGGAGCTGTATGGCGACCGCAATGTGAAAGATGACAAGGCCATGGTGGGCGGGTTTGCATCTATTGACGGCGAAACCGTGATGATCATCGGACAACAAAAAGGGATCAATACCAAAACCCGCCAGATGCGGAACTTCGGTATGGCCAATCCTGAAGGCTACCGCAAAGCCCTCCGCCTGATGAAACTGGCAGAGAAATTCAACAAACCTGTTATCACGTTAATTGATACACCCGGTGCCTATCCCGGCCTGGAAGCTGAGGAAAGAGGACAGGGTGAAGCCATCGCCAGGAACATTTATGAAATGATCCGTCTCAAAGTACCTGTGATCTGCGTGATCATCGGTGAAGGTGCCAGCGGCGGTGCCCTCGGAATCGGTGTAGGTGATAAAGTATATATGATGGAGAACACCTGGTACACGGTAATCAGCCCCGAAAGCTGTTCATCCATCCTCTGGCGCAGCTGGGATAAAAAAGAAATAGCTGCGGAGCAACTGAGGCTCACGGCTGAAAAAATGCTGGGCTTTGGGTTGATTGACGGCATCATCCCCGAACCCGTGGGCGGCGCCCATTGGGATTATGATGAAGCTGCTAAACTTCTGAAAGATTTCCTGGTACCTGTTATCCGCGACCTGAAGAACATAGCTCCACAGGACCGCGTCAATAACCGGATTGAAAAATTCGGTAAAATGGGATTCTGGGAAGAAGATTAGAAGCATATACTGATTTGATTAAATCACCACTTTATATAATTATTTCATTTCTCCTGCTCTCTTGCGGGAATAACCATTCAGGTGATAAAAATGAGCCAGGGTCAGATCGTTATCCCACACCACCAGATTCACTCAGTAAAGCCCTGTTACCCGGCATAGCCGACCGGGATTTTATCTATGACTCGCTTGCCCGCAGATTCCCGGAGAGGAAAAGGGAATTTATACTGATAAGAACAAGCGTTGATCATTATTTACAGTTTACCGGCAACCTTAAAAGCGATTTTTATCTTGTTTGTGGTGACAAAACCGGGCAAACAATTCCAATCATTTCTGAAGATTCCATTGATCTGACGAACCGTTTTTTTATACAATCCCGGAACAGCGCTGCACTGTACAGCCAGATCCAAAAGGCCAGGAATTTCATGCAGCCTTATTGTACCGACAGTGTTCAAAGGTCCATATCCAAAAAACTGGAGCCGGTTAGCGATGAAAAAACTTTTACAGATTTGTATTTCATGGACATCCCACCTGTGGCAGTTATTACAATAATCAATAGTTTTGACTATAAAGTAAAGGAACTGGAAGAAAGCATCCTTTCTTCCTTGCTCAATTCTAAATTGTAATCTATGTCATTGCGTGATCAATTTACCGGAACCGGTATCGCTATTGTAACTCCTTTCCATGAAGACGGGAGTATTGACTGGAACAGTTTCAGCAAACTGATTGAATTCTGGATTAATGGTAAGGTGGAATACCTGGTTGTACTGGGCACCACCGGTGAAAGTGCTACGGTACATGGTAAAGAGAAACAGGAAGTATTGTCATTCGTACAAAAACAGGTAGCAGGCCGTGTGCCCATTGTTGCCGGTATTGGTGGCAATGATACCCGTGAAGTAATCCACGGCTTTAAAGAATTTGATTTAACCGGCTACCAGGCGATCCTGTCTGTAGCGCCATACTATAATAAACCCAACCAGGAAGGTCTTTACCAGCATTACAAAGCACTGGATGCGGTTACTCCTTTGCCCATCATCATGTACAATGTGCCGGGTCGTACGGGACAGAACCTGACGGCAGATACCCAGCTCCGCATTGCACATGATTGCAAAAACATATTCGCCACCAAGGAAGCCAGCGGCAATTTTGAACAGATCAGCCAGATCATCAAAAACAAACCGGCCGACTTTATGGTCATCAGCGGCGATGATCCGATCACCCTTCACATGATCGCAGCCGGCGCAGAAGGATTGATCTCCGTAGTGGCCAATGCCTATCCGCTTGACTATTCCACAATGGTGCGGCATTGCCTCAAAGGCGATTTTGCCGCAGCCAGGCCTTTACACTATAAATACATTGATATTATCAGCTCTATGTTCACCGAAGGAAGTCCTGCCGGCGTGAAAGCCTACCTGAGTGAAATGGGACTTTGCAAGAATACTTTCAGGCAACCGGTGTGGCCGGTGAGTGAGGGACATTTGGGGAAGATTAAGAAATTGATGAAGTAATTATTGCAGGGTAGTTGAAGCTTCTTATTCCGGGTAGCCCCCCGAATAGCAGCGTGAATTCATAGGCTGTTATTTATATTGGCATTTCTAGAAACAACTAAAGAGGTGACCAAAAACGAAGTGCGTTAAAACCATTAAGCCAGACCTTTTCTGCAGACAATGGTAAAACCTGGGAATGGAATTGGTATATGTACGCAACAAGGGTTAAATAAACAAAGCGGAAACAACGAACAGCCAACGTTGGGTTTTGTGCAAGTGTGGCTTGACAAACAACTTTCAATTTTAGTTTTTAATTTCAATTTAAAGCGGCTATGAGCAAACGAGTATCTAATTCAAAATCTGCACAAAGACCTGCTCGCAGGATAAAACTCTGGCATCTTAACCGCATAACTGGTAACCGGTAACTGGAAACTGGAAACTTTTTTCAACATGAGAATCCCTTTCATCATATTACTACTGATAACACAAACTGCATTTTCACAGCAGGGTACTAGTGTGCGTGTGAGTACAGCCTCAAAAAATGTCCACATCATTGATACGGCTTTTTCAATTCCTCAATTGGGCCGTGTGCGAAGGATCTGGATTTATTTACCGGAAGATGCGGCGCAGAAAAAATACCCGGTGATTTATATGCACGACGGGCAGAATTTATTTGATGATACCAGTTCTTATGCCGGGGAATGGGGTGTGGATGAATTGATGGATTCTGTACAAGGGCAAAAGGCTATTGTTGTGGGTATTGATAACGGCCGGGAATACCGGTTGCCGGAATACCTGCCTTACCCGCATGAAAAATACGGGAAAGCAGAGGGAAAGGAATACGTTCAGTTTATTGTGAAAACACTCAAACCCTGGGTTGACAGGCATTACCGGACTCTCAAAGACAGGAAACATACATTCATCGCCGGCAGTTCACTGGGTGGTTTGATTTCAGTGTATGCCATGCTGCAGTACCCAAAAGTTTTTGGTGGTGCCGGTATATTTTCTTCTGCATTCTGGATAGCTCCGCCCATTATGGATGAAATCCAAAAGAAGGGTAAGAAAATAAAAGCCCGGATTTTCTTTTATGCGGGAAAGCAGGAAGACGAAACGATGGTAGCCAATACGCTCAAAGCGATGGAAATATTTGACCGTGTGTCAAAATCGGTTTTCAGGACGGTGATACGGGAGGAGGGGAGGCATAATGAGGCGGCGTGGAGGAAGGAGATGAAAGGGTTTTATGAGTTTGTAATAGAGAATTGAGAGTTGGAGTTTCTAGGTTGGAAGTTGGAAGTTGGAGGTTGGAAGTTGGAAGTTGTACTAAAGATCGGAAATGCAATTCTATTCTGTGCCGCAAAATGATTTGATAAAATAAAAGACCGCCGGTGGCGGTCTTTTATTTTGGTTTCTTCTATTTTATGCTTTTCGGATAAAGAGAGAAATTGAAATGTTTAGGTTTAACTTTCAACTTTCAACTTTCCACTTTCAAATACTCTAGAATCCTTTCTTCTCCTGAGCCTTCTGCATCGGGTTCAGTCCGCCGCCGCCGCCGCCAGGGCCACCGCCGCGTCCGCCGCGGAGACCTGCTTTGAATACACTGAACTTGCTGGGTTCAGCAATGGTATTCCAGCTGTTGTTGGCTTCGTTGATATCTGCAGTTTCTTTGAGCGGATCGAGTTTGATAGAGGCCACTTCTTTGTCTTTTACAAAAGTCTTGATCACTTTGTTTTCATTCATGCGCCAAACCTGGGCAGGAATGCGGTCGATTTCTTTCGTACCGTCTTTGTACGTCCACTCAATGATGATGGGCATAACCAGTCCGCCTTTGTTAGAAAGGGTAAGCTCATACATATTTTTACCGGCGTATTTGGCTTTGGTTTGCTTCATCCAGCGGGTCAGGGGTGCTGCCGGGAATCACCACGTCGTATTTAGTGGTGTCAATCGGCTCAATGCCGCGTGCATATCTCCAGTAAAAATCACGGAGCGTGGTATCGGCATCGGTGGCAAATTTGATTTTGTTGTCTTCCCTGTTACGGATTTTTGAGATATCATCATAAGCCGCCTGCTGGGGTTTGGCTACCTCACGTTTTACGGTCATTTCTTTCGTGGCATCCTGTTTGGCGTTTACATCTGCTTTGGCAAACTTCACCGTATCGATAGAGATATCACAGGCTTCCGTGCTGTAGAACCAGCCGCGCCAGAACCAATCAAGGTCCTCACCACTGGCATCTTCCATGGTGCGGAACAAATCAGCCGGTGTGGGATGTTTGAAAGCCCAGCGGCGTGCATATTCCTTAAAGGCATAGTCAAACTGCTCGCGGCCCATGATCGTTTCGCGGAGGATATTCAAACCAGTTGCGGGTTTAGAATAAGCGTTGGCCCCGAACTGTACAATGTTCTCACTGTTGGTCATAATCGGCTCCAGCTGGTCTTTCGGGAGCTTCATGTAATCAGTGATGGTGCCTGCAGGTCCGCGGCGGCTGGGGAATTTATTATCCCACAGTTCTTCCGCGAGGTATTCCACAAAAGTGTTCAGCCCTTCATCCATCCAGCTCCACTGGCGCTCATCACTGTTGATGATCATGGGGAAGAAGTTATGGCCTACTTCATGGATCACTACACCGATCATTCCGTTCTTGGTTCCTTCACTATAAGTGCCATCTTTCTCCGTACGGCCGAAATTGAAACAGATCATCGGGTATTCCATGCCATTGCTGGCTTCCACACTCTGTGCAACAGGGTAGGGGTAAGGAATCGTAAACTGAGAATATGTTTTGATTGTATGCGCAACTGCTTTTGTAGAGAAAGGACGGTACAGGCCATACGCTTCTTTTGAATAATAGCTCATGCACATTACTTTCTTTCCTTCAATGGATACAGGTAATGCATCAAAAACAAATTTGCGGGAAGAACCCCAGGAGAAATCGCGTACATTTTCTGCCTTGAAAATCCAGGTTTCTTTCTTTTCAACTTTTTGTTTTTCTGCAGCTTTGGCTTCATCCAGTGTTACAATCTCTGTAACATCTTTGCCGGTTTGCGCTTTCTGCCAGCGGGCAAACTGTGCGGCATTCAATACCTGCTGGTAATTCTGGCACTGGCCCGTGGCGCCGATCACATGATCAGCAGGCACAGTCATCTGTACTTTGAAATTACCAAAGGTGAGTGCAAACTCGCCACGGCCGGTAAACTGGTGATTCTGCCAGCCCTGGAAATCGCTGTACACGCAAAGACGGGGATACCACTGCGTCATGGTAAATTCATAATTACCGTCTTCAGGGAAATATTCATAACCACCACGTCCGCCGCGCTGCATGCGGTCCGACATTTTATAATTCCAGTCGAGGATAAACGTGTAGCGCTGTCCGGGTTTTAACGGCACAGGAAGATCTACCCGCATCATGGTTTTATTCACTGTATAGTTCAGTGATTTACCTGTTGCGTCAGTCAGTTTGGTGATATTGAAACCATATCCGTTGTCTTCCTTTCCTTCCTGCATGCGGTCGAGCTGCTGCGGTGAAGTGGAACGTGACATCGTATTACTGGTCTGATAGTTTGCATTTTTCAGGGTGTTATGCTGGTTCTCATCCAGCTGGAGCCAGAGATAAGTGAGCACATCCGGTGAGTTATTGAAATACGTCACCGTTTCGCTGCCATTCAGCTTCAGGTTTTTTTCATCCAGTTCACATTTGATGTCATAATCGCAGCGCTGCTGCCAGTACTTGGGTCCTGGTGCACCGCTCGCTGTCCGGTATTCGTTGGGTGTGGGCATGATGGTGCCCAGCTGTTCAAACTTGTTACCGTGATTACTGCCCGGGTTGTTGTAAACATCCTGTGCGGCCAAAGGGCCTGCAGCCAGGACAGACAGTAAACAAACCAAAACTGATTTTTTCATTTGCTGGTTTTTATAATTAAAAAGGAATTCTTTCAAATGCCATTTGCAAAGCGATGCTGGATGCTGCTGCAGAAACAAATATCACCCATTCGCGCCGGTTAACCTTCAGTCCCCAGATAAATGCATAAGCCACCAGTAACAATACGGCCACTACAATGATTTGCCCTGCTTCCAGTCCCAGGTTAAAGCCGAGGATACTCCATCCCAGGTTTCCATCGGAGGCCATCATAAACCGGATCGAATTGGCAAAGCCCATTCCGTGTATCAGGCCGAAACCCAGCGCCAAAAAATAATTGATACGGATCGAACGCTTGCTGAATTCACGCTGGAAGAGATTACTCATGGCCGTGAACAAAATTGTACCCGGGATCAGGAACTCCACCCAGTGGCTGTTAAACCTGATGATATCCAGAACGCTCAGCGCCAGTGTGAGGGAATGACCAATGGTAAAGGCGGTAACCAGTACCAGTACCTGTTTCCAGTCGGTAATGATATAAATGGCCGACAAAGCAGCGATAAACAGGAGGTGGTCGAGGGCACCCCAATCCATGATATGTTCCCAGCCAAGCTTGAAATAAAATCCAAAATCCTGCATCCGTCCTTTGTTTTTAACCGTCCTTCCCGGTATTCCGCTTAATTTCCAGCGGGTTATTCCGGGCATCAAAATAAACCAGACTTTTGTAAGTATGAAAAATATTGTGTCAATGGCAGCTGCTTCGTATAAATGGTTGGTATTACCCCTCTTGTTCATCGTTTTGGGTGCTGCCAGGCCCCTGCCCGTACACCCTTTCCATGTAAGTGTGACAGAAATTAACCATAATGCGGCTGACAAGAACCTTGAAATCAGCTGTAAAGTGTTTGTGGATGATTTTGAAAAAACCCTGGAGCAGAATTATAAAACGGCGGTTGACCTGAACAAGGAATCTGTAAAAACCGCCATGGATAAGCTGGTGAAAGACTATGTGCTGAAGCATTTATCCGTGAAAGCTGACGGAAAAAACGTTGTACTGGATTATCTGGGATTTGAAGTGGAAAGCGAGGCCGTTTATGTGTACCTGGAGGGACCGGGTATATCAGCCCTGGGTACTGCTGAAATAACAGATAACCTGCTGTACGATCAATTTAATGACCAGATTGGTATCATCCACGTAATTGTAAATGGCGTTCGTAAAAGCACGAAAATCAGCTATCCGGAAACAAAAGCAGTTATCCGCTTCTGATGCCATTGGATAAGTCATCCCTCTCTTATTAAGATATTACTGTTATTTCAATTATCTTAAACAGCTCAAACCTGTTTATATGGCATTTCCATTTTACAGGCAACCTGACAGTATGGACTGTGGGCCTGCCTGCCTGAAGATGATTTCTGCTTTTTACGGCAGAAGTTTTTCTCTCCAGTTTCTTCGTGAAAAAACCCAAATCGGAAAAGAGGGTGTGAATCTCCTTGGAATATCCGAAGCGGCTGAAGCTGTTGGATACCGAACTATTCCGGCAAGGGTAAATGTTGGTCAATTAAAGGAAGAAGCAGGATTGCCTGCTGTCATTCACTGGAACCAGAACCATTTCATTGTCTTATATAAAATCAGGAAAGGTGTTTTCTATGTGGCAGATCCTGAACGGGGGCTGATGAAATTTCCTGAAAAAGAGTTTATGGCACATTGGGTCAGCTCACAGGATGAAGAAGGTGTTCCGGAAGGTATTGTCTTATTGCTTGAACCCACACCTGTGTTTTACGCCAGTGAATCTATGGAAGAGGAAACGAGCCAGGAGTCCTCCGGACATACTATCCGGAAATTATTTCATTATCTCACGCCACACAGGAAACTGGTAAACCAGCTGATTTGGGGTTTACTGGTGGCAGGATTGCTTCAAATTGCACTTCCTTTCCTGACCCGCAGTGTGGTGGATGTGGGGGTGAGTACCGGCAATCTGCATTTTGTATATGTTGTATTGCTGGCCCAGCTTGCTTTGTTTGCAGGACGAATCTGCATTGAATTTGTCCGTAGCTGGATTTTGCTGCATATAAGCACACGTATAAATCTTTCCTTGCTGACGGATTTCCTGATAAAACTTACGCGGTTGCCTGCTTCATTTTTTGACAGTAAAAAAACAGGTGACATTCTCCAGCGAATGAGTGATCATTCCAGGATTGAAAGCTTTCTGACCGGATCTTCCTTAAATGTGTTTTTTTCATTGTTCAGCCTGCTGATATTTTCAGTGGTCCTGGCCATTTTTAATAGTTTGTTATTTATCGTCTTTTTTATCTCTGCATTCATTTATACAGGCTGGATTTTACTATTTCTTAAAAAAAGAAAAGAGCTGGATTACAGGCGGTTTGAAGTAGCAGCGAAAGAACAAAGCATCACGATACAATTGGTGCAGGGGATGCAGGATATCAAACTAAACGGCGTCGAGAAGCAAATGCGATGGGGTTGGGAAAAGCTCCAGGCACGGTTATTCCGGCTTAGTGTTAAAAGCCTTAAACTGAATCAATGGCAGCAGGCAGGTGCTATGTTTATTAATGAAGGGAAAAATATACTGATTACTTTCCTGGCTGCCCGGGCCGTAATCAATGGCCAGATGAGCCTGGGAGAGATGCTGGCCGTGCAGTATATAATCGGGCAGCTCAACAGCCCGATTGAACAACTCATCGGGTTTTTGCAAAGCTGGCAGAATGCAAAAATCAGTATTGAAAGGCTGAATGAAGTTCATCGTATGGATGATGAAGAACCTTCAGGCCGTTCATTGCTGAAAGAATTGCCAGTATCATTCCAGCGTCAGCTCGCAGGCGGGAAGGGTGCAGGATCCGGGGAATATATTACTAATCCTGTTTCGCTGGATTTGCCCCAGGGGTTCCGGCCGGAGGTATTACCTGAAATCCCTACAATACATTTTAACCAGGTTAGTTTCACCTATCCGGGTGCGGGCAATGAAGCAGTGCTGAAAGATATCAGCCTGCATATTCCTAAAGGGAAGAAAGTGGCCATTGTGGGGGTCAGCGGCAGCGGTAAAACAACCTTACTGAAATTAATGCTGAAGTTTTATGAGCCACAGAAAGGGGATATCCGGGTTGGCGGTATTTCACTTGTAAACCTGAGTCATAAAGCCTGGCGAAGCCATTGCGGGGTTGTGTTGCAGGACAGTTATATTTTTTCTGATACCATTGCCAGGAATATTGCGGTGGGGGAAGACAAACCGGATAAATACAAACTCGAACAGGCAATCCTCATAGCCCACCTGCAGGATTTTATACAAAGCCTGCCTTTAGGATATGAAACACAGATTGGTGCTGAAGGGAACGGGTTAAGTATGGGCCAGCGCCAGCGAATCCTGATAGCGAGAGCTGTGTACAGGGATCCTGACTTTATTTTCTTCGATGAAGCTACAAACAGCCTGGATGCGAATAACGAAAGTATCATCATTCGTAACCTGGAACAGTTTTTCCACGGGCGTACAGTTGTAGTGGTGGCTCACCGCCTCAGCACGGTTAGGCATGCTGATGTAATTGTAGTATTGAACAGGGGTGTAATTTCTGAAAAGGGAACCCATGAAGAACTAATTAGTTTAAAAGGAGAATATTATGCCCTGGTAAAAAACCAACTTGAACTGGGCGATTAAAATATCCAAAAACGTTTTTATGGACACAATTAAAAATGAGCTGGCATATTCCGGTCCGGATAAAGCGCAAGGCGCATTTTCCGATGAAATCAGGGAAATCATCCAGTACCGCCCCGGTTGGTTCATCCGCAAAGGGAGCCTGGTATTCCTGCTTGTAATCCTGCTGGTGATTATGCTCGCGTTTGCAATAAAATATCCTGATATGGTAAAGGGTACATTCCGGGTTACCGCTTTAAATGCCCCCAAAATTTTAGTGGCTACCACGGAAGGCCGTTTGGAAAAATTACTGGTGCCAACGGGTACCGTTGTTAAGAAAGACCAGCCGCTGGCTTTCCTGCAAAGCAATGCAGCGCATACAGAAGTATTGCAGTTGCGTGACTGGATATCACAGGCGGAAAGCAGTATTGAAACCGGTAACCTGGAAATTATCCGGTCAAATCCGCTCCCGTTACTGGCAAAACTAGGTGAGCTGCAGCCGTCCTATGAAGAATTCAGGATTTCATTACAGGAAACACGGGAAGTCATGGGTAGCGGTTATTACCAGCAGAAGAAAAAAGCATTGGCGGGTGATATTGAATACATCCGCCAGCTTCAGCAGAATCTCCAGCAACAAAAGCAACTGCAGCAACAGGATTATGCATTGCAGAAACAGGAACATGATGCGGACAAAAAACTGGAGGAAGAAAAGGTGATTGCGCCTATTGAATTTAATAAGGATAAAAGCAAGTTACTCAATAAAGAAAAGGAAATACTGAGTACCGGGACTGAAGTAATCAGCGGAGAGGTCAGCCGGAATAATAAATACAGGGAAATGCTGGATATACAGAAATACATTTCTGACCAGCAAATAAAATTCCAGTCAGCCCTGCTGGTCCTCAAAAGCAGGATGGATGACTGGATCCGTAAGTACATCGTTACGGCACCTGAAAGCGGTACACTTGAGTACCTTTCTTTCCTGAATGAGAACCAATACCTGGTTCCGGGGCAGGAATTGTTTTATATACAATCTCCCGGTGACAGTTATTTTGCTGAAATGCATGCTGGCCAAAATGGTATTGGAAAAGTTAAAGCCGGACAGAAAGTAATCCTTCGTTTGGCCGGATATCCCAGTGAGGAGTTTGGGTATATAGAAGGAAAAGTTTCATCCGTTTCAAACATCCCCAATGCGAACGACAGTTTTCTGGTAAAAGTAGATCTGGTTAATGGCTTAAAGACTCATTATAACCGCATGGTTTATTTCAGAAATGGACTTGCGGGTTATGGTGAAATTGTTACAGATAACCGGAAACTGGCTGACCGGCTCATGGGAAATTTACGGAGGGCTTCTGCAAGATGACCCGGGCTTTAGGCAGGGATTAAGTTTTCCACATTTGTTAAAAGACAAACGGTTTTCAATCAGCCATGTAATTGAAGGAATACTCTAAACACTTTGTAAAATGGCTGAGAAATAAAAAAATACCACGAACGTGTAATTGTCTGGTATCGGGATTTCAGTAACATTTGGGTATTAAAACCTGTTAACATGAATCAAAAACCAGTTTCAAAACCAGCGTTAAAGAAAAAGACAATTAGCCGGCTTACAGAAAAAGAAACAAAAGCTGTTCAGGGTGGCAGTATTTATTTCCCACCGATTTATTATTTTTCGTCAGCCTGCGGATCAGATTTCACCAGGCCGATCAGACCGATTTTCATTCCGGGACATTAAGCCTGTTCTAAACAATCAGCCGTGAATTGCCATATCAGAGGGTAATTCACGGTTTTTTTTGCCTTTTACTCATCCAGACCCGCCGGATAATAGTTCTTTTGTTCCGGGATGTTTTATATTGAAAATTTATACTGAAATTAAGGACTAAACTATTAAGATATGAATCAGAAACCCCTTTCAAAACCTGAATTGAAAAAGAAAACCATCAGCCGGTTAACCGAAAAAGAAACAAAAGCGGTACAAGGCGGAAGCATTTATTTTCCCCCGATTTATTATTTCTCCGCTGCCTGTGGGTCAGATTTCACCAGGCCCATCAGCCCGATTTTCATTCCGGGACATTAGGCAAATGATTTAGTCAGCCCTGGAGAGACTTATTTAAAGGTCTTTTCAGGGTTTTTTATGCAGTTTACTCAATAGAATTAACCGGTAAATAATTCGGAGCTCAAAAGCCCGGAAAAGCGAAAGTTATTCCGGAAATTAAGGGTCTAAATAAAAACATTTATGAATCAGAAAACCATTTCAAAACCAGCGCTCAAGAAAAAAACAATCAGCCGTTTAACTGAAAAAGAAACAAAAGCTGTGCAGGGTGGAAGTATCTATTTCCCTCCAATTGTTTTTTATTCAACAGCCTGTCAAACTGATTTCACCAGGCCGATCAGCCCGATTTTCATTCCCGGACATTAATGAAAATGTATTAATTATACCTGCTTCCTTCCATACCGTCGGAATGCAGGTATAATTATATATGCCCGGTTCCCCGGTGTTTTTTGCCTGGTAAACTTTGTGAAGAAATTCATAGAGCACCATTTCCTGGATACGGGGGTCTGACACAAACAGCCTGTTCAGCATCATGTGGATGCAACTTCCAATGTATGACGAAGTGTTTTCCGGATATTGGGCTTCAAGCTTCTTCCTGATCCTTGTTCCAAGTTCACGAAATGCCGGTTCAAATGCGTTAAACACGGGATAAAATTCACTAAGTAAATCAAGGCCTGTGCGGATGCCAAATGCAATTTCAATGGATGACCGGAACTGGGAGAACCGTTGATTGATCTGCTGCCCTAAAAACTTATTCATATGAAATTCAGCAGCAAAAGATTCCTTCAGTGCTGCAGCCATATTTTCCTTTTGCGTTGAATCAAAACCCAGGCAATCCATTAACCAGTCTGCATTTTTCAACCCAAATAACCATCTAACCTGTTCCCGCTTATCGCCTTCTGTAATGTCAAGGAATGCCAGTTTCAGCTGGCTATCCAGCGTAAAGAGTGTTTCTGTTTCTTCAATCAGCTCCGGGCCATATCGTTCCAGTTCACGGTGGTAAGTGTCAATTTGCCAGCCGGAAACCAAATTTTCAGTTAACAGGGGTGTCAGCAGCGATGAAAGTCCATTCAGTATTTCAGCATATTGGGCCGCGCTTTTTAATTGAATGCGCAGCCTCAGGTGGAAATCCGTATCGAAATAGCGGATAAAAAACCAATTCTTTATCAGGCCCTGTTTCATCATGTCATGAATGAAAGGGCCAGCCTGGTGCTGCAGGATTTCTTCTGCTGTTTTTATACCGCAGTAAATTTTTAAATACAACCATTCCGATCCCGGCGGAAAACTTCTGTTCTGCATAACAACTGCAGGCGCGTACCTGTTCATCAGTTCTCCGTTATAACTGCTGTGTTCAAGCAGGAGCGTGGCCAGGTACTGGCCATTATATAACTGTCCTTCCTGCCCGCAGATATGCTGACCCGGCAAAAACATTTCCCTCAACATGCAGTGTTTTTTTTCAAGAATTGCATCTGAGAATGCAAGCAGGGAATATGGGTTCCGGATATCAACTGGTAATTCATTATCACCTTCAGCCAAAAAGAATTGATCAGGGATTTTCCTTTGTTTTAACCAGTTAAGGAAACCTGTTTTATTTTCCTCCCGCAATAATTTCACAAGCCTGCTGATTTCCCCGCTATCCAGCTGCCAGCTGGCTGCATGAAGAATAACTTTCCCGAACACAACCCGGGGTAAAAACGGGAACATGCCTGACAAATTTCCCCAGGTAAATGAATAACTGTTTTGCTGACCCTGTGCCTGCATATCGCATAGAAAATGATACACAGGTAATGAATGATTTCCAAAGTAATGGGCGGCACTTAGTCGCGGGACAATCCTTTTTTGCAACCGCTTTGAATATAAAAAGAGTTTTCCTCCTGCCGCTTTAAGAAATAAATCATCTGCCGGCAATGTAAATGCTGTTTTCACTGAAGATGCACCCAGATAGGGAATCTCGTATTTCCTGGATGCCGGCCGCAGTAATATATTTCCAACACGGTTTTCAGGGAGGTGGATGATCTCTGCAAAAATAATTTCATTATTCAGGTGTTCTTCTTCCTGCGCAATTCCCATAACTTCTTTTGCAATACCCTGGTGGCTCCCAGCAAAGCGGCTCAGCAGGCTGTTGGCACTGCAGTTCCCGCACATCTCCAGGTATACAGGCCTTTCTTCGTTATCTGTAATCCGGAACATGACCGAGTGTGAAGGTGCCCAGATTCCTGCCGGTGGCTCAAAAACAGGGAAATCTTCCTGTTTTAACTCCAGCTCATATTTATTTTCATGTATCCCCTTTAGAAGCAATCGGAAAAGCGCCAGCTCTGATTCAGGCATTGTTACCCGGAGTTCCCTGCCGGTTTCCGGTAGTACCAGATCATCTTTCAACGGGGCAGGATCAGGACTTTTATGATCTCCGTACGGGATTCCTGTTTCTGTATCCAATGCCTGCAGTAATGGAATTTCCTGCCCTTCAAAACGGGCGTTAAACTTCTTTGTAAAAGCTGTCAGATACGGATTATCACGGGGCGGATTGATTTGTTGTAAAAACAGGATGGCTGCTTTCAGGTCCTCCTGGTATAATGCCGAAGGACCACCACTAACGGGATCCCGGTAAGCATCTGCCTGGAATATTTTCCCGGGTTCAAATTCCACATCAGTTTCAGCAAGTAACCGGCATACTTGATTATAAGTTTCCGGGCTTACTGTATGGGCATCATCAATTTCACGGATGAGCTGATTTGTTTTTTTCAGTGTGTCTATATATTTCTCAATAACAGGATCTGCAGGCTGATTGATTTTTTCAAGTACAGACAAAATCTGAGTACTGAAATCGGCACCAGTAACTGCCGGTTCCAGTTCTGAAACCAGTATTTGGGAACTGATAACGTCATCTATAAAGGAAAAAAGTTCTTCTTGTGTTGTGTCTGGTGTGAGCAAAGAATTCACCGCCTGGCTGATTGTAATTCCATTTTGAGCGATCGTTAAAAGTTGTTCCAGGTAATCACTTTTGCTGCAGCGCTTATCTGGTAAATTCTTTTACCTTGCTCGTACTTGTATTCAACATATCGGATTTCCTGCCCTAATCTGTATAAACTGGAGTTGGGAAAAAACAATAATCTGCTTCTGATGGCAGGAATAGTTTCCAATTTTGTAGAAAGCGAGCAAAGAAAATGCATATCAAGACGGGTATTCCGCTGCCAACTGGCCGGATCCAGTATCACGGGTTCTTGTGCAGAGCCCCAGGATAAAAAACCAGTAGCAGAAAATAACCCGAAAGGCGTGCATCGGTAACTCATCCTCAGGAAATACTTTATCAGAGAGGCGTGAAGTTTTCGTAATTCCCTGGGTTCTTTTATGAGACCATCCTGCCAACGCATGCATTCTTCATACAACCCGGGTGAAGCCAGCCAAAGTGCTTCTTTGAATTGAGGAATCCCGAATATTTCATCCGGGCTTAACAGTGCCGTATGATCAGGTAAAGGCCAAAGGGGAGTGCGTAATACCAGTTTCCCTGAAAACCGGTAAGGGAGTTTTTTATTATCGGTTGCGGTTAACTGGCTGGCCATATATCAATATATGGATTTTTTAATCTTCCATTTCTTCTTTGAGCTTCTCACTTAACTGCACCAGCAGTTTGTCAATCCGGTGGCCATCCATGTCCATGATTTCAAACCGGAAACCATTCCAGTCCAGTTTTTCGCCGGCCCGGGGTATGCGTTCCAGTTCATGCAGTATGAAACCGGCCAGTGTGTCAAAGTCGTGTTCCCCTTCATTCATCCATTCCGTTTTTTCAAAACGGGTGAGGAAATCGTAAAAGGAATCTGGGCATCCACGAGGTAGCTGCCATCAGGTCTTTCCACAATTTCATAATCTTCCACATCCGGCTGGGGAATATCGCCAACAATCGCTTCCAGGATATCATTCAGTGTGATTAACCCGAGAATGCTTCCGTATTCATCCACGATAAATGCCGCATGGATTTTAGATTCCTTGAATTTTTCCAGCACCTGGTAAGGTGAATTATTCTCAGGAATGAATAATGCGGGCTGCATGATTTCCTTAAACAGGGTGCTGTCGGGACTGATATAAAGATCTTTAATTGAAACAACGCCTTTAATATGGTCTATGCTGCCGTCACAAATGGGATAGGTGGAATGCGGCTCGTTGAATATTTTCTGTTTGATTTTATCTTCATTGTCATCTATACCAAACCAAATGATATCACTCCGGTGTGTCATCAGTGAAGTGATATTGCGGTCGCCCAGGTGGAATACGCGTTCAATGATTTCCTGTTCAG
Organism: Chitinophagaceae bacterium; assembly: GCA_016720825.1. Classification (GTDB taxonomy): domain Bacteria; phylum Bacteroidota; class Bacteroidia; order Chitinophagales; family Chitinophagaceae; genus JJ008. Next base: position 60,050 of record JADKJV010000027.1, on the reverse strand, counting down.
CTTCATCAATCGTTCCCGCTTCAGTGCCTTCAGTAATCAGGGTTTTGATCTCTTCCTCAGTTATAGCATCGTCTTTTGATCTTTTGATATTGAACAGGCGGAAGAACAAATGGCTGATTTTATTCAGCAGCCATACGATCGGATGTGTGAACTTGGCAAAGACGTTCATCGGGCCGGCTACTAATTTGGCAATGCGTTCAGCACGCAGCAACCCGATTTGCTTGGGGATCAGCTCACCAAAAATAATTGACAGAAAAGTAACAATGATTACAACAATCGTTGTTGAAATGGTATGGGCATAGGGTCTGAAAAGATCTATCTTTTCAACATGTGGTTCCAGGTAACGGCCGAATCTTTCGCCGGAATACACACCCGTCAGGATGGCAATCAGTGTAATTCCGATTTGGGCTGCTGAAAGGAAGATTTCCGGGTTGTGTGAAAGTTCAAGGGCTCTTCTCGCTTTGATATCACCTTTTTCCGCCTGGTGCTCAAGCCTTGATTTCCGCGCTGAAACAAGGGCGATTTCAGACATCACAAATAACCCATTAATCAGAATCAGCGCGAGCAGTATAAAAATCTCCATTTAAACCGTAGGTTGATGCGTGAAGATAGCAAATCCGAACCGCTTATTGAAAAGCGTGCCCGTAGTGATGCCATAGGCCGTTCCCACGAGGGCACCTGCTAAAATATCAGAAGGATAATGAACTCCTACATAGACTTGTGCAAATACAATCACTGAAGCCCAGGCCAGGGCCAGCCAGGCCCAGGTTTTCAGCTGGTGGCGCAGGGTAATCAGGAAGAAAACCGCCATGCCGAAATGATTGGCTGCATGATTGGAAATAAAACTGTAACCGCCAGCACATTGCTTTAATACCAGCCTCACCTGGCCTGCAAATTCCGGATCATTACAGGGGCGAATCCGTTCAACAACATGCTTGAAAACGTATGTGCCGGTCATATCTGTGAGGGCTACGGTTGACAGGAATAAAACGACCCACCAAACCCCTTTCCAGTGGTAATTGTATAAAACCAGCAACAGCACAAACAAATAAAGCGGAGCCCAGAACAAACCGTTTCGCAAATAAGGCATGACCGTGTCGAAAAATGGATTGGCCATACCGGTATTCACCAGTTTGAAAACAGCCTGGTCCCAGTTTTCGAGCGTTTGCCAGATGGAGAGTAAAAAGGGCATCCCGGCAAAAATAGTCCATGAGGGCCAAAAGAAAGGGTGAAAGAAACCCTAATAACTGCCCAGCTTTTCAAGTTTCCGGATAAATACTGTTTTTTTGCGTTTATTCGCAGAAGGCTCATGCTTGATAAACTGAAAATACCGAAGACCATCCGCTGGGTGATCAACCTGCTGGTGATCTTCCTGCTGATTTTTACCGCCAACAGGCTGGCTATGTACCTGGCATTCAGGAACAGTGAGCATGTGCATGTCTCCTTCTGGGAGGCCATCCCTTCTTTTGGCATGGGTATCCGGTATGATCTCCGCTGGATTTCATTTTTCCTGCTGCCGGTGGTCTTGTTCAGCCTCACGCCCAAATGTTCCCCTTTTTATTCTGCAAGAAATAAGAAATGGTGGACCTGGTACCTCGCCATCATCACCTTTATCATCTTCGTTTTCTTTGGTGCAGGATTTGGCAGCTATTCATATAACCAGACCCCGCTGGATGCCGGCGCGATGAATTTTGTGGAAGATCCGGGTATTTCACTCAAAATGATGTTCCAGACTTACCCGATGTTCCTGATGATACTCGGGCTGGTTGTAGGTGTTTTGTTTTTCCGATGGATGTATCACCGGAGCCACTGGCAGGTAATCAACCAGACTGATGGAAAGGGGATACCGTATAACAGGAAATATTTTATTGTCTCAGCCATCGTGTTGTTTTTCTTTTGCTGGGGCAGTCTGCGCTCAACACCGTTAACCCGGGATGACAGTTTCAAGTTTCACAACAGTTTCAAATCTTATCTCGCCATCAACCCGCTGCAGAATTTTTTCGCCACACTGAGTAAAAGGAATACTGAATTCAGTGAAAGTAAAACCAGGGGTTATTTCCCGGTGATGGCAGAATGGATGCAATTGCCTGATAAAACCCGTTTTGGTTTCCGCAGGGAAACAGGCCCGCGCAGTACAGCACTGGAAAGCAAACCCAATATTGTGTTGGTTCAGTGTGAATCATACAGCATGTATAAAAGCAGTATGTCGGGCAATCCGCTCAACACCACCCCGTTTTTTGATTCCATGAGCCGTACCGGGATATTTTTTGAAAGATGTTTTACGCCGCATTTCTCCACGGCCAGGGCTTTGTTTGCTATATTATCTGGTACGCCGGATGCCCAGTTGTTTAAATTCTCCAGCCGCAATGAGGATGCCGTAAAGCAGCATACCATCGTCAATAATTTTACGGATTACGATAAACATTATTTCCTGGGTGGTGATCCTGAGTTCAGCAACTTCGATGGTTTGCTTGGGAATATCCAGGGTTTGCAGATGCATTCGGGAAAAGATTTCCAGGGCAGGGACCCGGAGATCAATGTATGGGGAATCAGCGACAAGGATTTATTCAAAGAGGCGAATGAAGTGTTTAAGAAATCCACCAAACCGTTCTTCGCTTATATCCAGACATCCGGTAATCACCGTCCGTATAACCGGACGATTCCCGAAGATGAAAAAGAATTTGTGCGGCTTTTCCCTGCTGAGGAAGAAGTGAAAAAATACGGATTTGGTTCAGTGGATGAATACAATTGCTTCCGTTATGAAGATTTCTGCATCCAGAAATTTATCGAATCGGCTAACCGGGAACAGTATTTCCAGAATACCATTTTTGTATTTGTAGGCGATCATGGTCTGGCAGGCAATGCGTCGGCTATGTATCCCGCAGTGTGGAACGATCTCCGGCTGACAGATGAACATGTTCCGCTGCTTTTTTATGCACCCGGTTTATTAGAACCGCAGCGCAGGACTGAAGTGGTTTCGCAAATTGATATCCTGCCCACCATAGCTGGGTTGTTGCACCAGAGTTATGTGAATACCACACTGGGCCGCGACTTGCTGGATCCTGCCAAGAAAAATAACTACGCATTTTTTACGAATACCGCTGACCGGATCGGGATGATCACCGATGATTTCTGTTATACCCGTAATATCAATTCAGGGGAAGAACAAATTTCATACATGCACAATGGCATACCGCCATATACAAAAGCGCAGCAGGATTCAGCCCGGCAGAGCCTGGCCTTATTTACCACGGCTTATTATGAAACAGCCAAATACCTGCTGGTGAATAATAAGCGCGACTGATCCCTTTATTTTTTAGCAGCAATAATAATCAGGCGAGGTGTTTTCCGCGTGTCGTATGGATTGAACTGGTAATCACCGTACGCATCCTGTACCTGTAATCCCTGGAAGCTGAACATGTCAGTAAAATCCCCAAAACTGAATTTGGCCACTTTCTCCGTGTAAGAAATGGAGGGATGGAGCGAAGGATCTGTGACCGTTATCTTTTTATAAAAATGCTGTTCATCATCCCAGCGCCGGATGGAATAGACGGTATCTCCGATGGTACGTGTTTCCTGGTGCAGCAGGTGTTCTTCTGCATAATGCACATTGAGGAAATCAATCACCACTTTCCCGCCCGGCTTCAGGCTTTCGGCAATCATGCGCACAGCGGCATCATGTTCCCTTCTTGTTTTGAAATACCCGAAGCTGGTGAAGAAATTAAAAACATAATCGAAATAATTAGCACGGAAGGGGAGACGCATGTCGTGTACAAAAAATTCCAGGTTCTCTTTTTCAAATTGTTTGGCATACGTAATGCTGTCGGGTGAGATGTCGATGCCTGTTACCTGGTAACCCAGCGAAGCCAGGGTTTTGCTGTGTCTTCCCTTGCCGCAGGCCAGGTCGAGCATATAGCTGCCGGCAGGTGGTTGCAGCCGGTTTACCAGTTGCCTGATAAAAGAAGCAGCCTCCTGTTCATCCCTTTCGAAATACAGTTTGTGATAGTAAGGGGAATTAAACCAGTCCTTGTACCAAAGCGCTTCTTCCATACCTGCAAAAATAGGGCTTGTGCTAACATGCACATAATCCAAGGTTTAGCCAGCTTAAACCCCATTGCCCGCGAATAACGTATTTTTGCGCACTTAAAAAACTGTAGCGTGGCATTGATTAAAAGTATTTCGGGTATCAGGGGAACGATCGGGGGAAAGCCCGGCGATAACCTGACGCCCCTGGATGTAGTGAAATTTACTGCAGCTTATGGAACCATAATTGCCGGGAAGAAGAAAAGCACCCGGATTGTGGTGGGCCGTGATGGCCGCATCAGCGGTCCGCTCGTGAATAGCCTGGTGGTAAATACCCTGAGCGGCTTAGGCATTGAAGTGATTGACCTCGGCTTATCCACCACACCCACGGTGGAAATGGCGGTGAAAATGGCCAAAGCAGATGGCGGCGTGATTATCACGGCCAGCCATAATCCCAAAGAATGGAACGCACTCAAACTGCTGAATCACGACGGGGAATTTATTTCCGCAGAAACTGGTGCGAAAGTGCTGGAACTGGCAGCCAAAGAAGATTTCAGTTTTACCGTTGTTGATAAACTGGGCAGCATTACGGCTGATGATTCGTTCGGCGGAAAACATATTGATGCGATATTGAAATACCCGCTGGTCAATGCAAAAGCCATTGCCAAAAGGAATTTCAAAGTGGTGGTGGATGCAGTGAATTCTACCGGTGCGATTTATGTTCCGGCTTTACTGAAAGCCCTGGGTGTGGAAGACGTGATTGTGCTGAATGGTGAAGTGAACGGGAAATTCGCACATAACCCGGAACCACTTCCTGAACACCTGACTGAATTAAGCAATGAAGTGGTGCGCCAGAAAGCAGACCTTGGCATTGCCGTGGATCCCGATGTGGACAGGCTTTGTTTTGTATGTGAAGACGGCACTATGTTTGGCGAGGAATATACGCTGGTGGCTGTGGCAGATTATGTGCTGGGGAAAAAGAAGGGAAACACAGTAAGTAATATGAGCAGCACGAAAGCGCTGAAAGAGATTACAGAAAAGCAAGGGGGTGAATACCATCCTTCTGCGGTAGGTGAAGTGAATGTGGTGAAGAAAATGAAGGAAGTGCATGCTGTGATAGGCGGTGAAGGCAATGGCGGTATTATCGTTCCTGATTTCCATTATGGGCGTGATGCACTTATTGGTATTGGTTTATTCCTGAGTCACCTGGCTGCATTTGGTAAAACAATCAGTGCGTTGCGTAAACAATATCCTGATTATTTTATTTCAAAAAATAAAATAGAGCTGGCACAGGGTGTGGATGTGAAACCCATATTTGCAAAAATCATGGAGAAGTACCGCAATTACCCGCTGAATACGGAAGATGGATTGAAGATCATATTTGAATCAGACTGGGTACACCTTCGTACTTCCAATACAGAACCGATTATCCGTATTTATGCGGAATCTGATTTTGAAACCAAAGCAGGGAATATTGCCCTGCAGTTAATGAGGATATTAAAGAATTCAGTTAGTTAAAGCCCGGAACAGTTTTTGGCTGAAGCCTTATCTTTGAGGTCACCAACGATTGCCCGGCAATTCTATTATGGATCGAATTTATTTTGATAATGCCGCGACCACTCCGCGTGACCCGCAGGTGCTGGAAGCCATGATGCCGTTTATGACGCAGCAATTCGGCAATCCGTCTGCTATATATTCCTATGGCCGTGAGAACAGGCTGGCTATTGAAACTGCCCGCAAAACAGTGGCCCGCCTCCTGAATGCACATCCGGGTGAAATCTTTTTCACCAGCGGCGGAACAGAAAGCAATAACACCGCTATTTTATCTTCTATCCGCGATCTGGGATGTACACATATCATTACATCACCGGTTGAACACCATGCGGTGCTGCATACCGCTGAGCATTATGTACATGAAGGATTGGTGACGCAGAGTTATGTTAAACTGCTGCCTGACGGGCATGTGGACCTGCATGACCTGGAAGAACAATTGTCTGCCGCAGAAGGCCGATGCCTCGTAAGCCTGATGCACGCCAATAATGAAATTGGAAACCTGCTGGATATTGATGCCGTAGGGGTTCTTTGTAAAAAATACAATGCCATTTTCCATTCTGATTGTGTGCAAACGGTAGGGCATTACCAGCTTGACCTTCGGAAAACAGCTGTACATTTTATCAGTGCAGCCGGGCATAAATTCCATGGTCCCAAAGGTTCCGGTATTTTATATGTGAATGATAATATCAAAGCCCGTCCGTTTATACTGGGCGGTGGGCAGGAACGCAATATGCGCGCCGGCACGGAGAATTTATATGGTATCATTGGTTTTGCCAAAGCCCTTGAACTGGCGATGGCTAATCTCGAAGCCGACCGCGCAAAAATCATGGCGCTCAAAGCGTATATGATACAGCAACTCCGTGACAAAATCAAAGGCGTGGTATTTAACGGCGACCAGGAAGGGCGTTGTTTATATACTGTATTAAGTGCCGCATTTCCCAAGACGGAGAAATCGGAAATGATACTCTTCAATCTGGATATGAACCAGATCTGTGTTTCCGGCGGTTCGGCTTGCAGCAGCGGGGCCGATATTAGTTCCCACGTGATCCGGGCGATCAATAATAACCCCAGCCTGGTAACTGTCCGCTTTTCTTTCAGCAAAAACAACACGCCGGCAGAAGTGGATGCGGTGGTGGCTAAACTAAAAGAACTCATCTGATCTGCTTTTAACAAAAATAAATTTGGCCGGTTACGAAAAATTCGTAGGTTTACGAAAATTTCGTAGAAATGGAAAAACTCACCCATGCGGAAGAGGAAGCCATGCAGGCTGTTTGGCGTACCGGCGAAGGGAATATCAAGTCGTTTATGGAATACCTGCCTGACAGTATTCCGTATACAACGATTGCCTCTACTATTAAGAACCTGGAGAAGAAAGGATTTGTAGTAAGCCGCCTCGTTGGGAATGCCTATTTATATAAACCGGCTATTGCAGAAGACGATTACAAGAAAAAATTCATGGGTTATGTGGTGAAGGATTATTTTGATAATTCTTACAAGGAACTGGTGAATTTTTTTGTGGAGCAGAAGAAGTTGTCGGCGGAGGAGTTGAGGGAGATTATTCAGATGATTGAGAGGAAATGAGGATTGGCTTAGCATTTAGCCATTAGCTGTTACCGGTTAACGAAAGCTGATAGCATTTCCTACCACGCCAATTGCAATCGTTACATGGTAACTGGTATTAGCAGTTAAAAGCTGATAGCAACAGCAAATAAATAAACAAAAATGCCCTTTTTATTTACATACCTTCTCAAATTAACACTCAGCCTCGCGGTAGTCTACCTCTTCTACCGCTTCGTCCTGTACCGGCTTACGTTTTATAACTGGAACCGGTGGTATTTGATGTTGTACTCCATGCTTTGTTTTGTGATGCCGTTTATTGACATCAATCCGATGTTGCAGGATAATAACCTGGTGGCAAACCCGGTGATTAACTGGGTGCCGCTGATTGGTGCGGGGAATAAACTGCCGGGGGCAGATAGTGGTGCGTGGACTGGGTGGAATGTTTTGTCTCTGCTGATAATCGTTGGTATCGTTATTATGGGATTGCGTTTTTGTATACAGCTGTATTCATTCAGCAGGCTGCGGAAAAAAAGGGTGTATCTCTCCGGGGATAAAGTGAAGATTTACCAGTTAAATGAAGAGATTATCCCTTTCTCATTCGGTAACGCGATTTATATTAACTGTGAGCAGCACACGCAGGAAGAATTGAAAGAAATTATCCGCCACGAATTTGTACATGTACGCCAGCGTCACACATTTGATATCATCTGGTCTGAATGGCTTTGCCTGCTTACCTGGTTTAATCCGTTCAGCTGGTTATTGCGAAAAGCGATCCGGCAGAATCTTGAATTCATAGCCGACAACCAGGTGCTGGTGCATGGGATGGATAAAAAAGAATACCAGTATCTCCTTTTAAAAGTAATGGGACAAAGTCCATATAGTATAGCCACAAGGTTCAATTTTTCGTCATTAAAAAAACGTATAGCCATGATGAACAAAAACAAAAGTGCCAGGAAACAATTGCTGCGGATGTTATTCCTGCTCCCGGCAACAGCAGTGTTACTGCTTGCATTCAGGAATTATGATCACAGCCCCGTGAAAAAGGGAATTAAGCTCTCTGAAATTGTAGCGGGCCGGTATGTAGACACCACTGCGCCAAGTATGGCAGAATTCCTCAAACTGCATCCGGAAGTGGAGGGTATATCTGTACAGCAAAACAAAAACAATGGTGTGGCGACCAATACACTGGTCATCAAACTCAAAAACGGTAAATCAGAAAAATACAATATGAACCGTAAAGAAGAAATGGACGTTGTATTTTCCAAATATGGTTTCCTGCCTATTCCGCCGCCACCGCCATTACCACCACCACCGCCACCACCGGCAGAAAATGATAAAATGGTTAAGGTAGAAGGCTACCGTGAGGCACCTATTGTTGTTGCAGGTTATCCATTGAATGACCTGAAAGAAGTTAAAGTGGTACAGGGTTATCCATTAACTGTGGCTGATACATACAATGATAATAATGGTGCTGCCTTTGCGGGTACGCCTGTTTATTTCGTGGATGGCAAAGAAACCAGTAAAGCAGATGTAGATAAAATATCCCCGGATGATATTGCTACCGTCAATGTTTTTAAAGGTGACGCAGCGATTGCAGTCTACGGAAAGGAATATAAATCAGGTGTTGTGGCTGTTATCACCAAAAAGCACGCAGCAACCGTAAGCATCACTGAGCCTGCTACAGTTACTATCGCCGGCACCGGTACAGGGAGTGTATCTGTAACCAGCCCTACTGAAGTAAGGGTGGTACAGGGATATAAAACAATAACTGATGCTTCCGCCGGGCAAAAACTCGTTATCCTGGATGGAAAGGAAATTACTGCTGCTGAAATGACGCTGAAGCTGAAAGGGAATTATAACATTGTTACTTTAACACCGGAAGAAGCAGTAAAGAAATATGGGGAGAAGGGTAAGAATGGGGCAATGATTATTAAAACAGTGCAGTAAAGAGTAAGCTTTTTTTAACCACAAAGTGCACAAAAAAATACACCCGCCTGCTGGCTTCGGACAAACAAAGGCCACAAAGGTTCTACCCTTGTGGCCTTTGTGTATTCTTTGTGCTTTGTGGTTTTGTATTTATCCTTACAAATAGTACCATGGATTTCTCTTCGCAGCCGTCATATACTTCCGCATATTCCGCCAGAAAGCCAGTACCATATAGATGATAATCGGTGAGCCTACCGTCAGCACGGAGGCCAGCATAAAATACTGCCGGATTTTGCCGGTGGCGATGCCCATTCTGTTGCCAATTGCGGTACATACGCCAAAAGCATTCCACTCGACAAAACTTTTCAGCTTTTTCATACCACTAATTTAGAAAATTCCCGCTGAAACCCCCAAATCAGCCGAGGCAGGAAGCCCCCTTTTTCCTAATTTTGCGGCACGATCCGGCTGCCTGCGCCGGGGACGCCTGATTATCAGGCTTTCACGTTTTCAGATGCTTTAAAAGTATCTATTCATTAAAAGACAATTTATCCACATGGTATTCGATTTAGACCTCATCAAAAAACTTTACGCCGCTCTTCCGGCTAAAGTGGCCGCCGCCCGTCAGTTAATTGGCAAACCGCTCACACTGACTGAAAAGATTTTATACGCACACCTGCATGGTTCACTTCCGGCAACGGGATACACCCGCGGGAAGGATTATGTTGACTTCGCACCCGACCGTGTAGCGATGCAGGATGCCACCGCACAGATGGCACTGCTCCAGTTCATGACTTGCGGCAGATCCACCGTAGCGGTTCCTTCAACCGTGCATTGCGATCACCTGATCCAGGCTAAAGCCGGAGCTAAAACAGATTTACAACAAGCGGTGGAAACGAATAAAGAAGTGTATGATTTCCTCGCGAGCATTTCCAATAAATACGGAATCGGATTCTGGAAACCCGGAGCCGGTATCATCCACCAGGTAGTACTTGAGAATTATGCATTCCCCGGCGGTATGATGATTGGCACCGATTCACACACACCAAACGCTGGTGGTTTGGGTATGGTGGCTATTGGTGTTGGTGGTGCGGATGCAGTGGACGTAATGGCCGGTTTACCCTGGGAACTGAAAATGCCGAAAGTAATCGGTGTGAAGCTGACTGGTAAACTCAGTGGCTGGACAAGCTGTAAAGATGTTATTCTCTGGGTTGCCGGACAATTAACAGTGAAAGGCGGTACCGGAGCAATCGTTGAATATTTCGGTGAAGGTGCTGACAACATGAGCGCCACCGGTAAAGGAACAGTTTGTAACATGGGTGCTGAAATCGGCGCTACCTGTTCTTTATTCGCTTATGATGAGAAGATGAGTGATTACCTGAAATCAACCGGCCGCACAGAAGTAGCAGCCCTGGCTGATGGTGTACGTGAACATCTTCGTCCTGATGCTGAAGTATATGCTGATCCCGCAAAATATTATGACCAGGTATTAGAGCTCGACCTGAGCACGCTCGAACCTTATGTGAACGGTCCGTTTACACCCGACCTGGCAACGCCCGTTTCCAAAATGGCAGCAGCAGTGAAAGCCAACGGCTGGCCCGAAAAACTGGAAGTGGCATTGATTGGCTCCTGCACAAACTCTTCTTATGAAGATATCAGCCGCAGTGCTTCTATCGTGAAAGATGCGATGGCCAAAGGACTGAAAGCAAATGCTGAGTTCACTATTACTCCCGGTTCTGAACTGGTTCGTTTTACCATCGAGCGCGATGGCTTCATCAATACTTTTGAATCTGTAGGTGGCGTGGTACTGGCCAATGCCTGCGGTCCCTGTATCGGCCAATGGGCCCGTCATATTGACGATCCTAACCGCAAGAACACCATCATCACATCATTTAACAGGAACTTTGCGAAACGCAATGACGGTCTGGCGTCCACCCATGCTTTTGTGGCCTCTCCTGAAATTGTAACTGCTATGGCCATCGCAGGATCCATTGCATTCAATCCGTTAACCGATACACTCACCAATGATAAAGGTGAAAAAGTAAAACTGTCAGAGCCCGTAGGTTTTGAATTACCTCCCAAAGGTTTTGATGTGGAAGATGCCGGCTACCAGGCACCCGCAGCTGATGGTACCGGTGTTCAGGTTGTGGTGAATGATGACTCCAAACGCCTGCAGTTACTGGCGCCTTTTGCAGCCTGGGAAGGAACGGATATCACCGGACTGAAACTGCTGATCAAAGCCAAAGGAAAATGTACGACTGACCATATCTCTATGGCTGGTCCCTGGCTGAAATTCCGCGGTCACCTCGATAATATCAGCAACAATATGCTGATTGGTGCAATCAATTTCTACAACGAAAAAACAGATACAGTTAAAAACCAGCTGAGCGGTGAATATGGTCCCGTACCTGCCACTGCCCGTGCATACAAAGCAGCAGGAATCGGTTCTGTTGTGGTAGGTGATGAAAACTATGGTGAAGGTTCATCCCGCGAACATGCTGCGATGGAACCCCGTCACCTCGGTGTCCGCGCGATCCTCGTCCGCAGCTTTGCACGTATTCACGAAACCAACCTGAAAAAACAGGGCATGCTGGCACTCACCTTCGCCAATAAAGAAGATTATGATAAGGTCCTGGAAGATGATACCATCGACATCAAAGGCCTGACCAGCTTTACACCCGGCCAGCCGCTGACCGTGGTACTGAATCATAAAGATGGAGGCACTGACAGTTTTGCCGTGAACCATACTTACAACGAACAGCAAATCGAATGGTTCCGTGCCGGTGGTGCGCTGAATGTGATACGCAGCCAGTTCCTTAAATGATTATAATATTCTGGTATTCAAAAGGCCCCGCATACCGGGGCCTTTTTTATTACATACAATCCATGAATTTTGTTTTTTGTCGCACAAAAAATTATATTTATTTTTTTCTTTTAACCAAACGCTGATTATGAATCGTATTTTAATTGCCTGCTTCACTGTCTTATGCGCCCTGACTACAATAGCGCAGAAGCCTGTTGCAACACGCTCTTTTGAACAGTTAATGCCCGCTGAAAATGATAATTGGGCCATACAGGGGAATATGCGGGTGGCAGCCAGAACTGGTCATCCTGTGGCAGTTTATAATGCCTATTTCCGTGTGAATGCAGGAAGCCCTGAATCCATGGCCAGGGAATACCTTTCTGTGAGTAAGAATATATTTGGATTTACAGAGGCTGATCTTGAAAATCTTCGTTTGCATAAAATACGCACCGATGAAGCCGGTATAACTGTCCGGCTCCGTCAAACCTGGAAGGGATTGCCTGTGAATAAAAATGCAGAAGTAACCGTGCATATCAGTGACGGGAATGTAGTTGATTTTATCATGAACGGATTTGAATACGGAATCCATTTGCAGGATGTCACACCAGTTATCAGCCGCTCAGCTGCCCGTACACAACTGGCTACCCGAATTGATCTTCGCGGTGATGTTTCATATGAATCAACTGAATTGATGGTACTGCATCACGGACAGCAGGATTACCTGGTTTACCGGGTGAATATTACTGCGGTTGATCCGTTGGGTGACTGGGAGGCTTATGTGGATGCAAAATCCGGCACATTATTACAAGTCAGGGATGTGGCGGCATATCATCATAGTAAAAAACAACCCGCACTTCCTAAAGGCCCTTATGCATACAGGCCACAGGTTTTGGTGAATGGAACCGGTAACGTATTTGCTCCTGACCCGCTCACCACCGCTCATGCGGCCTATGGCGGATCTTATGTAGACGGAAGTGATGCAAATGCTGCAGTACTGACAGCCCAGCTGCAATCAGTAACGCTGTTAGATATCACACAAAGCGCCGGTGTATTCTCTCTCGTGGGGCCTTATGCTGCTATTGCTGATTTTGAAGCACCAAATAAAGGATTGTTTACGCAGGCTACATCAACTTTTGCATTTGACCGCAATGCAGATAATTTCGAAGCGGTAAATACTTATTATCTCATAGACCAGTCCATGCGGTACCTGAACACCACATTGGGCCTGCCGATCATGCCGTATCAATATATTGGCGGTGTAAAGTTTGATCCTTCCGGTTTAAGCGGGGCAGATAATTCACATTATTTGGGTGGCAGTGGCCAACTGGCATTTGGTGAAGGTGGTGTGGATGATGCAGAAGATGCCGATGTGGTGATCCATGAACTGGGTCATGGTATTCATGACTGGGTAACAAGTGGTGGATTGTCACAGGTGAATGGATTAAGCGAAGGAACTGGCGACTACTGGGCAGCTTCTTACAGCCGTTTCAAAGGAGGCTGGGTGCCGGCAGATGCTGCTTATAACTGGACGTTTAACTGGGACGGGCATAATCCTTTCTGGCCTGGACGGGTGGTGAACTATGCAGCTATTTATCCGGGTGGGTTAGTCAATGCGATCCATACCGACGGACAAATATGGGCTACCGCTATGATGAAAATCTGGGATGATATCGGTCGTCAAAAAGCCGACAAGGCATTCTGGACTGGTTTGGGTATGACCAACAGTACTTCTTCACAAAATGATGCTGCCAATGCTGTGTTCCTGGCTGCCCAAAACCTGCATTATACCAATGCGGAAAGACAAAAGATCTACAACCGGTTCACAGCAGCAGGATATACACTTCCTTCTTTTATTTTCCTGCCTTCCACACTCGTGAAATTTGATGCAGTAAAATCCGGCGAACAGGCAAGATTAACCTGGATAACACAAACGGAAAATAATACCCGTTCATTTATAATTGAACGTTCTGCTGATGGAAAACAGTTTGAACCCATTGGTGAAAAAGCTGCAGCTGGTCAGTCTGTCTCCGCCCGTTCCTATATATTTTATGATAAACAACCATTTGCGGGTCTCAATTATTACCGGTTAAAGCAAACTGATGCAGACGGTAAAATGGCTTACTCAGCTGTTGTAACATTAAAGTTTGATGTAACCGGATCACTGGTGTTATATCCCAATCCTGCAAATGATCACCTGACACTGAAAACGGGACTTACAGAAGGGATGATTTACCTGTTTGACTTGAATGGCCGCCAGGTTGCAGCATATCATGTAACTGCCGGCAGCGGAAACATAACGGTACCGGTTGACCGTTTACCGGAAGGTATGTATGTAGTGAAAATGGTTTCAGCAGGTTCTGAAGTGCGGGGTACATTCCTGAAAAAGAAATAACAGATATTTAAATAAAATTGAAAAGGATGCGCAGGCATCCTTTTTTATGCTTGTTCTTGTGCAAAGATCTCCGACAGTGCCTGGTACAGTTCAGGGTGTTTTTCCCTGAGCAGATCTGGCCTTTCAAAGAAATATTCTGATGCCACAGCAAAAAACTCTGCCTGATTCGTGGCACCATAAGGATTGATATCAGATTTCCTTTTCAGGATATCAGCCACTTTTTGATGAATCAGTTCAAGCCAGGGCATTACATACGGCTGCCGGATGAGCACTTCAGGTACACCATCAGTGCTGCCATCACTTTTGTCTACAAGATGCACGAACTCATGAATGGCTGTATTTCCCTTTCCTGTATTGTTCAGGAAATCCTGGCGCAGGTGGTACTGTGAAATCACCATTTTATTATTCAACGGGCCATCACCCACCATACCGGCAATAGAACGTTCGGCGCCTGATTGTGAAAATGCATCATCAAATGTATCGGGGTACACCAGTATCTCATCCAGGTTGGGATACGTCCAGTTGGGAAATGCAAAAATGGGAATGATAGCCGATGCGCCGAGCAGTACTTTGTCAGTGTCTGTTACTTCCGTCTTTATGCCCGTGATTTTTACAGCCTCCAGGAATCCCTGCACCCGTTGTGCAAACGATTCCTTTTTATCGGCATCCAGTTTTTTATAGTAGTGTACTTCCGCCTCCAGCAGCGCTGCAAGCTGTTCCGGCGCCTGCTGGACTTTGCGTGATTTTGTCCCCGGATTACGCATCCACCAAAGAGCGTAGACCATGATCGAGGCGATGAGTGCAAAGAGGATGAACGGCAACATAATTCGGGTGTAAAATAAGTTATTTCGAAGTTAGGGGAAGGGTTGGAAGTTGGAGGTTGGAAGTTTCCTCAGTTAGTAAGTTTCCTAAAGTAGTGTTGGATGTTGGAGGTTTCCTAAAGAAGAAGGTTTCCTAAAGTAGCGTTGGATTGTTGGAATGTTGGAGTGTTTCTTAAAATTGAAATGTTCCAAACGGACTGATGTTTCCGAATAAAGGATTTTTCAAACATTGAAAGAGAGTCCGGCTTAAAGAACAATCCAACTCTCCAACATTCCAACAGTCCAACACTTCTTTAGTGAGCTTTCTGCTTTAAGAAACCTCCAACCTCCAACCTCCAACATCCAACAATACTTTAGGAAGACCCCCATCTTTCCTCCTGCTTCCTTAGCTTTACACCATGCTCCACCGCCCCAAACCCGATCTTGATATCATCATGGATATACTGGATGCTGTACTGGCTGCTAAGCCGGGGCAGCCTTTTGTAACCAGTCTGAAACAGCAGTATATAGAAAGGGGAGGACTCAGCCGCAAACAACTGGAAGGGCTTTACCAGAAAGCTGAACGCATAGAGAATATCCCAACCGGTAAGCTTGCCACATTAGAAGCGATCATCATGAAAAAACCGGTCAGGACTAAATCACCCAAGCCGGAGCATACGCCGTTGTATACAAAAGACCCGGAAGCCGGGCAGCTGATCACCGATATCCTCGTTGCTTTCCCCCAGCATAAGCGGGTGCAGTTTTTCCATACGAAGTATAACAATAATGAATCACTGAGCGGTGCTGAAATGACAGAGTTGCGCAAATTCGCCAAACTCCTGCTGAAGAAGTAATACAGACCGGGTTTCCCTATCTTTAAGTACCTTAAACTACTCCTGATGAAAAGAATTTCCGGGCTGCTCCTGCTTGTGTTTTTCAGTATGGCCTTGCAGGCCCAGACTGATTCCATCCGCAACATGACCATAAAAGAAGTGATGATTCCCATGCGGGATGGTGTGCGTTTACATACGGTAATATTTACCCCCGTTGGCGGCACATCCGTTTACCCGATCCTGCTTCAGCGGACACCATACGGGGCTAATTCACCATTGGATGGTAAAGACACTTTGTTCCCTGTAAAAGAAACCGGCAACTATTTCGGCAGCATGCTGCAGGAAGGTTATTTCCTGGTTGTACAGGATATCCGGGGCAAGTATAAGAGTGAAGGGTCTATGCAGATCCACCAGCCATTGATACATGCCACCGAAAAAAATGCCGTGGATGAAAGTACGGATACCTGGGATACGATTGACTGGCTGGTGAAAAACCTCCCGGGCAATAACGGCAAAGCCGGGATACTCGGTGTGTCATACCCGGGATGGCTGGCGCTGGTTGGCGCGGTAGATCCGCACCCCGCTCTGAAAGCTTCATCCGAACAGGCTTGCATGGGTGATTTATTCCTTGGGGATGATTTTCACCATAACGGCGCATTCAGGCTCAGTTATGGAATGGAATATACCTATGAAGTGGAATGGGATAAAACCACTGACAGTGATTTCCCTTTTCCGCAATATGATTTATATGACTGGTATCTCAAACTCGGTTCATTAAAAATGTAAACGAAAAATATTTCCACGGCAAAGTGGATACCTGGAACAATTTTGTGAAGCATCCGCATTATGATGATTTCTGGCAGAAAAATTCTCCCCTCAGTTATGTGGAATACGCGCAAGTGCCGCAACTGCATGTAGGCGGTTATTTTGACCAGGAAGATATCAATGGCCCCCAGCTGATGTATTCACACATGGAGAAAAAAGACAAGGCCAATAATAACCATATTGTACTTGGCCCCTGGTTCCATGGACAATGGTCACGGAATAAAGCCGACAGCCTGGGCAAGATTGCTTTTGGTTCCAATACAGCAGCCTGGTTCCAGCAATTACAGAAAAAATGGTTTGATTACTGGCTGAAAGGAAAAGGCGACGGGCATTTTGATGAAGCGTATACTTTCCAGACCGGCAGTAATCAATGGAAAACATATAATACATGGCCACCGAAAGAAGCCGTAATGAAAAATTTATATGCAGGTCCCGGTAATACCTCGTCCTTTAATAAACCCGTTTCCCCGAAGGGATTTGTGTCATATATCAGTGATCCTGCCAAACCGGTTCCTTACAGGGCCCTGCCGATTGAAATGACTTATGGTCCCGGCAGCCGCTGGCGTCCCTGGCTGGTGGAAGACCAGCGCTTTGTTTATACACGTAATGATGTGGTGAGTTTTATGATGGATACATTAACGGAGGATATGACCGTTACCGGCAAAATCATGGCGCATTTATTTGCCAGTACCAGCGGCACGGATGCTGATTGGGTTGTTAAGCTGATTGATGTTTATCCCGATGTTGACAAACAGAGTTTATCTATGAGTGGTTACCAGTTGCCGGTAGCGATGGAAGTATTCCGGGGACGGTACCGTAAAAGTTTTTCCAATCCAACACCGCTGATACCCAATAAACCGGAAGAGTTTGTGATTGACCTGCATGACATCAACCATACTTTTAAAAAGGGACACCGGCTGATGATACAGGTACAAAGCACCTGGTTCCCGGTGATAGACCGCAACCCCCAGCGATATGTACAGAATATATTTGAGGCGAAAGAAACTGATTTTATCAAAGCGGAACAAAGGGTGTATTTTTCTGCAGCATATCCTACTTATATTGCATTACCTGTTATGAAGGAATAAACATGCCAGCCACTGTTCCGATAAAAGTGATCATTGCCGATGACCATGAACTGGTCAGGAAGGGGTTTGTGGCCCTGTTAAAACAACTCGAAGGCATTGAACTGGTGGGTGAAGGATCAAACGGAAAAGATGTTATTGAATTACTCCGCAGCGGCAGACTGGCTGATGTAGTTTTGCTGGATGTGGAAATGCCACAAATGAATGGCATAGAAACAGCCGCTATGATCCGGAAAAATTTCCTGACAGTTCAAACGGTGATGCTGACTATGCTCAATGACAAATCCATCGTGGAGGAAGCTATTGCAGCCGGGGCCCGCGGATTTCTTTTCAAGAATTCGCCTGCTTCAGAATTTGAAGAAGCGATTCGTAAAGTGGCTGCAGGTGGGGAATATTTTAGCAGCGAAGTAGCCGCTGTTTTACTCGGCAGGAAAAACCCGGAACTGGTACCTGAAGCATTGCGCCAGTTATCCGAAAGGGAAATGGAAATAATAAAACTGGTGGCGGAAGGTTTATCAAGTAACGAAATCGGCGAAAAACTGTTTATTTCACCCCGTACAGTGGATACACACCGGAATAATATCCTGCAGAAACTGGATTTACCGAATATCGCCTCGCTAGTCAGTTTTGCTTACCGGAATAAAATCGTGAAATAATCAGCTGACCGGAATCCTCACCAGCGAAATTGTGCCATGCGGCTGGCTGGGTTCAGATAAAAACTGCCCGTTTAATGTGCGGACTCTGGACAGGATATTGAGCAACCCCATGCTTCCTTTTTCTTTGGCCGCCTCAAAATCAAAACTCTCGCCATTGTCTTCCAGCCGCAGGATCAGCTGCGAACCCGTATTCTGTAATTGCATAGATACTTCGCTGGCACGGGCGTGTTTTATGATATTGTTGATCAGTTCCTGCGCGATGCGGTACAAACCGATTTCTATTTTTTCGTCCACTCTTTCTTTCATCCCCAGGTTTTCGAAATGATGTTTGATAGATGTCATGCCCAGGCTATTGCGCAACAGCATATCCAGTGAACCGGCGAGGCCTTTATTTTCCAGTATGGGTGGTGACATCACGTGTGATATATTCCTGACGCCGGTACAGGCATCTCCCAGGTTTTTCATCAGCTGGTTGTAATGCTGGTTGGCAGATAACAAGGGACTGAACTGTTCAAATCCGAGTTTGACAGCTACCATCTCCTGGGCGATACCGTCGTGCAGGTCGCGGGCAATCCTTTTCCGTTCGAGTTCCTGTGCTTCAATAACTGCATTCAGCCCGAGCTGTTGTTCCCGGATAACAGCGGCATCCATCGCAGCTTTTTGTTTTTGCCGGTAACGGTTATAGAGGAAAAATGCAGTGATAGCCAGGACCAGGAAAACAGCGATCAGCCCGTATATCCAGGATTTCTGCCTGAACAGCTGGTTATTTTTCTCTGCGATATCCAGTTTCTGCCGGGTGATTTCTGTTTCTTTTTTCTGTGTCTGGTATTTGGTATCTATATCAGCCAGGTTTTTGATATTCTCAGCCCGGAAGAGTGAATCATCCAGTTGCATGAATTTCTTATACCATTCAAGCGATGCTTTATGGTTGCCCAGTTTTTCATAAGCATGTGCTATCTCCTCATAATATACCTCCAGTGGATCTGCCTGTTGTGTTTCCTGCATGATGGCATATCCTTTTAATGCATACTGGAGGGCTTTATCAGGTTTGTCCAGCGCATTGTAAGCTGTGGCCAGGTTAACGAGCGGGAAAACGAGGTTGGGTTTCCTGCCGGCATCTTCCAGCAGTTTTGCTGACTTCTCACAATATTCAATCGCCTTCGTGTACATTTTCTTTTCATTCAGCAGGTGGCCAATGCCTCCGTAAATCACGCCTGCTACATACTGGTTGTCGAATTTCAATGCGATGGTTATGCCTTTCTCTGCATATTCCATGGCTTTGTCAATCTGCCCGGCTTTGCCATAAGCCGTTGCGAGATTATTATATGTGTACATGCACTTTTTCTCTTCGCCATGCTGCAGCCGGATGGCAAGCGCTTTTTCCAGGTAGCTGAATGCTTTATCATGCAGTTCCATATCACTGTACAGGTTCCCGATGTTCCCGTATGTTGAAGCCGTGTTGGAATAATCACCTGCTTTTTCATAGAAAGCAGCAGCCCTTATATAGTTTTCAATGGCTGAGTCAGACTGGTACAGTTCGGCCCAGGTGGCTCCGATGTCCACGTAATTCCGGGCCAGTCCGGGCGGATCATTCAGCAGCTTACGGATGTCTAATGACTGGATGAAGAATTGCAGTGCTTCATTAAACTCGCCCCTCCCTTTGCGGATTTTACCACGGTAAACAAGCAGGTCAGCTTCCTGGTCTTTCTGGCCGGATTTTTTTGCAAGCGTACTTAAGGTATCAGCATACAAATCTGCACCAGGGAGGTTTATTTCCAGCATCTCTGTTGCATACTGCAGGTAAAAGCTGAATTGTTTCGCGGGATTTTTTTCCTGGAGGTAAAGCGCCCGCAGGCTGTCGGCCCCGGCTTGCTGTGCAGTTGCTTTTTGCAGCAAGGCCGGCAATGCAAATAACAGGAAGGTGATGAGTGTTCGGCGCATAGGTGGTGGTTTCGGGCCGGACTAACTAAAAATACAAAAAATTACGTACTGGAATTACGCTTTTTTGCTGAGGCCATGGGGTTGCGGGGCCAATAGTTTTGTGTCATAAAATTAAAACGATGCAAAACAAAATCCTTTCACAGTGTTTACAGGCGTCAATCGTTGTTGCCGGCTTTGTAACAGCTTTTTTCGTGTTGATGATGAGTCTTCATGCCGTACAGTATTGCCTGCAGCAGGCTGCTTACTGTGTTGGTGCTGTAAAGGATTGGCTTCCGCTTCAATAATTATTTCACCATACAATTAAACCAAAAAAACAAGAAACATGAAAGCGTATCAGTTTGTATTTATGACTATGATCCTGCTCGGACTGGCAGCCTGCCAGGGTAGTTCTAAAAAAGAAGAAACTACACAGGACAAACCTTCCACCGGCCTCAGCGCCACCGCCCAGAAAAACCTGGACCAGATCCGGAAATTCCATGAGTTTTTCGTTACAGGTGATGTAAACATCATTTCAGATGTCATCGCAGTAGGTGCAATTGATCATTCTGCACCTGGCGAACCCCTTGTGGCCAATAACATGGACACTGTGAAGGCTTATTTCACAAAATTACGCAGTCTGTTTACAGACAGCAAGATGACTTTACTGCATGAATGGGCTGATGATGAGTATGTGGTTCAGTGGGGCAGTTTTTCCGGTACATCAGCAGACCCTGCCAGCGGTGTTCCTGTTGGTCAGAAAGTGGAAAACATGCTGGAAGTGCATATTTCCAAAATGAAAGACGGTAAAACCATTGAACATTGGTCATTTAACCAGATTTCAGATCTCATGAAATTCATGGGGCCTAAATAAGGACTTACCGGTAAAGCAATACATGTTGCTTTTGGTTTAACCGGGGCCGCTTCCTGCAGGTGACAGGAAGGCGGGTCCCGGTTAAACATTTTCTGTTAATATACCTTTCGGCAGGTATGGAGATCAAGGCGAATATTGTTATTTTTAGAAAAATTGAATAAGATGAAAATGTACTTACTGGATGCCGGCGGTGCAGGTTTATTAGTCGCTTTTATCGCACTGGGAATCCTTTTCCTTTTTATCGCCATTTTACTGGAAGCTATTATCATGACCGTTTTCAAGTACAATGTATTTAAGAAAGCCTTCCTGCATTCGCTGATTGTGAATGTTGCTTCGCTTTGTGTGGGTTTTATCCTGCAGGAATTCTTTTCAGACGGACTGGACACCAGCCAGTGGGTGATCTTGCTGATATTATATGGCGTTACTTTAGTCGTGGAAACACCGCTGCTTTATGCTATGAACCGTTCCAAGCCACTTTTCAAAGCAATCCAGGTTTCCCTCGTAATGAATTTTCTCACGTATATCATACTATACCTGTTCAGTATGTAATTATCATTAAATCTGCCTGTATGTTCTATTTGCTGGATGTAGTTGATGTTACCGTTTCCAAATCCTTTGACTGGATGCCTTTGATTGTGGTATCAGCCACTATCTTATTGGAATGGGCTGTGATGTTACTGCTTAAATACAATCCCTGGAAAAAAGCATTGCTGGATTCACTGATTGTGAATGCAGCCAGCCTGCTGCTTGGTTATGTGCTGATCAGATACATGGATTCGTTGTTTAATTCATACCAGCTGGTGAACCTGCTGGCCTTGTTTTTAATCACCGCTGTTGTGGAAACAGGGATACTCTATCTTTTAAACAGGGCAAAGCCCTGGCAGAAAACAGTTATAACGGGTGTTGTAATTAATGTTGCTTCCTACCTGGCATTTTTCCTCCTGATTCAATCCGGTGTTTTTTGAAAAAGCGCGTATTGATACCATTACTGGCCACCGGGCATGGACTGAATGACCTGGTAGCCGGATATTTCCTCGGGCAAATGCTGTGGATGAAACTGGAAACCCCTGAGATTGCGCTGGGATTGTTTGTATACAATCTCCTGGCCTTTGGCGGACAGTATCCTGCAGCTTTATGGATAGAACAGAAAAAAAAACCCGGCCAGTTTATCCGTGCCGCGATGGTGATGAATGGTATCGCAGTGCTGGTCTTTACCCAAATACATACACTGGCATTGGTGCTGGCAGGGGTTGCTTCTGCCATTTACCATGTAGCCGGCGGTGCCGTATGCAGCCGGAATAACCGTGCTGGTTCAATTGGTTTATTTGCCGCACCCGGTGTGGCTGGACTGGTTGCCGGGGGATGGCTGGCGCATGAGCAGATCAATATTTATTTAATTCTTGCAGCTGCTGTGCTTTTGTTCCTGGTATTATTGCAATTCACCAGTATACCGGAACGGGAACCAGTAACAGCGACTTCTGACAGCAAACAAAAACACGGACTTGACAATCATGATATACTCATGATCGTGCTGTTGGTTGTGATTTCACTCCGTTCAGTGATCTGGAATGTTTTACAGCTGACGCATGAGAATGATTATACCCGGCTGCCTGCTATAGCCGGCTCTGCCTTCGTGGGTAAGATTGCCGGGGGATGGATTGCCGACCGGAGCGGCTGGCGGCTGTACGTTGATATTTCCTTTTTACGGCCACACCACTACTAAGCTTTTTCCGGAAAGACCTGTTGCCACTCTGCCTGGGTATTGGTTTGCTGCAATCGGGCATACCGGCCACAACGTCTTTACTGATCCGTGCGGCCGGAGGGAAGGTGGAGCGGGGGATTGGTTTGTCGTTTGGACTGGCAATTATTGGCGGTGCTGTTTTTATTTATACTCCTTACCGCGACTGGTTTCAGCAGTTGCCTGTTATGTTAACGGTTGCTGTAATTTGCCTGTTATTATTCTGGCTTTCCGGTCAAAGAAAAATCTCACAATTATCAGGTAATAAGTCTTTTAGAGAAAATTCAATTGCCAAACATTGATTTTTTGGGGGCAGGGAAAAATATTCTCTACCTTGCTCTGCGGGCAACCAACAGGCCCTGTTTTGCGATTGTAAGATGAAAGATCACACAACCTTGTTATCAGCCGAAGAATTAACCTACCATGTTGAGGGATGTTCACTCAACAAAAGGGAGAGCCAGCGTATTTTATACAGCTCTTTCTATGGTTATGCCATGGCTATATGTGATCGCTATACGAGTCGTCCTGAGGATGCCGTTGAAATCCTGAATGACGGATTTCTCAAGATTTTCCGCGAGATTCACCATTATAGTCCTGCATATGCTGATGTGGTCAGTTCTTTCAAAGGCTGGCTCAGGAAAATAATGGTGTATACGGCAATTGATCATTTCAGGAAGAACCAGAAACATCAGGTCGTAACGCAGCTTGATAATGTGGGATATCATATGCCCACCGTCCAGGACGATGCGATTGATAAAATATCCTGCGAGGAAATTATCCGGGCCGTGCAGGAATTATCACCCGGATACCGGACCGTTTTCAATTTATTTGTCATTGACGGTTTGAGTCATGAGGAAATTTCCAACCACCTCAGGATTTCAACAGGTACTTCCAAATCGAACCTGTCGAAAGCCCGCAGGCAGTTGCAGAAGATTTTATATAAACAGAACATAATACAGGAAGCCCGAAATGCAGTTTGAGGAATTCGATAATAAGATCAGGGAAGCCGCCGAGCACCATCACCCCGTTTACCAGGAAGACGCCTGGGGAAAAATGGAGAAGATGCTTGACAAACACATGCCCGTGGAAAAAGACAGGAAGAGAAGGGTATTTTTCTTCATTCTTTTTGCCCTGTTACTGGGTGGTGCAGCCTGGTTCCTGAATGATAAACTCCGTTCGGGTAAATCTGCTGTTGCAGTAAACACAGCATTTGCACCGGCTGGCAAACCGGCAACTGATGCCAAACAAACAACTGCTGAAGAGAATAATACCCAGGCATCCGGTACTGAAAGCGTTGTGCCCGCTGATAATAATTCTTCCGTAACAGCGAATAAACAAACAGAGCCAAATACCGCTGCAACCGGATCCGGACAGCCAGTTACCGGCAATGTTACATCGTCAAATAATGCGACTACAGGTACAAATAATTATTCCTTAACAACAAACGCTGTTGCGGTGAAACAACGTAACAGCCATTCCTTTAATCCGTCCCCTGTAAAACTTTCTTCAAACAAGAGCCGTACAATCACTGTGCAGGATCAGCAGATGTCTGTTAGCATGGACCAGCCTTCCATGCATAAAGCTGCGACTAACAAGCCGGCTAACTCCGCGGTGATTACGCAGGATAATAATTTCAGCGCGCAAACAACACCTGCTTCCAGTGACCAGTCACTGGCCAGTAACAAACCTGTTGAACCTGTAAAAGCGGCTGAGCCTGTTATCCCTTCTGTTAAAGAAGAGAATAAAACTGTACCCAAACCTGAAAACAGTAAAACGGCGAAAACGAAAAGCAAAAAGACCAGTCATTTCTTTGTCTTTGCATCAGCGGCTCCTGATGTAAGCTATACCTCCAATTCCGGTAATGCCGGTGCGTTGAAACTGGCAGTGGGTGGTGGTATCGGATATATTTATAAAGGTAAGCTGGGCATTCGTGCAGGGTTCTTCACAGCAAGGAAGGAATATACAGCGCCCCCGGATGCGTATCATGGTAATGCGGCATTCTACAGTTATTATCCCAACCTGCAATCTATTGATGGCAATTGCAAAGTGTATGAGATACCTGTGCTGCTCACTTATCATTTTGGCGGGGCGAAACAGCATAGTTGGTTTGCAGGTGCCGGGCTTTCATCCTACCTCATGAAAAGCGAAACGTATACCTATTTCTACAAACCTGTTATATCCGGTCCTGTTGTTAACCGCAGTTACAGTATCACAAATAAAAACAAGCATTATTTCTCTGTACTTGATCTCAGTGCAGGGTATACCCGTAAACTGGGTAAGTCATTCAGCATTTCTGCTGAACCTTATGTAAAACTTCCCATGAGTGGTGTAGGCCTGGGTAAAGTAAAACTGAACAGTGCGGGTGTAATGTTCTCTGTGGGTTTTTCCCCTTTCCAGCAAAAGAAATAAATCAGCTGCCCCAGCGGAATGACTGGATATCAAATCCGGCCAGGTCAAGCACACGGTCTGTGACTGTTGATGCGAGGTCTTCAAACGTGGCTGGTTTGCTGTAGAAAGACGGGCTGGCAGGGCAGATGATTCCCCCGGCCAGTGTGATCGTTTCCATATTACGGATATGAATGAGATTGTAAGGCGTATCCCTCACTACACAAATCAGCTTCCTTCTTTCTTTTAGTATTACATCTGCTGCACGGGTGAGCAGGTCGTTAGAAACACCAGTGGCTATCCTGCCTAAGGTTCCCATTGAGCAGGGAATGATGATCATGGTATCATAGCGGCCGGATCCGGAAGCAAAAGGTGCATTGAAATCCATAGAACCATAATGCCTGAATGGTAAGTCTTTCCAGGATTCATTTTCCAGTTCTGTTTTCCAAACTTCTTTCGCATTGGTGCTCATCAGCAGGCTGATTTCATCCCATTGACCTTTAAGGCTACTGAGTTTTTTCAGCAGGGAAGCTGCATAAATGGAACCGCTGGCTCCTGTGATGGCAATGACTGCTTTCTTCATATTATTACAACCAATGATAGGATATAAAGTTCGCAATTATGTGTCACCGCAAACGTTTGCGGTGATGTATAAATATAATGATAGTTCGAGGTTTTGTAGAATTAATTCGGATTTGCCCGGATTTGTACATGATTGTTATCATTCGGTAAAAAAAACTTTAAAAAAAATGTTGTGGTTTTAAATTTTATCGGATATTGGCTCTGAATTTTCATAGGATAAGGTTTAATGGTTAATGGTTTTTGATTAGGCCCCCTGGTATCTACCCGGGGGACTTTTTTTATGTAAAATTAATTAACATATACGTCAACTTTAGATGATTTTCTCTGCATATTCTATATGCAATCTCAAGTGTAGAAAAATCCAAAATATAAATCCAAATCCCAAACTTCTAACCTGGTTAAGCAGTGGTGAAGTTTGGGATTTGGAATTTGTGATTTGGGATTTTTTATTTTTTAATACAATTCCAGTTTAAAATGCTTTGGGTTGTTTAACCGGTTCGCTGTACACCCGTGTATTTTCGTTGCCCAGGTTTTCAATGATCCAGTTTGTCATTTTGCTCCAGAGATGGAAGGTCGTGTTGTCCATGCCACCGGAGATACCATGGTTTTTATTGGGGTAATAAGCACTTTCAAAATCAATATTGCTTTTTACCAGCGCGGTGATCATCTGTGTGGCGTTCTGGAAGTGCACATTGTCATCTGCCATGCCATGGATGATCAGGTATTTCCCTTGATCCTGTCGGTGAAATTGATGGGTGAATTATCATCATAGCCTTTGGCATTTTCCTGCGGTGTGCGCATATACCTTTCCGTATAAATATTATCATAGTAGCGCCAGTTGGTAACCGGTGCAACCGATACTGCCGCACTGAACACTTCATTGCCCTTGGTGATTGCGAGTGCGCTCATGAAACCACCAAAGCTCCAGCCCCAGTGACCGATATTGTTTTTATCAACAAATGAAAGATTGCCCATGTATTTCGCGGCGTCAATCTGGTCTTCAATTTCAAACTTGCCGAGTTGCAGGTAAGTTTTCTTTTTGAATTCCTCCCCGCGGAAACCGGTACCGGTATTGTCAACACTCACCACGATAAAACCTCTTTCCGCCAGCAACTGGTGCCACATACTCACTGATCCGAAACGATTGGTCACCTGCTGGGAGCCGGGGCCACCATAGTTGCAGAACAGTACCGGGTATTTCTTAGCCGGATCAAAATTGGAAGGTTTCAGCATCCAGCCGTTCAGGGTATCGCCTTTACTATTGGGGATCTTGATGAATTCAGCTTTACCTACAGCATATTCGCCGAGTTTGTCCTGCAGCTTTTTATTTTCCGTAAGCACTTTTACCGGGCTGCTGCTGATATCTTTCTTCTTGCTTACTACAATATCATTCAGCGTAACAGTCTGCGGTGTATTGATATCAGAACGGTAATCAAAATATTGTGTAAAACTGTCGTTCAGTTCCACCCGGTGCCAGGCTTCACCCTGTGTAAGCTGGTAGGTTTTCTTACCTGCAAAATCAGTTACAAACAGGTTGCGGTCCATGGGACGGGGATAAGCCATAGTGAAGAAAATCCTTTTATTGGTTTCATCCACCCCATTCACATCCGTTACTTCAAAATTCCCTTTGGTGATTTGTGTTTTCGTTTTACCATCCAGGCTGTAGAGATACAGGTGGCGATAGCCGTTCATTTCGCTGGTGAACATAAAGTTCTTTCCGTCTTTCAGGTACCACCAGTCGTCATTAATTTCCACAAAGTATTTGTTCTTCTCTTCGTACAAAACACTGCTCGCACCAGAGGAAGCATTTGTAGCCAGTAATTTCAGGTCATCCTGGTGGCGGTTCATCCAGTATACAACGAGTGTATTGTCGTCTTTGGTCCATTTGGTACGGGGGATGTAAATGTCACCCTGTTCATACTGTGCTTTTACATCACTGCCGGTACCCACATTATAAATATGGATTTCCACTTTTGAATTCTGCTCACCGGCCTTGGGGTATTTATAAGTGTATTGCTTGTTGTAAGCGTTGTCAAATTGGGTAAACTGGTATTCTTTTACTTCTGATTCATCAAAACGGTAATAAGAAATGAAGTTGCCTTTGGGGCTCCAGTCGTATGCCTGTGTAAATTCAAATTCTTCTTCATATACCCAGTCACAGTTTCCGTTGATGATAAAATTCCATTTACCATCGGTAGTAACCGCTTTGGTTGATTTGGTGGCAATGTCATACACATACAGGTTATTGCTTTTCACATACGCGATCTTGCTGCCATCGGGCGAAAAAGAAGGGTGGAGGATCTTTTCGTTTTCCAGTTTGGTCAGTTGTTTATTATTTACATCATAGAGATAAACAAATGATTTGGAAGAACGGCGGTAGATCCCTTCTGTATTTTTCCGGAACAGTACCCAATTGGCATTGACCGGATTGGTGATAGTTTCATCCGCCTGGCCAAAAGGTTTGCCGGCTTCATCTTTCAGGTCTTTGGTGCTGACCTCTGGTTCTTCTTTGGCACCGGGGAATTCAGCCCTGACGGGTTCGCCGCGGAAAGTGCCCTTTTTATAAATGTCTTCAAGGGTAATATCTTTTTTCTGTGCGATAGCTGCAAACGGGAGCAGGAACAGTAAGAATAGCAATGAACGCATACGCATAAAGGAGTATTTTAAGGCTATAAATGTACTGTAAAGCAGGGGAATGGCTTTGCCGTACACATAAAAAACCCCGCAGAAGGGCGGGGTTTGAGGAATTTATTGCTGTAAAACCAGTTTAACGGGCTTTGGTGTCGGCCATATCGGGAATGGCGTCCACTTTGTACTCGCCCGCATCCAGTTTTTTCTTCGTGGCAGAGAAGGCTTCCAGTGTGCGTTGGATATCTTCGTCGGTATGCACTGAAGTGGGTATCAGGCGGTAAATAATATGTCCTTTCGGGATTACAGGATATACCACAATGGAGCAGAAAATATTATAATTCTCGCGGATGTCCATTACGATCGCTGTAGCTTCTTCAACACCACCGGTCATGTATACCGGGGTAACTACTGAATCGGTTTTACCAATATCAAATCCGCGTTCTTTCAGTCCTGCCTGCAGTTTCAGTGCATTTTCCCATAATTTGGCTTTGAGGGCAGGAACCGTTTTCAGCAGCTCCAGTCTTTTCAGGTTACCCACCACCAGCGGCATCGGTAAACTTTTAGCGAAGATCTGTGAGCGGATATTGTAACGGATATAATCAATGATATTTTTGTCGCCTGCAACAAACGCACCGATCGAGGCCATGGATTTGGCGAAAGTAGAGAAGTAGAGATCAATTTTATCCTGCACACCCTGTGCTTCACCGGCACCGGCACCGGTTTCACCGAGTGTACCAAAACCGTGTGCATCATCCACCAGCAGGCGGAATGAATATTTGTCTTTCAGTGCAGCGATTTCTTTCAGGTTGCCCTGGTCGCCCGCCATACCAAAAACGCCTTCTGTGATAACAAGGATACCACCGGCTTTTTGTTTTTCGACTAAGGCAGTAGCACGTTGTAATTGTTTTTCAAAATCAGCCATGTCGTTATGTTTATAAACATAACGGTGGCCGGGGTGGAGACGGAGACCATCAATGATGCATGCATGGCTTTCGGCATCATATACAATCACATCATGCCTGCCGCATAAAGAATCAATAATACTCACCATTCCCTGGTAACCGTAGTTCAGCAGGGCTGCATCTTCTTTCATTTCAAATGCGGCTAATTCAGCTTCCAGTTGTTCGTGCAGGTTGGAATTTCCGCTCATCATACGTGCACCCATGGGCAGGGCCAGACCATAGTCGGCAGCACCTTGTGCATCTGCTTTTCTTACTTCGGGGTGGTTCGCAAGGCCGAGATAGTTATTGAGACTCCATACAATCATTTCCTTACCGCGGAATTTCATCCGGTTGCCAATCTCTCCTTCCAGTTTGGGGAAAGCAAAGTAACCGTGTGCTCTCTCACGATGCTGGCCGAGCGGGCCGTAATTTTTCAATAATTTTTCAAAGATGTCTGCCATAGCGTTTGCTTTTTTAGAAGCGTTGGGAACTAACCAACGCTGATTTCTGAATGGCGCAAAGGTAAGGATTTGGGGGCTCTTTTCAAAGTGGAATACGGGTTGGTGTTTGAGTTTAACATATTGTAAGACAGCGAGTAATAGATGATTTGAAAAGAAACTGTTCTTGAGCCCTAATTGCCTTAAACTTATGTCATACTTTTTTGATAAAATCCCAAATTCCAAAATCCAAATCCCAAACGGCAAGCCTGGTAGCTATGAGTTTGGGATTTGGATTTTGTTTTTTGGGATTTATTATTATGGGTTTTGGATTTTTTGTTTCAGGATACCCCACTGTTTTTTTAATTCCTCCAGCTGTTTCCTGGCATTGTTTTCTGCATCAATGACCTGGCTGGTGGGAGCATCATCACTGTCATCCAGTACGCCGTAGATGGTTGCAAATGTCTGTACCATCCTTCCAAAACTGGGCTTTGTGCTGCCCGGTAAAGTATTTTCCAGTTCACCGCATTCACGTTCCAGCGGGCCGAGTTTATTGGCTACGGTAACAGGGGCACTGGTTAAATTCGATTGCAGCATCGCACGGAACTGGTGAACTTCCAGCTGCAGATCCATGCTGGCCTTGCGGAGCTGGTAACATTCCAGTGAAAGATCGTGGAGTTGTTTTAAACCTGCTGCAGTGGTTCTTACCCTTGGGTCCATTTTGATTTCTATCGTATCACGGAACTGGTCACCCACATCGGATTGTGTGGCGCTGAGCGACACAATGTATTTACCCGGTAATACCCAGGGGGAAGTGGGATTGGGCGCAGTATTCATATAAGTTGCTGCAATCGGATAACCGGCAGGTACATTCAGCGGATCATAGTGCAGGTCCCAAACAAAACGGTTCATGCCTGCTTTTTTAGAAAGAATCTGTTGCGGCCTGATCCAGTAAGGCGGTGTATTATCGGCCGGGATTTTATATAAGGTATCGTCAGTGGTATAACGCCTGATAATATTATTTTTCATATCCCGGATCTCCAGGGCCAGATGCGTCATATCCCCTGCAGGTAATAATCAATGATTGCACCATCAGGTGGATTGTCGCCGGATGGTTCATCGGGTGGGAGGGGTGTATCGGTATTCATATTCCAGCGAACACGAAATGCAGGAGCGGGTTTGAACAGTTTGATGAAAGTGGTTTTGGTTGATTCATTCACCTGTCTCAGCAGGGAAAAATTATCCAGGATCCAGAAACTGCGTCCATGCGTACCAATCACCAGGTCATCATCTTTAATGACAAGATCACGAATGGATGTGGCAGGCATGTTCAGTCTTAATGATTGCCAGTTTTCTCCGTCATCAACAGAAAAATAAACAGCCCGCTCTGATCCTGCAAACAACAAACCTTTTTTTTGGGATCTTCCCGAACCACATTAATGGGATCATTTGGTAAACCATTTACAATTTCTTTCCAGGTATTGCCGCCATCTGTTGTTTTGTAAATATGCGGGCGCATGTCGTCGCAGCGGATGCGGTTAACGGCTGCATAAACTGTCAGTGCGCTGGTATGACTTGCATCCATTAATGAGATTTGACTCCAGGACTCCAGTCCGGGTGGTGTTACATTCTTCCAGGTTTTACCGCCATCGCGGGTGATATGGATGAGACCGTCATCTGTACCGCACCAGATGGTGTTGATGTCAACGTAAGAAGGCGCCACTGTATAAATCACACCGCGGCGCGGCATGGTCTTCATGTCTTCTTTGGTATAAACACCTACCGCTTTCGGGATATCCCAGCTTTCGCGGCTGAGATCAGGACTGATTACATTCCAGTGATTGCCGCCGTCTGTTGTTTTGAATAATACATTACCGGCATAGTACAGAGTTTTCTGGTCAATGGGATTGAACAATACCGGCGCTGTTCTCAGGAAGCGGTATTTGCCACCACGGCCCACTTCCGGTGAAATATTCTGGGTTTGTCCTGTTCTTTTATCATACCGCGAGATCTTACCGCCGTAAATGATGTTCGGGTCTTTCGGGTCGGCAGCAATATATCCGTATTCTTCTGCACCAACGGGATGCCACTCACGGAAAGTGATGCGGCCGTCATTTCCCCTGGAAGCAATGCTGACAGAGCCGCTTTCCTGCTGGCCGCTGTAAACATTATACGGAAATGCATTATCGGTGCTTACATGGTAAAACTGTGCCGTAGGCTGGTTATACCAGCTTGAAAAACTTTCACCGCCATTCACGGTAATAATCGCGCCCTGGTCACTGGCGATTAAAATGATATTGGGCTGATCGGGGTTGATCCATATCCGGTGGTAATCATCACCACCGGGTGCACCACGGAATGCTTTCCAGGTTTTGGCACCATCCGTGCTTTTCCAGGTAACTACATTAGCTGAATAAACGATGTCGGGATTTTTAGGATCGGCTTTCACTTCCGCAAAATCTGCTGCACGTCCCCAGTACCGGTTATCACTCACCATTCTTTTCCATGATTCACCGGCATCATCACTGCGATAGATACCACCGAGGTTTCCGGCATCTACAGTGGCATACATCCTTTTGCTGTCGGAAGGTGCAATACAAAAACCGATACGGCCAAGACCCTGTTCGAAAGTGGGTAAACCATTGGTCAGTTTTTTCCAAGTGGTTCCGCCATCAGTGGATTTGAATAATCCGCTCTCAGGTCCGTTCCAGGCACCGTTTTCCCAGGGACCCTGCGGCCGGCCCATAAATCTGCATATACGGTATTCGGGTCATTCGGGTCAATCGTAACCTGAATGGCTCCTGTGTTTTCATCTTTATATAAAACTTTTTCCCAGTGTGCTCCTCCGTCAGTGGAACGGTACACACCTCTTTCCGGATTCGGTCCGTAAGGGTGACCCAATGCAGCAACGAATATCCGGTTCTCATTTTTCGGATCTATGGCTAAGCCACCAATCTGTTGTGCATCGTCCAGGCCAAGATGTTTCCATGTTTTTCCTGCGTCGGTGGATTTATACATGCCGTTGCCCACTGATAAATCCGGCCGTTGCAATCCTTCACCGCAACCCACATACACCACATCCGGATTGGAGGGTGCTACTGCCACATCACCTACAGAACCGGTTGGCTGGTCATCAAAGATGGGGAGCCAGGTCCTGCCATAATCGGTGGTCTTCCACACACCGCCGTTATTCACGCCGATATAAAATACGTTGGGTTGCTGGGGTACGCCTACAGCGCCAACGGTGCGGCTGCCGCGGTGGGGGCCGATCATGCGCCAGCGGAGGTTGTTGTAAACTTTGGAATCTATTGGCTGGGAAGAAGTATAGAGGCTAAAGCAAAGGATGAGTGGGAGGAGGAGTCGTTGCATAAGAAAAGTGTGTAGGGGAAGTTACGGTTTTTTGAGTTTTTACCACAAGGGACACAAAGGGTGAACAAAGTTCACAAAGGAGTCCTTAATCTGTGCACACTTTCTGGAACGCACAATCTTTAGGGTTCAACAGCTTCAGCTGTTGCTTTGTGATCTATTTGGGTATTCTATTAAAGGAAATGTTCAAACCTATGAGCCATTTCAATTTAGCACGGGAAAATCCTTTGTGCACTTTGTGGTAAAATGTATTCTTATATCAACCTATGCTCATATGCATATTTCACCAACCCTATCACCGTATTCGTCCCCGTTTTACGGAAGATATTTTTCCGGTGTGTTTCCACCGTCCGTTCGCTGATGAAAAGTGTATCAGCGATTAGTTTGTTGTTATATTCTTTTTCGATGAGGCAGATGATTTCAATTTCCCGTGCCGTAAGATGTGCTTCTTCTTTTTGTTTTTTCCTTTCGCTTGATTTGCGGAGTTCGGAGATTACTTCTTCGCTGAAATAAATACCGCCTGCTGCAATTTTTTCAAGGGCGAGGATCAGTTCCTGTTTGCTGATATTTTTCAGTACATAACCGCTGATGTCTGAATCGTTGATCATTTCATTCACCAGGTCGCCCTGGCCGCTCATGGATAATGCGAGTATGCGGGTGGAAGGGAATTTTTTACGAACCTGTTTGCTGAGCTCATCGCCTGTCATGCCGGGCATCATGATATCGGTCATGAGGATATCCACTGGCTCTTTTTCCAGCCGGATCATGACTTCCGCAGGGTTGGTAGTGGCAAAAGTGCAATGGAACTGTTCGTGACCCCGGAGCATAGCCAGGAGCCCGTCAATCACAATCTGGTGATCGTCTACTAATGCCAGGCTGATTTTCTTGTTCATGTTGGTGATGGTGAAAATAGTGTAAATCCTGTAAAAGGAGTTCTTTAGCCTGACGTGATTTTTATCAGCCCGGTTTTCCCGGCGACTGTTTCAGGATTGTTAAATCAGGATTCTGTTTTAGCTGGTTTTGGCGTTAGGGGAATATGAAAAGCAACCAGCGTGCCGCGGCCGGGTGAGCTTTGCAGGTCCAGGCTGCCGCGGAGGTATTCAATGCGCGACTTGATATTGCTCAAGCCAATGCCATTGTTTTTTACATCATCCGTTACTTCAAATCCATGGCCGTTATCTTCAATCGTTCCGCTGAAAGTTAGCGGGTCGCGTACCAGTGAAATATCCAGGTTGGTGGCGCCGGCATGTTTGATTACGTTATTCACACATTCCTGGATAACACGGTACATGAGTGTTTCGGTGGTGGAGTCCATCCTGTTTTCCAGTCCTTCTGTATAAACGTGTACTGCCAGGTTTTTGTGGTGGAGTTTGTCAACAAATTCCCTGACGGCCATGCCAAGGTCATTTTTCTGGAGTGCGTTGGGCATCATCACATGCGAAACATTCCTTACTTCACGGCAGCTTTCATCCACCAGTCCGATGATCTTGCTGAAATCTTCTGCCTGCCCGGGATCAGTAAATGTAATTTCAGATTCAAAGGCTGATAAATTCATTTTAGCGGCACTCATGAGCTGGCCTACACCATCGTGCAGGTCTTTGGCAATCCGCTGCCTTTCTTTTTCCTCTGCATCCAGCACTGATTTTACGCAGATATCTGCCGGGTTTTTTCAATGCTGAATAAGCTGTCACTCAACGATGTTTTTTTCCGGTAGAAATTGAGTGCTGCTTCAAAGTCGCCTTGTTTTTCTGCGGCAGATGCCAGCTCGTTGTAATTGTTGGATTGCAGTTCCGGGTAATTCATTTTTTCTGCCATCTCGTTGCTGAGGGTGAGGTACCGGATAGCTTTGGCATAATCGCCTTTGGCGTTCATGGAAGCGCCGAGATCCGTATAGGTTAATGCGATGGCAAACGGGTCTTTCAGTATCTGGCGGATGCGCAGTGCCCGTAGTAAATAAGCTTCAGCTTCATCAAACTGCTGTTGTAATACGTATACGCCGGCAATATTGCTAACTGAATAGGAAACACCCAGTGAATCGCCCCTTGCTTCGGCCAGGTGCAGGGAGGATACATACCGGCGCAGGGCTTCTTTGTATTCACCGCGGTATTCATACACAACGCCGGATTCGTTTAAGATCATGGACAAACCAATTGAATCTTTTAGTTCCCTGAATAAAGCATCTGCTTTATCATAATGGATCATGGCCTGGTTGAGATCGCGGGTTTTGCGGAACAGTTTGGCCATTTCATTATATACATGGGCCAGTTCTTTTTTGGCATCGGGCTTTTTTTCGAGGATTGCTGCTGCAGCGAAATACTGACGCGCTGCTTCATCATATTCCCCTTTAAAATAAAAAGCGATTCCCATGTGGTGGCGCACCATGGCAATGTGCAGAGAGTCGTCGAACGCGCGGGCCAGTTCCATGGCACGGTTGCCTTCATCTATGGTGGTGTCAAAACTTTTTAATTCATACCAGCTGAGCAGTTCTATCCATGCATTTATTTTAACCGGGTATTTTTCGCTCTCGTTAATTATTTTCCGCAGGCTGTCAGGTACAGGCTGGGCCTGCGCCAGGGAAACAGATAACAAACAATAAAGACCAGCCAGTATTTTTTTCATGGATCAGAGGTGAAGCACATCCTTCATAGTGTAAAACCCTTTCTTTCCGGCCAGGAATTCAGCGGCCAGTACAGCGCCGGAGGCAAATCCTTTTCGGTTATGTGCCGTATGGGTGATTTCAATTGTATCAATAACGGATGAATAGCGTATCTGGTGTGTGCCCGGTGCAGGGTCAACCCGCTGGCTGATAATTTCAAGGTCTTCCGGGTTGTCGCTGATTTCATTCACCCATTGTTTTTTCCTTTTAACAGATTCCATGACCTGTTCAGCGAGTGTAATGGCAGTGCCGCTGGGTGCATCTTTTTTCTGGGTGTGATGCGTTTCTTCCACGATCACTTCGTATTCATGATGCGGGGCCATTAATGCGGCCAGTTTTTTATTCACTTCAAAAAACACATTTACACCTACACTGAAATTGCTGGACCAGATCAGTCCGCTGTTTTTAGCCGCATTCAGTTGTTTGATTTCATCCAGTTTCTCCGTCCAGCCGGTGGAGCCGGATACAACCGGGATACCGAGCTCAATGCATTTGCTGATATTTTCAAATGCGCTGTGCGGCCCGGTGAATTCAATAGCCACATCAGTATCTTTTAAAAATTCAGCAGTGAATTCATGGAGGTTGGGCTGGTCAATACGGATGCTGATTGTATGACCTTTCTGTAAGGCGATTTCTTCAATCGCTTTTCCCATTTTCCCATAACCGATCAGGGCAATACGCATAAGATTTGTGTATGGTGTAAAAGAATGACGTAAAGTTAAGGGAGATCACTTACCGATTTTCCAAACAAGGCTGATCCCGTTTGTTTTGGCCATATCACTGTAACCGGCTTTGAAGTGGAAACCCAGGTCGGGACCCACATCAAAATTGTGCAGGTGGGCATCCACTGTGGCATCCAGCACATTCAGTCCCCAGAGCAGTAAAAAGGCCAGGGCTGAATAATCTATATCCCTCCTGAACTGGTTCCTGTAAAAACGGAGTGATTCCTCACTCAACGGTTTCAGTTTCGGTTTGATCAGGCTGAAAAGGGCAGAATCGGTATGATTCACCCGCATGTTGTACTTCACTTTGTAAGCGAAACGGGTGTCTTTATAATTCCCGAAATTATAAACGAAGATTCCGGTACAGGCACCCAGGGCGCCGTAAACAATCGGAAGCTTCCAGTATTTTTTATTGTAGATCTGTCCGAGTCCGGGCACCAGGGCAGAGCGGATCGCGGCAACCCTTGGACTGTGTGGTTTTACCACCGAATCTTTTTTCGCTTTGGGTTCTTCCGTTTTCATGAGGGAGTCTTCAGGTACCCGCCTGATAGTGCTGTCGGGTTGCTGTGCAGCTGCTAAAGAAGACAGCCCGGCAGAGAAAATGAGAATCAACAACAGTTTTTGTACAATCGCCTGCATGAATTTTTTATTCCGGATGAAGGGGTGATTAATCAAGCGGCGCATCCAGTTTATCAAGAATATTATTGAACTCTTCGGCAGAGTAATAATCTATGATTAATTGTCCGCTGCCATTCCGGCTATGCCTGATCTTCACCCTGGTACTGAAATGAGATGCTAATTTATCTTCTATCCGCTGCAATGCAGGGGGCAAATGTGTTTTTGCCGTTTTTTTAACACCACCAGTTTCTTTATAGAGATTGCGGACCAGGGCTTCTGTTTGTCTTACAGAAAGGCCTTTATCCCTGATTTCTTTAAAAATATAAAGTTGTTTGTCTACAGTGTCAACATTAATCAATGCTCTTGCATGACCCATGCTTAATTCACCGCTTCGTACAGCCAGCTGGATATCCGGCGGCAGTTTGAGGAGACGGATAAAATTTGCGACGGTGCTCCGGTCTTTACCCATTCTTTCAGCCACCTGTTCCTGGGTGTATTCCAGTTCATCCATCATCCTTTTATAACTCAGGGAAACCTCCATCGCATTGAGGTCTTCGCGTTGTAAGTTTTCAAGCAAGGCCAGTTCCAGCAATTGTGCATCATTGGCCTGGCGGATATAAGCCGGGATATCTTTTAAGCCGGCAATTTTTGCAGCACGGAGCCTTCTTTCACCGGAGATGAGACGGTATTTACCGGAGGGAAGTTTTGATACAGTAACAGGCTGTATAATATCATGCATCTGGATTGACTGGGCCAGTTCCTGCAAACCCTGTTCGTCAAAATCACGGCGGGGCTGTTTGGGATTGGTTTCAATTTCTTCCAGTGAAATGCGCATGGTACTGGTGGCATTCTCAACCACAGAACTTTTAAGGGTGCCGCTGCTGGTTTTTAAATCAGCATCAATACTCTGCAAAAGGGACCGAATGCCTTTGCCCAGATTTTCTTTATTCTGCTTTGGTGTTGACATGATCAAAATTGCCCTGGCCCGGGCGGGGGATCGTTAACAGTTAGCGGTTCGTGAAATGTTCAGCCGGACGGCAAATGTAATATTTTACCACGTGAACTGGAGAATTAGTCGTTAGCCTGCCTGCCGGTAGGCAGGTCGTTGGTCTTTAGGCGTTAGTCGGGAAGCTTAAAAGGCTAAATGAGGACTTGAAAAGTCAAAAGTCAAAATTCAAACAGGGAGTCTGAAAGTTTGAAGAGCCTGATTGCCAATAGCCAAATTCCAAATTCCAAATCCCAAATTCCAAATTCCAAACTAAGACTGTATTGACTAAAGACCAGTGACTAAGACTAATGACTTAAAACGACCGGCTAGATTTCAAGTATCTTCTCCTCGTTCTTCATCTTCGTCATATCATTCTTCTGCAGGATTTCCTTGGCCAGGTTGAGGTAGTTGATGGAGCCTTTGCTGGTGGCATCATACAGTATGACGGGTTTGCCGGTGCTGGGGGCTTCGGCGAGACGGGCGTTACGGTGAACGATGGTGCTGAAGACCATGTCTTCAAAATGGCGGCGTACTTCGCTCACAACCTGGTTGCAGAGACGGAGACGGCCATCGTACATAGTCATCAGGATGCCTTCGATAACGAGGGCGGTATTGAGACGGCTTTGAACAATTTTGATAGTGTTGAGCAGTTTGCCCAAACCTTCCAGTGCAAAAAATTCGCATTGAACGGGTACGACTACTGAATCAGCAGCCGTGAGTGCATTGACGGTGATCAGCCCCAATGAAGGAGAACAGTCAATGATGATAAAATCATATTCATCCCGCAGCGGATCGAGCATATTTTTCAATACCATTTCGCGGCTGGGGTAATTGATCATTTCTATTTCTGCACCCACAAGGTCAATGTGGGAGGGCATTAAATCGAGGTAGGGGATTTCGGTTTTCAGCACCACGTCTTTACCGCGGGTGCCATTCACCATGCAATCGTACAGGCTTTGGGTGATGTTGTGGAGGTCAAAGCCCACACCAGTCGTACTGTTGGCCTGTGGGTCGCCATCAACAAGCAGGGTTTTATACTCCAGCACGGCAAAACTGGCCGCCAGGTTAATAGCAGTGGTTGTTTTACCTACACCGCCTTTTTGATTTGCTACACCGATAATTCTTGCCATTTGCCGGAAACTTCTTGAAAGATTGCTTGTTAGTGGTAAAATTGCCGACTGAAAACGGGAACACAAAATTAAGTTTTGCCCATTTTTCATCCGGGCTGCAAAAATACAACGGCCTGCCGGTTAAATTTGTCTAATTATATGCGAAATTCTCCTTTCTGGTGGATACTCCTGGGTTTCATGATTCTCCTGGATTTCTACTTTTTCCAGTCTTTAAAGGTCGTCAGCCAGTCAGCCAGCCACCGTACAAAAATCATCATATATACTATTTACTGGACGATTTCAGCCGGTGCCATTCTGTTGCTGATACTCCTGCCTTACCTGCATTTTGAAAAGCAGGCCCGTTTTACGAAGAGTACCATTTTTGCGATCCTGGCTGGTTTGTTTTTTGCCAAGCTGGTGGCCAGTTTCTTTTTTATCATTGATGACCTGCGGAGGCTGATCCAATGGGTAGCCGGAAAGCTGTTTTTCAATAAAGACAAGGGGGAGGTGGCAGCTGCCGGGGAATATATTTCCCGTTCTGTATTCCTGAGCTGGGCCGGTATGCTGTTTGGTGGTGGCTTATTCGGCACTTTGATCTATGGATTCCGTAATAAGTATAATTACCAGGTGAAGCGGATCCCGCTGGTGTATGACCATTTGCCTGCAGGTTTCAAAGGGATAAAGATTGTGCAGATTTCAGATATCCACTCAGGCAGTTTAAATAATAAAGCTGCTGTGATGAAAGGGGTGCAGAAAATCCTCGATGAAAAGCCTGACCTCATCCTTTTCACCGGGGACCTGGTCAATAACCTGGCGGATGAAATGGACGATTATATGGATGTTTTCAGCCGGTTAAAAGCCCCGATGGGCGTGTATTCCACGCTGGGTAACCATGATTACGGGGATTATACACAGTTCCCTACAGCGGCTGAAAAGACCGCTAATCACGAGCGGCTCAAAGCCATCCATGCCGAACTGGGCTGGCGCCTGCTGATCAATGAACATGTGGTGCTGGAAAGGGGTGGAGATAAGATCGCCCTGATCGGCATCGAAAACTGGAGTTCGAAAGCCAGGTTTCCAAAATATGGAGATATGCCCAGGGCCTATGCAGGCAGCGAAAACCTGCCTTTTAAAATCTTAATGAGCCATGACCCTTCCCATTGGCAGGCAGAGGTGGTGACCAAATACCAGGACGTTGACCTGATGCTGTCGGGCCATACCCATGGGATGCAGTTCGGGGTGGAGATTCCGGGTTTTAAATGGAGTCCCGTACAGTATGTTTATAAAGAATGGGCTGGCTTGTATGAACAGGAGAAAGCGGAAGGAGGTACAAGAAGCCAGAAACTATATGTAAACCGGGGATTTGGCTTTCTCGGATATCCGGGCCGGGTGGGCATACTGCCTGAAATCACGGTGCTGGAGTTATCCTGAAGATTTCCAGGTATTTATTCAATATTTGAGAGGACGAATTCGTTGTAGTTGGCCTTGGCCGTATTAAACTTTTTTTCTATTCTGTAGTCTGAAAATAGCAAACAACCACTATCCATGAAACCAGCAACTGCTGCCGGATGTTAAAAAAATGGACACTCATACTGGCTGTTATTCTGCCTGGAGCCTTGCTGTATGCGCAAACGGCTCCCGGGGATACTGTTGTCCATCCTGTACTGAAAACGCCCGTAGAAGATACCAGTTTCAATTATGATGATTTATTCCAGGATTTTGATGCGTTCATGGATTCCATCCTGTCGCCGCACAGTTATATGCTGGGGAGTATATCCATGAGTAAAGGCTATTACAATTTTGAATCAAAAGAAGGAACACAGATTGAAGCATCCAAAAAACTGATGTACTCACCTACGCTGGGTTACTACAATAAAAACGGATTAGGTCTTACACTGACCGGATATCTGGTGAATGATAATGTGAAGATGAATTTTTACCAATGGGGTGTTTCACCATCGTGGGATTATCTCGCGAATAAAGATATCGCCACCGGTATTTCTTACACCAAGTTTGTGACGAAGAAAAACCTGCCTTTTTATACGTCACCATTACAAAATGAACTGTATGCTTATTTCACATACAGGAAGTCGTGGTTCAGGCCCGGTGTATCGGCCAGTTATGGATGGGGCAGCCGCTCGGATTATACCAGCCGGGAAGAACAGATAAATTCACTGCGTTTACGGCCCCGTGGATTTACCTATATCAACACAACGGAATCCGTTTCCGACTTTTCAGTAGTGGCATCGGTGAAACATGATTTTTACTGGCTGGATGTGTTTACGTTTAATGACCATATCCGTTTAACGCCGCAGATTTCATTTACCAGCGGTACGCAGAAGTTTGGTTTTAACCAGTCGTCTTCAACGTATGGTACTTTAATCAGGACGGGTACGAATGTGTTGTACAGCACCGAAAATGTATACCTGGATGACCAGCTTAAATTCCAGCCTTTATCGCTCACCACATACCTGAGAGGGGAATATGTGCTGGGCAAGTTTTTTATACAGCCCCAGTTTACGGTGGATTATTATTTTCCGGCAACCAGCAAAAACCTGAGTACATTCTTCACATTGAACGCCGGATTTATTTTCTGATTTTTTTTTAACGTTTTCACTGCCACCATTTGGTTACAATTTCCGTTTTACAACTGACATATCCCGTTAAAGCAATTTAACAGGAACTATGGGTTACTGGCATTAATCTTGTTTTTTTTTGGACGTCAGAAATTGTTCGCAAGTAGCCATTTTTTAATTAAAAACACTCACAGGAAAACAAAACTCTTAACTCTTTTGTCGGTTTTACTCATTTCACAGGCCATGATGGCTCAGTTTCATATCGGGATCAAGGGCGGTGCCAACGTGACCAAGGTGGAAGGCCAGTCGTTTAAGGATAAATTCCGCTACGGCTATGCTTTGGGTGGCTTTATGGAAGTCAGGATGGGTAATAAGTTCATCCTGCAGCCTGAAGTACTGTTCAACCAGTATTCAACCACGCTGGATTCAAATTTCAATCACATTTACAGCAATGTGTTTAATCCGGCTTACCAGTCCAATGTAAAACTGAATTATCTCTCCATCCCGATTTTGTTAAACTACAAACTGATCGGGAAATTTTTATGTCTGCAGGTTGGACCGCAGTTTGGTGTTAAAATCAACAAGGACAAAAACCTACTCCAGAATGGCGGTGAAGCCTTCAAAAGAGGTGATTTCTCCATGCTGGCAGGAGCACAGGTTAAAATCGGAGCTATTCGCCTGAATGGCCGTTATGCGATTGGCCTGAGCAACCTCAATGACATCGACAACCAGGATAAATGGAAAAGCCAGGGATTCCAGTTGTCAGTTGGTTTAGCGCTTTAAGATCCGTGAACCTTAGCAATAAACATCCCTCCGTACTTACGGGGGATTTTTGTCTTAACCACAAAGCGCACAAAGGGAAAACAAAGGACACAAAGTGCTACAGGTTACTGGCAGTTCTTCGTGCTCTTTGTTTAAACTTTGTGTTCTTTGTGGTAAAATTTCGCAAGCGCCTTTCTGTCAGTCCCCCTCCCGGGGCACGATCCTTGACAATGCTGATTACACTTTATATATTGTAGCCCCGGGGCGGGTCACTTTAGCCCTTTTCACAATATGAGTATGGATATCGAACATTTTTTACTGCGTGCTGAGGATGAGATGGATTTTTTACCCATAATTCCCCTGAATGAGAGTGACCAGGAAGATCCCAACGGGGTTGAGATTCCCGACGAGATTTCATTGTTGCCGCTCAGGAATACGGTATTATTTCCAGGCGTCGTGCTGCCGATTACGGTTGGCCGTGATAAGAGTATTAAAGCGGTGAATGAAGCGTACCGAACTGACAAATTGATCGGTGTGGTGGCGCAAAAAGACAGTAATGTGGAAGATCCCGGTATTGGGGATATTGAGCAGGTGGGCACAGTGGCGCGGATTGTGAAACTGATTAAAATGCCCGATGGTGGCACAACAATCATCATTCAGGGGAAAACCCGTTTCAAAATTGAAGAGATTACTTCTGCTGATCCCTGGTTCCGCGCAAAGATTTCCAAACTGGAAGAACAGCCTTTCCCCAAGGACGCCGATTTCGCTGCGTATGTGGCCAATATCAAAGACCTGGCTGCAGACATTGTGCAGTTATCGCCCAACATCCCTTCTGAAGCATCTATTATTCTCCGCAATATTGAGAATCCGGCTTTC
The DNA here is from genome assembly GCA_016720825.1 of Chitinophagaceae bacterium. Classification (GTDB taxonomy): domain Bacteria; phylum Bacteroidota; class Bacteroidia; order Chitinophagales; family Chitinophagaceae; genus JJ008. The sequence goes on along the minus strand of JADKJV010000027.1, from coordinate 16,418 downwards.
CTGATCCACTTTGTTTCCAGTAACCTGAATACGGATATCAAAGACAAACAAAAACTGCTTGAACTGAACCAGATCCGCCAGCGTGCTGATTTGCTGATGCAGTTATTGCAGAAAGAACTGCAGTTTGCCGAACTGAAAAATAAGGTGACGAATAAAACCCGCACCGAACTGGATAAGCAGCAGCGGGAATACTTCCTGCAGCAGCAGATGAAGAGTATCAAAGAAGAACTGGGTGGTGATGCGAATTCGCAGGAGATAAAAGAAATGCAGAAAAAGGCCGAGACCAAAAAATGGCCGGCTACTGCCAAGGAACTTTTCAAAAAAGGCATTGAGAAACTGGAGCGCATGCATCCGGGCACGCCTGATTATTCAGTAGTGTATAATCACCTTGACCTGATGCTTGAACTTCCGTGGGAAGATTATACAGAAGACCGGTATGATTTGAAGAAAGCCCAGCAAACGCTGGACAATGATCATTACGGGATGAAAAAAATCAAAGAGCGTATCCTGGAATACCTGGCAGTACTCAAACTGAAAGGTGACCTGAAGAGCCCGATCTTATGTTTTGTGGGTCCCCCAGGTATTGGTAAAACATCATTAGGCAGGAGCATTGCCTCTGCCATTTGCAGGAAATATGTAAGGGTGAGTTTAGGTGGTTTGCATGATGAAAGTGAAATCCGCGGTCACCGTAAAACTTATATCGGTGCGATGCCTGGCAGGATTTTGCAGTCAATCCGCAAAGTGAAATCTTCCAACCCGGTTATCATCCTTGATGAAATTGATAAAGTAGGCAGTGATTTCCGCGGCGATCCCAGCTCCGCATTGCTGGAAGTGCTGGATCCCGAACAGAACCATACCTTCTATGATAATTACCTGGAGATGGAGTATGACCTGAGTAAGGTACTTTTCATCGCTACGGCAAATAACCTGCAGAATATTCAACCGGCGCTCCGCGATCGCCTTGAGATCATTGACCTCAGCGGTTATGCAGTAGAAGAGAAAATGGAAATTGCGAAAAGGCACCTGGTGCCGAAACAAGTTGAAGCGCATGGCTTAAAAGGAAATCCCTTCCGCATTTCTGAAAAAGTGATTGAAAAAATCATACAGGATTATACGAGGGAAAGTGGTGTCCGTGAACTCGACAGGCAACTGGCTTCCATCATGCGTTACCAGGCCCGCCAGGTGGCGATGCATGGTAAGATCAGCAGTACACTCACCGCAGATGAAGTGGAGAAAATTTTAGGCAAACCGCGTTATACAAATGACCTGTACAAAACAGTTAATATGGCCGGTGTGGCTGTGGGACTGGCCTGGACTTATCTCGGTGGTGAAATCCTGTTTATTGAAACCAGCCTGAGTGATGGTAAAGGTGAACTGCGTTTAACCGGTAACCTGGGCAACGTGATGAAAGAAAGTGCCAGTACCGCGCTTACTTATCTTCAGTCGAATGCCAAGAAATACAAGATTGATCCAAAACTTTTCGAAAAGAAAAATATACATATCCATATTCCCGAAGGGGCTGTGCCGAAAGATGGTCCCAGTGCCGGTATTACCATGATGACGGCCATTGCCTCCGCACTGACCGGTCACCGTGTAAAACCCTTTCTGGCCATGACCGGTGAAATCACCTTACGCGGGCAAGTCTTGCCGGTGGGTGGTATCAAGGAAAAAGTACTGGCAGCCAGAAGGGCGGGGTTGAAAGAAATTATTATGTGCAAACAGAATGAAAGGGATCTGGAAGAGATTGAGCCGGCGTTTATCAAAGGGATTAAATTCCATTTTGTGAAAACGATGAGCCAGGTGCTGGAATTAGCTTTGGTGTAATGTTTTTTTACCACAAAGTGCACAAAGAAATACACAAAGGCCACAAAGTTCAAACCTTTGTGGCCTTTGTGTATTCCTTTGTGTTCTTTGTGGTTAATCATTCAAAGTCGTAATTTAGTTCCCTGCGTTACCTTTTCACCATATTTGTCTGGTTGCTTACTTTTCATGCTTCATCCCAAACCCTGGGCGGCAATTCCGTTTTCAGTTTCATGAAGCTCTCCCATACACCCCGGCTTACGGCAATGGGTGGCGCCAATATTTCCAGCACATCGAAAGATGTGGGGTTGGGATTTAATAACCCCGCCTTACTGAATGCATCCATGCATACCCAGCTGAATGCTTCCTTTAATTTTTTATATGCCGGTATCCACGGTTATCATTTATCTATAGGTTATCATCATGCAAAACTGAAAACAGACTTTGCATGGGGATGACGTATTATGATTATGGAACGATTGCACAGACTGATGCCTCCGGCAACCAGTTTGGGAATTTCCGGCCGGTTGACTGGGTCATGCAGTTGTCGGCCTCACACAGTTACCTGGATAAATGGCATTACGGGATGACGGTGAAGTTTATCAATTCCGATTATGGATTATACCGGTCGAATGGCATTGCCTTCGATGCGGGTTTGTTATACCACGATACCGCCCATTTATTCAGCGCTTCGGTTGTTGCCAGGAATATGGGTTTCCAGCTGAAAAAATATGATGGCGCGGAAGCAGATGACCTGCCGTTTGATTTATCAGCCGGGTTCACCAAAAAACTGGCAGGCGCTCCTTTCAGTTTTTCACTGACCGCGGTAAAACTCCATCAGTATAATATCCGGTATAACGATACGGTGTTTAATAATGAAAACGGGATTATAGCCAGTAAAGGTCTCGGTAAGGTGGCGGATCACCTGGTATTATCATCTTCCATTTACCTGGGCGACCGGATTGAATGTATAGTGGGATATAATTTCCTGCGCAGGCGGGAACTCAATACCGGCAACAGCGGTAACGGGCTGAATGGTTTTTCCGCAGGACTTGCAGCGGATCTGGGCAAGTTTACAGTAACGTATGCAAGGTCTTATTACCAGTCAAACCGGGCGATGAACCAGTTCGGACTGAATCTCACATTGAATAAGCTCACGGGGCTGGGTCGTTTTGGCCAGCGGATCGGATGGTGATTAAGCCAGTATCCGGTACACTTCAAAGGCTTCTGCAAAATGCGAATCGGCCTGTACGCCTCTTACACGTGCCAGCGACCTGATAAAATCTTCCTGGATATAAGCGCGGTGTTTCTGAGATTCATATTGTTCCAGCGCCTTGATTTTTGAGAACAGGTGATTGTCAGAAATCTTCATATAGAATGTGGAGTCAAAACGGCTCTGGTTCCAGGGTTCTTCATAACCCATCACTGAACTGTTTTTAAAAGCACGCATGGCTTCCTGGTGGATCACCTGGTGGTCCTGGTGTTTATCAGTAGCTGAAGGAATGAGGATGAGATCGGGGTGGATGTATTTATCCAGGCTGATCATTTCATCGAGTATTTCCTGGCGTTTATCCTTGAACTCACGTACTTCAAAATCATAAATCATCACTTTGCCTTCATTTACGCCGAGCTGCTTCATGGCCGCTTTGCATTCTTTTACCAAAGTGTCGGGTTGTGCGCCGTGCGGAAGGGATTTACTGCAGGAGGAAAATGCAACATAATGCACTTCCTTTTTTTCGTGGACGAGGCGGGCGATGGTGCCGCCGCAGCCCAGTTCGCCGTCATCGGTGTGGGGCGACAGGACAAGAATTTTTTTGGGGTCAAACATATGATTGGATTGAGGATGGATAACAAATTTAATTCATTCATTGATCAAAGCCAATAAATCAGTCCTTTAAATAGGTTACAGAATCTTTTAATAAGGGTAAATGCTGATTGAATTCCGTGTTCAGCAAAACGCGCAGCATATTCACGCCACCCAGGCTGTCGCTGAAACCCCGGTAATTTCCGGAAGGAAGGTGAACCGACGCCAGGTTGAGGAAATAATATTTCTGGTCAACCGGCACGCCGAAATGCCTGAAACCATGATCACCCATCAGGATGATGACAGGTGGTTTGCTGCTTTGTTTAAGGATGTGATCAATCAGTTTCAGTAATTCGGTATTGGCATATTGCAGGTATTCGATGTACAGTTGCCGGTTGGTTTGCCGGCCTTCCTGCAATGAATCAAAAGGCTGTTCCTGTCCTTTGCTGTTGTAGAAATAAGGATAATGCGGCAGCATCAGGTGTGTGTACACAAATTTCGGGCGGGTGGATTTTTGTTCCGCCTTTTTCATCGTCAGTGAATACAAGTGCTGGTTGTTATCGCGGTTGGCGTAGGTATATGCCCTGATATCTTTTTTGGATTTAAAACGGGTAACCAGATTAAAGCGCAGGTCACGGTTGAGACGGCTGAGCAACGTTTGTGAAGTAATCAGCCTGGTATTGGCCGGTAAAAATGTTTCCAGGGTCCGGGCGGGTTGTCCTTTAAAATCAAAAACGGAGTAATTGTAAAAATCATAACCGGCCGACTGCAGGAATTGACCGAAGCGGTTATCACGGATCGTTTCATAACAGTAAGTGAGGTCTGACTTACCGCGGTCTTTCCCGGCCAGGTTCAGGTAATCCATATTGAGCATGGATGCTACAGCAAATGGCGTGTAATTATAATTGCTGTAACTCTCGGGCAGGACATGGAAATTCCTTTGCTGGAGTTGCTGTATGAAAATACTGTCATCAAATCCAAAAAGATCTTTCAATTCAGTATTACCGGCATATTCATCGGCCAGGATAAAATAGATATCTGGCCTGGCACAGGTATCGCAGGCAGTTAATCCTGCAGGAAGGTTTCCGGTCCTTGCACTTTTTACAGGAATCACCATGATGGTGTCAAGCAAAATAAGAAGCAGCAATAAAATGTTGAGAAAGCGGGTCAGGTTATATAAAGTCTTTTTCCTTTTTTTAAGCAGGATGATGATGCTGATCAGAATGAGCAGTGCTGCCGGTAAAATAAAACTATACCGCGATGGCAGGCTGTCGGGGAAAACATTTTTCAATCCGTCCTGTATACTGCCAAAGAAAAAATGAAAGGCCATGAGGCAGGTTGCCAGGAGGGCAGCTTTGACCACGTTCCGGTAAAGCCAGTAGGCGAGTCCGAAGAAAAGTAACGTGAAGCCTAAGTAAATAGCGAGCAGGATGCCTGCATCTTTCCAGGCAATAAATCCAAAATTGCCAGTGAAGCCATGCCATACAAAAAAGACCGGCAGCAGCCAGGCGAACAAAGGCCTGGTTTGTATGGTATTTTTCCAGTTGGGCATTGGCCTATTGACTGTATTTATTGGTGATCGTTACGGTAGAATCTGCGAGCATGGGTAACTGCTGTTTGAATTCTGTATTCAAAATTACCCGGAAGAGGTTAACCAGTGAAATTCCTTTATAAAACCCGTTGTAATTCCCTGAAGGCAGCCGGATGGCCTGGAAATTATCATAGAGGAATGAATCAGGTACCGGTGTTGTCCACTGCCGGAAACCGTGATCACCGGTCAGCACAATGATGGGTGGATTGGCGGATGATTTGCTCACCGAATCCACAAATCCCAGGATACGCTGGTTGCTGTATTGCAGGTATTCGATATACCGGTTGCGGTCGTTGTTGTACTCGTTGATTGTTTTCCAGTCGTAGGGTTTGCCATTCCGGTCGGTATAATAGGGATAGTGTGGCAACAGCAAATGCGTATAAATCACACGGGGCTTTTGTTTTTTGTCGTGCATGGCTGCCAGACTGAGCTGGATGATTTTTTCGTTGTTCAGCTGATCGCGCAGGTTGTATTGTTTATACAGGCTGTTCAGGTGAAGGGTTGTTACCAGGTGGTAGCCGAGGTCTTTGTATACACGATTCGTGAGGGTGCCTGAAGTGATGAAGCCGGTTGAACGGGGTACCAGTCCCGGTGCAACCGGTGAAGGCTGGTTATTAAAATCAAAAAGTGAAAAGTTTTTAAAGTCATAACCATTTTCCTGCAACCAGCTGATCAAACGGCTTTTGCGGATAGACTGGTAACAATTGCTGATATCCTGTTTGCTGTGCTGGCTGCCTTTGAGGTTTGCCAGGTAATCCATGTTCAGCAGGGAGGCGATTGAAAAGGGCGTGGAATTATAGTTGGAATGGTTTTTTTCCGGGATAAAATATCCCCGGTTGCTTAATGCGGAAAGGAAAGGCCGGTTATCGTAATTAAAAAAACTGTCGAGGGTTTGCAGGCCTGCATATTCGTCCGTCACAATCAGCCAGATGTCAGGTTGTTTGCAATCAGGGCATTTGTTCAGCTGAACAGTATGCTGCAGCCTTTCTTTTTTATCACTGAATGCGGCCTGGCTGACGAGTAATATACCGTCAAGCACGACGAGGATGAAAAGCAGCAACGAGAAATACAATGCGCTGTTCTCCATCGGTGGTTTTTTTATTTTGAAACGGACCAGTAGGATGATCACGATGATTAAAACCAGCGGGAGGAGGAAACTGTAACGGGTAATAAAGGCCTCTTGGAAAACGGATTTCAGGAAATCCTGTACGGGCCCGAAGAAAAACTGGACGAAGAGCAAAACAAAAGCGGCCATGGCAGCCCTGATGCTGTGCCTGTACAGCAGCATAAAAGCTCCCCAGAGCAAAATGGAAATAAAAAGGTAAAGACCGAGCAGGCGGAGTGCATCGCGATAAGGAACGAGCTGGAAATTTTCGCGGTAACCGTGCAATACAAAAAACAGGGGCAGGCAAAACAGGAAGACCGGATATTTCCGCAGGAATGGGCGCATATCAGGATGCTCTTTCCATTAAATATAACACTCTTTCAGTACCCGTAACCTGGGTCTTATCGAGAATGCGGAAGTACCTGCTGAAAGCTTTTTCAAAACCTTCGGCATGGTACCATCCGTAAATATTTTTTTTATTCAGCAGGAGTTGTTGCGACTTTGGATCATTCACCGGCACAAATTCAATAATCAGTTTCCGGCAGGATGAGGCGAAAAACCCGGCCAGTGCCGTGAATGGTATATTCCTGCCGATGCACAAATGGTGGATCAGTGCGAGTGCAAGCCCCAGGTCGCGGTTGGCGATGCGGGTGATTAATGAATCCCTTTCCTGGTTATTAACACCAATAGCAGGAGCAGGGTTTGATAAATCTGACAGCAGGGGCTGGATAGAAACTTCTTTTTCTTTTTTCAGTTGTTCATATAAGGAAGAGATAGCCAGCACATCTGCATCCATGGCTATGGTGTGAATCCCTTTCGCGGCAACGATCCGGGAGAAATGGCCATCGTTGGCACCGAAGTCGGTAGCGGTATGGATGCCTTCCTGTTTGTTTACCCAGTTTGTGATGATGTCATTTTTAGCAGCGAAATATCCTTCCCGTGTACTGGCTTCCTCATAATAAGCGCCCCAGGTTGACTGGCGGATTCCGGGTTTCAGGCTTTTTATCAGAGACTGCAGGCTGTCAACCAATGCCAGCAATTTCTTTTTAGAGATATGTGCCCGCTGTTCATTTTCGCCTTTGTGTTTCCCGGCATATTTGGCGTGCAGGTGAATGTGCATCCAGGTGTACAATGAAAAACGGCTGCGCCAGGGCAACATGGATCTGGCGATTTCCAGCGGGATCCCTTCCGGATATGCAAGCATCATCGCCTGGAGGGGTTGTTTGCTGTAATGCATCAGGAGGAGCGGACTTAAAAAACATTCACAGAACTGCCGGTAAGCAATCCAGGGTTTGTTCTCCTCATATTTTTCAAAAGAAAGCGTGTCGATCAGTTGCATCCGGTTATCCAGCCACTGGATATTGTAAGGCGTTGCGTCTTTCAATATCATATCATGATCCAATGAAATACGCATGACTTTCAATGTACGTAAAGCCGCATCCTGCAACATGGGGAAAGTCCACTCGTATGGAAAACTGATGAATGGGATTTGCTGCGGCAACAGGATTTTATAATAATCCTTTGCGCCCAATGACTGTCCATCTGTTTCAGTATGCGGGATCAGCCATTTTTTTTGCGTGAGCTTTTCATACAGCCCGCTTTGCATCAGGTGGTCATAATGATCCCTGTAAACAGGATTCACCTGCCTGTACATGGTATTGCCGGAACGAAAAACAAATCCAGACGGATCCCGGTAAGAAGAAGGGTGTATCCCTGTTTCACTCATCATCGTCTTTTTTAGGCGTACGCCTGAACAGCGAGAGGATGTACATCTTTATATTCTTGAAAAACATCACCACGCCAAGGGCGGCACCGACAAGTACCTGCACGAGGTAGCTGCCACTGCCCGGGTCAATATATAAGAGGTGATGCATCAGAGATAACTCAGGTTGGTTTTCGGACTTAAAGTTAATAAGGTTTCATACATCAGCCGGATCGTGGCATTGATGTCATCCACATGCAGCATCTCAACAGTTGTGTGCATATAGCGAAGGGGAATGGAAATCAGTACAGACGGGCAACCTTCATGTGAGTAAGCGAATGAATCCGTATCAGTACCTGTACTGCGGCTCAACGCACGCCATTGTACCGGTATTTTTTATCAGCTGCCAGTTTCTCCACCAGGGCCAGTAATTTATTATGTACGGCGGGAGCATAAGATAAAGACGGGCCTTTGCCGGTGCACACATCCCCTTCAATATTTTTATTGATCATGGGTGTGGTGGTATCATGCGTAACGTCGGTTACGATGGCAATGTTGGGTTTTATGCGGCGGGCAATCATTTCAGCTCCACGCAAACCGATTTCTTCCTGCACGGCATTCACTATATATAATCCAAAGGGCAGTTTCTTTTTATTTTCTTTCAGCAGGCGTGCTACTTCTGCAATCATGAATCCGCCGATGCGGTTATCAAATGCACGGCCGATCAGGTTACCGTTGGCAAGTTCATCAAATCCGTCCTGGTATGTAACTACGGCACCAATATGGATACCGAGTGCTTCCACTTCTTTGCGGTTGCGGGCACCGCAGTCGAGCCATAAGTTATCCGTACGGGGAGATGCTTCTTTCTGGTCGGGTGTGGCATAGCGCGTGTGAATGGCCGGCCATCCGAATACTGCTTTTACGGCTCCTTTTTTACCATGGATCAGCACACGGGATGCAGGGGCTGTCTGGTGATCCACGCCACCGTTCCTTTTCAGGTATATCAATCCGTCGGGTGTAACATAATTCACAAACCAGCTGATTTCATCGGCATGGGCTTCAATCACGACTTTGAAAGGATGTTCGGGATTGATCATGCCAACCGCAGTGCCATACGGATCCACGAAATGCGTGTCCACATATGGTTCGAGGTATTTGAGCCAGAGTTTCTGTCCCCAGGTTTCAAAACCAACGGGAGATGCATTATTGATATAACTCTTCAGGAATTCCATAGAAGCCGGTGTGGTAACTGTTTTGGCTGATTTTACGGATTTCGCGGATTTAGCTGCTTTTGCCATATGGGAATGAAATTTTATCAAAAATAATCAAATACGGGCTACCAGCATCAGTATCGCTGAAAGGGCCATTAAGCCATCGAGGAGTCCGTAATAAAACAGGTCGGAGAAATCACGCCGGGCACGTGTATATAATGCGGCTGTCAGCACAACGGGTAAAATCAGGAAACCGATAAAAAGCGGATCGGGATCCCATTTGTATAATACCAGTGCGGTGGCCAGGCTCACCAGCGTGGAGAATATAAAAAGCCTTGTGATGCTTTTGTCATTCATATACGTGATCAGGCTGCGGATGCCATCAGCTTTGTCATCTTCCCGGTCGCGGTAATCAAACAGTATGCAAATGCAATAGACCTGGAAGAAACGGTATATGCAGAAAACGGTATGCTGGTTATCCCAGGGCACTTCATTCACCACAACCGGCAGCCAGGTGGTAACAAACATCCAGGCGAATGCCAGGAAGATGGTTTTTCCCAATGCCACTTTACGGAGCGAACGGAACAGCGGATGCGGGATTTTAGGAGCTGAATACAGGAAAGCAATCGCTGCTGAAACCAGTAACCAGGGCCAGTGGGGCAGGAGCCGGAAGAAAAAATAAATAACACCTGCTGTGCCTGCGAAAAATAAAATGGTATGCACAAAGCGAAATCGCCTGAGCCATTGAATGCGGGGGGAGGGAATGACAGAATGGTCCGTGAAATACCAGTGGAAACTGTAACTGCAGCAGGTAGCGGAAAATACAAACCCGGTGAAAATGCGGTCGGGTGGCTGGTGTATAATGAAAATATAAGTCTGCATCACCATCAGCATGGCGCAGCCAGCAATAAACAGATTGCTGTAAATAATAAAGTCAGTGATTGTGCGGAGAAACCTCAATTTGTCAGGGCTTCAGCAGCCTGATTTGTTTCGATTCTTTGTATTCACTTTTGTTTTTCTGGTGATCCACCAGCATGATACCAAAAGTGCTGGTCGTATCTTTCGACACAGAACTTAATTGCACATAACCAGTTTGGAACCTGCCGTAAGAAAATTCAACCAGGATATCGCCGTCTTTGGTGGCAGCAGGAACTCCCAATGCGGGCAGGTAGTAGCGGAAAGTGTCATTTTTGACGATGTTGGCTCCATTGTACCATTTATAAATAATATAGGCAGAATCCACATCACCTTCTTTGTCAGTAAATGTACCTTTGACGCGGATGATGTCGCCGATCACAACACTGCTGGGTGTGATGGATTTAAGACTCACCTGTGGGGTGGTGGTAAATTTATCCTTCTGGCAAGCTAATAACGTCACCAGGCAGAGACCGCAGAGCATCAGGCTTAATTTCATCCGGAAGGGTTTGTTTTAATCAAATTTACAATAATTACCCATATAAAGGGGATATGGAAAAGCAAGGGTTTTGTAAAATATTAGACGCCGCTGAAACGGATTTTGAGGGCCAGGCCCTGGCTGTTTTCAGGCGGCAATACGCTGAAAATCCGGTCTACCGGGATTATGTGAACGCCCTGGGGGTGATACCCGGTCTGGTCAGGTCCCTGTCGGCAATTCCTTTCCTCCCCATCCGTTTTTTTAAAACGCATAAAGTGGTCACGGGTGTATTTGAGCCGCAGCATATTTTTGAAAGCAGCGGTACCACCGGGATGGTAAACAGCCGGCATTACATCAAAGACAGCGGGAATTACGAAACCAGTTTCATGCGCGGGTTTGAAAAAGTATACGGTTCCCCGGATAAATACTGTGTACTTGGTTTACTGCCATCCTACCTGGAAAGGGGCAATTCCTCCTCGCTGGTTTTTATGGTAGATGCGCTGATCCGTAAAAGTGGCCACCCCGACAGCGGTTTTTATCTCCGGGAAGATGCAAAACTGGCAGCTGTTCTTGAAAAACTGGAAAAGGCAGGACAACCATCATTACTGATTGGTGTATCCTTTGCGCTGCTCGACTTTGCTGAAAAATATTCCATCCCATTAAATCATACCCGGATTATTGAAACCGGCGGCATGAAGGGCCGTCGCGAAGAACTGATCCGCGCGGCCCTGCATGAAAGATTACAGAAAGCTTTCGGGCCTGCACCGATCCATGCAGAATACGGCATGACCGAATTATTGTCCCAGGCCTGGTCACAGGGAGAAGGCTTATTCTCCTGCCCGCCCTGGATGAAAGTCCTCGTCCGCGAGGAAGAAGATCCCCTGCGTGTGATGAAACAGGGAAGCGGTGCCATTAATATAATTGACCTCGCCAACCAGGATTCCTGTGCATTCATTGCTACCGATGATGCCGGGCGTGTACAGGCTGATGGATCGTTTGAAGTCCTGGGGAGGATGGATGGGAGTGATTTGAGGGGGTGTAGTTTGTTGGTAATTGATAATTGATAATTGATAATGGATAATTGAGAAGTTGAAAGTTGAGAATTGAAAGTTGAGAGTTGAGAGATGAAAGTTTGGCCCCCGACGTGAAGGAGGGGATAATAGGCAATGAATCATTGAAAATGGATGTGGTTGGGTGGGGTCCGTGGTAATGAAGAATTTGCTACTCTTAGGGCACTTGGAGATTCAAGATGTATTTCTATGTGTTTCTATGTGTACTATGTGCCTATGTGTTTAAGACTTTAAAAGAAAATGCTCAATGTTATATAAATCAACATCCGTTTACTAATTCCAGTTTTTTTATATCCTAAATTTCCTTATTTTCCGTTTGCATTGAAAGAAAGACATACCAGTATTCACTTCAGGAAAAAACCAGATACTGACGATTCGAATTAATACTCCTGCCTCTTTACCCTCATTACACTGGTAAGTCTGTGCCGAACATTAGATTGAAAAATCCCAATTCTTGAAATCACCGGGCATATAGTTTATTGCGCTGTTTAGTCGTGTGCGGATGAACATGTGTATGCAAGTGATTTTATTGTGTGTATGATATTGCTGTAAGGGATAATTGCTGAATCAATCATTGATCATAACCATACCATATCCAAAACTTACGCTAATGAGAAAATTCCATTTATTACTGACTTTATTATGTTGTTTTTCTGCCACATCACTGATGGCGCAGGTGGAAGAAGAAGATGAGGATGACAACCCAAGTGCCAGAATCATGTTTGAGAAACTGCAAATGCAGGATCCGGCGCTGGGTAAAGTACCCTGGGACAGGATGCGGAGTGCTTCAGAACAAACAGCAAGAGCCAAACAGGCTGCAGCCGGACGCGTAGCTTCTTTAGCCTGGTCAGAACGCGGTCCTAATGGTGATTTTTCACGAATAAATGGAAATTCGCGTCCGAATGATGACCAGACCTCCGGTCGTATCCGTGCGGTGATGGTGGATTTGCAGGACGCCACCCATAAAACTGTTTTTGCCGGAAGCGTGGCAGGTGGTTTATGGAAGACGACAGATATTACTGCTTTCCCGGCTACCTGGACACTAGTCAATGATGAATTATCCAATCTGGCGATCGGTGCTATTTGCCAGGATCCGCGGCCGGGTCTCCAGCAAGTGATGTACATGTGTACCGGCGAATCTTATTTTAATGCCGATGCGGTGAGGGGAGTAGGTGTTTTCAAAAGTACAGATGGTGGGGTTAACTGGAATTTCCTGCCTTCGACAAGTACTTTTTTAAATGGAACAAGAATACTCTGCGATAATGCAGGTAATGTATATGTTGGTACCAGGGGAAGCGGGTTGCAGCGTTCAACCGACGGCGGTGCCACATGGACTAATATAATGCCCACCGGACTTGGGAATGATGTGGCAGATCTTGAAATCAGTAATACCGGGCGTTTGCATGTCACTACCGGTATTTTCAGCACATCCGGATATCGTTTTACAGATGCTCCTTCTTCAGTTTCAGCAGGTACCTGGACTTCTGCCACGGCTGCTTTTACAACTTTAACCAGAGAACAGAATTAGGTGTCAGTGGCAATATTTTATATGCATGCCCTGACAATGCTTCACACCAGGTCCCCACAATCTGGAGATCAGCTGATGGTGGTGTAACCTGGGTTCCGACAGCTGCACAACCCGGTGGTGGTACGTGGGCGAACGGACAGGGATGGTATGATATCTCCTGTGGCGTGAATCCTGTTGATGGCAACCAGTGTATTGTGGGTGGGCTTGAATGTTATAAAACCACAGATGGTGGTGCCACCTGGACAAAAATCGCGGTATGGGTAGGCGGTCCCGGCCAGCAATACATCCATGCTGACCAGCATGATGTACAATGGTGGGATGGCGGAACCAAACTGATGTTTGCCTGCGATGGTGGGATATTTTATTCAGCAGACGGCGGAACAACTATCCGCGACCGGAATAAAGGATTGCGGATAAAACAGTTTTATTCTGTTGCTATCCATCCGACAGAAACAAATAATATTATAGCTGGTGCGCAGGATAACGGTATGCACCGTTTGAATCACCCGGGTCTCGACAGTTCAATAGAATTTTACGGAGGAGATGGCATGTTCTGTGCGATTGACCAGAATGAACCGCAGTACCAGTTTGGTTCAGCTTTTAATAATAATATACGCCGGAGTTTAAATGGCGGTAACACCTGGGGAAATGTGGCATTTGCAGGCGGCCGGTTTGTGAGCCCCTGGGATTATGATAATGCTGCAAATAAAATCTATCTCTGTAACGGTAGCGGAAATTTTATCCGTTGGGATGACCCCCAGACAGGAACAGCATCTACATCCATAGCTATTACAGATTTTGGCGGCATGCAGGTATCAGCTGTTCATGTTTCGCCATTTACAGCCAACCGGGTTTATTTTGGAACCAGTAACGGTACTACGAGCAGGTTAGTCATAGCCGACAATGCGAATACCGCTACACCTACTACTTCAATCATAACACCTCCGGGAGCATCGGGTTTCCTGAATTGTATAGTCACTGGTTCTTCCGACCAGCACCTCATGGCCTGCTTCTCCAATTTTGGTGTGACCAATGTTTTTGTTACTGCTGATGGTGGTATTACCTGGACAGCCTGTGATGGAAATTTACCGGATATGCCGGTGCGCTGGGGTTTGTTCCATCCTGATACAGATACAAAAGCATATATCGCAACTGCCACTGGTGTTTGGGAAACGGATTTACTGAATGGCGCTTCCACCGTATGGAGTGCCAATGCATCATTCCCGAATGTAAGTACGGATATGATTAAATACCGTGCTTCCGACAGGCTGATTGCAGCTGCCACACATGGCAGGGGAATCTGGACAACCAATATACCTGGAGCATGCGCGACAGCCTCTGTATTAAGTGTATCTGGTCTTTCTACAATATGCAATGGAGGTTCTGCGAATCTGGTTGTAACAGTAACTGGCGGACAATCACCTTTTACCGTTGTGTATAATGATGGTACAAGCAATTTCACCGTCAATAATTATTTAAGTGGTGCAAACATTCCTGTTTCACCCACCGTGAACACAACGTATTCTTTGGTTTCTGTTACAGATGCTAATTTATGTGCAGGTTCAGGTAACAGCGGCACACCGTTAATTACAGTGAACCCTGTGCCAACGGTTAATGCGGTTGCTAACCAGTCTTATTGCAATAATGCTTCAGTGCCTTCAGTGGTGTTTACCAGTCCTGTACCCGGAGCAACATTCTCATGGACAAGAACTGCGGAAGCCATTGGTTTGGGTACGACCTCCGGTTCCGGTAATGTGCCCGCCTTTACGGGAACGAATGCCGGTGCGGCTCCATTAACAGCCACATTCACGGTAACAGCATCATATACTAATAATGGTGTAACCTGTACAGGAGCTCCAACTCAATTTACCATTACTATTGCCGCACCGATAACGGCTACGGCCACACCTTCCAGCCAGTCGGTATGTACAGGCACGGCGATCACAACTATTGTGATGTCCGGATCTGAACCCACCGCGGTTTATAACTGGACAAGAGACAATACAGTTTCAGTAACAGGTATTGCTGCCAGCGGCAGTGGAAATATCAGTGGTACGATGACGAACAGTACTGGTGCACCAATAACCGTTACTTTCACTATTACGCCTGTGGCAAATGGTTGTCCCGGTACGCCCATTACTGCAACGGTAGTCGTGAGCCCGATTCCGGTGATCACTATTTCGCCAACCAGTGCTAATATTTGTCCGAATACGATTGTGCCGATCAGTGTTACCGGTGGCTCACCACCTACGGCACAATCACTCGTAACTGCTTCCGGAACGATCTCATTGTCTATTCCGGATAATTTACCAGCAGGATTGACTTCGAATTTAACAGTGCCTGCATTACCGCCAGGTGCAGTGATCAATAGTGTGGATGTGAAGCTCAATGTGACACATACCTGGGACGCGGATCTGATCATCAACCTGAAAGCACCAAACGGAGAGGTATTAAACCTCGTTAATGGCAGGGGCGGATCCGGTGATAATTTCACCAATACAGTGATCAGTTCTGCGTCGGCTGTTTCATTAGGTACATCCAGCGCACCTTTCACTGGAACATTTGCGGCTGATGCAAACGCACTGAATCCGGCTACAGGATATACGCCAACCACAACCAGTTTCCCGGCCCTGTTTGGAACAGGAAACGGGACATGGACACTCGCGTTAAGGGATAATGCTTCAGCAGATTTCGGAACGTTAGTCGACTGGTCAATTACAATCAATTTTACAGCGGCACCGCCTCCGCCGGTGTGGACACCGGTTACCGGATTATATTCAGATGCAGGGGCCACGATACCTTATGCGCAGGAACACCGGCATTGAATGTGTATGCGAAACCAACAATTGCCACAACGTATATAGCGATTGCCACTGTAGGCGGATGCAGTTCAGCGCCGGTTACATCTGCGATTGTTCTAAAACCAGAGCCCACCGCCGTGGCAACACCATCTGCGCAGTCAGTTTGTTCCGGAACGGCTATCACAACTATTGTGATGAGTGGATTAATTCCATTGACAAACTATAACTGGACAAGAGACAACACGGTTGCCGTAACGGGTATCGCTGCCAGTGGCAGTGGTAATATCAGCGGTACATTAACGAATACTACGACTGCTCCGGTTACTGTTACATTTACGATTACACCTGATGCCAGTGGTTGTTCGGGAACACCGATCACAGCTACAGTCATTGTGAAACCGATACCATCAATC
>JADKJV010000026.1 GCA_016720825.1 Chitinophagaceae bacterium | reverse complement strand
GCCAGCTGATTATTGTAAGAGGGTCTGGGTGGTGCGTGCTGACGGGAAACCGGGGGCGGACCGTCATTTCTTTTTTCTTTATTGGCCCAAACCCGGCTGTGGCCACAACTACTGAATACTACCGCTGCGGTCAGCGCCAGTACGGAGGTAAGAATAAATGTTCTTTTCATGCATCTGATTTTTATGGTGAAGAGATTGAGACATTTTACTGGTCATCCCGGGTTCGTTTACTCGGACGCCGCCACTGTTTCCGCTACGAACCACCGGGGCCATTGTATCAATAGTTGATTTTCCGGTTTTAATTAAAGTTGACGACAATAGCACTGTCTGATGTTGTCACGGGTTTTGTTAAGTCAGACTGCCGGTACTGTCCGGTGCTTCGTCTGCACCCAGGGACCACTTTTGCCTCAGCCGGCTCTTTTGACGGGCTGGTACGAGGGCCAAAAACCTTACTGCTGTATTGCTTACCCATGGTACAACTGGCAGCCATCGCCAGGATCAGCATCAGAATAACCGCTTGTATAATTTTATTCGTTTGCATAAGGATTCCCATTATTTTAGTCCTGTGATCTCTACTTCACATCCAATTCATTTGCCATAAACTCTTAAAAAATGTTAGCATGAAACAATTTTTCATAGTAATAACAGTACTTGCATTCAGCAGCAGCAGTAAAGCCCAATCGGCTGAAGACTCGGTGAAGCTGTCGTCAATAACCTTTTTACCGCCATGATAAAGTCGGATACAGTATTATTGAAAACCTGTTTTGCGGATGGCATGGTCCTGCAGACCATTGTGCGGGGAAAAAGCGGTGGGGCAGAAGTGAAAAGTGAAACAGCGGACGGATTTGTAAAAAGCATCAGCACCCTGAAACCCGGTTCGGCGGATGAGCGCATCACCTTCGGACATGTACTGATCGACGGGCCACTCGCCCTGGTCTGGACTCCGTATAAATTTTATTTTAACGGACAATTCAGTCAGCTGCGGCGTCAACTCCTTTCACCTGGTCCGGTTCAAGGATGGCTGGAGGATACAGTATCTGATTGATACGAGAAGAAGAACTGGATGCGAAAACTAGTCGGGAGTCGGGAGTTAGTAGTCGGGAGTCAACAGCCCATTCTAAGTAAGAATTTGCTGTTTACGTAAACTTTTTCAAGTAGAAATATAACCAAAAAGCACCAATCCTGCTTAGGAGGATTGGTGCTTTTTGTTATTTGTAATTTGATTATTCTTTGGATCTTGGCATCTTTGGTTCTTGGTTCTTTGTATTAAAAAGTAACCCTCCGTGGAAACGGAGGGCGTAAACCAAAACCAACTGGTTCACCGTGAAATCAGACTTTTCAAAACCGGGGCCACCACTTCTAATTCATAACTCCCCTTCTGTTTCTTTGACGTTTACCGGTACGGAATCCTTTCTTACAGAATTGTTAAAGCCATTGTTCAGCATCAATGGTAATTCAGTGAACAGGTCATCTACTAAATTGCTGAATGTTCCTTCAAAAGGTTTCCGGTTGAATTGTACGTATGCCATAATTTGCGGTGGAAGCCCAGTTGACCAAAGAAGGCACCACGCTGGTTGTGATCAATTCTGTGTGTGGCTGTTCGGCCGGTACTGCCCGTCCGGGTGTGCTGATGGCGGTAGCAAATACGGAGAAGAAGCCGGACTTTCTGACCACTACTTTTGCCGGCTTCGATGTGGACGCTGTCAAAACACTTCGTATGCACCTGATGCCTTTTCCTCCTTCTTCCCCGGCTATCGCTTTATTTAAGAATGGCCAGTTGGTACACTTTATCGAAAGACACCAGATCGAGGGTCGTTCCGCCCAGATGATCGCCCAGAACCTGATCGGCGCTTTCCAGCAACATTGCAACTAATCATAAATCAAAATTGAACGGACTGTTTCAACCATGAAGCAGTTCGTTTTTTATATATCAATAAGTACGGGGTAAGTACGAAGTGCCAAAAAGGCATCCCGTAAAACGTGTAACCGAACGGTGATTTAGAATCAGCCTTCTTAGAATGGGCCGTTCCCTTCTCGCTTCTTGCTTCTAGCTTCTCGCCTTTCAGCAGTTCCCGACACCCCTGTATTTTGCCGTTTATACGCTGGCAGCCATCTTTTGATTTTTAAGCAGCCTCTTTAGTATATTCGCCACTATTAATTACAGACATGTATCCGAATCTATATTACGCTTTCAGAGACTTATTAGGGGTGGGTGGAAATTTCTCCAGTTCGTGAATTCTTTTGGGTTTTGTAGCTATTGCTTTTATAGTATCGGCGATGGTTCTATCGGCAAGAACTGACGCAAGAGTAAACAGGGATATTTCCAGCCCACAGAGATGCAGATGATGGTGGGACAGCCCGCCACACTTACGGATATCCTTCTCAATTTTCTGCTGGGTTTCCTGTTGGGATACAAAATCGTGGCACTCTTTATTCTGGATAGCTCCGCTACCGTGGACCCACAGGCTTTCATTTTCTCTTCTTTGGGCAGCTGGCCGGCAGGTATTGCCATGGGTTTGCTGTTTGCCGGATTGAAATGGTATGAAAAGAATAAACAAAAACTCAGTAAGCCGGAAAAAAGAACAGTGCGTATCTGGCCCGAGGATCGGGTAGGAGAGATTACGATTATTGCCTTGGTTTTCGGTCTGGCCGGGAGCAAACTCTTTGATATTTTTGAAAACTGGAGCGATTTTCTGACCCGACCATCAGATTACATATTTTCAGCCAAAGGGCTGACTTTTTTTACGGAGGACGGATTTGTGCCGCTTTAGCGATCTGGTGGTATGCGAAACGCCATAAAATCGGTTTCTGGCACCTGAATGATGCACTGGCACCCACCATCATGCTGGCCTATAGTCTTGGCCGTATAGGCTGCCAGGTTTCTGGCGACGGGGACTGGGGTATTGAAAATCCTCGTCCAAATCCATATAGCTGGCTGCCCGACTGGGTCTGGTCCTACAATTATCCCCATAATGTAAATGAGGTAGGTGTTCTATACCGGGCTGTACCGACGATAAGTTCTGTTCCCAGTTGCCAGTTCCTGTTTACCCAACCCCGTTGTACGAAATCATTTTCTGTTTCCTGCTTTTCTGGTACTAGTGGTTTCTCCGTAAACGCCTGAAGGTGCCCGGTTATATTTTTGCTATCTATCTGATGCTGAATGGAATGGAACGATTTTTTATTGAAAAAATGCTGGGTCAATAACCCCCTGAATATACTGGGTTTTCACCCACCCAGGCCGGAGTGATCTCCAGTCTGCTCTTCCTGTCTGGTTTTAGGACTGTGTTTATGGTTGCGTCTGAAATCCAGCACATCTAAATCCAAAGTGACCGATTAAATGCTTTG
Organism: Chitinophagaceae bacterium; assembly: GCA_016720825.1. Taxonomy (GTDB): domain Bacteria; phylum Bacteroidota; class Bacteroidia; order Chitinophagales; family Chitinophagaceae; genus JJ008. Next base: position 1,202 of record JADKJV010000026.1, on the reverse strand, counting down.
ATTATTGTCAATTTTTGCCAAAAAGGTAATTTTCTTTTTCGCTTAAAACCCTTGCTTGTGGCAGATTTCATCCGATTGGCCCGAAAATGGCAACGTTTGCGCAATGGCTGTTTCGTAATTTTTCATTGCAGAACGCTATGAGAAACCATAACTTATAGGTATCTTTGCAGACGGTCTGGGACGGTATATTCTTTAACTTTTACCACAATTAACTATCCATTTGCATCAATCTGCAAACAAAGGCCGTCTATTATTCGTTGAACATTAAATTCCTTACAGTTATGCGGCAACTTAAAATTGCTACCCAGATTACAAACAGGGACTCCCAGGCAGTCGAGAAGTACTTACAGGAGATATCGAAAATTTCCTTGGGAGATCACTCCTAAAGAGGAAGTTCCGCCATAGCTCCAGCGGATCAAGATGTTTAACCGGAATCCGGTTGACTCCAACGCTGGACAACCAGGCCGGGCCAACCTTCGTTTTGTGGTATCAGTGGCCAAGCAATACCAGCACCAGGGGTTGTCACTCAGTGATCTGATTAATGAGGGTAACCTTGGCTTGATCAAAGCGGCACAACGTTTCGATGAAACCAAAGGGTTCAAATTCATTTCTTACGCGGTATGGTGGATTCGTCAGTCTATCCTGCAGGCTTTAGCGGAGCAGGGACGTTTAGTCCGTCTGCCTCAAAATAAAATCGGTACATACAACAAAGCCAATAAAGCTTATATGGCTTGAACAGGAGCACGAACGTGAGCCTTCACCGAAGAGCTGGCAGAACTGCAAGGAAATAGCTAAAACCGAGATCAACAACATTTTCCAGACAATACCCGTCACACTTCCCCTGGATGCCCCGGTGCACGAAGCAGAAGATGTAGCTATGGGCGATCTGCTGGAAGGAAGTGATGACACGGATGATGATGTGATGAAAGATTCTCTCCGGAATGAAATCCGCAGGGTACTTAAGTCGCTGTCTCCCAGGGAAGCTGAAATAGTTAATGCCTATTTTGGTTTAGATGGGGAGAATGGAATCACGATTAAACAGATCGGGCAAAAATACTACCTGACCAAGGAACGTATCCGCCAGATCAAAGGAAAGAGCGATCAAACGTCTCCAAAAAGCCCGTTACAGCAGCGCACAAAAGCCTATTTAGGTTAATGAAATATTAAAATGGTGGGTTAATTTATAATTAGTTCCGGTCCTC
>JADKJV010000025.1 GCA_016720825.1 Chitinophagaceae bacterium | reverse complement strand
GAACCCGGCAAATGATAAGATAGAACTGTATACTTCATTACCGGAATATATAGCCGGTAAAATACAGGCGATTTATGTGGATGGCAGCATGATTTGTATTGCCAGCAACCTGAATCTTTTTATCATCGATAAATTGTCGCGCACTGTCCAGGATCTCTCCCCGCAATTTTCAGCGTTGGTACAAAAAGAAGCACCCAGTCACCTGAGTGAGGCACTGACCAGGATATTCAGGCAACGGAACAGGGACTGCTGCTGCAAACACAGTCCAAGTCTGTATCGCCTGAAAAAAAGATACCGGCAGCCAGCCAGTTTACAGAGAAGTGATCCCCAGGAACCCTGAGTCTTTTTCAAAGCCTGTTAGCTTCAGGGCATTGGCTGAGGGAGATGATCATTCCATGTATGCATCTTATTACACCGGTGTTTCCAAAAAAACAGCAGGTACTGCCGTTTTTAAACCCCTGCCTGTCAGGCAATATATGAAAGGGGATCTCGTCTCCACGTACAGCCTTCATTTCTGGAATAAACAATTGCTATGGAATAATGTACTGATTGATATCGCATCCGGGCAATACCGTTATATGTTTGACTCTACTTTCGGCGGGCATTGTACCCAGTATTTGAACAGGGACAGCTGCTGGCTTTTCCGGTGGGGCACCCGGACACTGCATTGTTATGACCTGGTTCATGGTAAACTGAGCAGTTACCCGCTTGGGATTGATATTTCCTCAAATCATGAAGGAGCAACGGTTATAGATTTGAACGATATCATTGCCGGTATTGATGAAAGCAATCTCTGGGCAGCAAGCCAGAATTTTGGATTATGTCTGATCAGTAAAAAAGGGACATTGCTGAAACAGTACCTGAAAGGGGAACTGAACACTTCCGATAACAATATCACAGACCTTGAGAGAGCCGGTAACAAGCTCTGGTTTGGTTGTGCCGATGGTTTGGGCGTATTGGATATCAACACTGGTAAAGCCATTGTTTATAAGAATCCGTTCATCACCAATGGCCTGTTGCAAAACCGGGCTGTTTTCAGTATTGCAGCGGACAGAACAGGTAATTTTTACATTGGCAGCAGCTATGGGCTTTTGTATTTTAATACCAGCACGAAAACATTTTTTAATTTGCCGGAGGGCCACCCGATGGCTACGGCAGAATTTAACCGGGCGGCTGTGTTCACTGCCAGCGACGGAAAGTATTATTTTGGAACTACAAATGGATTGTTTTCATTCACCCCGGATGAACTTGAATTCATCAATGCCTCTGAACCGGTAAAATCCCTGAAACTGGCGGGTATTGCCATATTCAGTAACCGGACCAGTACCTACCGTTATTTATCCAGTAACCTGGAGATTTCCGGATCGCTTGTGCTCCAGCCGGATGATAATAATGTACAGTTCAGTTTCTCAGTACCTGAATTCAGCCATGATGTATATTATAGTTACCGTATCAGTGGATTCAGCGATAACTGGTCTGATTACAAGCCCGACAATAAAATTGTGATTTCCGGGCTGCGGCCAGGCAGCTATGTGATGGAAGTTAAAGTGTCAACGTCACTGAACGATACGGATGCATCTTACTATTCGCTCACTGTGATAATGAAGCAGGTTTGGTATAAAAAAACATGGGTGATTGCCCTGCTTTTGGCCAGTCTGCTCACTGTTGTTTTCCTGGTAATCAGAAGCCGCTTTAACCAGCGACTGCAGCGGCAAAAAGAACTTGCCAAATTGCGTACAAAAATCAGCAGTGACCTGCACGATGATGTGGGCTCCATCCTCAGCGGTCTTGCCATGCAAAGCCAGATGCTGGCCTATACTGCACAAGGCGAACAAAAAAAATCACTGGATGAAATCAGCGAAATGAGCCGGGAAGCCATGGAACATATGCGGGATACGGTTTGGGCGATGGACAGCCGTAAAGACAAGTATGAAAACCTGATTGACCGGATGCGGTCATTCGCCGAAAGAAACCTCGCTATGAAAAATTTCACACAGGAGTTTGTTGTGTCAGACATTGATACCCGGAAATTCATTGACCCTGAAAAAAGACAGGCTATCTACCTGATTTTTAAAGAAGCCATCACCAATATTATCAAACACAGCGATGGAAACCATGTAAAGATTAAGTTTGGTCACGAAAAGGGCAGTTTATATTTATCCATTCATGATAATGGCAAGGCATACACCGTTCCCTTCTCCGACGGATTGGGTGTGAGCAATATGAAAATGCGGGCCGAAAAAATCGGTGGCAGACTTGAAACCAGCAACCAGAACGGTTTCGAAGTCATCCTGACAATCGGATAAAGCCAGAGCGATTCGATTACATTTATTATTCAGCGATCATAAATTAACGGGTACAGAAAATGGGTTTATTTCCATACCTGAAATCTTCCTATATTAATAAACATACCGCAGGATCCATTGGGCACTCTGCGCATTGTCATTAATCATACTGCACTGCAATGATCCTTTTTCGACATTGATACGCTGACCGGGTTTCCACCGGTTTTCTATCCAGTACGCGTTTGAACCGGGCACTGATTTCAGTGACCACTGGGCGCTTAATGCACCATCATGTATACTGCCGGCTGCTATAGGTCCGTTTTCGATATGGATCCGCTGTTCAGGTTTCCATTTATTTACAATCCAGAAAAAGGTGGTTCCAGGTACCTTTTTCAAAATCCACTGTGCACTGAAAGCACCGTCGGCTGCCGGGGAAAATACGAGGGGGCCGTTTTCAATATTGATCCTGCTGCCTGTCATCCACACATTATCTAACCGAACTAACTTTTCATTCAGGTCATAATCGGATTCTTTTACTTCACGGATATACCACATGGCGCTGTTTGCACCATCCCGGATGGTATTGCAGCTCAGTTTTCCTGATTCTACATTAATACGTTCGCCGGTTTTCCAGCGGTTTTCCAGCCAGTACAGGTTCGGTCCGATTTTTTTCAGTTCCCAATGGCCACTCCAGGCATCATTGCTTATCACAGAACAATCGAGGTATCCTTTCTCTACATTTAATCTTGTGCCTTTCCAGTGGTTTTCTATCCAGTAATAATTTGTACCCGGTACCGGTTTTATGGACCATTGTGCACTCCATGCTGCATCAAACATATTCGATGACGTAAGTGATCCATTTTCAATATTGATCCGCTGACCGGCTTTCCACAGGTTTTCAATCCGGAAGAATTTCCCTGCCCAGCCGGTTGTTACCGTAGCAGAGACAGGAATATTCATTGCAGGAGCTGTGGTGACAGGTTTTACAGCTGCAATGGTATTTGCATCCGCACCCAGGTTTTTGGGTGCTGATACGAGCGTGATGTTAGACACAGGTTTATTTAATTGCGAGCCGAAGGTGGGGGCGAATCCCGGTTTGATTAATGTGCCGCCCAGAATATCTTTAGCAATTTTACCTGCACTGGTCAGTAAGTCACTGAAATCAAGTTCGGCCACCATGTTATAGGGATTATTTCCCAGCGTAAAATTGATAGCCGCATTTACCTTGTATTGGTTAGTTAAACCGAATGTACCGGCAAATTCCGCCGTTTTAATATCAAAGAGGCCTCCCAGTGTTTTATCCATCACCCATTTGGTAGCTTCCAGTGTGGTCACAGATATTCCTTCAGCTGCGTCTAGACCCAGTTCCGCCACACTGAGCGTGGCCTGGTAGATCACTTTTTTGGCAAGCAAGTCTGTCAATAAAAAATCGTTCGGAAAATCTTCTACAATATCTGCAGTTGTATTGACCGTGCCGAGATATCCGGCATAGGCGACCTTAGCCGCTTCTATCGTGGCATTGTTGGATGCGATTGCTGTGTAATAAGCACCTTTTTCCAGGAAACGCCAGTCCGGTAATGCATTAATTTTTTCCTGGCTTGACCGGTTATTGGCCAGGCAGGTATTGATCAGTTGCTGTTGTTCGTTCATGGCACGGATGGCCTCATCCCGCACCTTTTGGGCAGCAGCCCTTTTTTCACCTAACAGGGCAGCGGTGCGTTTCCGGATCTCCTCATCAATATAAATAATATCAGCTTTGGCTTTGGCCAGTTTGTTTCTGGATTCCTGGAAAGTGTTTTTGGTTGTCTGGATGGCTTCGTTGATCTTACCGGTTACCATTTGGTTTAATTGCGAAACGAGGTCATTCCGCAGGGACGCTCTTACATAAATGCCTTTTGCAGATTCATTAAAACTGCCTTTCCCTTCCAGTGTTGCTTCAAAAGAATTAGCGATCTTCCCGGAAGTGGTGAAAGAGAAACCAGCGGCGTCCAGTGAAGCGGTTGTTTCGCTGCTGATGCCCAGTAAACTGATTTTACCATCTATAAAGAAGGAGGGGAGCGAACCTTTGGCATACGCAAACCTGAATTGCGGTTTGTCTGTAGTTCTGCCGGAAATAACAAAAGCCCCGTTCCCCCAATTCACGGCATCCATAGAACCAGCGCCTGACACACCGCTTTCGTTCATACTGAAATCGCCATTGGCTTTAATGCCGCCCAATAATAATTGCCCGCTCACGGATACTCCTTTATTATATGTTTTGCCAAAAGCCTGCATGCCATCTATCGGTACCACCAGCACACGACCCTGGTCAATACCCGAGTTCAGCATCGTTCTTAATTGTCCCTGAATATTGGCATTATCCACGAATGCTTCGATCATGGCCAGGATGGTCATGTTCTTCATAGTGATATCAATAAGGCTGTTCGTGGGTTTGGTAATATCTATTACCACGGTAGCATCACCTTCAATATGTTTTGCACGGTCCTGCACAGTGCCCAGCCTGGCAGCACCCGTGAATCCCAATGAACTAAGCAGTATCGGGTTTTTAAAATCGATGCCCGCACCAACGCCTAACTTACGGAGACCCACACCGGGAATACCGAAGGGGTTGGTCCATTCCGGAAGATCTGATTTTCCATCTGGACCTAATTTGCCTTTCACCAGCGGATTGTTCTTTTTTTGCAGTGCTTCCATAAAAAACTCACCGCTGATTTTCTGGTCAATGGGTGCAAAAGCAAAACTGGCATTGAAACCGACCAGGTCTTCACCAATTTTTGCTTCAATCTTACCGCCGATATTGAATTCAACGGGGTTGACAGTGCCTAAACGCGTACCAAACACCACTTCTTTCATGGTAATGTTCTGGCCCATGGGTATATTCAGGTCAAGTGCCGCCGACATACTCATATTGGTAAACGTTTCGTTGCAGGTGCCTCTGAGTTTAACCTGGTTTACTTTGAGAAGCTTTGCAATATCTGCATTCAGGCGGATCGTGGAAAAAACATTCACGCCTTCTTCCACCCGGATATCCCCTTCATCCTGTAAGGCAGGTAAATGACAGGTGGCGTCTTCTTCAGCCAGTGTTGAAATAATGAGTGCTGTGCCTGTTAAGCCGATTCCATCTAATGGCGCCAGTGTACCTGATAAACTGGAGAACCTGAAATCAGCAGGTGGTGCCAGGGCAAATAACATGGCTGATTTTGATTCTGCCGATGCTCCATTGAACTGCAGTTCAGCATCGCCAATGCTGGTCTGTGCCAGCGCCGAAAAATTTTTATTGGTTGGATTAAAGCTGGCCGTTATGGAGGAAATGGCTGCAGATTTTACAGAAGCAGGAATGAACCTGAGCAGTTTGTTTGTTTTGGAGTCGCTTAAAAAACTGCTCAGCAGGGAAGTGATATTGATACCGGTGGCAGTGAAGGAGAAAAGCAGGTCATCCGGATCGGAAGACATCGTGGCACTGAGGTTAACGGGTATGGCGCCGATTTTTCCTTCGCCGGATACAGTAGCAGATGCTTTGCGTTGCGGTGAGGTGGGTTTGTCCAGTGTAAAGCCGATCTCCATGCCATCAATGGCGAATCCATTGAAGCCGTCTATGGCGTAGTTGCCTGTGCCGAAGTTCAGTGAAACCTTATCCAGGCTATCACCTTTATCATCAAACGCAAGTGATAATTCTTTGATAGAAATACCCGTTTGAAGCGGGAAAGATTTTGGTAAAAAGGAAGACAGTGATTTACCAGATAAAAACTTCAGCAGTTTATCGGGGGTGACCGTTGCGGAAACGGGAAAAATACTGGTGATGGATTTTACTTTCCGGTCAGTTGTGATTTCTGCTTTGAGCTCAATGTTATCCATTCCGAAAAATGAAACTTTGCCACTGGCCAGTTTAACGCCGTCGCCAGTGCTGCTAACGTCCAGATCACCGATCTGGATACCGGTTATATCCAGGTATTTATTGATCGCACCGGCAATGGTTTGTTTTTCGTCTTCAGTAGCCGCGTGTTTTGCCAGATGCGTGGTGTCGCTGAAGCCTGCGGCATGCCCCGTATAACAAAGCAGGGCGAAAGTTGAAATACAGGCCAGCCGTTTGATGCAGTTCATCATAAATTTTTGGTGTGATAAGTTTTGCAGTATTTTATTTTTACCAGTTCCAGATACTTTCTTTCACGTTCAGTTTCGTCCCGTCCAGGTATATTTTTATCGCTTTTGACCGGTAGTATTTTTGTGACTTGTAAACTTCCAGGAAAAGTCTTCGGTGTAACCGACAATGGAAATATAGGTGTCCAGAGGATCCATGTAATAAATCGTTTTTTTGCCTTTGCCGGAGAACATATTTTTTTCTACCACCTGACCGTTAGTGTTGGTGTAAGTGAATTTATATGAAAAATCATCATTTGTATTATTGGTGAGTAAAATAGGAATTTTTCCCGCAATAGCTGCGGCTGCATCCCATTCTTCCTGGGTGTATTCCCTGGAAGAGTTTGCAAGAATTGACAAATCCCCGCGGCCTCCTGCAACGGGTTGAAGGGAAGCTTCTCCTTTAATGTGTCCGCTCGGGGCGTTAAAGGGGGAAACGGCAATGGGTGTTGCTTTCAGCATGGCATCGTCAACCAGCTTCTGTGAATTGCTTATTGTGGCTTTCACCATGTCTATTTGTTCTTCAACACTCGGGGGGATATTCCTGATCAGGGCCAAATCAGTAACCGGGACGGGGCGCAATAAAAGATCAAAGGGGTTGATGTTGTTAGTGCCAAGCGCCAGACCGTAAGTTAGGAACCGCGCGTTATCAGTCGGATTGGCTTTTGTTGTAATCGCTTCCAAACTATGTTGTTTGGATACCAGTGTATAGTACTTCGACTGGAGATTTTCGGCCCCGGCTTTATTATCAGCATAGAAGGTAAGTAAGACAGGATCTTTATATTCAATCATTCTCATAGCTGGTTGGGATAATTTGCAAAATCTGTCAAAACAAAGTAATAAGTGCCGTCTGTGTTTTTTGCAATCGCCAGCACTTTATTTCCCCCGAGTTTCAGGTTGGATATTTTGTAACAGCCGGGTGTAACCTGGGTAAATTTCCACGCTTTGGCGCCATTGTCCCCGCCGTAATCCCTGGAAGAAATGAGTTCTGTGCTCCTGTTTTTATCTATATCTAAATAATAAGGAGGTGGAATTGGCTAATACATTCTGGAATCTGTAATAAGTATTCGGGTCGGGCACCAGCGTCGGGTATGCAGTCAGCGAAAAATCTTTTGCGGTCAGTGCATTTCCGTTCTGGTCTTCCATCGCCCATTGCGCACTCCACCAGGCGGGATTGCCGGTACTGGCTTCCAGTTTCCCGTTTTGATTATTCAGGTATACGCCTGTCCAGCGATTGATAATATAATTATAGCCGCCAGCTGCCGGCAACTTCCACTGGGCGCTGAAAAAACTGGCAGGTACTTTACCGGCTTCCAGATAACCTTTTTCAACATTCAGGTAAAACCCATCTTTATTTTTAAGCAATACATAGCTGTCATCTATTCTTTCAATATACCATAATAACTTTTTTTCGGCAGAAACAGTTGCCAGCGCCGGACTGGCATTAACTGCTGCTTCCATGTTTTTGTACCCGATGTATTCGTTGGTCCACCGGTTTTTCAGGTAAATGGCATCCTGTGCAACCGCCAGGCGGACGGTTAATAACAGGACAATAGTCGCCAGACAGTATTTTCCGGATCGTGCAATGAAAGATGGGAGTGGAGGAAGCCGCATGTATTTAATTTTACCAGCAAGTTTCATTAAAACAACAAGCCCGGCAATCACCCTGTTCGGTGAAAAATCCCCCTTATAATGCCAGGAACTCACCCGGCAGGGTGATGGGTTCTGCCCCGCTGCGTTCACCGCTCCCCCTAAGTAGATCTGGGGATCACTTCGGGGCTGCTCTTTTACGGCCGCTGCGGGAAATAATCTGCGGGAAATTTGTGAATTATCAAGGTAGTTGCCGGAAACATCATATCGTAAGAAAAAACATAGAAATATTTTTTTGGATGAACTGCTATTGTTGAAACTAAAGTCAACTCTTTCAGGATTTATAACACAACTTTTGTCGTATACATCAATAAAAAACGTAGCTGGTTCGCTACACTTTTTTTGCACTAAGTCTAATCAGTTTTGCTGATGATTTATATCAACTGCCAGTTTTTACCGCGACAATATTTTGCGGCCCTAAATCATTAAAAAATGAAGAAATTATTATTTGCTGCATTGGTTTTATCAATTGGAATTAATGCTTCTGCTCAAAAGAAAGGTTTACAAGGCACATGGTTTGCTACTTCACAATTCGGATACCAGCAAACAAAAACAGGTACGTTAAAACACACCAATTTCACTGTGTTACCCATAGTAGGAAATTTTGTCAGCCCCTCTGTTGCTATCGGCGCTGGTGTTGGTTATATTAATGTAAAACAGGAAACCGGTTCTACTGTGAATGCCAATTCAAATATTATGGTTATTGAACCCCTGGTAAGAAAATACTGGAATATTACCGGCGGATTGTTTTTCATCGGCCAATTGGCAACCCCGATTATTTCAGGTAAAGAAAAACAAAGCTCACTCAAAGTAAGCCAGTTCGGTCTTGCCATGTCAGGCGGACTTGACTATGTTATGGGTAAACATTTTACTGTTGAGTTCTCTTATAACCTCGCCAATTTCTCTGTAACTACTTTAACCCCCAAAACCGGTGACAAAACAACCGTTACTGATTTTTCATTAGCCCATGTAGCTAATGTGGGAGGCGAATATAATACAGCACTGGGTGGAAGTATGAGTAATATCGTTACTCCGCTTGCATTTGGTTTTAAATTCCTGTTCTAATCGTCGATATTTTATATCATTCAAGGGCCTTTCTGAAAAGAAAGGCCTTTTCTTTTGTCAATTAACATCCGGCTAAATAGGCCGGACATTTTATTTTGTAGTGTAAGTATACATACTATTGTGTTTGTATTCGCCGCCCCGCCGCGAGCGCTGCGAGAAAAACCCCCTGTGAAAGTTGCGCGAAAAAAACCGCTGCGAGCGCCGCTCCACCGCGAGCGCCGCGAGAAACAAACCCGTCACGAGCGCCGCGAGAAACACCTTGCTACGCGAAATAGCAGCATCTGCATGTATTCGCCGCTCCGCCGCGAGCGCTGCGAGAAACAATCCGCTGCCAGCAACACAATCTTGTCCGTTTTGACATCTTCCCGTCCTCCCCGTTGGTTGTATTCATTTCATCTTTGTGCAACAAGAACAAACAATAACTGGTATGGAAACAAACATGGCAATACTGATGGCTGACCTTTCTGGTTACACAGCTCTCACCGAAACACATGGCGCTGAGGCCGCTGCTGATTTAATTGATAGATATATCAGCATAGTTGAAACCAGCCTGGTGGGTGATTGCAAATTGCACCAACGCACCGGCGACGAAATCATGATTGTGTCAGCAACCCCGGATAACCTGGCTGCCACTGCCATCATGATCCTCAGCAATACTTCGAACGAAGAAAATTTCCTGCAGGTGCATGGCGGTCTGCATTACGGCAAAGTATTGCATCGCGCCAGCAATTATTTCGGCTCAGCCATCAACCTCACCGCCAGGATTACGGCTAAAGCAAATGCGGGCAGGCTTTTATGTTCCAGCGATTTTGTAAAAGCGTTATCAGATGAAAGCCGTTTTCCGCTGACTTCCATAGGCTGCCAGGCTTTTAAAAATGTGAGCAGTGAGAATGAAGTTTTTGAACTGGGTACCAGGATACAAAACCCTTGCACATAGACCCGGTTTGCCGGATGCTGATCCTCGACAGGACACAGGCGATACAGCACCCGCATGAAGACGGCAAATTCTTTTGTTCCGCAGCCTGTCTGCATGAATATTCTCACCGTAAAACGCAGCAATTAAATTAAAGTCCTGTTCCAAAATTTTGCAAGTCATACCCAACAGGGTGTAACGGCAACA
>JADKJV010000024.1 GCA_016720825.1 Chitinophagaceae bacterium | reverse complement strand
TCGGGGATATCCTTTCAAAATACTTTAAGGGTAAAAGCAATATACTCACCAGTAAAACGCTTGCGGAAACATTCCTGTTGTATTATCCGGACAAGACCAATGAGGAAGTAAAAAACCTGGTTGCGAATAAAAAAACACTGGCAACGACTTTAGGGTGGAGTGCTGAAGACCTGGAACCGCTTTTATATTCAATTATGTTCAGGAAAGCAGCAAAAGCTTATTCCAATACAGAAATAAAGGATTCGTTTGTAGCTGTATTCAGGTCTATTGACCCTGCCAGCGTGGAATATGCAAAAAAAGACCTGGATATAAGGATTGCCTTACTGGCACAGGAAGACCCGTCGCAGGCCACCCAATTATTATCCGGATACTTAACCGATACGGAAAACCCTGCCGGGATTAAGGCAATAGCCGGATGGATACTGGATTTTGCCATGAAATATACAGATGAGAATTTTGTAACGCTTGCGGCTTCACTCAGCCAGTATACATTAAAATCGCAGGATAAAGGATTTGAATACTGGCTCTATCTGGCAGAACTGCTTTGTGCAGAAAAAACCGGTGATACGGCGAAAGCAAAAACGCTTGCAGTAAAAGCGTTCGGACATGCGTCACTACCTGATGAATATAAAAAAATACTAAAGGAGAAATACAATTTATAACCCCTGGATTGACCTGAGGTTACGCCAGGCAAAACGGATATCTGTTATCCACCAGTATCAGGCAGTACCCAAAACGAAAATTCAGGATTTGTTTTTCCACTCCTGTGGCGTACATCCAAACTCCTGCTTGAATACACGGGCAAAATAACCGGGGTCATTAAATCCGCAGGCCAAAGCAATAGTTGAAATGCTATCGTTGGTTTTTACAAGCAATTCCTGTGCCCGGGCAAGCCGTACCATCCGGATGAATTTATTGGGAGAACAACCCACCAGCGCATGCAGTTTACGGTGGAGTTGCGAATGGCTCATGAATATTTTTTTGCACAGCTGTTCTACTGAAAAATCATAATCCTCCAGGTGTTCTTCAATGACACCCCTCACTTTTATCACAAACTCATTTTCCGCCGCAGCTTCAGGCGGAGCGATAACAGCAGTTTGTGCTGGACCCATAGCAGGAATTCCGGCCAGCTTCATATAGTACTGTTGTAATTGCTGCCGGGTTTCCAGTAATTTTTTGATACGCAGCAGCAACTCAGCCCTGTTAAATGGTTTTTCGAGATACACATCAGCTCCCTGTTCAATCCCTTCCAGCTTACTTTGCATATCCGCTTTGGCAGTGAGCATTATGATAGGGATATGACTTGTCCTTTCGTCCGCCCGCAACTTCCGGCACATTTCAAACCCATCCATAAACGGCATCATTACATCTGTAATAATCAGGTCGGGAACCATTTCCGTAGCAATGTCAAAACCTTCCCGCCCGTCACAACCAACGCATAGCTTATACTCAGGCAGGCAGCTGGCGGTATAAGCCACCACATCTGCATTGTCCTCTACCAGTAAAATCAAGGGTGTATCTGTCTGGTCATTGATATCCCTGTGAATTGAAACTGTTTGTTTCTGTATGGCAGTCTGTACAGTTTCTTTTAACACCGGGGTTGCGGCTTCTGCTGTTTGTGAACCATTGTTTTGTACCACAGTAAAAGGCAACGAAACGGTAAACTCCGTTCCTTTGGTAGCACCAACGGGCGGGCTTTTTACGGCAATGCTTCCGCCCAGTAATTTTACCAGCTCTTTAGTTAGTGCAAGCCCGATGCCGGTGCCTTCAGCCTTGCGGGTAGCACTGTTGTCGAGCTGGTAAAAACGATCGAATATATATGGAATCTGGTTTTCGGGAATGCCGATTCCCGTGTCCTTTACTTTAATAACAAGCTGTTTCGTGATTTCATTGTTGGGTGAATCCAGATTCAGTGTAACATAAACGTTTCCTTTTTCCGGTGTAAACTTCAGGGCATTGGAAAGAAGGTTGGTAATGATCTGCCGCATTTTCTCCCGTCAAAGGCAACAGTCAATTCATCCACATCCGACAGGAAGTGGAATTGTTTGTTCTGGCTCGCTGCAAGCGACTGGAATGATTCAACGATGTACCTTAAGAAACTGATTAAATCCCCGTTGGTGAATTGCAGGGTCATTTTCCCGCTTTCCAGTTTTGACAAATCGAGTAATTCATTCACCAGGTTCAGGAGGTTTTCACCGTTACGAACAATCATGTCCATGCCTTTATCAAAATGATCTGATGGATTTGCCGTTACCTGACGCGCCATCCCCAGTATCACGGTCAGTGGTGTACGGAATTCATGGGTGATGTTGGTGTATAGTTGCGTTTTGATGCTGTCTAATTCTTTAATCCGTTTGGCTTCCTCCTGTTCATATTCCAACTGCGCTTTTAATTTGGCCTTGTTCACCTTGAATTTCAAATAAAACCGGATAGCGATTCCAATGGCCAGTATATAGGCCAGGTAAGCCCACCAGGTTTTCCACCAGGGAGGAAGTACTGTGATTTTCAGTTCCGCTGTTTTGTCACTCCAGATACCCTGGCTGTTACTACCCTGGACTTTGAAAGTGTATTCACCGGAGGGCAAATGTAAATAAGTGGCTGTACGACGGGAATCGCTTTCCACCCAGTCTTTATCAATCCCCACCAGCTGGTACCTGTATTTGTTTCTCTCCGGGGCTGTAAAATCCAATGCGGAAAATTCAAGTGTAAGGATATCCTGCAGGTAAGTAAGTGTAATATGATCCGATTGCTCAATGGTGTTTTTCAGTAAGGCCGTTGCATCACCCGGAGCAACGGGCTGGTTGTTCACCAGGATACTGGTGATGAAAACATTCGGTGAAAAACTGGCGGCCAGGATGGCTTTGGGATTGAAAATATTGATCCCATTCACACCGCCAAATGCCAGCAGGCCATCCGGCAGTTTCGCAAATGCACCGGTATTGAATTCATCGTCTTGCAAACCATCAGCCTTGGTGAAATTGCGGAAAGTCCAGCTGGCCGGCTGGGAACCGGATGATGTCATGCAAAAAATACCCTTGTTGGTACTGCCCCAGATATTGCCATCCTCATCTGCCAGTACACCATACACTACATCATCAGGCAATCCGTTTTTGGCGGTTATATGTATAAAGATGCCGTTTGTTTTATCCAGCCGGTTTAATCCCCCGCCCTTGGTGCTGACCCATAAATATTTTTCCGGCTCTGCCGGATCATCCAGGAAACAGGAAACGTGGTTATAATTCAGGGAATTCCTCGTGCTGTTATCGTTGTAAAACCATTGAATAACCGGCGCGCTGCCCATACCATTTGGAAAAACCAGTCTGGCCATACCAGTTTCGGTTCCTACCCAAAAACTCCCCTGCTTGTCTTCATATATAGATGTAATGAGTGGCTTGGCTGTAATATTATTAATATTGAAACGGCTTATTTTATCAGTCGCAACATTCAGCAACGATATGTTTCCATCCTGCCCGGAGAACCAGATATCTCCCTTGCTGTCTTCTAAAAATGGTTGTTTGAAACCAAATGTCTGTTCCGGATTAATTGCCGGATATGGTTTCAGCAGGTTGACTGCCCTGCTGTATTTGTAATAGCCGCTATTGTCACTTTTTATCCAGTAATCCCTGTTTTTATCAATGATAAAATTATCTATCTGTGTAACTGAAGGGATTTCCCGGAATGCATTAACCGCAGCCTGGCTGTCCTTCAGGTTCCTGCATTGATATGAATAATCCAGCCAAAAAATTTCATGATCGGGTGCAGGAATTATCAGGCGTACACTTTTGCCCCTGATATGCGTGGCAAACCGGTTATTCACTGAATTATATTTACGCAGGCCATAGCCCACCGAGCCTGACCAGAGGATTCCCGACTGGTCAATCAGGAAAGGATAACAGATCCTTTTAGCTGTATCAACCTGGAGCGTTGCATTAAAGTCAGGCATTTTACCGGGTTCCCAACGGGCCACCGTATAAAAATGCGGCTCCCGGTGGATGTTATCCCATAAATCGCCTGTCGGATTCAGCAGCACATTCCCGGCAGGTATCCGGGTAGTATCGAAAAAGCGGGCTGACCATATTCCCGGTTGCCAGAAACAGGTTGTTGTTTGCCAGCAGGCTGCCATCCGTATTGCAATAACCGCTATTATAAAACCGGGCATTGGGCAACACGGTGAAACTATTTTGCTGGGGATTGAACTGGTACACGATTCCATCCATGCAGCACACCCAGATAAGTCCTGTGGCATCTTTCCCCATACCATATAACATTGCATTGTTGGGAAGGGCCAGCCGCGTAATCTGCGCAGGTGCACCTTTTTCAAAAAATGCCTTCCCCAGTGTTACGATGTTCAGTCCGGCCTGGTTAGTGCCCACTAAAAAACGTCCATCTTTCATTTCCACAACGGACTTAATACTGTTACTGTTCAGGCTCGCAGGATTGCTGTTATGCGTGAGGTGGTAAAAAACGCCTTTCTTTTTATCATAAATATTGACGCCGCTGTTATCAGTACCGGCCCAGATAAAACCTTTGGAGTCTTCAAACAGTTCCACCACGGTATTCCCACTGAGGCTGGCGGGGTTGTAAGGGTCATTGGTGAAAATATTGAAACGATATCCGTCGTAACGGTTCAGCCCGTTTTTAGTGGCCACCCAGATAAATCCTTCCCGGTCCTGCAGCAGGTCGAATATCATACCCTGCGATAAACCCTGGGCATTGGAAATGGACTCGAACAGCGGTGCTGTTTGTGCATAAACCCTCCAGGGTCCCCCGAAAAGTATACAGAAAAGGTAAAGTGCTTTTAGGAGTCTGTAATACATAGTTGGCTGTAAGTAAATATAGGAGCATTTGAAGGTGACTGGCGAAAAAACCAATAGTAAAAAAAGCGCTGCGGTTAAAAATGACGAAAAAATCCTGACGATGCACAGTTTGTCCTGTGTTTTGCGGAGAATGTACAGAACGATGGTTGGTTTGTACTCACAATCCCTGCCTCAGGATCAGACCTTTACAAAGAACAGATCACCAACCTTTTTTATCACTTAATCAAACATCAAATGAGCAACAATTTCAAATCAAAGCTGAGGATGGTCCTCCTGCTTGCATTAGCAATCCCTTTCGCGGGTATTGGTCAAAAAAATGTAGTTACCTCGCACCGGGTTTTCCCGAAAGTTGACAAAGTGCTGGAATTTGAAAAAGCACTGGCAGCACATGCCCAAAAATACCATACCGGGGATACTTACTGGCGTGTATTTGAAATCCAATCAGGTCCTGATGCCGGCGGTTACCAGATCAATGAAGGTCCTACAAGCTGGGACGCGCTGGATACCCGCGGGGATATGGGTGCTGAACACAATGCTGACTGGAACAAAAGTGTAACGATTTACCTGACAGACCGGATGTCATTGACGTATGCTGTTTACCAGGATTCATTAAGTACAATTGCATTGGGTGATTATTCTGACAAAATCAACATTGGCCATGTATATCCTAAAATCGGACAGAGTGATAATGTTGTGGCCATGATCAAAAAATTGAAAAAAGCCTGGACGGCAGGTGGTATTACAGTGGCTGTTTACACAGCGAGTTCTTCCGGCAAATCACAATATTCCATTGTAACGAGGTACAAACAAGGTCTGAAAGAAAGAACACCTGGTTTCCGTAAACCGTTTAAGGAAATCTATGAATCAGTAAATGGTGAAGGCTCTTATGCACAATACCTGAGAGATGCAGCTGATTATATTGACGAGAACTGGAATGAATTGCTTTTTATGAGAAAGGATCTGGGGTCTAAGTAACAAAAACCATAAAGTTGACCATTAAACCCTGGAGGGAGTGCAGAGATGCATTCCCTCTTTTTTTGTTTAACCACAAAGGGCACAAAGAACGGGTATTAATCTTCGTGCACTTTGTGTATTTCTGTGATCCTTGTGGTTAAACAAAAAAGCCTACAACAAATCTTGTAGGCTCGCTGATATTATTTCTTATTCACCAGCAATTTTGTCACTTCTTCTTTTTTCCTCCGGGAAATGGGGACATTTATATTATTGCTGAGCCAGAGTTGCCCATCGTGATCCATCCGTTTAATATGGTCTTTATTAACCAGAAATGATTTATGTACCCGGATAAAATTGTATTCCGATAAAATTTCGTCATACTCTTTTAAAGTTTTAGCCACAAGCAGCGGTTTTTGAGCAGTAAAACTGAAGCGGGTGTAATTATTCAACCCTTCCAGGCATATAATTTCCTTTGGCTCAAAAAGAAAGACACCTTCTTTTACTGAAACAGCCAGCCTGAATTCGCCGGGGTCTTTTTGTTTCAGATTCTGGATCAGGTTACCCACCAGCTCTTTCTGCCCGTTATAGCCGGGAGAATTACGCTTTACGATATGCCGGTTGATGGCATTTTGCAATTCTACAATATCAACTGGTTTTAAAAGATAATCCAATGCACTGAAGCGGATAGCTTTGATAGCATATTTATCGTAGGCAGTGGTGAAGATTATATCAAAATTGCTGCTGACTGCATTATTCAAGAAATCAAACCCCGTCATATTGGG
Source organism: Chitinophagaceae bacterium (assembly GCA_016720825.1). Classification (GTDB taxonomy): domain Bacteria; phylum Bacteroidota; class Bacteroidia; order Chitinophagales; family Chitinophagaceae; genus JJ008. The sequence goes on along the minus strand of JADKJV010000024.1, from coordinate 18,445 downwards.
CATTTCTATATCCAGCATGACCAGGGAGGGCTGAAACTCGGGCAATAGTTTCAATGCAGCATCCGGGCTGATGCAATAGCGGATTTCTTTTTCGAAAGGAATATGTTTTTCGATCAGCAATTGCAAAATGTTGCCTGCTGCTTCTTCGTCATCCACAATCAGTATTTTGACCGGGTTGCTCATATTATTTCAGGTTGGATGGTAAAACAATTTTCACAACAGTGCCAGTTGCCTCACCGTTTTCATCTTTTTTATCTGATATATATACAGCAGCAGTATCCGGATACTGACTGGCTAATAATTTTATACGCTGCCCTGAAAGCGCTGACCCTTTTGACTCAAACTGCTCGAGTCCCAGTTTCTGTTTGTTAATTTCGGCAGATCTCGCCCTACCCACACCATTATCTTCAATTTCAATTTCAAGTTGCTGACCCGTTTCTTTGATCATTACCCATAAACCCTTATCTCCCACTTTGTGCCGCAGGCCATGCCATACAGCGTTTTCCACATAAGGCTGTAACAGCAGTGGCGGAACATTTATCATTTCAGCTTCAATGTTATCCCCCACTATTACGGAATAACTGAAAGCGTTTTTAAACCGCAATGCTTCCAGCGAGAGCTGAAGCTGGATTGTTTCGATTTCTTCGCTGAGCCGTATCAGGTTTTTTTCTGAATGATTCAATACCATTCTTAAAAGTTTTGAAAAACTGGAAAGATACTGATACCCTTCAGTCACCTTATTGGTAACAATCAGTTCCTGTATTGCGTTCAGGCTGTTGAAAATGAAGTGAGGGTTCATTTGAGCCCGAAGTGCTTTAGATTCCAGCTCGGTTATCTGCTGCTGAATGTCCGCTTTATCTTTTACACTTTTAACCCGGCGGCGAAAAAAATAATAGATGATCCCTGCAGCCGCTGTTGCCAGCAGCAAACGAAACCACCATGTTTTCCAAAAAGGAGGTGTAATGTTCAATGCAATACTTGCTATTTTGGAAATTACATGGCCCGAAGCATTTGTTGCCTTAATATGTAATGTGTAGTGGCCGGGCTGCAATTCATTAAAGATAAGCTCTGTGTTTTTCCCATTGGAAACCCAGTTATCGCTGCTGCCGGTTAAATTATACCAGTAAGTAATCCCCTGCGGTTGTTCAAAATCCAATAAAGCAAAACGTACGAGCAGTCTGTTTTGGTTATACTTTAAATCAGAAAGCAGTTTAGCATCCGTCAGATCAATACTGTTTCCGTTTACCTGCACTTCCTGTATCTGTAAAAGCTGCCCCTGTTTTTTATCCTTAAAAAGGCGTCCGGCTGAATAAGGAATACTTTATTGCCTGCATGAAAAGCCAGCCTGTCTTCACTTATTTTCAAGGCGCTGCCAAATGCATCCATGTAGGTGCTTGCCGGAAAACTTATGGCCGGCCTGAATAAATCTCCTGAACGATCATACACATCAATACCTCCTATTGAAGCTGCCCACACCCTGTTTGCGTTATCAGTAACCAATGAATAGGTGGATGTATGTGACAAACCTTCATTAACCGTGTAAGGCTTTATCGTATTGGTTTTATAATTATACCGAAGCAGGCCATTTTGCCCGGTCATCCAGATACTTTCTCCATCATCAGCGATATGCCGGGGATTAGAGAAAGAAAAATCAACCTGTTTTAATTTTTCCTGCAGCAATACTGTATCGGCCTGGCCGGAGAGTACACTTTTTTTGACTAAGTTCAATTCCAGGTTCAGATACCAGATGCTACTGCTATCGGCTGATATGGTGACATTGGGCTTAAATCCGCCGCACTGCATAACTTCAATCGTATCGTTTGTAATATGTAATAAATACGGGCTGCTTTTTCTTACATACACTGAATGATTGTTTTGCTGCCAGTACCAGATAATATCGCCGCTGAATTTTTCTGCTTTCAGCAAAAGTGGATTATGAATGGACCCTGAAGTGATTTGCCCGGTGCCGAGGTTTACCTGCACTAATTGTCCGTTCCTGGAAGCCCATGCATAATTATTTTTCCCGGGAATAATATAATTAGCGCCTTTAAACTCTCCGTTGCCTGCAGTAAAGACCTCCACGGAGTCTGCCACAATGTTATATTTTAAAAACCCGAATTTTTGAAAAGGGATAAATAATGACTGGCTGCCGTCAAAGCTGGATTCGCCTGATGTGTAAAGCAGGTTGGTGAAATCAGGCTGGCTGCTCAGTTGCCGCTGCAGCACTGTTTTATTATAATAATTAATGACATCAATGCCGTTATCTGTAGCCACCCATATATCCCCTTTGTAATCCCTTTCCAGTGAATAAATATAATTACTGCTGATGAGGCTGTTTCTTCTCTTGTATACTATTGGTGTAAATTTTTTGCCGTTACATCAAAATGCAGCAAGCCTCCCTGCCGGAATCCAATCCATACATTGCCATGTCCATCGGTTTTTACAGAATAGCAGCAATACCATGCTGTGGCAGGGTGCTGAAAAGAAAAAGTATCTAATTTGTTTGTTTTCCAGTTGTAGCATGCCAACAAACCGGCGTTAGCCACAAACCAGATATTGCCATTGCCATCTGCTTCCATGTCGCTTTGAGAACGTTTGCCATTTAACTGAAGCAGGTTAAAAACCGGGTTGTGATCCGGATTGTGATACCGGTGATAAAATTCCTTGCTGGCATATTCGTAGTAAACCATTCCGTTGTAGGTGCTAATCCAGATTCCCTTTCCCGTTTTTATGCCGGTGTTATAACCTACATTAATAGCCAATATCCCGTTTTTTGTTTCATTTACAGGTATGGCTGAGTAATCACCGGTTGTATAGTTCATCCGGTAGAGCGCAACATCTGTGCATATCCATAAATAGTCTTCATCATCCTGAAATACAGAATAGATATATCCTACAAAACTGGACTTGCTGTCTTTGTTGCGAATGGGGTAATGCGTGATTTCGTAGGTATAGGGGTTTATTTTATCCAGTCCATTGGTGGTACCTGTCCATATAAACCCGAGCCTGTCTTCCAGCACACTGTGCATTTCAAGTCCGCTGATGTCACTTTTGCCTTTACCGGTAATTACAAACGGTTTTATAACTGCCCCTTCATGTTTATACAATCCGTTGTAAGAGCCAATCCACATATTATTATTACGATCCCGTGTAATATCGGTAATTGCATTTGTCTGCAGCCCCTGTGCCGTGCTGATGTGGTAGGACGACTGGCCGTTTAGGTATAAGGAAAAACAGCATGCTATGTACAGCAAGCAGCAAAAACGAAAGTTATATGAAAATGCTATGTTCAAGTATAACAAAAATAAGCCGGCGGTTCATAGTGGTTTAACCATTTTCTCAATCAAAGCTACCGTTTTATAAACAGAAACCCCGCTCTCTAAACTAAAATGCCTGTGGCTTTTTATGCCTGCCAGGAAACGTACCGGTAAAATAGATTTATTCCTTCAAATCCGGTGAATGACAAGCACTGCCAATCTAGAAGAAAAAATAGCGGAAATAATCGCAGAAATGAAAAGGCTGGGCCTGTATAAAAAAATCACCCCCGGCTGGGTCAATGATTATTCAAAACAAAAAATCGCTACCGGGGAAGATTTTGCCGGCTGGCTGCAGTTTGTATACCTGCCCAACCGGCAACAGCCCATCGCCCAAATAACTGACCAGAATACAATGATAGTACCGCAGGCAATGAAGTTTTTTTGCGATGATATTAAAAAGGGGAAACTGTTGCAATTACTGGTTGAATTAGATTCATTATAAAAAAGATCTGAGTAATGAAAAAGACATTGACAATTATTACTGTATTCTTTCTTGCCCATCAGCTTTGTGCACAAAATGTAGGCATAGGTATTGTTACCCCTTCTGACAAACTACATGTTAACGGAGGAAGGATCAGGCTGGAAGAAAATACATACCCGTGGCTTTCATTCGTCAATAACGGAACACTGCAGGGGTTTGTAGGTGCAGAAGGTGTGAATGTAAGAGTGGGTACATGGCCCGGTAACTTAACCGGTAATTTATACCTCCGGACAAACGGTGTTGACCGTTTGACCGTGGCCCCCGCTGGCAATATTGGCATTGGCACATTTGCTCCAGATACAAAACTGCATATTTCAGTTGGCACCGATGTAACAGCGGCTGGTGGCGGCTATCTCCAGTTAGGTGTCACCAATGGACTTAATGTAGCGTTTGACAATAATGAAATACAAGCCCGGAACAATGGTACTGCTGCAGCGCTTTATTTTCAGTCTGATGGAGGTGCTTTGTGGCTGGGTGCAAAAATCACTATTACACCAGCTTCACAATTATACAGGAACCTGCCACTAAGCACTAATGCAGATTTGCTTCCAATAGCTTATGGAAAAGTGAATACTGGTGGCACTGTTCTTTCCGGCACCGGAAACTTTTATGTGCAGCATGTAAGTAATGGCAACTACAAACTGGTGCTTACTGCTGAGGCGAATGTGTATGTCAACCGGGATAACTATGTAATGATTATTTCCCCGGTCACTTCTTTTGGACATTATATGGCAGGTTGGGATATAGATACCGACGGAGGCTTTCTCATCCAAACCACGAAGCCTCATGTAAACTACACAAACCCGGCCTGCGCAACCCCATGCTTCACTTCTTTAATTCAAAATGCAGGGTTTTGGAGTGAGGAGGACTGCGGCTTCTCTTTTATAATATATAAGGAGTAAAATAAATTAAGCAATGTTTCATACCGGCTGAAATGAAAGTTTTCACTAAATAAATTTTCTCAGTGCTAAAATCAAACAAATGAAGAAAATAATCGTACTGCTTATTGCTATTCATTTATTAAATCACCTGCAGGCACAAAACATCGGTATTGGCACTCCCGAGCCAACTAACAAACTGCACATCAACGGAAACCTGCTGGTAAACACCCCTTCAGCTGCAACAAGTTCATCACCTGCAGTGGCTCAAACAAAAACGATGGTGAATGCCGCTACAATATCATTTGCAGCCACAGATTCCACCGGCCGGATTTATGATCCCGGCGGCCCATCTGGGAATTATAATGCCAATACACTGGCAAATGCATTTATTGATTACAATTTTCCCGGTTGTTTCGGTATTGAAATAACTGCTGAAAGTATGCAGCTCGGCACCGGGGATTCATTATTTATCAGTGAATCACAAGGCTATGTTACCTTGCTCGCGGTGGGCAACAACTACACCACAACAGGTAAATGGATATTTAATTCCCCGCTTGGGTCACTGTATATTATTTTTAAAAGCAATGCAGATGCCAGTGTGGGCAGCGGGTTTTCATTGCTGTTCCGCCGTTTGTATGATAATAGTCAGTCGTTGCCAGATGTAAATAACTACGCCGGCAAAGCACTTTTTTTGATACAAAATCAGGCGCTTTCAGAAGTGGACTTATCAGTAACCCGGCAAAGGGATATTATTCTACGGCTATGGGTGAATTTCCAATAGCAAGCGGTTATTCATCCACGGCGATCGGTTCGTTTACTACAGCCACCGGCGATTACTCAGTGGCTGTAGGGCAAAGTGCTAAAGCAGAAGGAAATACTTCCACTGCTTTAGGGAAGAATACCGATGCAGCAGGGGATTATTCAACAGCAGCAGGATATTATTCAGCAGCGCAAGGCAGTTATTCAACGGCGATCGGTTATACTACAATCGCCAGTGGCGCAGCTGCTTCGGCTATAGGTTATAATACAGTTGCCAGCGGAGTGGCCAGCATGGCATTGGGCCAAAGCACCAATGCCAGCGGCCCCAGTTCGCTGGCATTAGGTTACAATACAAATGCCAGTGGAAATACTTCAACTGCCATGGGACATACGACCATTGCCAGCGGCAGCTTATCCACTGCTATAGGATATCAAAATTCATCCAGAGGCTTTGCCGGTACCGCACTGGGTATGTATAATAACCCTGTACTAGCAAGCCCGCAAATTGCCGTCACAAGTACAACCCCTTTATTTATTATCGGTAATGGCGACCTCGGTAACTTAAGCAATGCCATGGTGGTTTTAAAAAGTGGCAATACCGGTATTGGTACGGATGCTCCTTTAGCCAACCTGCATATCAGACATGGCAGTAGTGGCGGACTGATGCTGGAAAACAGCGCTGATGGGAATAAGTGGCGGTTGTATTCAGCCAGCGGAGATAATAATCTTACTTTTTTTAATAACGCCAATGTTGAAGTGGCAGACATTGATGATGTAACTGGCGCATTCACGGCCATTAGTGATATCCGTTTGAAAAAGATATTCAGTCCATGAAGCCGGTTTTGCCATTACTCATGCAGCTCAGACCCAGTTATTATCATTTTAACTGGCAGCAGTCAAAGGAACAAGTACAAATTGGCATGATGGCACAGGAAACTTATAAACTCTTTCCGGAATTAGTGAGCTATAACGAATCAAATGATGTTTATAAAATGAACTATGCCGGGTTTAGTACAGTGGCTATAAAAGCGATCCAGGAGCAGCAACTGGTCATTGAAACCCTGCAAAAGCAAATTGATGAACTGAATAACCTGCTTAAAAAATTACTCGAAAAAAAATAGCCTGTCTAAACTTCTTTTATTGTCGCGGGCAGGCAAAGTGCACAAAGGACACAATGAACGGGTATTAATCTTTGTGCACTTTGCATGCCCGCCGTAGCGAAGCGGAGGCGGGTGGTAAAAAAAAGCCTCCAACTTTTCGTTGAAGGCTTGTGCCCGAGACTGGATTCGAACCAGCACACCGGTTAAGGCACCACCACCTCAAAGTGGCGTGTCTACCAATTTCACCACCCGGGCATCGCAGTTGGTTTTGGTTCCCTTCCGCAGAAGGGACGGCAAATGTAAAGCGAAAAAAGCAGTTGAAAAATTTTATCCTTTTATTTTTGGAGCACTACCCGGAAGGTGGTTCCCTTGCCCAGTTCAGAGTGTTTTACAAAGATTTCCCCCTTATGGTATGTTTCGATAATACGGCGGCTCAGGGAGAGACCCAGCCCCCAGCCCCTTTTTTTGGTGGTAAATCCGGGTTTGAAAACGCGGGCGACATTCTGTTTGCTGATGCCTTTGCCGGAGTCGGTAATATCTATATGGACTGTCTTTTTATCTTCAATAATATCCAGCGTGATGCTGCCTTTGCCTTCCATGGCATCCAGGGCATTTTTTAAAAGGTTTTCAATAACCCAGTCAAAAAGCGGGGGTGAAATCCTGGCCGTAATTACCTGGTGATCGTGGGTAAGCACATTGAAAATGATTTTCCCGGTGGCTCTTTTTTTCATGTAGTCCACCATGGCGCGGATCTGCTGCACCAGGTCTGTTTCTTCCAGGTGCGGGGTGGAACCGATTTTTCCGAAGCGGTCAGAAACGAGCCTGAGCCGGTTCACATCTTTTTCGAGTTCGTGTGCAATTTTTTCGTTTTCCGGTTTTTCACGGAGCATTTCCACCCATCCTTCCAGTGAAGAAACAGGGGTGCCTAACTGGTGTGCCGTTTCTTTAGCCATGCCAGCCCATACCTGGTTTTGTACGGAACGGTAACTGCTGCGCAGTGAAATGAGGGTGATCAGGATAAACAGGGCTACGATCACCAGCTGGATGATGGGATAATAACGCACTTCATCCAGCAGGCGTGAATTGCCATAGTAATATTTATTCTTTACCTGGGGGTTCTGCGGATCACTCCAGATGATAACGTTATTGGCCGACCGGTAGGTGCTGAGTTTTCCCTGCACATAAGAAGGGTTACCGGCAGCACGGGAGGAATCGAGGTTAACGTGTTCAATTACGCTGTCCTTTTCATCCGTTACAATAATGGGGATTGTTTTATTTTCCGCGAGGATCAGTGTGGCGAGTCCGATATCCGTATCAGGCCCTGCTTTAATAATAAATTTACCGGCCTCGATCCATTGTTCCACTCTTTGCTTTTCTTCGCCGGCGATTTTATGGGCCAGGTAGCGGGAATAGAAAATGGTACCGGTTACGATGCTGATGGCGACCAGTGCCAGTAAAGTTCTCCATTGTAATATCTGCCGGATCAATTTATTTGTTTGAATCAGCCTGAAAAATACAAATTAGAACCGGTAATAAAGGAGAAACCGGTCATTGCTGATTGGAAATAATCATATTCATTCAAAAGACCTGCAGAATCATGAGCATCCCTTATTTTTGGAAAAATTAACCAGACGTATTGAGTCAGTTGCCCAAAATCGCCGTTGTAATCCTGAACTGGAATGGCCGGAATTACCTGGAACAGTTCCTCCCTGTGCTGATGCAATCCGGGTATCCGCAAATGGAAGTGGTGGTAGCCGATAATGGCTCAGCCGATGACTCAATAGCCTTCCTGCAGGCTAATTATCCTTCAGTCAGGCTGATCAGGTTTGATAAGAATCATGGATTTGCCCGTGGTTACAACCTGGCTTTGCAACAGGTGGAATCGGAATATTATGTTTTACTGAATTCAGATGTGGAAGTAGTACCGGGTTGGCTTGAACCGATGCTGGCCTTGCTGGAAAAAGACAAGACCATTGCTGCCTGCCAGCCTAAAATCCTTTCGTGGAAGGATAAAAAGACATTTGAATATGCCGGTGCTGCGGGTGGCTGGCTGGATAAGTATGGTTATCCGTTTGCGAAAGGAAGGATTTTTGATGTAACGGAAGAAGACCATGGGCAGTATGACCAGACAGAACCCATATTCTGGGCCAGCGGCGCTGCATTATTTATACGTGCCTCTGTTTTCCATGAAGTGAAAGGTTTTGATGAATATTTTTTCGCCCATCAGGAAGAAATTGATTTATGCTGGCGGATACAGCTCAGCGGATACCAGATTTATTCCTGTCCGGCTTCTGTCGTATATCACATCGGCGGGGGTACCCTGCCCAGGGGGAATTCGCTGAAGACCTACCTGAATTTCCGGAATAACCGGATCATGCTTTCCAAGTGTTTTACAGGGGTAAAAGTGTGTTCCCGCCTACCCGTAAAGGGCGGCTGCAGGGCTTTTTTAAGAAGAACCTGGTCCGGATCCACTTCCTGGGGAAGAAAAAATTTTTCAGTGAAATTGTGTGTAAATCAGCGTGAAATATCATGCTCTTCCCCTTATTTTTGCACCACAAAACAGGAATATGGATAATACACAGGAATACCATCAGGAATTAGCTAAAATCCAGGACAAGGATTTTACGCATAACTGGGTCTCCTCTTCAGGTTTTTTATTCTACCTCCAGGTTGCATGTATCGTAGCATTCGTTTTCGGCGGTTGTTACATGCTGTCAACCAAAAGATTCAGCAAACCTGATGTGAATGTGCAGGAAAGCACCCTGTACACTCCCAAATACAAATAATTAAAGGGATAAAATTTTTTTAAAAAGGGCTGAAGCCTTATTTTTGCGTCCCCAAAAGTTCTTTTAATCACGCCTGCCTTCGCTAAAGCAACGGCAGGTAAGACCTTCTTCGCTACAGTTACGGTGGGTAATACCCGCCTTCGCTGAAGCTACGGCGGGTAATAGCGGAAGCGGAAGTAGCTCATTTGGTAGAGCACGACCTTGCCAAGGTCGGGGTGGCCGGTTCGAGCCCGGTCTTCCGCTCTTCAATCCTTCCTCCTCTGGTGGAGGGATTTTTTTTTGAAAGGTTCTGTTGAATTTTTGAACCCTTCTCAGCCCTGGTGGTGGAATTGGTAGACACGCAGGACTTAAAATCCTGTTTGCAGCAATGCGAGTATCGGTTCAACTCCGATCCAGGCACAAGCCTTCAACGAAAGTTGAAGGCTTTTAATTTTACCACAAAGGACACAAAGGAATACACAAAGGACACTAAGACTAACTTCGTTGTGCGCTTTGTGTATTTCTTTGTGCCCTTTGTGGTAAAACCCAGCCCCTCTTTGCCTCCCCTTTTTGTAGATTTGAACAAATTCCAGACATGGCTACTGAAATAAAATGCCCCAACTGCGGTCACTCATTCGAACCCAACGATGCAATCCGGGATGAAGTGCAGCGCGAACTCCGCAGCCAGGCGGCTGACTGGCAAAAAAAGAAAACAGAAGAATTCCAGTCCAAACTGGAAGAAGAGAAAAAGCGCATGCAGCAGCAGATGGAAGATTCTATCCGTAAAAACATTTCGGCTGATTATGAAAATAAGCTGCTGATGCTGGAAAAGAACAATACAGAAAATGAAGCCAAGCTGAAAGAGGCCAGGCAGCAGCAGCTGGATATCATGAAAAAAGAACAGGAACTGAAGAATAAAGAAGAAGAGCTGGAATTATCTGTTCAGAAAAAACTGAATGAAGCCAGGGAAACATTGTCCAAGGAAATACGCAAACTGGAAGAAGAACGCAACCAGGCTAAAGAAACCGAGTTCCAGTTAAGGCTGAAAGAAATGGAAGAGAAACTGGAAGCCCAGAAAAAACTGGCGGAAGAAATGAAACGCAGGGCTGAACAGGGTTCCATGCAGTTACAGGGAGAAGCCCAGGAACTGGCGCTGGAAGAAATGCTGCGGACCACATTCCCGTTTGACCTGGTTACTGAAGTGGGCAAAGGAGTGCGTGGTGCAGATTGCATTCAAACAGTGCGCAATAATCTCGCACAAGAATGCGGCAAAATCATTTATGAGAGCAAACGTACCCGTGAATTTTCCAGCGAATGGATTGAAAAACTGAAAGCCGATATGCGGAGTCAGGGTGCGGATGTGGCACTGCTGGTTACACAAACATTTCCTAAAGACATGAAACAGTTTGGGGAGAAAGACGGCATCTGGATTTGTTCATTTGCAGAGGTAAAAGCCGTAGTGATGCTGATCCGGGATGGTATTATCAAAATCAGTCAGGCCAATAAAAGCCAGGAGAACCGGGGCGATAAAATGCATATGCTCTACGATTATCTCACCAGCCGCGAATTTTCCGAACAATGGAAGGCGATCGGCGAAGGATTTATGGGCATGAAAATATCCATCCTCAAAGAAAGAGAACAAATGGAGAAACTCTGGAAAGCGCGCGAGAAACAGCTGGAAAAAATCATGCTGAATGCTGTTCAGGTTCAGGGGTCGATTCTGGGTATCGCGGGCAAAGAAATTGAATTATTACTGCCGGGGTCAGAAGAAGCAGAAGGCAATGGCGAAGAATCATGATACAATCCAGGCCAGGTATAAATGGTCGAAGCGCCTGTAATGGATATCGAGGTCAATGGCTGTTTTCGTAAAAAAACAGGGAATGACCTGCAGGCCTTCCAGTTCACGCTGCAGTAAGATATCTTCCCTGAAATCAACGCCACCCAGACCATACCATTTGAATACTGATTCTTTGGCGGTCCAGTACAACGTTGCCTGTTCCAGTATACTGCCCCTGTATAAATGTTCTTTTTCGTTATCTGAAAGGAATTTGGGGATCAGCCTGCCTACCTGTTCCCGCACCAGTTCGGCATCAATACCTACCCGGTTATTCCGGCTGACGATAGCGGCGGCATAATCCCCGCTGTGTGATATGGAAAAATGGTATTCTTCCCCCGGTAAATAGGGTTTACGGGTTTCGGCTATTTGGATGAGTTCGTAAGGGAAATCGGGGAAAAGGTAACGGAGGAGGAATCGCCCGGCCAGGTGCTGTAATCTTTTATGGGGATGGGTCACTTCGCGGTGCAGTGGCACATTATCTTTGAAGAAAGCCTCTGTTTCCTCAATCTTCCAGACCCCAGTCGGGTGATCGTTGATTTGATGTTGAAAAAAAACCGGCATGCTTACCTGATTCCACTTTAATTTGCCCGGGCTAAGATACGATGCAAAAAAATGAACCATGATTTTATCTGACACACGCATACTCGAAGAAATCAATAAAGGCACAATCCTTATCAAACCCTATGACCGGGAATGCCTCGGCAGTAATTCCTATGATGTGCACCTGGGTAAAACCCTGGCCTCATACAAGGAACATTTACTGGATGCCAAAAAGCATAATGAAATTGAATGCTTCGATATCCCCGATGAAGGATTCGTTTTATACCCCCATATATTTTATCTCGGCGTAACCGAAGAATACACCGAAACACATGCGCATGTTCCCTTTCTCGAAGGGAAATCATCCACAGGGCGGCTGGGTATTGACATACACGCCACAGCCGGTAAAGGTGATGTGGGGTTCTGCGGCAACTGGACACTGGAAATATCCGTGAAGCAGCCGGTTAAAGTGTACAAAGGCATGCCGATCGGACAGCTTATTTATTTCCCCGTGGAAGGACCTATTGAAATTGCTTACAACCAGAAGAAGAACTCGAAGTATTCTAACCAGCCGGATAAGCCGGTGGAGAGTATGATGTGGAAAAACAGCTTCTAATGTAACAATTGCCAATTTGCCAATGTGCAAATTTGTCAATGTGCAAATGTGAGAATGTGGAAATGTGAGAAATGTCGTAACCTGTTACATGTTACCAGTTACCTGTTGCCAGTTACCAGTTGCCAGTTACCAGTTACCAGTTTCCTGCTACCTGCATCCGGCCCTGGTCGTTTCATTTTGAAGCAGTTTGAAATTCGTCCCCCAAAGGGGGAATGATGCACAAAAATTGTACGGCGTAACGTGTTACCTGAATCCTGTAACCTGCTACCTGCCCCCTGCTTCCTGCCACCTGCCACCTGGTCGTTTCATTTTGAAGCAGTTTGAAATTCGTCCCCCAAAGGGGGAATAATTCACTAAAATTGAACAGCGTAACCCGTTACCTGAATCCTGCCACCTGCTACCTGCCACCTGCTTCCTGCTTCCTGCCACCTGCCCCCTGCCACCTGCCACCTGCCACCTGCCCCCTGCTTCCTTCACCCAGCTACCAGCCAACAAGTGTTAAGATGACAAACAATTCCCGCTTGTATTTGTTTGTCAGTTATGAGCAATTCACTAAAACTGGCACTTTGTATATTATTGACAGTGGCTATAGGGGCGGTAAGCGGATTATTTACGGCTGGGAATGTGACTGAATGGTATACGACTATTAACAGACCTGCGTGGAATCCGCCTAATTGGATATTTGGCCCGGTATGGACAGCCCTTTACATCCTGATGGGGATTTGTTTCTACCTGATCATTACAAAACCCGCCAGTCAGTCAGTCAGGAAAACGGCATTCATTTTATTCCTGTTTCAACTGGTACTTAATTTTTTCTGGTCCCTGATTTTTTTCTCCATGCACGAAATCGGATGGGCGATGGTTGAGCTTGGGGTTCTCTGGATTGCTATCCTCTTAACCATTTTCGCCGTGGCCCGCATCAGCAAACCAGCCGCCTGGTTACTGGTACCTTATATTTCCTGGGTAAGCTTCGCCAGCATCCTCAATTTCACCATCTGGCAACTGAACCGCTGATAGGTATTCGGGTCTGAACAGTTATTTGACAACAATCAAACCTTCTTTCAAATTCCACATATGAGCTACGAGTGTAAACCCATTGTTACATCGTTTAATTAGCAAATTGGCACATTGGCTAATTGGCTAATTGGCTAATTGGCACATTAGATCACAGCGCTTCCACCCCAAACTTCTTATAATAAGCAACCAGCCAGGCCACTACTTCATTGTAAGATCTTTTGCCTGCGGGCTGGTTATTGGCTTTGAGGAAATAGCCATAACCCCACATCACAATTTGCTGTAAGGGATTGTTATAACGGCGGTAGAAATCGCGGAATTCTTTCTGGTCCTTACGTACCTGGGGATGGGCTTTGCGCTGGAAAGAATCATAGCGTGCCGTATCGCGACGTATGATTTCACTGAGGGAATAATTATACATATCGAGGTACACCGAATACCTGAATGCGCTTGACTCATAATACCGGCAGGCCAGGTATCCTACAAAATTGGCTTCATTCTCCCGGGCATAACCGAGCTGATGTGCAATTTCATGGGTAGTTACATAAGGTTCCAGGAAACGGGGAACGGTTGTGTTCACCTGTGCTTCACCGGAGAATGGATTATAATAACCCTGGAAGCCCAGGTAATTTCCGAGATAACTGTAGATAGATGGTTTTACTGATTTTGTCCCATACGCCAGGAAGGGATATTTTTTGGCCACTTCCCCATATGCATCTACGGCACTGTTAAACAACCTTTTTTTATTGTTGAATGAATCACGCTGGGCTTCGGTTACAAAGCCTGCATAATAATTCAGCCTTTGCTGGATAACGGTAGTCAAAGTATCGAGGTCTTTCAGCGAGTAGGTTTTTACATCCAATCCAAGCTGGTAAGCGATTCCTTTACGGTTATAATTCAGTCCCCAGAACAGGTTAAAAAAAACATACATAAACAGGATGAAAAAGAAGAACTGCTGCAACCCTGTTTTGAAATACTGCCGGTTCACCTGCTTTTTATATATGGCGCGGATCAGTTTCCATGTCTTATAAATCACTACGATGCAGAGAAAGCCATAAAACAGGTCACCGATACTTACCGGAAGCCAGCCAAACAGGATGCGCTGGAGCCTGGCCATGGCGGGGTAAACGCCATTGCTGTAATTTCGTTCCACCCATCCCGGATACCAGGAAGCCCACTTAATGAGGATGGTTAGCACGATGAGAATAACCCAGCTGCGGCTTTTCATTAAACGGGTAAATATTCGGGCCAAAAGGGCTTGCAAAGTGGGTAAATTTTAAATGTGTTCAGGTTCAGGGGGTTAAGACCCGGATTATGGGCGAAAATAATCCAATTTTCGCCACCAACAATCCAATAAATCCCCTACCTTTGCACACTCTTTTAAAAAGTTGAGACATGAGCCGCCGCCGGGAGTTCGAGATCGCTTTTGTGGGGTTAAAACCCGGGGTTCACGAGTTCAGCTACGTGATAGATGATAGGTTCTTTGAAGCATTTCAACAGCAGGATTTCAGTAACTGCCACGCCGACATCAAACTGCACATCGACAAGAAAAGCAGTTTTATGATGCTTAAATTTGAGGTGGGCGGGAAACTGGAAGTGAACTGCGACCGTTGCAACAGCCGGTTACCACTGGAACTCTGGGATGAATTCAACATCACAGTGAAGATGGTAGAGGAACCGGAACTGATGAATGAGCAGGAAGAAGATCCGGATGTGTATTATATCAGCCGTGGCGAAAGCCATTTTGATGTAGCCAACTGGATTTATGAATTTATCAACCTGAGCATTCCGATGCAGAAAAGCTGCGGTCTTGATAAAATGGATGGCCCTTATTGCAACCCGGCCGCCCTTGAAGTGCTGAAAAAACTGGAATCGGAAATCCCGGAAAAACCGAAAGAGAACCCAATCTGGAAAGGATTGGATAAATTTAAAGACTTAGAATAACCTTTTTAATAGTTGAGTTATGCCAAATCCCAAACGCAGGCACAGTCAGCAGCGCAGTGCCAAACGCAGAACACATTATAAGGCTACAGAAGCCACCCTTACCACCGACAGCCAGACCGGTGAAACACATGTACGCCACCGCGCACACGTGAGCGAGGGCAAATTGTACTATAAAGGCAAACTGGTTGCCGAAAAAGCACCGGGTAAATAATCCCAGGCTTTTTTCATTGTACAAGATTCCAAAATCCATTGCTGCTTCAGGGCTGTAATGGGATTTGGAATTTTAGTTTTTGTACCTCTCCCATTTTGCAGAGAATTTGCATACAGCACACCCGTTTTGTGCTGATATGCCTAACTTAGTTACCGGTTATATCATTCAGTCATTCACATTTATCCTGGAACCAGCAGTATGAATATCGGCATTGACATGATGGGCGGCGATTATGCCCCGGCAGAAGCAGTGAAAGGCATCCGGCAATTCCTTGATGAAGGGCATGATGCAGTGAAACTGGTGTTGACGGGTGATGAAGCCCTTGTTCGTCCTTTACTGGATGAATATGCCATTCCTGAAAACCGGATCGTGATGATTCATGCCAGTGAAGTGATCGGGATGCATGAACATCCGACAGCTGCACTCAAATCCAAACCGGATTCTTCAATTTCAAAAGGATTTAAAGCATTAGCCACGGGTGGCTGTGATGCATTTATCAGTGCCGGCAACACCGGCGCGATGCTGGTGGGTTCCCTGTTCAGTATTAAAGCACTTGAGGGCGTAATCAGGCCAACCATTTCCACGATCATGCCTTCGGTGCATGGCGGCTCTGGTTTATTGCTGGATGTGGGTTTGAATGCCGACTGCAAACCTGAACACCTGAACCAGTTTGCTATTATGGGTACGGTGTATGCAAAATTGATTTTAGGCATTGAAAAGCCGCGTGTGGCGCTGATCAATGTGGGCGAAGAAGAAGGCAAGGGTAATATGCTGGCCAAGGCCACCTACCCCCTGCTGAAAGAAAACAAGCATATCCATTTTATTGGGAATATAGAAGGCCGCGACATCCTGCATGATAAGGCCGATGTGATGGTTTGTGACGGATTCACCGGGAACATCCTGCTGAAGATGGCTGAGTCATTACATGAGATCGCCCGCGAAAGGAAATTACAGGATGAATATTTTGAGCGGTTCAATTTTGAAAATTACGGCGGCACACCGGTGCTGGGTGTTGCCAAACCTGTTATTATCGGTCATGGGATCTCCGAATCAAGGGCATTTGTCAATATGATTAAACTGGCAGAGAAAATGCTGGCTGGGAAACTGATGGAGACGATGATTGAGGAGCTTTCCTGATAATACATTTCCTGTTATTTTTTTACCCCGGACTGAAGTCCGGGGCAACTGTCACCCCGGTAAATGCATTTAATGCTCCGGAATTATCATTTATGCAGCTTCATTCTCCAAATAAATTTTTCTATTTAGCTTTCGAAGCGGGCTAAAGCCCGGGGTACGTTTTTCTCCACTATATTTTTTACTGTAAAACAAGTATTACAGGATTCAGCTGGCAGTAGCTTGCGGGGCTTTAGCCCCAGAAGTATTTCCAGAACAGTGAACGACATCAAGAACCAGGTTTTCTATTAACTCTTTACATGATTTAATCTGGCGGGTAATCATGTTTTGGCTTGCCCCGACTTCAGTCCGTAATAAAAAGGGATGAACTTTACCGCTACCCCGGACTGAAGTCCGGGCAACCACCACACCGGTTAATGCATTTAATGCTCCGGAATAATCAATTTATTCAGCGCCTTTCTCCAAATAAACTTTTCTATTTAGCTAAGCCCGGGTACGTTTTTCTCCACTCCAAGTATTACAGGATTCAGCTGGCAGTAGCTTGCGGGCTTTAGCCCCAGAAGTATTTCCAGAACAGTGAACGACATCAAAAACCAGGTTTCTATTAACTCTTGCATGATTTAATCTGGCGGGTAATCATGTCAGGGCTATTGCCCCGGACTTCAGTCCGGGGTAATAAAAAGGGATGAACTTTAACCGTTACCCCGGAATGCATTTCATTTTCCATTTCGCACAATAAATTCCACCTGTTCCAGTTTATGGAAATGCACCGGGTATCCACCATTTAATAAATACCCGCTGACATGTATAAAACAAGCCTTTTTTCCATATAACTTTACCCAAACAAGCCCATTGAAACGAACCAGCCTTATTCTGTTAACTATACTCGCATGGACCACCCTCCAGGCACAGCCGCTGCAGACGGAAATGAGCAGTACGGCATTATACAGGCCGGTGGAGCAAACCCGTTTCTTTACAATTGGCGACAGGCGGCTGCCGGTTAAAATACTCCAGTTCGGTCCGGCCAACGGCATTGTGTATATCAACCTGCACGATAATGAAAACTCATCGGTGGATGCGGCGTTGGTGGTTTTAGAGCAGCAGGGCGGCACTTTAATTAAGATTGAAAATAATGACCAGCGGGTGATATCATTCCGCCTGCAGGGACAGACTTACCGGTTTGATCCCAACCGGATTTACTCCCGGGCGGGTATTGAACAAACGTTAAGGGAGAACCGCCGTTACCATCCCCAGGCAGTGAAGATGATTGACCAGTTTGCCCAGGAATTCCTAACGCTGATCCCTGACAGCACGCATTGTGTAATTGCACTTCATAATAATACGGATGAAGCTTATTCCGTAAAATCATATATGCCGGGACATGAACGTGCGAAGGATGCGATGTTTGTTTATTGCGACAGTCTCCAGGACATTGATGATATATTTTTCACCACAGATACTGCTATTTACAGTGCTATGTCAGGCTTTGGCTATAATGCCATCTGCCAGGATAATGAAAAAAGTAAAAAAAGACGGTTCGCTGAGTGTGTATTTTGGTCAGATTGGCCGGCGGTATGTAAATCTGGAGACCGAACATGGCCGGACGGGTCCCTATTTAGAGATGCTGAACCGCCTGGTTGGATGGCTGGAAACCCTCCGCAAAACCCCGGAGGGTGAAAATCGCCCCTAAGTCCTGAAAAACAGGAATATTCTGTGGACAATTCCCTGAAAAAGTTTTGGCAAAAAAGCCCCATACCTGTATTTTTGCACTCCCAATTCCGGAAGCACCGGAAGAAGGAAAGGTTGATCTCTTAGCTCAGTTGGTAGAGCACAACACTTTTAATGT
>JADKJV010000023.1 GCA_016720825.1 Chitinophagaceae bacterium | reverse complement strand
ACTTCAAATTCTTCATACTTTTCATTCAGTTTAATCCCCTTCCCATTTGCAAAGGCATCTATTTTCTTCACAAATGAAAAATCCTTGATCATCCCCGCCACCGCATTAATATCCTCCGCAAAGATCCTGTCCTCCGCCGCAAAACTCACCTGCTTCCTCACTGCATCATGCGCAAACTCTATCAGCGCCGAACTTTTCAGTGGCCGGCGGAACTCAATCGCCTGGCAGGCACTTAATAATTCAATCGCTAAAATATATTCGAGGTTATCCAGTACGCGGTTCAGTTTGCGCCCGCTGATGGAACCCATACTCACATGGTCTTCCTGGCCAAGAGAAGTTGGAATACTGTCCGCACTCGCCGGGAAACACAGTGTTTTGTTTTCGGTGACTAAAGCGGCCGTCGTGTACTGCGGAATCATAAAACCGGAATTCAATCCCACATCTTTCATCAGCAGCATGGGTAATCCCCATTTGCCTTCCAGTAATAAATAACAGCGCCGGTCGGCGATATTGCCCAGTTCAGAAGCGGCAAAACAGCAGTAATCCAGCGGCAGCGCCAGCGGTTGCCCGTGGAAATTGCCGCCACTGATGGTATCATCGGGTCCGAATATGATGGGATTATCAGTGACTGCGTTCAGTTCTATTTCTGTCAGTTCTTTTAAATGCAGCCAGGCATTGCGGGAAGCACCATGCACCTGCGGCATACATCTTAATGAATAAGGATCCTGCACCCGGCCGCAATCCACATGCGATTGCATGATATCAGAATCATCCAGTATCATGCGCAGCCGCTGCGCCACCAGCTGGTTGCCTTTGAAAGGCCTTAATGCATGTAATCTTTCATCAAACGGTGCTTTGGTGCCGGTTAATGCTTCCAGACTCATTGCGCCAATGATATCAGCCGCTTCCAGGCAGTTATGCATCCGCTGCACAGCTTTCACCGAGAAACTTAAAATGAATTGTGTGCCGTTGATGAGTGCCAAACCTTCTTTCGGCCCGAGTGCAATGGGTGATAAACCAAACTGGTTCAGCAATTCGGTGGATTGTATCCGGCGGCCTTCATAAAAACATTCTCCCAATCCGATTAATGGCAGGAATAAATGCGCCAAAGGGGCAAGATCGCCGCTGGCCCCCACACTCCCCTTTTCCGGTACCACGGGAATAATATCGTTGTCAATATGCCAGCAAATCCTTTCAATCGTAGCCGGCTGCACCCCGCTGTAACCCTGGCTCAGCGCCTGCACTTTGGTGATCAGCATCAGCTTGGCCACCTGCAGCGGAATGGGATCGCCCACACCCACGCTGTGGCTCTGGAGGATTTTATACTGCAACGTAGCGGTATCATCTTTTGAAATATGTGTGTTGGCCAGAATGCCAAAACCGGTATTTACGCCATATACTACTTTATCGTTGGCCACAATGGCCTGTACATGCTCAAATCCTTTGCGGATCCGGTCCATCGTGGCTGCATCCAGCTTGCCCGCCAGCTCACCGTTGGCCAGCGCAATCGCTTTTTGCACCGTGAGCGGGGACGAACCATAAAAAAAAGCCTGCTTCATGCCCCAAAGTAATGAATTCGGCCTGAATCGTTCAAGTCAGGTTTTCTGAAATTGTTTTGCACTAACTTTAAGAGGAACAAACTGTACAAAAAATGACCGGACTAATTCTTTGCGGGGGCGCCGGCAGCCGTTTGGGACAGGAAAAAGGCCTGCTGAACTTTCACGGGCAGCCGCAATACCAATTTTTATATTCAGTGCTGGAAGGATTGCTGGGTAAGGCCGTTTTATCCTGTAAAAAAACGCAGGAGCCTCTCCTGAAACCTGACATGAAAAAGGTGTTTGATTCACCGATGTATGATAATGCGGGTCCGCTGACAGGCATCCTGTCTGCACACCGGCATTTTCCCGATGACGAGTTTATAGTCGTTGCCTGTGATTACCCGGCAGTGAATAAACAAACACTCGGGAAATTCCTGGATCACCTGCAGGGAGGCAAACTCACCATATTTTACAATGCCGATTCCGGTTTTTATGAAACCGTGCTCGGGTATTATCCGATCATGGCTTTGAAAGAGCTGGATATGTTTTATAAATCCGGCGGACGATCCATCCAGGATTTTATACGCGTCAATGAAGTGGCGCCTTATACACCAGCCGACCCGAATTTTTTTCTTAATATAAATACACACGAAGACCTGATTGCTTATCTTGAAAATAAAGCAAGCATTCTATGAGTGAGCACCAGCAGCAGATACCGGTATGGCGTGTGGCCGCTGATAAAAAAACGGCCGATACCGACTGGCTGGCTGTGGAAGAACCGTTGCTGATCAAACTGGGCTGGACATCGAAACCGGAGACGATGAATCTTTCGGTCACAATGCGCACACCCGGTGATGATGCCGCATTGGCTGCCGGTTTTTTATTTACGGAAGGGATTATTGACCATCCTGATTCCATCTTATCATTTATCCAGACAACAGACACGCCCAACGAAATAACTGTTGTAGTGAAAGACCAGGTCCGCCCTGCCCTATCCATGACTGAAAGGAATTTTTATACCAGTTCCAGTTGCGGGGTTTGCGGCAAATCCAGCCTGGATGCGATCAAAGCCAAATCAATCTATACAATTGAAAACAATACGCCCGTTTCTGCAAGTCTCATCCGCAGCCTGCCGGATCGTTTAAAAGAATCGCAGCATATTTTCAAATCAACCGGCGGACTCCATGCTTCCGGTCTCTTTACCGCCACCGGCGATCTCATCCTCCTCCGAGAAGATGTGGGTCGTCACAATGCACTCGATAAATTAATCGGCCAGTGTTTACTCGATAAAAAATTGCCCTTACATCATTGTATTTTAATTTTGAGCGGCCGCGCCAGCTTCGAACTGATCCAGAAAGCCTCCATGGCTGCCATTCCGGTTGTAGCCAGCGTGGGTGCGCCTTCCAGTCTGGCCGTGGAACTGGCGAAGGAGAATGGGATGGTGTTGTGTGGGTTTGTGAGGTTTGAAAGGATGAATGTGTATACTGGTCAGGATAAAGTAATAAATAACCATAATTGTTAACTACTGGCTTTTAGCTGTTGGCTTTTAGCTTTTAGCTAATAAAGTTTAAACTTTCGTATTCAGTATTTACCGATCAAGCCAAATGCCAATAGCCAAGAGCCGTGAACAAAGGCCGTTAGCCTTTAGCTCACCAATCAAACCTTTTTGCTTTCAGCTTTTACGTCTGAGCCAAAAGCCAATAGCCAATAGCTAAAAGCCAATTAAAAATACTAACCCAAATTATAACACGCCATGAAGCTCCGCATCAAATCCAACACCCTCCGCTTCCGCCTCACCAAATCCGACGTCAGCCAGTTCCGAGAAAAAGGATTCATAGAAGACAAAACTGAATTCCCCGGTTCGGTATTTTGTTATGCGCTGAAAACGGTGCATGGATCGGATGAGATAACGGCTGAGTATAAAGACAATTGCATGACGGTGTATATGCCGGAGAACTGGGTGCATGACTGGCCTGAGGCGAGAGTGGGGTTTGATCATGAAATGCCGTTGGGAAATGGCAAAAGCTTATATATTTTAATAGAAAAGGATTTTAAATGTTTGGAGTCGACGAGGGAAGACCAATCGGATAATTTTGAAAATCCGAAGGAGCATTGTTGACTAAATATTTTACCACTAATGGCACTAAGAAAAAACACAAAGGGCACAAAGAGTATCGTAAACTCTTTGTGCCCTTTGTTATTTTTGCTTTCTCGCCCGCGAAGCGTAGCGAAGTGGTAAATGTATTTATTTCCTCACTACCCTCTCAAATCCCCGTATCGTTCCGCTTTCATCTTCCACCCGCAGTATATACACCCCAGCCGGCAGGTTACCCAGGTTCACTAAATTGAACTGTGTAGTTCCTTTCTTCAGGGTTTGTGTATAGGTACGCAGGAGTTGCCCGTTGAGGGCTGCAATTTTTATTTTTCCTTCGTAGGCATCATTTGACTGGATGCTGACGCTGATATTCCCATCAAACGGATTAGGCCATACGTTGATACCGGTTTTGATACCAGGTTTCACTACGATGATGTTACTGACGGTGCTGTGTCCGTTTACATCCAGCTGGCGGATGCGGTAATACACGGCGGGATACTGGTACAGGGTTGAAATATCATCTGAATAAGTATAGCTGCGGCTGGTAATACTGTTTCCGGCGGCGGGCAACTGGCCAACGGCACTGAAACGGATATTATCTGTGCTGCGTTCCACTTCAAAACGGATGGTATTGGTTTCCGTTTCTGTTTTCCAGACCAGTTTGCTCATATCATTCTGCAAAGAACCAGTGAGGAATAATCCTGTAACAGGCAATGGGTTCAGCCAGGTTACACTATAGGTAGCCGGTGTAGGATCCTTAAAGCCTGCAGCATCCACATACGCATACTGGAAGCTGATACCGGTTGTACCGAGTGTAGCATTGATAATTTTCAACTGGAGTAAATCTGGATCGAAATTATCAATCTGCTGTCCGGCACTGACGAGTGCGCCATTATAATACAATTGTGCATTTGCAGGAACAGTAGTGAAATAAACTGATTTTGCAGAAAGATCACAACCACTGTTGCAGTCTTCCGGGTCAGTACCGGTAAATACAGGCAGGTTGGCGCCGCCATTCAATGTCAGGTACGTGTTCACCGCAGGTTGTGTGATATTAGCTGTCTTTCCATCTGTAGAAGGCAACTGCTCAATACCGAATTTAAAATCAAGTGCATCACTGTAACCAAACACCAGTGGCCCGATTACACCGGGTGTACTGCTGAATGTGCCACCAAGCAGACTGGTACCGGTATTCACCCAACCGGCAGGCAATGTAGCTGCAGGTGCAGGTTGTCCGTTTGTACCCTGTGTGGTGGAAAGAACGAGCGTATAGGTATTACCGGGTGTGATTTGTGTGAAACTGTAACTGCCATCCCCTCCTATCGGTACAGACTGGATTACATTGCCTGACTGGTCAGCCAGGGTAATGTATAAGGTAGTGCCGGAAGGATTTGATTCAAGACCATTCTCTGAAATATCCCCATTCTTATCGTTCCAGATATTACCACTGATAGTAATGCCGGTTGAATGCACGTTGAAAGAGAGTTTTGCGGTAGCGCAAAGTCCTGATCCGCCTGCGCAAGTGGCAGGATTCAATACATAATCACAAACCTGGTAAGTCAGTGTGTCTTTGCCAAAATATCCCGCATCAGGCACATACTGTATCAGGCCGTTTGGCAGTACAGTCGCTGTACCATGTAAAGGTTGTACAGTGATGGTCGGGATATCCAATGTATTACCATCGGGATCTGAATCATTATCCAATACACTGTAATAAACCGTTTCATCCTGGTTGGAAGCATCGGCCGCATCGTCAACAGCCACAGGAGCCGAATTGGCTGCGTTGGCAATCGTAATGCTCACCGTTGCATTGGAAGAACTGAGCGGGCTGTTGCCATCATCCGTCATCTTATAGGTAAATGTTACTGTACCGGTGTATCCCATAGCTGGTGTGAAAGTAACTGTACCATCATTATTATTCACCAGGGTTCCTGCAGCGGGATTGCTGAGGGCGCTGATATTGGTAACAGTCAATACACCACTTTCCGGATCACTGTCGTTCGCTGCTAAATCTATCCGCAGGTCCTGGCAGGGCAAACCGGTTTTGCTGTCTGCCCCTGCTGTGGGCGACTGGTTGGTTACAGTTATAACCAGCAGGGCTGTATCGCAAAGTGGTGTGGAAGAACAGGAACTGGCTGCAGATTCACAAAGCTGGTAAACCAGTGTGTCGGTACCGGTAAAACCTGCACCGGGAGTATACTGTATATTATTTCCTGAAACAACAGCTGATCCGTTTCTAGGATTTTCTGTAATTACAGGGGCGCCTAATGTTGTGTTTTCAGGATCTGTGTCATTTGTTTTCACTGTAACAGAAACCATCGTTCCTGAATTAGTGGTGGCCAGGTCTTTTACCACATTCGGTTGTGCATTATCTACATTGATATAGATATACGCCGTATCCTTTAATGTACCTGTTCCATTGTCTGAAATGATATAAGAAATCCGGTCAGTACGCGGAACCCCGCCCGTTGTGTTAGGCGTATAGGTTACTGTTGTTCCGGTAAAAGTGGCGTTTCCATTGGCGCCTTGAATAACCCCGGTAATTGTTTTAGTATTGGCGGCATCCACATCTGCGTCATTGGCAAGCGGACTGATCATAACGGCTACACCGCTTTCGGTTGCAGCGAAATCAGGATTAGCCAGCGGAGCACGGTTTGGAATAGCTGCACAGGCTACTGGTTCCAGGTAAGTCACAGTCAGTTTGGGACGATACGCAGTATTCGTTGTGTACTCCCGTGCTGCAAAAGTATGATATGTGGTAAGTGCTTCATCCGTGGGTTTTTGAAGAATCCCATAATTTGTGCCTGAACTGGTTACCCATGATTGAGCCAGGGATGAAATATCCCAGGAAACCGTTAAACCTGATGTTGTACCAACTGACATGGTTGATGCGGCAGTACCATTGAAATCACCACCGGCAGTAGTCCAGTTGGTGCCTGTTTGCGCCAATGTCCATGTGGTTTGGGTTTCATTGAATGCCCTGGTAAGTGCATGAACACTGATTGTTTTTGTATTTGTAGCAGTAGCACTGGTTGTGGTTGAAAATAATGCACTTTGAACTACTGCTGTGGAAGGGATTTCGGTAAGATCAAAAAAGTAAACAGGCCTCCTGGTGGCACTGCTCCTGATGCCACAGTAAAATGTAGAATTCGAACCATAATTGTTCGTTGAGCCGGAGCGGATATAAGAATCCCTGAATTTGGCTGCTGTACTGTTCCCGGATGCTGCATTTGTACCTGCAAACTGATATTGGAAAACTTTTGTAGTAGCACCACCGGATAATGCAGCTTTATACTGACCCGCTGAACATCCGTCGTCGTTTATTGTAACCTGTACATTTGCAGTGTCCAGATAGCCTTCAGTATTTATCACATCATAGCTGAAATTATCAACACCTGAAATATCTGTATTAGAAACATAGGTTATAGTCCCGTCAGCATTGATACTTACTACACCTTTTACAGGTGGTGAAGTTATATGCCTGATTGTTAATGCCAATCCCTGTGGATCTGCATCATTATTCAACACATTTATAACAGCAGGCTGGTCTTCGAGCACAGTTACAATGTCATTGATAGATGAAGGGTTTTTTGGGATACAACTCAGGTATTCATACTCAACTGCATCAATATAAACCTGTGTAGCCGAAGCAGTGGAACTCGTTACATTGCCAGCACTAATCTTTATATGGGTAATTCCGGTTACACCTGACGGGATTGCGTATTTCGATAGTACAGTTACAGAAGGGTTCGAATTGCTGCTGAAAACCTGTGTATTGGTCCATGGACCCACAGCAGATGTACCAATCTGTACAGAAAATGTACCAGTGGATGTGTTCTGGTTTTTCTTCCATGAAATATGCAGGGAGTCTTTCGCCCGCAAGGGGGATGCAGAACCCACTGCCAGGATAAGGTTGTTTGATACAGCCGTGCCAAAATCTAAATAGTCTCCTGATGTTCCGGTTGAACTGAATGTGTTTTCATTGTCATCAAGCTGTGTACCATTCAACTGGGCGGTAGTTACTCCCGTGCTTGAAATATATCCCGCCAGTGTTATATTACTTACATCTGCCGGTCCATATATTGAATTAGGTGTACAGCCATTTGCATCAATATCACCAACAGTTACATTGATTGTAGCATTGCTGGTTAAACCCTGTGTATTTGTTACAGTATAAGTTATAGTAGCAGTTCCGTTAAAATTCGCATCTGGTACGAAAGTAACCACACCGGCACCGGTGGCTGACCATACACCTGCATTGGCAGGACTGGCAGCACCCTGGTTCAGGCTGGTAAAAGTGATAGTAGATGTATTCGGGATATCATTCGCCATTACATCAATACTTACGGGTGTGCCGGGAGGACATGAACCGGAAATATTGGCATTGTCATTGGCCACTGTGGGTGATACTGGTGGCGGCAGGATGGTAACGGGGTATGACTGGAAACTGTTCCTACCGCAGTTATCAGTCACCGTACAGGTAACAACAGCCACTCCGGCTGTACCGGCCGGTGTAAATGTTGTACTGGTTCCGGTGGGGTTTGAAAATGTACCCGCGCAGGAGGCCGTCCACAAATAAGTAAATGTAATACCAGGCATAGGTGAACTGGCGCTAATTGTATAAGTAAGCACATCGCCGTTACTTACCTGTACACCGGCCGCAGGGCCTGTACCGGATAAGATGGGTGCTTTGGGTGTAACCTGGAAGAAACTGAAATTGAAAAATGCACGCTGACCGGCAACGTCTCCGGCAGAGCCTTTATTCATGGAGTGACCGGCTTCATACATCACGTATCCCCTTGAAGGATCATCAAATGCACGTCCGTATACAATCAGGGCAGCCACGTTACTAAGGTCACCGGCGGGTGAACTCACATTGGTTTGTGAAGGATCATACGTGATCATCTTCACACCGGGATTCCAGCGGGCAACACCGCCTGTTTGTCTGGGTATATAAATTTTTTCAGAACCATTGAGCAAGGCTGCATCTGGCAGTCCGAGGAATTGTGCCACCGGATCATTCGGTAAACGGGTTGTGAAAGGCGCGGTAGCATCGCTGTGTGCAGTCCATAATAATAAACTGTTGCTGTTGGCATATACACTGCTTACCAGCGGTGTGGTAAAAGAAGCATCTTTCACGGTCAGGAAATTCGTTTGCTGGGTGGTATTGCCGGGGTTCACCATATTCTCCAATGCACTTACGGCATGGCAGGCAGACCAGATACTTCCGAAGTAATCACGGTTCCAGGCCAGCAGGTTGCTGTGTGTGGCCCAGGTGGGTTCAGCGTGCGGCATTACAAAAAAGTCGTCGCAGCTGCCCAGGGTTTGTGGCGATTTCCAGTTATACGCACCGGGGAATGCAGCATTGGTAATACCTGCATTGATCAGGTAGCCTTCTGCAATGGCGCCGTTCTGTACATCGAGTGTCCAGCGTGGCGGTGCTTTAATAATATAGGTAACATCCACTGTAAGCGGACTATTCGTAGTGGCACCCACTACACCGATGCCGGTCCAGTAAGTAATGCGGCTGTTCACTGCAGTGGTCCTGTACTCAGCGGGAATGATAAAAGTTCCCCCTTTGTACTGGACGCCGTTGTAGGTGAAATCGGGGCCGTCTTTGATTTTAGTTTGACTGATTACCCATCTGACGGGTACACTGTAATTCCTGACCAGGTCATATACCAGTCCATAGGGTTTGATACCATTGGCAATGGTGTTGGGTGTGGTGGCACCCATGTTGATAATAAATGATCCGGTGGAAATGGTTTCGGTTTGAGCAGCTGATTGTGTTACAGAGAACAGCATACAGCAACTGATAACCAAAAATTGGCGGATAGTTTGGATAATGGTGGACATAGAGAGGTTTTTAAAAGGATTCTGTTTGCGAAACTACTTTCACCCTGCTATCCGATAAAATGATATTACTCAATGTGTTAATTTTTGACAGGCTGGAATAATCAGAAGCACTTTGTTGCGATAAGTGGAAACCCTTTGTTTGAAATAATTCTACAAGCAAAGACAAAACCAGTATCAGCATAATACCTGTTTCCGTGTATCCATAAATGGTTTTTTTGGGGGTTGCATCTATTAAAAAATATAATCCGCTTGTTTGCATTTTGTGTAAAGGCCGGACAACACTAAATGCAACCATTTCCGCTCATTATATATCTTTACAAAAATCTCCCATGAAGAAAATACTGCCGCTGTTCCTGCTGCTGCTGGCTTTCCAAAG
Organism: Chitinophagaceae bacterium; assembly: GCA_016720825.1. Taxonomy (GTDB): domain Bacteria; phylum Bacteroidota; class Bacteroidia; order Chitinophagales; family Chitinophagaceae; genus JJ008. Next base: position 30,321 of record JADKJV010000023.1, on the reverse strand, counting down.
CAATGCCCAGTTATTAAAAAAATACCCGGTTGGTAATTCCGGTTGTTTCATATATGGTTACTGTGATATGAAGTTTGATCTCGATTACAGCGAAGACTCTTCCAAAGTGTACACTGCAGAGTGCCGTAAGGATAGTATCAGTTATGGTGTGATCTGTGTGAAATTATTACAGGATGTAAATGATCTCAATGCAGCCGAAGACCTGATGCTGCAGTACATTGAATACCTCAAAGCCAGTTTTAACATCACTAAATCCGCCGGTGCCGGTCACGGTCATCACCTGATGGGCAAAGAAACCAACCGCGGTGTGATGGATTACTGGGAAGACAATGAAAAGAATAACTGGAAGTACAAATCATGGACAGATGGCAAGTTCATCGGCTTTGTGTATGTGTACAGCCTGAAAGAATTACCGGAGCAAAAAATCAATGTGTTCCTGGAGGGTTTCCGGTTCCCGGGGATGTAAATTTTCCTTCTCAAAACGCCTTATTTTGTCTATATTTGCCGGCTCTATTGGTCCGGTAGCTCAGCTGAATAGAGCATCCCGCATAAGGCGGGAAGGTCATAGGTTGAAACATAAAGAAAAATAAAATATTTGGTCCGGTAGCTCAGCTGAATAGAGCAGCTGCCTTCTAAGCAGCAGGTCATTGGTTTGAGTCCAATCCGGATCACATTTAAAGGGCCTTCGGCCCTTTTTTTTATTTTACCACAAAGTGCACCAAGAAATACACAAAGGCCACAAGGTCTCAATCTTTGTGCACTTTGTGTATTCCTTTGTGCACCTTGTGGTAAAAAAAGTGGTTAAAAAAAATATCACCGTATCACATCCACATACCCCGCCATCTTCTTCCTCCCATTCTTCGGATCAATGATGTAATAATAAGTACCCACAGGCACCGCCTGCCCGTTTATGGTACCATCCCATGGTTTGGAGTAACCATTTGAATGATAAATATGCTGCCCGTACCGGTTGTAAATATCAACGGTTGAACCGGGATAAGTATCGAGGTATTCAATCAGCCAGGTATCATGGATGCCGTCACCATTCGGACTGAATATATTCGGCACAGCCGGGAACTTGAGCACTTTGACAAATACAGAAGAAGTATCCTTACAGTTGCCCTGTGCTGTAACTGTTAACAGATAACGGATATCATCCACTCCCTGCACGGTAGGCTGCAGTATCTGGTTATTACCCAGGAAATGCAGGTTGGGTGTCCAGAGGTAAGTGAGCTGGTTGCCTGTTGCTGTAGCTAAAAGAACAGTTTGGCCGCCTTCAAGTACAAGCCTGTCGGGGCCCGCATCCACAACCGGGTATGGATATACAGTTACCTCGGATGTTTTTGTATTACTGCGGCAGCCGAAGTTGTTAAACGTGAACAGGCTGACAGTATACGTACCGGGATTCGCATAAGTATAATTAAATGCAGATACTGTCCGGGTATTTCCATCACCTAAATCCCAGTTCCATTGTGTGGCATTGCCACCAAGCTGGTTTGTCTGGTCTGTAAACCGGAAGGCCTCCCCTACGCAAACTGTTGGGCGGTCGCTGCCAAATGCGGCGACCGGCTGGTCGTGAATGGTGTTCAAAATAATCGTCGTATCATCCACACATCCATCACCACTGGTTACCTGGAGATTTACATTCCAGGGAACAGAAGATGTATAGGTATGGGAAGGATTCATGGCGGTGGAATTATTCACCACACCGCTGGCCGGATCACCGAAATCCCAGAAATAAGTAAAGGCAGATGCGGTTCCGTCTGCTATGGTTGACAAATCTGTAAAACTCACATTCGCATTGGGCAGGCAGGCACTGGCTGGTATCCTGAAATCGGGATGCGGCTGCGGGTGAACTGTAATGGGTATGAGTTTATCAGGACTGAAACAACCATTGCTGGTTCTTACATGAAGTTTCACCGTATATGGCCCCCATGCAGCATAAGTATGTAAAACAGGATTTCCATTTACGCTGTTCACGGGCAACGTCCCGTCACCAAAATCCCATATCCAGTTTGTAAGTGTTCCTTCACTGCTGGCGGATGATTGGGTGAATGTGATGGCTTTGGTTTCACAACGCGGCGATCCGATGGTAAAATCGGGAACAGCTGCGGCATATACATGGATTGTTTGTGAAAGACTGTCTGCACAACCACCTGCCGTACTGGTAAACGTATACATGATAGTATGCGTCCCCGCTCCTGCTGTTGCCGGATTGAATAAACCGGCTGCATTCACGCCTGGTCCGCTGTAAACACCTGTACCGGGTACGGCACCGATTTCAGATGCCTGTGTGAGTTGTACAGGCGCTGCATCGAGGCATATATCCGGAATGGTATTGAACTGTACTTTGGGTGCTGCATTGACAGTAATGGTCCTTATTTTTTCATTCATACATACGCCGCCGGAGTATGCCCGGTAACGGATGTTGAAAGTTCTGGTAAGCGGTGCCTGGAAATTCGGGTACAAATGACGGTATACGCGTCCGGGTGCGGGAAAATCATCTGTATCAAACACCGTTGGCTGGCCGGCATCATCCCAGTAAATTTCAATTTTTGTGATATTACCCGGGAATACCGTGGCTGCGTCGGTAATCGAGACTGAATCATTGGCGCATAAAGTGGCCGGTGTATTGACAATAAAATCAGAAACGGGGAAACTGCCATTTACATATAAGGGTGTATTGACTGTATCGCGGCAACCTGCATTCGTTACAATATCCAGATGCACGGGATAACTGCCGGTGGCGGTATAACTGTGCTGCGGATTTTGTAATACAGAAACATTGTTTACGCCGCTGACAGGATCTCCGAAATTCCAGTTCCAGCCTGAGATTACATCCGGTGCAGTTACCAGACTGGTATCTGTGAACTGTGCGTACGTATCATTCAGGCAAACATCAGGTAATATAAATCCGGCCTCCGGTTTCGGGTGTATCGTGATGGTTTCTGTATATACAAGGCTGAAGCAGCTGTTTAAATTCCTTACATATAAACTGACTGTATAGGTGCCGGGCCCTGAAAATAAGTGAACCGGGTTTTGTAAAGTTGAAATACTGTCATCCCCACTGGCAGGGTCACCGAAATTCCAATGCCAGGCAGAAAGCCCCAATGCGTTTGGAATTGAAGCATCTGTAAACTGAATAGTTGTACCATCACAAAGCAGTGTGCTGTGGCTGAATTGGGCAACAGGTAATTCACGTATTGTAAAATACGCGGCTGCCCCTGGCAGGCCGGTACAGGTTTCAGGAGAACTTTCTGTTACAGTGGATAGCACATAACTGAAGAGACCGGTTACATTGGTAGGTATAGTAATGGATGCCTGGCTGCCGGTAGTAGTAATTGTTTGCGGTGTACCATTCAAAGTATAATTAATTGTATAAGGCGGCACACCACCTGACCCAGTGAAAGTGAGTGTTGGCTGCGGATCATTCTGGCATAATACAGCCCCTGAACTCAATGTGGCAGTAGGAAGTGATTTAACCGTTACCAAAACACTGGATGCAACATTTGTATTTAAACAATGTGTAAATGATGATTCAACAACGGAAATTAAATTAACGGTAAAAGCACCAGGTGTGTTTGTGGGAATCTGGATCGTGGCCTGGTTACCAACCGTAGAACTGACTACCTGGTCAGGTCCGCCGTTGATATTATAAGTAAATGTATACGGAGCCAGTCCGCCACCACCGGTAAACGTAACTACCGGCAACGGTGCCAGTTTACATACAGTGATATTCCCGCTGATCGTGGCTGTCGGCAAATCCTGTACAATAACTGTAGCCGTTCCCGATTGCGGTTGTGAGCAGGCACCCGGACTGCTGTCCTGTACATTCGTAAGTACATAGGTAAAAGTCCCGGCCACATTCGTTGGCACATCCAGGTATACGGAATTGAATATAGCAGATGACGTAATTGTTTGCGGAGCCCCTCCGTTTAATGTATACGTGAATGTAAAAGGTGCTGTACCCACCACACCCGTGAACATGATCCTCGGCAACGGATTGCTGTTCAGACAAACCGTAGTGCTTCCACTGATACCACCCGTTGGTAACGGAGAAACCGTAACCTCACGCGAAGTCGTGTCAGATAAACAACCAACATCGGTAATCAGGGAATAGCTCACATTATAAACCCCGGGCGACGGATAAGTATGCAATGGGTTATTCGCCCCGCTGTTTGTAATGTCGCCGAAATCCCAGTACCGGCTGATGACCGGCCTTCCTTCTGTAATGGAATTATCCATGAACTGAACCGGATCAGGGAAACAGGCATTGTTGAATGTAAAATCCGCCACCGGCTGGTTAAACACCTGCAGTGTATAATTAATTTCCTGCGCCGTACCGCAACCATCCGGTGTTGGATTCTGTGCCGTTACTTTAATCGGATACGAGCCTGTTGTATTAATCGTATAAGGCGTTGTGAGTTTATACCGGTACAATTGTTTTCCGTTTACCACCCAGGTGCTGTCATATACCGGACTGGCCAGGGTTACCCCCGGAAACAGCCCGTTGAAATCCCAGGTGATAGATGTAGGCTGGTAAGGAAACACAATGGAAAAATAAAAGGGTGTACTCTTACACGCTGCTGGAAATGGCACAGTAGCGTAAGGGTTTTGCACGGTAATGAACTGGAATAAATCGCGCACATTGGTACCGGCATTATATCCATACGATTCCACATTGCCATAACCATAAGCAATCGCCACAAATCCGCTGTCAGCATAAATCCGGTGCGAAGGATTCGTGAGCGTACTGGCCGTCACTTCCTCTTTAATATAAGAATAAGGTGTTGAAGGAATAGCAATGGGTGCAGCCACAGGCGGAGCGCCGTCAATGGTCAGACTGCCCAATCCGGCCGTTTTAATTATCACATTTATAAAGTGACGCGTGATATTGGTATTGGGCGGTGTGAGGTCATTCCTGGCAGATAATACGGTAATATCATTCAGGGTTTGTTCAATCGGATTCAGGATCACCATCTCCGGATCAGCATTTATATTATCACAGTTCTGGGTAACCATATACTGCACCACGCAAACCGGGATATTTGTTGTGATGATCCTGGGTGTGTTATTGCCGATCGTGTTGATTTCGTAATACGCATTATTAACCAGCGTGGCCGGATTGAGCGTTACCCCGTTTACCTGTACAACGGTTAAAGGGTCTTTGACCATGATCCTGAAAATATCATAAGACCGCAATGCAAAGGGAGCAGTGACATACGTTTGTCCCCATGAACCCAACGGGAACATTTCCTGGTATAAATTATCACCTGAACTGGCCGAAGCACAACCCATCGCCGTCCAGGTGGAACCGGCATACACGGCAATCGGTTTACAGGGTGCACTTGCACTGGCAATGGATTTTATATAAGAACCCGTAAGGTCTGTACTGTTATTGGACTGGTACTGGTAAACATCTCCTTTATTCAGCGTAACCTGGAATGGTGTATTGGCTGTATGCGTATTGCCCACATCAGCCAGTGTGGGTTTGATTTCCACCAGCGTATTATCTTCAGTGGCCACGATGGCAAATTCAGACCTGGAGTTACTCCCTCCCACAGCCGCATAACTGGATACATAATATTCACGACCGAGCACATTGGTCGGTAACACCATCGTTGCACCGGATCGGGCTGAATTCAGGATGTGGGAATACACCACCACCGGTACATCTGTTACAATATGAATACCCTTGTTAGTGCCGATGCCTGCAGACTGGCTGTTATAGGCCAGTGAATTATTCGGCGTGCTGGCGTTGGTAAGCCGTAAAGTGGTAACCTGGTTGGCTGTTACCGTAAAAGGCAATGAACTTCCATTGACAGATAATGTTCCGGTAGCATTCTGGTCGGAGGTAATGTACAACGCCATCCGGGACGTGGTGGCATCAATATGGCCTGTATAAATAACCCAGAAATCCTTTCCCTTATTGGAATAGTCCTGCGCAGCAGCATAGTACATGCTCCCGGCCAAAGCAATGATTAAAAGGATCAGGCCTTTTCTCATAAAAACAGCATAACAGACAGCTTTGTGCCGGTTCGGTTCCGGCATTTTGTTTTCCAAAGGATTTAAATCTTGCAGACTGATGATCAGACCATTGAAACAGATCAAAGTTTAATCATCTGCCTCCTCCAAATGTACTTGAAAGTTACGGGAGGAGGAAATTATGGAGCCTGATTCTGATCGCCCTTCCCTGACGGTTTTTATTTTTACTTATCTTTCGGCGATGGACGTCAAAATCGATTCTTCCTGGAAAGAAATCCTCAAACAGGAATTCACTGATCCCTATTTCGAACAAATCGTACTTCACCTCAAAACTGAAAAATCACAGGGAAAAACCATTTACCCGCCCGGGGCTTATATTTTCAACGCATTTAATACAACACCTTTTGATAAAGTCAAGGTGGTTATCCTGGGCCAGGATCCTTACCATGGCGCGGGCCAGGCACACGGACTTTGTTTTTCCGTACAAAACGGGGTGCAGCCACCGCCTTCCCTGGTGAATATTTTCAAGGAATTACAGGAAGATATCGGTATCACTATCCCCCGCCATGGCAACCTGACCCATTGGGCCGAGCAAGGTGTATTCCTGCTCAATGCCTCACTCACTGTCAGATCCGGGGAACCCATGAGTCATGCAAAAATCGGCTGGGCCCGTTTTACCGATACAGTAATCAAAAAAATTTCTGAGGGGAAAAAACACGTGGTATTTATTTTATGGGGGAAATTTGCACAGGAGAAAAAGCTGCTGATAGACGAAAGCAAACATTGCATCATTAAATCAGCACACCCTTCTCCCCTGTCGGCCCATGCAGGTTTTTTCGGGTCAAAACCATTTTCAAAAACCAATCAATGGCTGATCAGCCAGGGTATTGATCCTGTAGACTGGTCATTATAATATGCGTGTACTGAAAAATATATTTGCCCGCATCTGGGCTTTCTGGGGACTGACCAGCTTTGTACTCAGCTTCCTCATCATCTTTCTACCTTCCATGCTGTCGTGGCTTATGCCCAATCCCATGGGACAGCGCTGGTTTATTTTTGTGGCCCGTTGCTGGATGACTGTATGGCTGCTGATGGTTGGCTGCCCCGTGAAAATCCGCGGCCGCCAGTATTTTGCCAAAGGGAAAACCTATATCGTTACCTGCAATCATAATTCCATGCTGGATGTACCGCTGACATCCCCATTCATTCCCGGCGGTAATAAAACCATAGCCAAAAACAGTTTCAAAAAAGTACCCATTTTCGGGTTCTTCTACATGCGCGGCGGTATCCTCGTTGACCGCAAAAGTGACGAAAGCCGCAAAGCCAGCTTCCGTAAAATGAAAGCAGTACTTGAAAACGGCATGCACATGTGCATCTATCCCGAAGGCACACGCAACCGAACCCCCGAGCCCCTCAAAAAATTCCACGACGGCGCCTTCCGCCTCGCCATCGAAACCGGACATGATATCATCCCCGCTGTACTTTTCAATACCGCCAAAGCCTTACCTGTTACCAAACCATTTTATTTTGTGCCTACCCGTTTAAGGATGGACTTCCTGCCACCGATTTCGCCGGTTGGGAAGACGGTGGATGAGTTGAGGGAGGAGGTGTTTGGGGTGATGAGGGCTAAGAAGTGGGGTTTCTGAAAACTTGGCTTTTGGCTTTTACCTGTTAGCCATTACCAGTTACCATAAGCTGTTAGTTTCACGTGTTTTGTGATAAGCCAAATGCCAATAGCTAATTGCCAAGAGCTATCAAATAATGCCATTAGCTGCTCGCTATACACTGTTAGCTTCACGTGTTTTGTATTAGCAAAAGACAATGCTAATTCCAAGAGCTAACAAATGCCAACTGGTTGGCTGTTGGCCATAACCGGTTAACGATAAGTTTCAATCCTCTTTGGCTAAAAGCCAATAGGTAACAGGCCAAAAGCTAGAAGTTAGTAACTCGTAAAATACCTCGTCCTGTTAATCTTCAAATCCTGCAATATCGCCGACTTCGGACTGATACTGAAATTGAAGAAACGATAGAGGCCGATTGGGGTAACGTTGATGGATAACTGCCAGCAGTGCATTTCACGGTTGATGCTCATGGTGAATGTCTGCAGTTTTTTGGTATCGAAATCATAATACCCGTTGGCGGAGAAATTCCATTTGGGCGTGAGGTTGAAACTGCCGTTGAAGTTCAGGTTGGAAGACAGGTCTTTTTCAAAACCACTGTAATCAGCCTTGAGCCGTTGTGAGAAATACAGTGAATAACTGAAACTCAGCTGCCAGGGAATATTGAAATCCACGAAATCAGAAGGATTGTTTTGCATGAATTCCATCAACCGGTTCTGGTCGGCAATCAGGTTGGGGTCGTTCAGTCTTTGTTCTGCCCGTTTCTTTTGCTCCTCTTCTTTCTTGGGATCTTTTGCTTTACTCCGGAAACTGGTACTGATGGATAAGGAACCCGAACGGATACGTCCGAGGTTAAACTTACCGCTCTGCCAGGCGAACTTGTCAATATCCTGGCCGCGTTCGTTGACCAGATATGGATCCAGGATAGCAGAACCGGTGATATTGATCTTATCAAATAATGTGGTGCGCAGGTAAAAATTGATCATATCCAGTTTCAGTGAATCGCGGAGGAAATTATAACCGGTGTTGAATCCGTAACCATCAATCAGTTTGATTTTCTTGATAGCCTGGTCACCTGTGTCTTTCTTTGACCGCCATTTCATCTCGAGGTTATTATCAAGCTGGAAACTGATCCCTCCTGTCCTGCCCTCCCCGAAACCGGAGTACAATGCGCCTTCAAATTCTGTAAACCTGAATTTATAACCGGTGGTATCCACCTGTTCGGAATAATAATGCTGTTTGGATAAATCCGGCCGGTAGTTCATGCTGAGTGTGGGGCGCATCACATGGCGGATGGCAATCACCCGGCCCAGGTGTTTGAAATATTTTGTTCCGTAGACTGCTGTATTAAAAGCAATCGAGAATGAAGCCTGCTGGTCAATAAACAACCCTTTTGTAATTGTTGTATCCACTTTTTTGGAAGTGGGATTCCATTTCCGGTGGAATTTCTGCGCGATCCACACCTGGGAATAAGAAACACTCGGTGCCACAATCAGCGCACCGTTAAACAATGCCGGCAATGAGATGGAGATCGGGAAATTATGCATCGCACCCCATTGCAAAGTATCAATCAGGTCTTTGAATTTGACAGCTGTATCATAAAAAGAAACCTGGTTCCTGAAGTTGCCGTAATAACCCACACCCAGTTTCTCATACCATTTGGGGGTGCCCACACTTTGTTTTTTCTCGAAAGGATAAATCGTGTTCACGGTGAAACTGGCATCCGGCAGGCTGATATTTACGAGCCTGGTTGAGTTATTCTGGTTATGGTTTGCTGCCAGGGTCAGGTTATATGGCTTGCCCGCCCATGATTTGGAATAAGCAATCGAAGAACCCAGCTGGTTATTAAAATTCGCACGGGTATTATTCGGGATAAGCTGGTTATACTTGGTGGAACCCGCGTTCACGTTGGCCGAAAAAGTTGTACCGGGGCGCGCCTTGCTGTCAACCGAATGGTTCCAGGTCACAAAGAAACTCTTGTTCTTCAGGTAATCCGGATCACCCTTAAAATTCAGGCTCGTAGTCTGCAAACTCACATTAAAAGCACCACTGTAATGATACCTGCGGCGGTAAGTCGGGTTCAAATTCAGAGACCAGCCGCCATATGAATAAATATTTCCGTAAACCTTCACATCCCAGTAAGGACTCAGCACTTTATAATATCCTAAACCTTCCAGTCCGAGACCATATTGTTCATTATTGGCGAACTGCGGAGGCAGTAAACCGGAGTGCTGTCCTTTGTTCAAAGGATAGAATCCGAAAGGCAGGTAAACGGGTATAGGCACACCCTCAAATTCAAGGTGCGCAGGCCCTGATACTGCCAGTTTTTTATTCACCACTTTCATGTGACCGGTCTTGATCCCAAAATGCGGATCATCGAGGTCACAGGTGGTAAACAGGGCACCTTGTATATACGTTGTATTCGCATCCACTTTTTTTAGAGCGGTCGCTGTGCAATAAATTCACCTTGCTGGGTGGAGGTATTCCACGAAACCCCGATTTGCGATTTGAAATTATATCGAATAGTGTCACTGTAAAATTCATTCTCCCCGTCTTTGAAATGCGCGGGCTCAAGAACAAGCCCGGTACTGTCTTTACTGTTTACCGCTGTTACAATTTGAGTCTGCTGGTCCATCTCCACCCTGGGCGCTGACAGTTCAATCGTCTGGTAATTCGTTTTCGTTTTACCATACATGATGATTTTCTTTCCCTGGATCAGCACCACTACAGAATCAGCTGCCTCATATTTGAGCGGGGCTTCGAGTGAATCTTTAGATAATTTGAGGTTAAATGTGTCAGTTTTCACGCGGAGTTGCAACGAATCGGCTCCTGGCAGGCTACTAGTATCAGATACCGGCTGGTTTATTTTTGTAAGACTGTCTGTGACGCGCGGTTTTACCGTGTCTGAAGCGATTGTTAAGTTCTTGCGAAAATCAGGCGACTGGATACCAGAAGCATTTGTGCCACACGTTATTGCGGTGACAATAATCGCCACCGTAAGAGGTTGAAAAATTTTTTTTAGCCTAAATTTGTAGCAATGCTTCATGGGCAGGGAGCAAATGTAAATCATTCTCCATAGGACACCTATGGAAGACCCTAAACAATTTGTGAATATTCTGCCACCTAAAAAAAATGGAAAGCCATGGTTAAACGGACCCTTCTGATTTTTTGTGCTGCCGCGCTCTGTATCACCATTGTCTCTTTTCATGAACATGAACCAGCCCGCCAGAAAGTAATCCGCACCATCATTGTGGATGCAGGTCATGGTATCATGGACAACGGAGGACATAATGGTGCCAAAGGTGCCTACTCATATGAAGATGATATCTGCCTGGCAGTATCCAAAGAGCTTGTAAAAAATTTCAAATCCGAATTACCCGAAATCCGGATCGTGGAATCAAGACCCACAGAAAAGATTACCGCCATCCACCGCCGGGCAGAAATTGCCAATGAAAACAAAGGTGATTTGTTTATATGCATTCACGTTAATGCTGCCCTGCCGCAGCGTCATACCCAACAGGTGGGCACCAAAAAAGTAACCTATTACACCGGCAAGGGTAAAAACAGGAAGAAAAAAACAAAAGAAGTACCGGTTTACAAAACGTATACGACTCCCAACCCGGCCAAGGGCGCGGAAACCTATATTTGGGGATCGCATAAAAACGAAGACAAAGAAATTGCGATGCGTGAGAATGCGCCCCTGTTGCAGGAAGATAATTACAAACAAAATTATGGTGACCTGGATCCGAGTTCTCCCGAATTCATTGCCCTCTCCCTCCTGAAAACCAAACAGTATTTCAAACGCAGTGCGACACTGGCGGGTTTTGTGCAGGATGAATTTGCGCAAGTGGGACGGGTTGACCGGGATGTACGCCAGCGTGGTGTTGGTATCTGGGTTCTCCAGGCTACGGCGATGCCCAGCATTTTGGTTGAAACCGGGTATATCACGAATCGGGCAGAAGAGGATTATCTCAACAGCAAAGAAGGACAGAAAGAAGTGGCCGATTGCATTATAAAAGCAGTAAAAACCTATATTGCATGGCTGGAGAAACAACAACAGCGTAACGAAACCAACGAAACCGGATCAAAGCCCCAGCGTGTTGTCCGTCAGGACGTAAGCCGTTTCCTTGAAATGGTGGAAAACCAGGAAAAACAGCGCAAAGGCAAATAGTCCGGCAGTTTAAAAATTCTTTACTGCCTGAAGACCCTGTATTTTCTGTGTGTATTATTAGCAGTCTGTGTGATTTCAAATCCCGTTTCAGCGCAGAACAGTCCCCGTAAACCCCTTTCAACCCTGATTATTGATCCGGGTCATGGTGGCCTCGACCCCGGTGCCATGGGTACAATTGAGTCAGAAGCCAATGTAGCCCTGCAGGTTTCACTGAAACTGGGTGATACGCTGGCCAAACTCTATCCCGATTTAAAAATCATTTTCACGCGCACCCAGGATGTCCTTCCCGGCAACCTGAATAATAAAGATGCGGCGCTGAAATACAGGGCTAACCTGGCGAATTAATCAGGTGGCAATCTCTTTATTGCTGTTCACTGTAATTCCGCGGGCCGTCACCCCGGTGGCTGGTATGAACGACGTGTGGTTGGCAAAACACCCGTTGTGAAAACCTATAAAAAAGGGAAGAAAACGTATAAAAAAACCACCTGGGTTTACCAATATGAAAATGTGTGGGTGGAGAATAAAGCCAGGGGAACCGAGACCTATATCTGGGCTGTGGGCAAGAATGATGACAAGGTGAATTCAATGACCAAAAGCAATGATTATACGGGTGAAATTGACTCAACGTCCACCCTTACCCTGCCGGATCCTTCTGATCCCACAGAAAAAGCCCGGATGCTTATTTATACCCAGAATTATTTCAGGAAAAGCCTCAGTCTGGCCGATATGGTGCAAACCGAATTTACCAACCAGGGCCGTGTAAACAGGGGTGTAAAACAAAGGAATGATAAAGGGATTTGGGTATTGCAGGCTACGGCCATGCCTTCAATCCTGATTGAAATCGGGTTTATATCCAATAAAGAAGAAGAGGAATACCTGGTCAGCCAGGCGGGACAGGCTGAGATCGTGAAAAATATCGTCAGTGCCTTCGTAAAATATAAGGAAAGACTGGAGCTGAAATCAGCCCCAACCACTGAGGATACCCCGGCTAAGGCCTTCTAGCCGCTACCCCGTTTAAAAATAATTAGCTAATTTGGCATTCTCAAACCGTTAAGCAACGGAAAATGTATTGGAATGAAGATCAGTAATGAAACCAAAGTCGGCGTATTATCCATTGTTGCACTGACGATTCTTATCCTTGGCTTTAATTTCCTGAAGGGGAAAGACTTATTCACGAAAACCCGGAAGATTTATGCGGTTTTCAGTGACCTGGGTCCCTTGAGCAAATCCAATGAGGTAAAGATTAACGGTTATGTGATCGGGACGGTGTACGATTTGCAGGCTCGCGATAAGGATATCAGCGGCATCATTGCCACGATCAACCTGACCAAAGATGTAAACATCCCGGCCGACTCCAAAGCATATATCTCTTCTCCCCTCGTTGGTGCTTCTTTTATTGCCATTGAAAAAGGCGATTCAACAGCACTGCTGAAAGTAGGTGACACGCTGCAAACAAGGCTGGATGCAGGTATCCTGGATGATGTAAAGGCGCAGCTTAATCCCACGCTGAATAAAATCAGGCAGGTGCTGGATACGCTCACACTTACATTAACCGGTGTAAACGGGGTACTGACCGTTGAAGCAAAAATCAACCTGCACCAGATTTTCAATAACCTGAATTCTGCCACCAGTTCCCTTGCATCCATTGTTAACCCGCAAACAGGTGCTTTGGGTAAAACCCTGAACAATACAGAAGCGATTACTGATAACCTGAAGAAAAATAATGAAGCCATTACTGCCACGATTGGCAATGCGAAAAAAGCTTCAGAAAAACTGGCGGCACTTGATATCCAGCCTACGATAGATTCGCTGAAACAAATGGTGGTTACACTGAAATCTTTTATGTCGAAACTGGATAATCCCAATGGCACGCTTGGTGCGCTGGTGAATGACAAAACGATTTACAACAAGCTGAAAGATGCCATTCTCGGTGCTGAGATTCTGATAGATGACCTGAAAGCCCATCCTAAACGCTACGTTAATTTTTCAATCTTTGGGAAGAAAGACAAGGGCGGTTACCTAAATTCGCCGCTGGCTAAAGACAGCCTTCCTTCCAAAGAATAATCATGTTGCCCAGAATATTATTACTCTTCTTTTTACTCGCCGGATTTTTCATCAACCCGCTATCGTTGCATGCGCAGGTTGTGAAAGAACCTGTTAAGCCTTTACCACCACCAGCAACCACTGCTCCGGTTGACAGTACTACGTTAATTGAGATACTCCCCGGTGTACGCAAACTGGAATTCAGGAAAGTGAATGATTCCACCCAATTGCAGATCCTGGCCGGCAATGTAAAACTGAAACAGGGCAATTCGCTTTTTTACTGTGACAGCTGTGTGATCAACAATAACACCCATACGTTTGAAGCCTGGGGCAAAGTGCATATCACTGACGCGGATACGGCAGATATCACCGCCAGCCATTTGCTGTATTATATTAACCGGAGAGTGGCCTACCTCGATGGCGGTGTGCGTTTGTCGGATGGCAAGGGCAGTCTCACCACTCCTGATCTTGAGTATGACATGGCCACCAACCTGGGTATCTACCACCATGGCGGGAAAGTGCTCAACAAAAAAACAGTGCTGACCAGTGATGAAGGTTATTATTATGCTGACCTGAAAGATGTTTATTTCAAACAGCATGTGGAGCTGAAAGACCCTGCGTATTATATCAAAACAGATTCACTGTTATATAATACCGAATCACAAACCACGCGTTTTATTGCACGGACGTATATCCGCGACAGTTCCGGCCGTACCATTGAAACCAGTGATGGTTTTTACAATATGGCCACCGGACATGCAGAATTCGGAAACCGCCCGATTATCCGGGATAAGAATTTATATGCCACGGGGAACCAGATGATCAGCAATGACAGTGCCGGCATTGTGCAGTTCCGCGGTAATGCGGTGGTAATTGACAGCAGCAACCACACAACCCTGATGGCGGGAAATATTTTTATTAATAAAAAGACCAACTCCATGCTGGCCACGAACAAGCCTTTGATGATCGTGGTGCAGGATGATGATTCGATATATATATCGGCGGATACCCTTTTCTCCGCACGGCTGACAGATTTATATGCAAAAAGAGATTCTGCCGCCAAAGACACGATCAAAGGCAAGAAAGCCGCGGGCACGGGCAAAGACAGTGTTGCAATCGATTCTGTCAAAGGCAAAAAACCATTGACGCCGGTTAAAGACTCAGTATCCGTTGCCATTGATACCATCAAGGGCAAAAAAGTAATGAGCCTTGATAAGATTAGCAAAGAAGATGATGGCAAGGACAGCACCAACCGGTATTTCGAAGCGTTCAGGAATGTGAAGATTTTTTCTGACTCATTGCAGGCCGTATCCGACAGTATGTTTTATTCTTTCAAGGATTCTGTTTTCCGTCTTTATCAAAATCCCTTTATTTGGTCGAAAGGCAGCCAGATCAGCGGCGACACAGTACTGCTATATACTAAAAACAAAAAAGCCGACCGGGTAAAAGTGTTTGACAATAGTTTACTCGTAAACAAACTTGATCCGGAAGTTTTCAACCAGGTCCAGTCAACCCGGATGGATGGTTATTTCAAGGACGGCTCAATTGATTCCGTCCGCGCCGCCGGTTTTGCCCAGTGTATTTATTTTATACAGGATGATGATTCCGCATATACCGGCATCAATGAATCCGCCTCCGATATGCTTGATATTTATTTTGCAGAACAGCAACTCCAGAAAGTAGTATTCCGTTCAGCGGTAACGGGTACGATCTGGCCCATCCGGCAGAAAGATCCAAGGACGATGCGGTTGCCGAGGTTTATATGGATGGAAGATATGAGGCCGAAGAGTAAGTATGAATTGATGGGATTGGAGTAAAAGTTAATCCTGATTTTAACCACAAGGCTCACAAAGGAAAACACAAAGGCCACAAGGGAAAAACCTTTGTGGCCTTTGTGTTTTTTCTTAGTGCGCTTTGTGGTAAAACAAAAATATTTAATGTCGTTTGCTCTTCGTTTTTTTCTTCTTGTTCACTTTTGCCAAACTATCCGCTGCCGCTTTCGCCGCCACCTCCTGCGTTTGCTGGATGATAAGGTTGATTTTAGCAATGCTGTCTGCTTCATGTTTAACAGCCAGTGAATCTCTCAGCTTTTTTGCATCCATCCGTTTTTTGGCCATTTCAGGAGTCTCCCCGAAATTCCCTTCGGTGGTGCTGATGTGAAATGAAGCATTGCTGCCGCTGTGACTGCGGTGTGCAATTTTCATGGTTTGTGAATCTGCTTTACTGCAGGCTGTGAGGATGATGGCTGAGAGGATGATTTTTTTCATGTGCTGATTATAGACGTAATTTAGATTTTTTCCTGAATAACCGCTTCATGTTTTTGTTAAATGAAGCGTTGGACTTAATTTTCAAGGGTTATGAAACCACTGCTGATCAAATCGGAAACAGGCCCGGCCTGGACAGGCGCAGAGAAAGGGCTGTTTCGCTGGGTGTTTGGGTTTGTGGTTTTATTCATACTCACCCTGCCCTTTCCCCATCCGCTGATACCTGATTTACCCGGACTTCTTGCGCCGGTTTTTGAAAGACTGGCCGCTTTTACGGGTCACAATCTTTTCGGCATCAGCCGGCCTTTTGTGAGCAGGCTGATTTCAGATTCTACCGGATTGTACCTGCATGTATTTAACCTGCTGGTGATTTCATTGCTTATTGCATTTACCTGGGGACGGGCCGACCGAAAGACATTAAGTTATCACAGGCTGCTGTACTGGTTCCGGGTAATTGCGGCCTATTACCTCGCTTACTTCATGCTGGTGTATGGCTTTAATAAAGTATTCAAATGGCAGTTTTATATTCCGGAACCCAATACACTGTATACTACGGTTGGTGAATCCTACCGGGATATTTTATACTGGAGCACGATGGGAACTTCCCACTCCTATAATGTATTCCTTGGTGGCGCGGAACTGGTGGCTGCGCTCCTGCTGTTTTTCAAACGAAGCCGCCTGGCAGGTGCCTTGTTTGCCGCAGCGCTCATGCTGAACATCCTGATGATTAACCTGAGCTTTAACATCAATGTAAAGCTGTTCTCTTCTTTCCTGCTGATACTTTGCCTGGTGCTGATAGCACCTGAATGGCGCAGGCTCGCCCGGTTCTTTTTCCAGCGCAGGGAACAAACAGGCCGTCACCCCTGGGAGCCTGTTTATGCACGCAAACAAACCAAGAGAATTTACTTTTTTGTAAAAACCGCTTTACTGTGCTGGTTACTGGCCAGCACCTTATTCGTGTATGTAAAAACCGGCAATTATAATGATGACCTGGATCCACGCCCGCCATTCCACGGTGCATGGGAAGTAACCAACTTCATCAGGAATAATGATACACTGCCTCCAATACTCACAGATAAAACCAGATGGAAAAGGGTATTCGTCCACCGAAAAGGCTACCTGATCATCCAGGGCATGAATGATGGTATGCAGGATTTTAAACTGGTAACTGATACCATTCAAAAACAATGGCTGGCGGAAGATGAAGCCGGGAAAGAAGTAATGGATATACGGTATGAAAAAAAATCAGACAGCCTGATGAATCTGTTTACTATAATTGGAAATGACAGTGTGCAGGTTGATTTGAAGATGCTGGATTGGAAGTCGTTGCCAGTGATGAAGAAGGAGTTTGAGTTTAGTGTGGATTAAAAATTTATTTTACCACAAAGGGCACAAAGTAAAAACAAAGGTCACAAAGGTTTTACCCTTGTGACCTTTGCGTGCCCGCCGAAGCGAAGCGAAGGAGGGTGTATTCCTTTGTGATCCTTGTGGTAAAATATTTTCTTATACCCCCAACAGCTCATGCTGTAATATATACACCACCGCTCCCGCCGCAAACCCCACCAGTGCCAGCCACCCGACTTTTTTCAGATACCACATAAAACTGATTTTCTCCAGTCCCATGGCTGCCACACCCGCGGCAGAGCCGATGATCAGCATGCTGCCACCGGTACCTGTTGTGTACGCCAGAAATTCCCAGAGATAATGATCAGTCGGGTATTCCGTTAAACTGTACATCCCCTGTGTTGCGGCGACTAATGGTACGTTGTCAACCACAGCTGATAACGCCCCGATACCCGGGGCAATGATATTTTTGTCTTTGAGGTTGGCATCCATCCAGCCTGCGAGGTGGTTTAATTGTTCGGTGGATTCCAGTGCAGAAATCGCCAGCAGGATTCCGGGGCAAAAAGGGATACTGGAGATATCCACTTTGCGCAGCGCATAGGCTACGGTAAAATGTTTGCGGTCCTCTTCGTCTTTACCAGCGTGAATCATTTCGGTGATGATCCACATCAGACCGAGTGCAATCATCATCCCCATAAACGGCGGCAGGTGCGTGAGTGTTTTATATACCGGCACCATCAGCAGGAAAAAGATCCCGGTAAAAAACACAATCTTTTTCTCACGCGGTGGTGTTCGGGTTTCGCCGGGTAATTCTTTGGGCGGATAGGGCTTGACCACATCCCCTTTAAAAGTAAAACGCATGATCAATAATGGCACCAGCAGGCAAACAAGGGAAGGAATAAAAAGTTTCAGGACAATATTTGCAGCGGTGATCTGGTTACCGATCCAGAGCATCGTGGTGGTAACATCACCGATCGGCGACCAGGCACCACCGGCATTGGCGGCAATGATGATCAGCCCGGCAAGTTTCCATCTGTCTTCATCTTTTGCAACCAGCTTTCGTACCAGTGAAACCATGACGATTGTTGTCGTCAGGTTATCAAGTATAGCTGACAGGAAAAAACTGAGGAATGCAATGATCAGCGCGAGCTTAGTTTTCTTTGTGGTTTTGATTCTTTTGGTGATGATATCAAACCCGTCGTGGGCATCCATCAATTCAACAATCGTCATTGCCCCCAGCAGGAAAAACAGTATTTGCGACAGATCGCCCAAATGGGCAGAAAGCTGCCCGGTGACAACCTCCTTATTTTCTGCAGAGATTATATAAACTGTCCAGCATAACACACCCGTTACCAAAGCTGTTGCTGCTTTGTTAATCTTAACAGTATGTTCCATCGCTATAGCGGCATAGCCGATGATGAATATGGTGATGATGAGGGCAGTCATGGTTGTTGTGAAGATAAATGATAATTGAGAATTGAGAATTCAGAATGGAGAATTGAGGATAGTTGAAACTTAAAGCGGAATCCTGTCTATCCTGGAAAAATCAGATGTAGATCAAAAAAGAAGGGTTTACAATTTTCGGAAACTTTCAGTTATTAAGGCCAACTTCTGCCAACACGCCAAATTCTCCATTCTCCATTATCAATTCTCCATTTTGAAGAAGTTTTGCATTTTATTTAGATTTTATTGGCATCATTTTTCGTTTAATAGGGAGAAAAACAAAACGCCATGAAAAGAATTACCATTGTATGCCTTGTATTATTTATAGCCGGCTCGATGCAGCAGGCCAGCGCCCAGGATTATAAAACCGCTTTGGGTGTGAGGCTGAGCAGTTCAGCCGCAAACGTGAACAATTCCATCTCGCTTAAACATTTCATTAACGAAACCACGGCTGTGGAGGCCCTTTTCTCCTTCGGCGACCCGATTGCGCTGGGTGCCCTGGTTGAATTCCACAAGCCATTGTCAGCATCCGGACTCCGTTATTTCTATGGCGGCGGTGCTTACCTCAGTTTCGTGAAAACATATAATCCGGTAAAACAACGGAATGAGTCAGATCCCAATTTCGGGGCACAGGGTGTGATTGGACTGGATTATAAATTTGCCAATGCGCCGCTGAATTTATCAATTGACTGGAAGCCGGAGCTGAATATTGTAAGTGATATCAACTTTGAACCTGCGGCAGTAGGGTTTACGGCGAGATTTACTTTGGTAAATAATTTTTTACCACAAAGCGCACAAAGGCTAAACCCGCCTTCGCTACGCTATGGCGGGCACGCAATGGCCACAAAGGTTAAAAACTTTGTGGCCTTTGTGGTTTTGTATTAAAACATAACGACTTATCCCCCTGTTACCCCCATCCTGCAAATATTTTCGGTTTTTTGCGTTTTTGTGCGGGAATTTCCTTTATTTTAGTTTGTCAAAACTAACGGATGCTAAAGAAGGAAAGGCAGGCGTACATACTGCATCAGGTAAACCTGCATAATAAGGTTTTATCGTCTTCCCTCTGCACAGAAATAAATGTGTCGGAGGACACTATCCGTCGCGACCTGCAGGAACTGGCTGATGAAGGAAAAGTGATCAAAGTACACGGAGGCGCCCTTTCCTATTCATTCAACCAGGTCTATTTCCCCACAAACGGGGTCTATTCCCAGAATCAGAAGAAAACAATTGCTCAAAAAGCCATCAGCTATATTGAGAATGGCATGTTTGTGCTTACCAGCGGAGGAACCACCATTATTGAAATGGCCCGCTCACGCCCGCCCCAGCTTAAAGCCACTTTTATTTCAGGCAGTATCCCCCGTCATTCTTGAGTATATGCATCACCCCAATATTGAGGTGATCCTGATCGGCGACAAAATCTCCAAGAACTCAAAAATCACGGTTGGATCTGAAGCCATCGCCAAAATCAGGCAGGTGAAGGCAGATATTTGCTTTTTAGGCACTAACGCCATAGACCTCGAACAAGGAATTACCGATAATGATTGGGAAGTGGTGCAGCTAAAGAAGGCCATGATAGAGTCTTCTAAAATGGTAATTTGCCTGGGCATCGCAGAAAAGTTCAATACCGTACAGCCTATACGGGTTTGCGGGATTGATGAAATAGATGTGCTGATAACAGAACTGGAACCAACGGATCCTTTGCTGAAAGCTTACAGGGATGCGGGGGTTGCCGTAGTTTAAATGTTGAATTTTGAAGGTTGAATGTTGAATTTAACCACAAGGAACACAAAGACGGAACAAAGGACACGAAGAATACAGAGGAAGTTTGGGATTTGAGGTTTTGATTTTTGACTTTTTACTTTTGAGTTTGGAATTTGGATTTTGGAATTTATTTACATTAGGAACTGCTTTTATTAATTATACAAAAAACACAGCTATGAGAAAAACTCTCGCATTGTTCCTGGCATTATCGATGCTGGTACTTTGCCTGCCAATGACTGTTTTGGCGCAGGAAAGAACCATCAGCGGTACGATTTTGTCTGAGGACAATAAAACACCTTTGCAGGGTGTGACGGTCCGGGTAAAAGGCACCCGGAAGATCGCCCAAACCGACGCCAAAGGGGTATTCACTATTAAGGTGAACCCGGGCGAAACCCTTCAGATTACTTATGTGGGGTACCAGACTATGGAAGTAAAACCCGGAACGGGTAATACTGTTGGTATCAGTCTGAAAACAGCTGATAACACCATGGGTGAAGTAGTGGTAACCGCAATGGATATCAAAAGAAGCCCACGTTCTTTGGGTTATTCGGCGCAAGGGGTTTCCGGTAAAGACATCGCGGAAACACAGCGGGAAAATATCCTGAACAGTTTACAGGGCCGCGTTGCAGGTTTAACTGTAACCCCCACAACCGGTCAGGCCGGCGCCTCTTCTTCTATTGTATTAAGAGGTTTCAACTCACTGTCATTAAGTAACCAGCCCCTGTTTGTTGTAGATGGTATTATCCTGGATAACTCCACCATCAACGAAACGTCAAATGGTGGTACCGGTATCGGTCTGGCATCTGACCGCCCGAACCGGAATAACGACTATACAAACCGTATCGCTGACTTAAACCCCAACGATATCGAATCAGTTACTGTACTGAAAGGCCCTGAAGCCACCGCGCTTTACGGCAGCCAGGCCAGCTCCGGTGCGATCGTGATCTCCACGAAAAAAGCACAAGCTGGTAAAGTTTCTTTCTCTTATGATAACAGCTTCCGCGTACAGGATGTTACCCGTACAGCTCCCCTGAATAATGATTACGGTCCCGGTTCAAACGGTGTACCCGGTAATATTTTCAGTGCCACTTCCGGCAGCTATTTCGGGCCTAAATATCCTTCCAACATCAATCGTTATGATAATATCGGAAGTTTCTTCCGTACCGGTTTCAGCCAGACCCATAACATCAGCGCTGATGCAGGTTTCAAAAACGTTGGTTTCAAAGTAACCGGTTCTTTATTCGACCAGAAAGCGGTTGTACCCGGTAACGATTTCAAAAAATACAATGTACGTGTAACCAACACAACTAAAATCGGCAAATGGCTTGAGTTCACGCCTTCTTTCCAGTACATCCATTCTGAAACAGGCAAACCCCTCCGCAGTGCCGGTGGTTACCTGCTCGGTTTATATATCTGGCCCGTGAATAACGACATCACGCATTTTGAAGATGCAGAAGGAAACAAAATCAGCATTTTCTCTACTGACCCCTATGCTGAAATTGACAATCCCCTGTATAATAATATGCGTAACCACGCTGCAGATAAAACCAACCGTATGATTTTCTCCGGTGGTTTGAACCTGACTCCGTTCAAATGGCTGACGATCTCAGGACGTTTCGGTTTCGATACTTATAAAAGTGAAGGGTATACATTCTACCATCCGCTTTCCAACCTGAGCTCCCGTTCTTCAAATGGTGGTTTGGGTGCACAGGACAACTGGTGGAGGAAATACCAGGGTTACAACCACACCATCACAGCTACTGCAAAAAAAGATTTCAAGAAATTCAGCGCCAGGCTGATGGTGGGAACGATGTGGCAGGATTATGAAACAGACATGTTTGCCATTTATGGTACTGGTCTGGTTGACTCTGTTGGCATCAACAATAAAATGTACAAAAACGGACAGATTGTTACTGATGCCAATTTCGACCAGATAGTTGGCCCCCGTAACGACAGCAGCATTACCCGTGTAAATACCCGTGTACGCCTGCTCCAGAATAACTTTGGAAAATACAACCAGTATATCTCCCGCCAGTTTGCCTATTTTGGTGAAGCTGCCCTGAGTTATAACAATGTAATCTTCCTGAGTTATACACGCCGTTTTGAATCCGCTTCTGTATTCCCCAAAATCAACAGGAATTACAACTATCCCGGATTCAGTTTGAGTGCGATCGTATCCGACATCTTCCCGAAGATGAAAGGCAAACTGATCAACTACTTTAAACTGCGTACTTCACTGGCCAGTACAGCCCGTCTGGCTGACCCTTACAAGAACCAGTCAGTTTTTGTAAACAACTTTACCAGCAGCAACGTTGGACTTATCTATTCTTATGGATTTGACAATAATAACCCGCTGCTTGGTCCTGAAAGACAAAAAACATATGAAATCGGTGGTGAACTTCGCCTGCTGAATAACCTGATCAGCTTCGACGTGGCTTATTATAATACACTTTGTACTGACCAGATCAGCCAGGGTTACAGGGCCAGCTACGCTACAGGATTTATCCTGAATACACAGAATGCTGCCTCTACCCGTAACCAGGGTGTGGAAGTTGTGACTGACTTCGCTCCCATCCGCAAAAAAGACTTCAAGTGGAACATGCGCTTTAACTTTAACCGCAGCTGGAGTGAAGTGCTGAAACTGCCTGAAGCCATTGCTTACGAATATTATATCGCAGATACATGGCTGTATGGTAACGCCCGCGGTGGTTTGATCCGAAACAGCCCGACTACAACTATTACCGGCTTCCATTACATGCGTAATACAGCCGGCCAGGTGCTGATTAATCCTTCAACAGGCTTACCTGTAGTAGAAGGTACATTCACTGTGATCGGTGACCGTAATCCTGATTTCACTGTAGGTTGGACAAATAACTTCCGCTACCGCAACTGGTCACTCAGTTTCCTGTGGGATCTGAAAGTAGGCGGCGATGTATTTAACGGTACAGAAATGTACCTGACCCTCCAGGGCAAAAGCGTTCGTACAGCTGACCGTGAGAAACCACGTGTGATCCAGGGTGTACTGCAGGATGGTTTACAGAATTCATCAAATCCTACTGTAAATACTATTTCAGTTATTCCTTACTTCCAGCAGGGTTATTATACTGCCATGCCTGAAGAAGAGTTTGTACAGCATGATGTAAACTGGTTCCGCCTGCGTGATATCACACTGAACTATACATTCCCCCAGAGTATGCTGAAACGCACAAAGTTTGTAAACTCACTGGGTCTCTTTGTTACAGCAAACGACCTCGTGCTGCTGACCAATTACCGCGGAGCTGATCCTGCAGTGAATGGTAACACAGCCGGTGGCAGTGGTATTGGTGGTTTCGCCTTTGATTATGGCAGCTTACCCACACCACGTGCAGTAAACTTTGGACTGAAAGCAACCTTTAAATAATTGATTAAAACAAAATAATTATGAAACTGAGTTTTAACAAAATGGCCGCTACGGTACTTATTGGGGCGCTCACATTCAGTTCCTGTGCAAAGAAACTGGAAGATGCTTACCAGAACCCCAACGCGAACGTTCGCCAGCCTGTAGAACAAATTTTCCCCAGTCTCATAGGCAGCATTACCGGCAGCTCTTCTGCCGCTGGTAGTGCATACGGACTTTGCGGTGATGGTCTCCTGATCGGCCGCTATATCCAGTTCTGGGGCACTTATAACACCGGTACTGCCGCCAATGGTACCAGCCAGTATGATAAAATGGGTGGAACCACGGATGCCAGCGATAACATGGGTTCTATGTGGGCTGCACATTATTATGGTATGGGACAGAACCTGAACAGGATTGTGACCTGGGGTACTGAAGAAGAAAAATGGGATTTCGTAGGTGCGGCTCTCGCACTGCGTGCATGGACTTTGTTTGAAGCTGCCAATGAATACGGAGATATCATCCTCCGCGATGCATTTAACCAGGATTTGCAGCAGTTTACCTACCAGGGTCAGGCAGAAATATATGACTCTGTTGTATCTACCTGTAACAGTGCCCTCTCTTACCTGAACAGGACTGACGGCAACCAGAATGCCGCGAATTTCACCAACAGCGATTTCTTCTTTAACAAAGGAGATAAAGGCAAATGGAAAAAATTCGTGTATGGTATCCTCGCCCGCTTATATGCTTACCAGCATAACAAGAGCACATACCAGGCATCACAGGCTTATAATTATGCAAACCTTTCCTGCGCAACGAACGCTGATAACATCACAGCTAAATTCCAGAACACGGGTATCACCGGTACGATGAACTATTTCGGTGCCGGCCGTGGTAACGTGAATAATACCAATACCGGTATCCGCCAGTCAGCATTTATTGCAGATATGATGAGCGGAGCCAATCCCCTTGTATTCACAGGTGTGGCTGACCCCCGCCGCTGGTATATCCTGCGCGAAAATCCCAATGGTACTTTCAAGGGAATCACTCCCTGGTTAGGCACCAGCGGTCTTGTTACTGCTGACCAGCCCGGAAGTTTTTCAGGTACTCTTTACGGATCTGTTGGTTATTTAAACCCCGAAGGTGGCCGTTATATTTTCCGCAATGATGCTGAATTCCCGATTATGACTGCATCTGAAATGCAGTTCATCAAAGCAGAAGCTGCTTTACGTATGGGTGATCCCACGACTGCCCGTAATGATTATATCAATGGTATCAGCCTGAGTTTTGATATGCTGTCAACCGGATTCGCAACAAACGTTCCTGTTGCCAATGTAATTACACCTGCCACCAAAGCCGCTTACCTGGCTGATGTGAATATTGTTCCGGCTTCACCTGCTGGTATGACACTGACCCGCATCATGTGCCAGAAATACATTGCTATGTATGGCTGGGGTATCCAGGATGTTTGGTGTGATATGCGCCGTTACCATTATACCAACCTGGATCCGGCTACCGGCCAGCAGGTATATCCCGGCTTCACACCTCCTTCCGGCTCAAGCCTTTTCAGCGGCAACCTGGGTAAACTGGTTTATCGTTGCAGGCCCCGTTACAACTCAGAGTACCTGTATAACATACCGGCTCTGACTGCAATTGGTGCTTATCCGACAAACAATGATTACCATACAAAAGAAACCTGGTTCTCACAGCCATAATTATTAATCTGAAAACTGACTATTATGAAACTGAACAAAATCATATTTCCCTGTGCTGTGATGCTGGCCGCCAGCCTGCTGGTTATGTCCTGCAGGAAGGAAAAAGGGCAACAAGTTGCCAAAGAAAGTTATGATTACAGCAACAAATCCCTGGTGCAGGTATATAACGGCGTATTGGGTGCTGCCCGTAATTATGTGTACGTGGATGGAACACCAGTAACCGGTACTGCACTGGCTTATGGCGGTACGTTTCCCTCCACCCCTTCTGACTTCGCAATCACAGCGGGATTCAGGGCTTTCCTGATAAAGGACACTTTAACAGCTACAACCCAGAACCCCATGTCATTTGCTGAGAATTTCCAGGCAGGTGGGAACTATACTGTATTCTTATTTGATACAGTGAATGCTGCCAAACAGATGACAGTTAAAAACGATATCATCATCCCTGATGATACCACAGCCCGTGTTCGTTTTGCAAACATCAGCTTCTCCCGTGTTGCAGTTCCGAACGTGGATATTTTCTCTGTTAAAAGAAACGCAAACGCATTCGTGAATGTTCCTATCACCGGCGTTACCAACTACATTTCATATGCATCTTCTTTAGTAGATACTTTGTATGTAAGGGCAACCGGTACAACCACGAACCTGGCAACACTGAATGGCTTCAACCCCGTACGTAAACGCAGCTACACACTCGTTTACCGCGGTGCTTACGCAGCCACATCAGGTACGTTTATCAGGACGCTGTCGTCGTTCTCGAGTAATTGATAAAAGCAAGTTCAACAATAGAAAGAGGTCGCTTGAAAGAGTGGCCTCTTTTTTTTGTTGCAGGTTGGAGGTTGGAAGTTGGAGGTTGTACCCGAAAGATCGAAGACTCCTTCTTTGTTGGAATGTTGGATTGTTGGAGAGTTGGATTGTTCATTTATTCGAAAAGACTTTACAGATTAAAACACTCCGTTTATCGGAGAGTAACTTATTGAGAGGAACACTTCGGATTACAGAACATTCCAACTCTCCAACAATCCAACATTCCAACGATTAAAGACTCGTCGATCTGTCGGGTTCAACCTCCAACTTCCAACCTCCAACCTCCAACATTAGAAACTACACACTTCCTCCAAAGAACAGATAACACAACACCACCGAAGTGATAATCCCGACGAGATCCGCCAGCAACATCGCCCCAATCGCATACCGTGTGTTCTTGATGCCTACTGCACCGAAATAAACGGCTACGACGTAGAAAGTGGTATCAGAAGATCCCTGCAGGATACAGGCCAGGCGGCCTGCAAATGTATCAGCACCGGAAACCCAGGCTGTACTGGCTGCATTCATGGTGTCAATCATCATGCCCTGGCACCGCTGCCGCTTAAAGGCTTTATGAGCGCCGTGGGAAGGCCGTCCACAAAACGGGTATCCGTGCCGGTGGCAGAGAATAGATGCTTTATACCGTCTATAATTACTTCAAATGTGCCGCTGTTGCGAAGCAGGCTGATGGCAACCAGCATACCTACGAGGTATGGAATGATTTTAACCGCAGTTTCAAATCCGCCTTTGGCCCCTTCCACAAATGCATCGAAAATATTGACCTTTTTATAGAGACCGCCTAATACAATCGCCAGGAAAATCAGCAGAATCAAACCATTGCTGATATTGCCTGATACAGATTGCAGTCCCTCCGTACTCATTTTAGTCAGGAAATAAACCAACCCGCCGAGGAAAATGGAAATCCCTCCCACCCAGGCCAGGATTGTTGCCTGGAACAGGTTTATTCGCTGCTTAATGGATACAACCAGCAATGCCGCGACTGTAGCAACAAACGTGGCAATCATACAGGGGATAAAAATCTCTGTGGCATTGGCAGAAGGATGTTTCAACGATGCACGAGCAGCAATAATAGCCACTGGTATCAGCGTCAAACCCGACGCATGCAGACACAGGAACATAATCTGTGAATTGGAAGCCCTTTCTTTATCCGGATTGATTTCCTGAAGGCTTTCCATGGCTTTTATACCAAATGGTGTGGCTGCATTATCCAATCCCATGATGTTCGCAGAGAAATTCATCACCATATGTCCCATCGCCGGATGGCCTTTGGGAATATCCGGGAATATCTTTGAGAAGAACGGCCCGATAATCCTTGACAGGAACCGAACCCCGCCGGCTTTGTCGGCAATACTCATGAAACCCATGAACAAAGCCATGATCCCGATCAAGCCGATACAGATATCCACGGCACCTTTACAGGTATCAAAAATGCCGTTGGTTGGCAGCAGTCTGTACGCTTCATACCGGCCCGCATCGAGCTTAAATACCCGCTCTTTATCCCAAATGGCCTGTTTATCCACCAGTAATTGCTGGTGCACAGAAGCCGGCAAACTGGCTGAATCGAGGATCCGGGTGGAGACTGTATCTGTATTTTTCCCGGTAACGAGGCTGCTCAGGATTTTTTCCTGTCCGGGCTGGAAAGCAAACTTATAAGTAGCGGTCAGAAGGGCAATAATGATAAAAGCGGCCCAAATCCTGCTCAGTGCCATGCGGTTAAGTTTGGCCTAAGTTAAACTTTCATCTTCAAAAATCATCCGGCCGCGAACCCTTATCTTTGCGCCTCGAAAAATTCAATTATGGCTTTACAGGCAGGTATTGTGGGTCTTCCCAACGTTGGTAAATCAACTCTCTTTAATGCGGTTAGCAGCAGCGCCAAAGCGCAGGCCAGCAATTACCGCTTTTGCACCATTGATCCCAACGTGGGACTGGTAGATGTTCCGGATCCCCGTTTGAACAAACTGGCAGAATTCGTGAAGCCCAACCGCATCGTACCCACACAGATTGAAATTGTGGATATCGCAGGGCTTGTACGCGGCGCCAGCAAAGGCGAAGGACTGGGTAATAAATTCCTTGGGAATATCCGGGAAGTAGATGCCATCATCCACGTGGTACGCTGTTTTGAAGATGAGAACATCCTGCGTGATGAAGGAGCTATCAACCCGGTAAGTGATAAGGAAATTATCGAAACTGAACTCCAGCTGAAAGACCTCGACAGTGTGGAGCGCAAACTTTCTAAAACAGAAAAACTGGCCCGCACAGATACAAAGCTCAAACACGAACTGGATGTGCTTCTGCAATGCAAAGCCCAACTGGAAAAAGGGAAAAGTATCCGGGAACTGGGTTTAACCAAAGATGATAAATCAACCATTGCTGATTTGTTCCTGCTGACCGACAAACCGGTTTTATATGTGGCCAACGTGGACGAAGCCTCCATGCATACCGGCAACAAATATTCTGCCCAGCTGATCGAAGCAGTTAAAAATGAAGATGCCCAGGTGATCATCATGAATAATAACATCGAAGCGCAGATTGCCGAAATGGACAATCCAGATGATAAAGCGCTTTTCATGGAAGAATATAAAATGGAAGAACCGGCACTCGACCGCCTTATCCACTCTGCTTACAAACTACTCAATTTATATACTTATTTCACTGCCGGCGTACAGGAAGTAAGGGCCTGGACAATCCACCAGGGCTGGAAAGCGCCTGCTGCTGCCAGCGTCATCCACACCGATTTTGAAAAAGGATTTATTAAAGCGGAAGTAATCGCTTATGAAGATTTCATCAGCTATGGCTCTGAAGCGGCCTGCAGGGAAGCGGGTAAATTACGAATTGAAGGAAAGGATTATGTGGTGAAGGATGGGGATGTGATGCATTTTCGCTTTAATGTGTAAGTTTTTTTTACCACAAAGTGCACAAAGGAAATACACAAAGGCCACAATAGTTAAACCCTTTGTGCCCTTTGTGGTTTTGTATTCTGTATTTACTTAAAACAATGCAGTCAACGACGCCCTCCCCGTATGCACCACCGGCGCAATGCCCGCTTTCCGCCCATCATACTGTATATTCAAATCCAGGTTATTCATCAGCCTTTTGGTAAAGCCCAGCGACCAGATAAAGTTCTTACCCGGTAATAACCCATCCAGCATCACATAACTGACCGTTGTATTGGCCGGGAACTTGTAATCAATATTATTGAAGATAAATTTGGCATTGATTGAGCTGTTATGAAGCAGGTTGTATTTCGATTCCAGGTTCACCGAATTCGACAGAGACTTCTCTCCTCCATATTCCGGTTTATTTTTCTTCTTTTCCCATTTATAACTGCTCACCACCCTGAACTTGGTACCATGGATATAAATAAACGTGGGCTCTGCATACCAGGATGAAAGCACATAATTCCGGTTGGCAAAACGCGGCGTGAGCAGGCTGCGGTTACCATTTTTACCATTGAGTAAAATGGAAAACGAACGGCCGATATTTTTACGCCATTTCAGGTACCAGTCATTTACCCGGTTGGTTTCATATCCGTACGTGAGCAATGATTTTGAATTGTTCCGCTGGTTGATCAGGTCAACACCCCATTTGGGACTGAACCGGTTAAAGGAAAGGCTGTTGTTGAAAGCCGTGACAGATGAAATCAGCGCCGTATCAATAAACCCGTATTTAAACGGATTGAATTCAAATTTCCCGCTCGACAATGACTTTTTGCTGGTTTGCAGGGAAGTGAGCAGCACCGTATTGGCCAGTAACTTCTTAAACCCTTTCAGGT
>JADKJV010000022.1 GCA_016720825.1 Chitinophagaceae bacterium | reverse complement strand
TACAATAGTGCATTGAATAAAATTCGAAATGACAATTACAATCTGCTGTCAGCAGAAAAGCGTTACATGAAATCTGTTTTTGCACGTTGCCATATCCCGGCTGGTATTACAACAGCAGAAAGAAATCTCGCCGAACAATCCATCGCCATCATGAAGATGAGCCAGGTGGGTGAGCAGGAAATCTTTCCGCTTGCCAAAGGACAAATACTCGCCTCCCTGCGGCCGGGCAACTGGGCGATCTCCTGGGTGAGGGATGCCTGTTATGCTATACAGGGCATGACGGCAGTTGGCATGTACCCCGAAGCTGCGAAAGGACTGTCATTTATGCTTCGCGCTTCACCAACTAACCAGTTTATACATTATGTTCATACAGACGGAAAAGATTATGGAATCCAGGTTCCTTACCAGATTTCAGTTACCCGGTATTTCGGGAATGGCCGGGAAGAAAGTGATTATGGTGAAATCAACGGACCGAATATTGAAATTGATGATTTCGGTTTATTCCTCACGGCATTTTCGGATTATGTAAAACGGTCCGGTGATACTGCTTTTCTTTTGCAGTGGAGAACAACCATGAACCAGCTGGTAAACGCCATCATTGCCAATCTGGATGATAAAAAACTGATCCGTCGCGACAGCGGTCCCTGGGAACATCATTTACCCGGCCGGCAGTTTATATTCACCAATGCTGTTTGTGCCAGAGGTATTGAGATGTATGCAGATTTGCTGAAAAAATACGACAAGATGGCTCTTCCCTATTCAGCGGTAGCTAATAAAATGAAATCAGCGATCAGTTCCTATTACCTGATCAACAATGAATTTTTCAAAGGCAATGTGCAGGACAGTCTGCCCGGCGATCATTATTATTTTGATGCAGCCAGTATAGAATTATTTGCAAATGGTTTGTTCAGGGATCCGTGCTTTTTCCGAAGCCATATGAAGCAGTATGACCGGATCCTGCGCGGGGCCCATGATCTTTCGAAAGGTTATATCCGTTTCAACAGCAATGACAGTTATGAAAACCAGGAATGGCCGTTTGCAGGATTAAGGGTGGCCGTGGCACAGAACCAGCAGGGAAGCCGTCAGCTCGCGAAGCAGCAAATTGACCGGATCACTGCCATTGCTTCCCGGAATTATAACCAGATCCCGGAGATCATCAGCCTGGAACTGCAGCGGTATCGCGGTTCCATTCCCATGGTGGGTTATGGCGCCGGCGCTTACCTGATTGCCCTGATGGATTATTATAAACACTAAATTGCAGCATGCGTATTTTCTTTTTGACATTATTTTTCGCCGGGTTTTCCATTGCCGCCTGCAGCCAGCAGCATCAGCAGGAAATCGGCCGGATCATTGACAGCAGTTTTTCCCTGGCTGCGCGCCAATATAAATTGCTGGAGAAAAACACTCCTGATACTTTGATGCCGAGAAATTACGGGCACACACCCGGTCAGCTCAGTTTCAGCAATACCCAATGGTGGTGCAGCGGTTTTTTTCCCGGATCACTCTGGTATATTTATGAATTTACACACGATGAGGAAATCAAACGTATAGCTGAAAAAAGGCTGGCCATACTGGAAAAAGAAAAAAAATTCACCGGCAATCACGATCTGGGATTCATGATGTACTGTTCTTTTGGGAACGCATACCGTTTAACAGGCAACGTTGAATATTTACAGGTAATCAAAACAGCCGCAGGCTCCCTGGCCACCCGTTTCCGTGGTGTTATTCAATCATTTCAGTCCTGGGAACAAAGTGATAAACTGAATTGTCCAGTGATCATTGACAATATGATGAACCTGGAATTACTGTATTGGGCGAGTGACCATGGCGGGGGATCCCAGGTACCGTGCAATGGCAATCGACCATTCCAATTCCACCATACGAAACCATTTCAGACCTGATAACAGCAGTTATCATGTATTAGATTATGACCTGAATACAGGTAAGATCATCAAAAAAATAACCTGGCAGGGTGCGGCTGACTCTTCGGCATGGGCCCGTGGCCAATCCTGGGGATTATATGGTTTTGCAATGATGTACCGCTTCTCAAAAAACAAAGCTTACCTGGAACAGGCGCGAAAATTGCACGCTTCCTGATGCATCATCCGAATTTACCGGCTGATAAAATACCGTATTGGGATTATAATGCACCCGGCATACCCGGCACTTACCGTGATGCTTCTGCCGGAGCGATCATGGCCTGTGCCCTTTTGGAACTGGCCCGCTATTCTTCCAAAAAAGAAAAAAAGGAAATGATCAGCGTGGCAGAACAAATTATCCTGTCATTATCATCTCCGGAATATCTTTCAAAAGATGGTGAAGCCGGCGGATTCCTGATTAAACACAATGTGGGTTCACTACCACATAAAAGTGAAGTGGACGCATCGCTGACTTATGCAGATTATTATTACCTGGAAGCGTTGCATCGTTACCAGAGTTGGTATCGTTGATAGGACAAGCCAAGTCAAAAGTAAAAAGTCAAAAATCAAAAATCCCAATCCCGAAAACTATCGGGACCAAAAGACAATAAATCCCAAAACCAAATTCCCATGTTCAATCGAAGTAATTCAAAAACTATTTCGAGCGAAGCGAGGAAACTTGAGCCACTAATTATAATTAAAATCTACCCTTTTGAAATCACAAAATGATATTTGCCTTTGATTGAAGTTTTCTTTGCCATCAGGCTAACGCGGTAAATGGTATCACCCCAAACAGTGCTCAGCCGTTTATCTGTTTGCGGAATGGGTTCCACCGTTACTGAAAACACAGACGCATCATAATCCATCATCATTTTCTTCCCGTCTTTTTCCAGCGATATTTTCCCGACCACATCAACACCGGGTTTTGCCCAGACCAGGAAATTAACCTGGTTGGGTGCGAGTGTGGCAGATAAGTCAAACTGGTCGTCAATAATAAGAGATGATGTATTGAGTGTATACGTCCTGACCCAGGTTTTCACTGCCGTTTCTTTTGGATAAGCCCCGGCCATATCCAGTTTGAAAATATTTTTAGCCGCATTGAAACTGACATTAGTGGCTTTGTATTCCGCACCATACGACTGCGGCATTCCGTTTATCATGGGCAGGTTGTGATAATTGCTTTGCATGGTCCAGATGGTGTAACGTTCCTTCCCGAAAGTTTGACGGGTGTAGGTCCCCACACCGGCATCAATAAAGAATGGAGTTTCATCCGTATATAAATTGAAAGTGCCCACATCATTGTGGTTATGGCTTTCGTTGTTAAAACCAGCTTTAGCTGCAAAGAACAGTCCGCCAGCCGTCTTTATATAACAAAACTGCGTTTCAGGATACCAGCTTTGTGCGAGAGAAGGCAAGGCTGGTGTTGCTTTTTCCACAGCAGGATAAATACTGATGTTTTCTATTGTCCGGAAGAAATCACGGGACATATTCAGTTCCAGGTTACCCGTATTGTTTTTTAAAAGATAAGCGGCAAATGAAAGCATGTCGCTGCTGTTCACTGCCTGCCCGTAACGGTAAATGAGTCCGGCTTCTCCCCGCCTTTGGCAGATGCATCTGCAAAATTCACTACCCAACCGTTGCCCACATAATGCGGACAATGTATTCTCCCATTTTTTAATCATGGGCTGGTCGAAAATATTCACTTTCCCATGTGTGGCTCTTTGCAACAGGATCAGGTAGTCGTATAATTTACCGGCAGCATGTGTCCAGTAAGAAGGACCTTCCTCACAGGCACCATCAGCCTTCACATAATTGATGAACATATCTGTACTCTGCATGGTTTTGTAAACCCCGGCAGCCAGTTTCGCGGGATCTGTTTCTATAAGCAGATAAGCTGTAAGCACATTGAAATTGCACCAGGGGTTCCAGTTATTCACCAGCACATCTTTGGCGCCGCTTAAAGCCTGCCACCAGTAATCACTGCGTTGCAGGTAAGGTTCCAGTATCCTTTCGCGGATACATTTATTGAGACGTGCAGCAATGATGGGATTTGTTTTATCAAATTCTGCATGGAAAAAATACCAGGTCCACGATAAAAAGGAGCCCATATCGGATGATCCAAGATCAATGATGTGTTCATTGAAATCGGGTAATGTCCTGTGTGTTTTCTGGTATGGCAGGTGTGCGGCAAGCACCCAGGTGGGCATATCGCAATTGAGCCAGACACCGTTGATGATCTGGTCCATGAACCGCCCCTTCCCTTCTGCGAGTTCTGCAAATACCAGTGCGCTGAGTGCTTTGTTATTATTGCCATAGGGTCCTTCCATGGCGGCGCGGCTGCCACTGCGTTCGTATTCGAGATAGTCAGTAGCGAGAACAGGCTTCCAGGCGTATTTCAAGTAGGCTTCCCCGTCTTTTACCAGTTTGGACTTAAGTGTGCCTGTTAATGCATCCCAGCCGGCCCTGTCGGTGTATGCAGGATATGTAATCCAGTCTTTACTCATGGAAACACTGGACTCAATCATTTCTTTGCTGGCTGCGTTTTGAAGATAGTTGCGCGGGTCGCCGGCGATGGCGTTACAGGAAATCTTTATAAAAAAGACCACCAATAGGATGCGTGTAATCATTGGAAATATTTCTGCTTCCTAAGGTAGTGAATCCGGGCTATCGGGGATTATGATTTCACTTCAACAGTTCGCCGAGCAGTTTCACCATAGCCAGGGTATCAAGACCGCAATATTTTTCCAGTGCAGTCCGGGTCGCTTCCGCTTTTGCCGGATCAGCTTCATTTTTGAGATTGTAGAACGCAGCACTGGCATCGGCGCCGTTGGAGATATCCATGCCATCGTAACTGAGTCCGGGGACCAGAGCCGGTAAAACATATTTAATGGAATAAGACCATTGCATGGCAGGCAGCCGGTAATTTTTCTTAAAGGGCACCATGAGATCAACCAGCCGGGACTGGATGGCTTTGATCTTTGTTGCGAGTTTGGGATAATCTTCCGCAATCCGGGTGAGAATGGTATTCTCGAAAGCCAGGTTATAAACCAGGATGGTGCCGGAGGCTTCAATATCTTTTAATAAGGCATCAGCAAAATCCATGATGGTAGCTTGCGGTCCCGGAGCCAGCCATGACTTATGTTCCGGTTCAGCATCTGGTTTACGTTGTATGTGTAAAGAGTACTGGAAAGGGATTTGCCGGTAAGGCCAGTGCCCATCCTGTTCGGGAACAGCAGTCATCCAGGTTTCAAAATCCAGGTGATGTACCGGATAAACCAGCTGTTTAACAAAATCACGGATGGCTTTGTGGTTAATATGGGTGGGTTCCGGCTCGTCTTCTTCCGGAGCCATGCCTTTTGTACAGAATGAGTAAAACGGGCAATCGTAAGGTTTGAAGCACTGTTCACCCGGAGCAATACCCGGAGGCGTTTTCAGTTTCAGCATTTCTTTGAGTTCCTCAATTTCTTCCGCAACTACAGGCTGTAAGATTTCAACTTCAGCCAGCACCGACTGCTGCCGGAACAGTTGCTGGATATCGAGTTCACCTTGTCGTACATAATCGTTATTCAAATACACAATGCTGATATCTTCCAGCGGCAGCCCGGAACCGGTAATGACATAATACTGCAGTGCCGCGTCCTGTATAAATTGTGGTTTTACTTTAGTACTGCCTTTTACTTCAAAGCCGTACCACTTGCCGTTTTGTTTTACTAAAATATCGAGTGCTGCCATGACCCCTTCAAACTGGAAAGCCGCTTCATAAATTACGTTGGCTCCATTGCGGATATATTTTTCTGTATCGGCAACGGATTGCTGGTAAAGGTATAATTCAGCCGGACTGGCATCCACCCCATACGGGAATAACCCCTGTGCGAGTTTTCCGACATCTGTACCAACCTGGAAAATGGCCGCTTGTGATTCCGTAATCTCTTCGGCCAGTTCGGGATTATTCTTGTACAGCCAGAGACGTTTGTGGCACTGGATGCCGTACATGTAGGTTGATTTGGAGAGGATGTGGCGGGGAGGGAGCATGGGTAAAATTAGGAATTGAAAATTGAAAATTGAGAATTGAGAATGAATAATACTTGACCTTGCCAGGGAGGCATGATATAAAATTGCCGGTTGTATTTTGTACAACCGGCAAGGGGTATTCAGAGCGTTTTATAACTTAAAAAAAGGTTAGTATTTTTTCCGCAGGTAGAGTGTATCATGACTTAATTGTGAGCCAATATCCATAGTATCGCGTGCGACCCAAATAAAGCTGCCAGTCTGGTAGGTACAATAAATATAGTACCGGCTTGGTGGTAAATTGTACTGGATGGCAGATCCGTTTGCGGAAGATGTAAGCTGGAAGCTGCGCCCTTCACAGGTGTCGCGCTGGAATAATGCCAGACTGGTAAAAACACAAAGACTGGCATTGGGCAAACGGGTTCCGAGTGAATCCATCACGGTGAATTGCATGCCATTAGGGTTCTTCAGCTGGATCGTGTGGAATTTTATAGAACTTCCAACCACAACTGAATCTTTTGCAAATAGCGGGATGCCATTGACTTCCAGTTTGGCGTTGAAATAATATTTCTGCTGAGGGATTGCATATTTAGATGCATGTCCGGCAATGTCAGTCGTTAGTTCATAAGTGTTGCCATCGCAACCGTTGGTATTATAACCCGCAATGCTGGCGCTGTTAAAAACACAGACTTTGGCCCCTTTCACCACAGCACCGGAAGGATCCAGTACAGTTAGCTGAAGTCCGTTTTGTGATCCTTGCGCCACTTCAGCTGTTATCCGCAAAGTATCAAACGGCGCCGTAACAGTTCGCCTGGCAGAATAGATTACTCCGCCAACGGTTTCCTGGTAACGTACTATATAGTTTGTATCTTTTTTCAGGTTTTGAAAAACGAAATAGCCGTTATCATCGGTTTCAGTGCTCAGGAAATAATTGACTGTATCTGTGGCTGAAGCCAGGCTGATGGTTACTTTCTTTTTGGCGAGAGGTTGTCCAACGGCTTGCTGGGTGAATGTATCCAGCAGGAAGAGTCTTCCCCTGACGTATTCATCACCTGCCAGGTAGTCGTTTGGCATCTGATCTTTGTTGCAAACCGAAAATAGCAGTACACAAGATGTCAGTATAAATAAAAGTTTCATAATAATATTATTTAAAAATTCCAATCAGTTTTACGAATGTCCCGGGATCCATTGTTACGCCGAAAAAGGCTCCATTACTTTCATACCTGCTCTTTTCGTCAGTCACCTGGTTATTGAGTACCTGGTAATAGGTATGCCTGTAAAAATGAACACCCCCGGTGAGTTTCAGACCAGCCCAGATATCAACCGACAAGCCTGCGTGGAGGTTATACCAGGGTTTGGGAAAACTGGCACCGGCAAATAATGATAAACGTGTCCGGACCTGGCGCCATTCTTTCATATTGAATATGGAACGGTCATCTGCGAGAATAACAGGCCAGATATGGAAATTCAGCCCCATGAGCAAACGTACATTGTCTTCGTCGGGTGAATTGGTAATAACGCCATTTGTAACTGTTACCTCACTTCTCCTGTAAGAATTATTAATATATCCAACACCAAGGCTGCCGGTTATCCAATGCGTGGGGGCGGTTTTGTATGTGTTCTTCAGCTTAATGCTCGTCTTTGCATCAGCATCGGTGAGGGTTACTTCATATTTAACTTGTTTGGCGCCGGTTTCCTTTTCGAGGGGCTCGTAGCGGCTTCGGAAAGATGGTGTGCGATTAGTATCAAGGTCCATTTCAGCCGGAGGCAGCTGATGTTTGGCCACGGGACCAAAAACTGAATCAAGTGTCATAAAATAGTTATACCATTTACCCAGATTATTGTACGCATTTGTCACACTTAATTCGTTTGAAACCTCTGCAACAATCAGATCCATTTGTTTATTAACTGACTCAACAACGTCAAGCACTTCGCGCACATACAATTTACCACCTTCTATAGTGAATGTTGTATGTTTGAAATACTCACTCATTTTTGTCTCCACCCTCGACCGGATCAGTGCACAATTCCCGTATTCGCTTTTACGCCAGTAATCTTCATATAATTTAATAAGATCCACAGTCTGGTCTTTAACATTGCCAGTTTCCGCAGAATAAACCCCTTTTAACAAGCCGTCTTTCAATGTGAAATTTAAAAAATAATCTTTGCCGGCGTTTGCCTTATCATTCACCAACTTATTCACGGATTGCAAATCAAGGTCCTGAAAATTGATCACAAATGGAGTCATTTTATTCCCAGTAACTAATTTTCCTTAAACACGGCATTGAATCCTGCTAAAGCAGTAGAAGCATTTCCGGCAATTCCTGAGAACAGATCGCCGGCCTGGTTTAAATCAGTAATCAGTTTTGACTGGTCAGGAATATTTTCAGCTGTTTTGGTCACAGAAAAATCCTGGCCAGGTTTCAAATTATAAACCAGTACCTCCTGATTAAAATCGTTCGGCACAGTAAAACTTCGTTTGGAATCCATTTTTTTAAGAGAACCTGAAGCATCAAAACCACCTATAAAGGCGCCATCCAGCCTGCCTGGTTTGACAGACCTGAAAACAAGTTGTTGTGTAATTGTGTTAACCTCTTCAGCTTTTACCTTTTTCTGCTTGTTTTCTTTTTCCATTTGCTGGATGAGTGCAGTTTTGCTATACCTTGTTTTACCCGTTCCCCTTAGTTTTAAAAGGGAATCCATGAGAGCTACCCTTGCACGGGGTTCTGTCAACTCAGGAGAAACGATCATCCTGTTTATCAATGAATCTATATACCGGTCAAATACTATGGAACGGGCTGTATCAGAGATATTAATCCGGTCCAGCAATTCAGGGGATGTATACCCTAAAGGGCTTAATGTTAATGCACCTTCCTCAAACCATAACCAGGATGCCAGCCAGTCTGTTTTCAAAATGCTTATCAGATTATTATCCTTTTCAAATGCGCTTATTTGTTCCAGCATGGAAAGATATTCGTTATACAAAACGGCATCGCAAAAATAAACTTCGGGGTTTGCGCGGCCTTCCCGCTGTTGTATCAGGCCAGACAATTCTTTTTGAATCTTATATATACTGAGCGCCAGTTTATCGTCCCTGCGAATATCATTTGTATAAAATTAAACTGGCTTAATCTTGTTAAATACACTGCCATAAACCTTCATGGATTCTATAAAGTAATCACTCAGGAATTTTTTCCTGATATCTACTGACGTCAAAGTAATTTCAAGTGAATCATCCGGAGCTTTTATAGTATTGGAACTTCCGCCCCCTCCCCCTTTTCCTTTTTGTGAAGCTGTCCCCTGATAAAATTGCGGTTTATAATTCGCAACATCAAAAAACAGGGAGGTTTGTAAAAAATTCCTGCCGAGAAAATATTTAAACATTGATACACTTTTGCCAAAAGCTTCAACAGGCTTTTTATCAGTCAGGATTCCATACAACTCATTCATTTCCTTTTTTAGTTCACTCATATCTGTTTTGACCAGGTATGCACTGCAAATCATCGAAAAATTATCATCGGGATTCTCCAGCCTGGCTAGTGTGGCTGCCAGGTTTTTTTTCACAAATTCAAACAGTTCTTTCTGCCTTTTTTTGGCTGTATCAGACGTAATGTCAAACGAATATGTCCTCCCCGTTTTCAATACAAACCCGGGAGGGGCCGATTTCAGCTTTCCATATTCGTCGAATTCCAGTTTGATCTTATCTCCTTTTTGGAGAATAGTCCTTTTCTGGGCCTGTGTGGAGGTGAAAACGGCTGTTACAAGACACAACAGCAGCAGTTTCCGGTAAAAAGTAAGCATGGAGTTGGTATAAGTTGGTTTATGCCCCGAAAATGGACATATAAAACTTAGCCCTATACCGTTAAAACACCTTTTTAATTACAGAAATTCCCCCTCTATGTTTCGTTGAGCCACAGCGTTTTCTCAATCCTCCATTTTTAAAAACAATGAAAAACGGACACTACTGAATTACATTCCCCGGTCTGTTTGAAACTGGCGTCATCGTCACAGTAAACATATACCGACCGTCCTGTTTCTGGTAAAATAACTTTTCGTACTGCTGCGGCACTTTTGAAGGATCGGTATTTGGCGGGATTGTCACTTTTTGAAAGCCCTGACCTGACGGCACCATGCGCTCTGTTGCTGTCTGGATAGTTTTTCCCACAGAAGTCTCAATCACCAGGAAACCGCGGATATTACCAGTAGCGGGATCTGTACCAATATGCTCGAAAGAAACTTGAAACGCATTGTTGTGCGGGATAAAGGTGATCAGTTTTTTACCTGCATATTCAAGACTGTAGGTCTGATCCGTATTGCCATAATCCATCACATTATAGTCCTCGATGTTGGCCACTTCATATTGCCTGGTAATATCATTTAATGCTACTTCTGGGCGACCGGGCGGGATATCAAGCGCAATGGCAAAAATCCCCTTGATGGGTGGTTCACCCCAGGGTTTGAGTTTTGTTCCGTCATCCATCTGGTTTCTCCATAAAAAACGGCGGGACGCATCACAGATTACGTTGCAATTATAGCGGATGCCATTCCCGGTTTTATTACTCCACCAGAGTTGTTCAGCAGGGTGTATTTCGGGATGGCAGCAATGTCCTTTATCATAGATCCACGGGCCATACACGCACATTTTACCACCGGTCTGGATGAGACAGAGGTCTGTCAACTTTGATCGCCCGTACTTGTGATCACCCTGTGGCCAGTATTCGGGTGCAATTTCAGCTTCGAGTGCTTCGAATGATGCTTGTGAATTCGGATCATCACAATCATGCTGGCCAGCATCTTCCAGGAAAGGGACTATCCGGGTACCGTTATACTCTGCCGACATAATTGAAGTGTACTCACGCGGATGGGCATCTGTAAGTAAATATTTGTAATGTTCATCCGGGATAATATCCACGTTGATATCATAATCCTGATAAGTACCTGAAATGTTTGACTGATGCGTTTCGCGCACGGTACCGGCAAGTGTCCGTTTGAAAAAAACCACACTGCGGTGGTCGTTGGCCTGCTTTTGCAGATACCAGAAATTGATATTATCCGGGATTAATAAATTATTAGAGGCCCTTTCGAAACAGGCGGAGCCCAGTTCTTCAATACCCCTGTAATCGTTACCGATAATACCGGACTGGTCGTTAGTGGCCTTTTCCCAGAGCATTTTATCTTCATTGGTTAATGTACCTAAAGTAGCAATAGTTGTTACCGGTCCATTTACCTGCAAACTCGTTGCCACCACTTCCCTGCCGGGTAAATAGGGCCCTGTAACAGGAACCGTGCCCGGGGAAGGATTCAGTGCAGGATTAGCTCTTTCCCTTTCCCAATGACCGGCCACGAATTGCCCATCTTTCATGCTGTTCCTTACAAAAATATATCCGGGCTTTTGGGTACTGAACACATTGATGAATGAAGTTTTGTCGTTGAAATGATACGCTGACAGATCTGCACAATCTTCCAGGAAGTCGACCCAGATACCATAACCGCCCGCATTGTCTGCATGTTCATAAATAACGGCACAATAACCGGGTGATAATTTAATGGATGAGGCCACATCATTGAAATCATTGAGCCGAACCTGACCGGCACCCAATGATTTACTGTTACCGGTAAATCCGGCACCATCATACAAAACGACAGCCGAATTCTGGATTTGTAATGTGGTTACAGGGATTGTGCGGTCAAGCCGCCGTGTTGGTTTTTGCGCAAATATGCCGGAGCAAAGAAGAAAAGCCAGCAAAGCGCTGTAATTTTTTTTCATATACTGGTTTTTGTTTCGCAAATCAATGCCGGGCATGAGTGTGGCATGCAGGGAGTGGATAGAAAAGTTACGGAATAAAAATTGAGAAATCAGGATACGTTCTAATTGATTGATTCTGTATGATCAGGTCCAGGAAAAACCAGTAAAGGGAATACTGCTGTCATTCAGACACCCGCAGAAATCACTGAACGCTGTATTTGTATGGAACAGTTCTTTCAGCCTGACCAGGAGATCAGACCTGTTCCCGTTTTCAATTCCCACCGAAGCATATAATAAAGGAAGCGACTCATTCAGAACAGTTGCATTGTATTCATAGTCGGCATCACCCCAGGTTTCTTTCACCGTTTCACCGCAATCATACCCTTCCACGACAAGGCCCTTTTCGGTAAATGCAGCGGTAATAACGACATGCATGGATGGCGTAACAGATTCGTATAATATAAAATCTTCTATGAAGTAAAGTTACAGCGGCAGGGCTATATGGAAAAAGCAAAGGGACTGCATGTGCAGTCCCTTTTATAATTAATTCCGTTTTTTTTATTTCCCGCCGCCTGGCTCCAGTAATTTAAAGAACTGGTCAAGTTTTGGCAGGATCACGATCCGGGTCCGGCGGTTTGCCGCCCTTCCGTCTTTCGTGGTGTTATCCTGAATGGGCAAATACTCTCCGCGGCCGGCAGCCGCCATTTTAGCAGGATCCAAACCATATTGTTTCTGGAGAATCCTAACTACAGAAGTAGCGCGTTTTACACTGAGGTCCCAGTTGTCCAGCAAGGTGCCATTTCCGGTATAAGGTACATTATCAGTATGGCCTTCAATCATGAATTCAATATCAGGCTGGTTCTTTAAAACCAATGCCACTTTACCTAACACCGTTTTTGCATTCTCAGTAACATCAAAACTTCCGCTGCGGAATAAAAGCTTGTCAGAAATATCAATATAAACAACGCCTTTATCAATCTTTATATTAATGTCTTTATCATCCAGGTTGCCAATAGCGCCTTTCAGGTTCATCACCAGCGCCATGTTCAGCGAATCCTTATGGGCCATTTGCTGCTGCAACGTCTGGATATAGGCGTCTTTGGCGCCAATATTATCCATAGATTTTTTAATACTCTCGGCCTGCTGGCTGGTGATTACCGACATATTCTCCAGCTGGCGGAGCGCCTGGTTATTATTTTGTTTGAGGAAATCCACCTGGCTGTTGAGGTCAGTAATCTGTCCGTTCAGCTGGGCTTTTTCACGTTCGAGGGCCTCTTTCTGGCGGGCGAGAATAGCTTTTTCTTCCCCGCATTCTTTATTCTCTTTTTCGAGTGTAGTATATTGGTTCTGCAGGCGGACATAATCATCCTGCGCTGATTTGAATTTTTTACTGCTGACACAGGAAGTGAAGAATACTAATGTAGCGAGGGCTAGAATTTGAAGAGATTTCATATTGGATGAATTTAATGACACAAAGATAGTATTTAGTCGCAAGTCACTAGTCGCAAGTAGTTAGTCAACAGCCGGTAATCGCGAGGGACTAATGACTAGCGACTAATGACTAACGACTATCTTTGCGAGCCATGCATCCTCACATCCAGCATCTCATCCGTTGCATTGATCTTGAAGAAAAAGAACAGGCGCAGCGTTACCGGCTTGACCAGGCACATACCCTGAAACAACTCAAGGCTGAAGGTCTCGCACTTCACCCCGTCATTGTTACCCGCCGGAATTTCGGTTATGCAGATTATCCCGAGATCAGTTTCAAACTCAGTTTTCCCCCGGAAGTCAGCCAGTTCAGGGACGGAGCGGCGATCGAATGTTTTATTCCCGGTGAAGAACCGGTAAAGGGTGTGTTGCTGAGCCTGGATGGACGGAATGGCGAATTCAGGCTGTTCGCCCCGGATTTCCCGGACTGGATTGAAGATGATGGCGTAGGTATCAAACTGGCACCCGATACCCGCACGAGCAGCATCATGAAA
Source organism: Chitinophagaceae bacterium (assembly GCA_016720825.1). Lineage (GTDB taxonomy): Bacteria > Bacteroidota > Bacteroidia > Chitinophagales > Chitinophagaceae > JJ008. The sequence continues at coordinate 33,532 of JADKJV010000022.1, read as the reverse complement.
AAAACGCTGGGGGAACTGGAGAAAAATAAATCCCTTTTTAAAATTTTTGAAAAAATCCATGGCGATGATCTTTCAGCAGATGCTAAAAAGAGCATCAATGCATCAGCCATTTCATTCAGGAATAAAAACCTGAATGAAAGCCAGCAGCAAGCCGTGGCTGCGGTACTTGAACACGAAGACATCACTATCATACACGGACCTCCCGGAACCGGCAAAACAACCACACTGGTTGAAGCCGTTGTGCAATTAGTGGCTGCCGGGGAAAAAGTACTGGTGTCCGCGCCAAGCAATACTGCCGTTGATCATTTCGTAAAAGGATTATTGAACCGGCAGGTGAAAGTACTGCGGGTAGGGAATACCAGTAAAGTGGATGCTATTGTGTTCCCCCATACACCTGAAGGGCGGATGAGCGACAGCAAACATCAAAAAGAAATCAAGCAACTGAAAATACGTGCGGAAGAATTCCGCAAGATGGCCCTGAAGTATAAAAGGAATTTCGGCAAGGCAGAAAGGGAACAACGGCAGCTTTTATTCAAAGAAGTAAAAAGTATCCGTACAGAGATTAAAAAACTCCAGCATTATTATGAAGAAAAAATGCTGGAGGAAGCGCAGGTGATTGCCGGAACGCCTGTCGGACTTTATGATGCAGAACTGGACAAGCATCATTTTAAAACACTGATCCTGGATGAAGCCGGGCAATGTATTGAACCGCTGGCCTGGTGCGTTTTCCCCATGGCGGATCATATTGTTATGGCCGGTGATCACTGGCAGTTACCGCCCACCGTGCTGAGTATGGAAGCTGCTAAAGCCGGGTTCAATACCTCCATTCTGGAAGCCGCCGTCAGTAAAATAACTAATGTCCACCTGCTCGATACCCAATACCGCATGCAACCGGCTATTGCAGGATTCAGCAGCCAGTATTTTTACAAAGGCCTGCTTAAAACGGCAGCCCATTTACTGAATACGGGCTCCCCGGTGCAATTTATTGACACGGCCGGATCGGGATATAATGAAACCCATGGGCCCGATGGCAGCAGCCTGCAAAATGAAGGTGAGCTGCAGGTTGTATTAAAACTTATGGAAACAGAAAACCTGGACCCGTTACAAACCGCATTGATATCTCCTTATGCAGGACAGGTTACTGCCGCCCGTGAATTGTTACCGGCGGGTATGCGCATAAGCACGGTTGACAGTTTCCAGGGACAGGAAAAAGAAACAATTATTGTTTCGTTAGTCCGGAGTAATGATGATGGTGACATTGGGTTCCTGAAAGATTACCGCCGGATGAATGTAGCCATTACCAGGGCACAACAGCAGTTATTTGTCATCGGCGACTCAGCCACAGTAGGGCCAGACGCCTTCTTTAATGCCTTCCTGGATTATGTGGAAAAGGCCGGGGTTTACAGAACGGTATGGGAATTTGCCGGATAGTTGCCTTAAATCAATACAAAGCCTGAAAAAACCGATGGAACTTGTGTTTAATGCAATCACATGATCCATGTTATCTTCTTTATTCAGTTGCTGCGCTAACTTTCCTTACAAATCCGGCAACATGAAACCATTCTTCTCCACCGTTGCCATGGCTCTGTTATTTACTTTAACCAGCCAGGCCCAGGAATATTTCATTAAACATGATCTGCAAACAGACCAGTCAGTTTATTTACGGAAGGATAAAGGCAAAGACACGATAGTCGTGAAATCCATCCGGATGAAACAACCGGGACGAATCAGCCTTGTTGTAAACAACTTCAATCCATTCTACTGGAATGCGAAAGTGACCGCATTCAAGAAGCCGGTGGAAGAAGAAACCAGTCATGTAGGAATGTTTATTTCTTCGCTGATCAAAGGATCCGGCAGTTCCAATTTTGTGAGTCTTGGTATAAATAAAGGTTTGCCGAATGATCCTGTTATAGACAAAAAAACGAAAGAACTTCAAATGCAGTCTGTGAAGTTTACCGAACTCTCTGAGAAACTGACCACACTTCAATATGATCCGAAATTATCATCGGCCCAGATTAAAAACGGTGCCCGTGAAGCCATGAAAGAAGTTTTCGGGAAAGACAGTATTACCCAAAAAGAGATCAGGGCTATGGGACAGGAACTGGACCAGGCCAAAAGGACTGTGAATTCCGAAGCAGGTGAAACGATACTGCGTTATGCATTTAATGATAACCTGATTGCCATCTATAATACATATACATCTATCATGCTCACTGATTTCAGTTTCCAGTATACAGTGAACGGCCAGGCGGATTACACAGAACTGAGATTATCCGTATTCCCCAGGAATGCAAAAGACAGTTTTGCTGTAGATACAGTGATCAGGTATTTCCCTATTCAATCCGGTCCCAGTTTAAGGCTGAGAAATTCGCTGGGTATCAGTTTTAATTATTTCCCTGATAAAAACCGTTCCTATTTTATCAACCCGGACACTACTATTGGCCAGGGAAGCGGGGATCTGTTCACACCCGTACTGAGTACGTTTATTCATTTTTACAATTATAATACTAACGGACTTCGCTGGGGCGGCACTTTTGGGTTTGGCGTTCCATTGCTGGGCGAGAAAAAAGACATCCATTTTATGCTCGGACTCTGCACTTTGTTAGGCAAGAACGAACCGGTCATTATTTCCGCAGGCATCTCCGGAGCCAAAGTTGACCGTCTGACCAATGGCTGGAAAACCGGGCAAAGAGTTCCGGATCTGAATTTCAGTATCCCGGTATTATCGCAGTTCAGGGCCGGGGTGTTTTTTAGTGTTACGTTTAACCTGACAAACCTGACGGGAAATAAAGGGGCAGAGTAGCAGGGCAGGTAACAGGGAGCAGGGGGCAGGGGGCAGGGTGCAAATACATTAGAAACTTATTTCATTCTTGTTTTTACTTACAGAGATGTAAGCAAAATGACATTATCGAACAAAGGGAAAAAACTATTTCAAATAGTTTTTTTCTCATTTCTACTCCAATGGAATTCGTTATCCTTAGAGCTTCCAACCTTCTGAAAGCTGGCAGCCCTTTTCATCCCGCCACCCGACACCTGCAATCTGCCTCCTGCTTCCTGCCACCTGTTCCCTGCCCCCTGCTCCCTGCTCCCTGCTCCCTGCTCCCTGCCTCCTGCCCCCTGCCACCTGCCCCCTGCTCCCTGATTCCGCAATTTCCCTTCGTATTTTCTGCAGACAAGGGGCGTTTTTCTGCAGGAAAAAAATCATATACCACTTTAAGGTATGGGCATTGCGGTGTCAATTTCATTACATACATTTATAGCGGCTGAGAAATTCCCACCATTTTTCAGCTGGCAGAAATTTTAAATGACTTCGTGCAGCACCTTGCTTCCTGCCCTTGAATTGAACCACTGGTCACTACTCTGATTAATACAGCCCCTGTGGATGTTATCGGTTTACCCTTGTAAACTTTTTTAAGGTTTTTTTGAAACAGCAACATATTGCAGTACCTGGTTTGCCTTAAGGTGAGCAATACATGCTTCTGTATAAAACGAGTAAGATCAAATTGAACATTAAATAAACTTTACTATGCCACACACTAAAAAGTTTATGATGAACCTGTCTTTCTGCAGGATCATGGTATTAAGCGGTTGCCTGTTGCTGAACGCAATCAGCCTGTTTGCCCAGCAACCTGATACGGCAAAACCCAAACGGAATGTTTTGAACAACATTCTCACCCGGGTAATAACAGGCAATAAAGACACCGTTAAGCCAACTACCAACCCGGCCAATAATCCGAATAACAATAACCCAAACAAACCGGTTAATAACCGTGACGTGATTGCCCAGCCCAACCGGGACGTCATTGCCAACCCCAATATACCCGACAAGTTTGCCGCCATCAACCGTTTCCCCGATACATTGATCATCGGGGCATATACGATTGTTGTGGAATCGTATGATAAAGGCGGCGAATGGAATCAAATGTCGAACAGCTTTATGCACCTGAATGGTATCGGACGTGTAAAATTCAATTGCCCGCCGATATACACCATCTGGCCCGGAATCTGGAAAGACGCCATATTAAAACCCGTAAAATTTACTGTTGTTGATAAAGTACAGAATAAAGACAAGGAAATCAGCACCAAAGACGCAGCCGACCTTGGACTTACCAACCAGCCGGGTTCAGAAGTAGAAGTGATGATGCCCCATGTAAATGAAAGGGCGATTGATATGACCCGTTTCCTTGGTGATGTTAAAGGAATTCGCCCAAAAGCGCCGGAAGGTATCCGCGTACGGTTTACCGACCTGCAGGTCAGTGTACCTAAATTCAATGCAACAACAGGCAATGTTGTTTCCGGGATAGCCAGGTACCCGACAGAACCTGCAATACCCGCAGTGCCTTTTGTACTGAACATAGCAGCAGGATTCCAGCTGGAAGTAAGTGCCATCAGTTTTTCACCGGGTGTGGATCCCATGTTCACTGCGAAACTTGTACTTCCATCTTCCATTACACAAAACAGTGCCTGCGCGGCTGGCCGGCTTGATCTCGGGGATTTCAGGATGGGATCATCCTGTGAATTTTATAAATCATTACCCGGATCAGATTATGGTGTTTTTGGTATAGGCAATACAACCTTAGCCATCGGCGGCAGGGGTTATGTTGCCGACTTCAGCAGTTCACAATCTTATCCCGCCTCAGGCAAACCTGCCAACTGGAAAGGTGTTGTACTGATGCAGGGTGAATCCAAAGGTTCTCCTGCCGGTACAGTGGTATCTAATATCGGATACATGCAGGCTGATTATACTTTCACTAATGGCCTTGTGGAAGCGTCAGGCCTTACAGCAACCTTCAGGAATGTCAGTGCTTATGCCTTTGAAGCTTCCCAGCCCTTTGGCTATTCACTTGAATTTGGCGTGGCAGAAGTAAATGTTGCCGCCAGCCAGGTAGCCGGCGGATTTTTGAGAAACGGCCGCGTGGCATTACCCAAATCGGCTGTCCGTGAAGCCAACGATTCGAGACTAATCATTGAAGAATTGAATCTCGCCATTAAAAATAATATGGATCTCTCGGGTTTCGCGATCATCAAACCCGCTCAGGGTATTTACTGGGGTGACCTGATCGCTGCCGGTGGCGGAAACCGAAAATCATTTGGTGTTGAAAAATGGACCGCCAGGCTTTGCTGTTCTTTGCGGCAAGCCCCAAACCCGGCTTCTACCCTACCAATGCAGCCGGTAAAAAATTCATGGTTCCATTTAATTCCCTCAGCCCGACAGTCCTTGAAAATAATAATATGCAGGGCGCCACATTCAGCGGCTTCCAGGCATTACTTGTAAACACACCCAATATTCCTGATCCTTGAATCCCGACAATCCAAAAATCCCGATCAACACTGCACCGGTTTGGTTCCGTTTGAATAATAAAGATTTCACCTGGCTCAATATCACCACTGAAGGTGTAAACGGAAGTGTGGTGGGTGACATAGTGGAATCACCAAACCTGAAATTTGGCGATCCTTCAAAACCATTGTATGTGGGGATCACGCCTTTTGATATCCTCAGTACAAATCCTGCACGCACAAACAATATCACTTTCAGCAGGATCACCCTGCAATGCGTGGAAAGTGCTGTTATCACCTGCGATTACCGCAGCCTGATTAATGTACCGGAGCCGGTGAAAGCCATTCTTGCTTTTAAAGAAATGGTATTTACTTCCACGGCCAACAATGCTGGCGGCAAACTGGATGTACAGCCCAATGATTCGCTCGATTATTGGGGATTGAAACTTGTGCCAAAACCAGGATTCAGCTCTGCCGGTTTGGTTAGCGTAAAAACAGGTCAGATAGTTCTCACGGCTGCTGGCCTTGCAGAAACCAGGCACTTTGCACAACCTTTCTGGCTTACGTGGGGAGAAATGCTGGCGAATGGAACCATGGGCCGGTTATTCTTTGATTATAATTCAGCCGGACAGCAATTCGATAAATTCAATTACATCCATAACGCTGTTGCATTGTCACCCATTAACCCGGATCCGGCTAAGAAAGGATTCCTGCGTGTGGGAGGCACAGCCTTCTTCCCGTTCTTTGGCGGCGATTATCTCCATATAGTAGATACTTATACACCGGGCATGGCCGGCGATCCGTTTAATGGAAGAACAGTTACGCTTAGTAACGGTACTACAGGCAGCTTCCTGCCTTCAGATCTTACCATCGGAGGAAACTGGTCTGACGGTTTGGGTATTTTCAATTTCAACATTCAATATGCATCGGTTACACAGGATGGATTCCTGGGAACCGGCGTAAGTTCCATCCGAAATTTATTAGGTGGTGATATCGGCTCCACACTAGACATGAACAGCCGCGGCACCTGTATACGCATCGGTACCAATCTCATGGACCAGCGGTCCATTGCCCTGGGGCCGGTAGCGAATATTTCAAACATCACCCGCATCTGGGGTTGTGTATGCATTAAAGGGGACGCGATTGAAAACATGGTTGTTGGCGGTGAGGTCACAAATGCTGCCAACATGAGCATCGCAGCAAGAGTGGGATCTTATCTCTCAGCTATCCTGCAGGTGAATCCTTCACTGGCAAAAATTACCATTGACGGAGAAGCATACATGTCGCTCGTTGCATCTCTGGATGCCGAAGTAAACGGACACATGCAGCTTACCATGAATTATGCAGAAGGATTCCTGGAAGGGGAAGTCCAGGGTAAATTCATGGTGGCAGCAGGAAGCCCGGTATTAGTGGGTGGTTCATTGCAGGCAGAAGGACAAGTGAACTGGCATCTGGGTATTGACTTCAATGAACTCCAGGGTATGGTTGCCTTGAAAGTGATGGGTTTTGAAGGTGGCGTTGGAGTGAGTGCCGGTTTCTATATTGGCGAAAATGCACCAAAGAGCCGTGCCTGGGTGATGGTGGGTGAAGATCCGCGCTTTGCATTGAATATGTCGGCCATGCCTGACCGGCTAACCGGCATCTACGGATACTTCCATTTACACCAGGGCATAAACCTGTTCGTGATTTCGGGTGACTATGATATATATGTAGGATTAGGCGCCTTTGTTTTACCTGCACCATTCCCCGGAGCAGTCGCAGCCGGATTGGGGCTTCCTTATGTAGTCGGTAACCTGGGCGGGCGGATTCATGGTGATATATTAGGTGGTCTTGTTTCAGCCGGTGCTTATTTTGATATGCAGATTATGGGTCCTTATCCGTTCTCGTTCCAGGGAACGGTGGGGCTGGAAGCCTGCGTGCTATGGGTGTTCTGCGGATCGGTTGACCTGACGATCGGATTAAACTCCCATGACGGATTCTATATACAATAAACTATTCAGCTCTATAAACTGCATACCATGAACCTGATTAAAAAATTACTGCCCGCCTTGTTTATCCTGGGATTATCCATCCAACAGGCAGCAGCGCAGAATGCCGTAGCTATCAGCAGCAACCCCGGTCCGGGACTGCATGTGGCCCTGAACTGGGAATCCATCACCGGCGCGGTAAAATATAATATATACAGAAAGAACGCAGGTGCTGCCAGCTATCCTGCCACGCCACTGAATGCAACACCCATCCAGCGAATGAATAATTGCGCTACGATCAAATCAACATTGATCAGCGGACTGGATTCTTCCAACTGGAAAATGGTGGCCAAATCACTCGCGGATTCTGTTTTATACAATCCCTGTAGCATTGGCTCTTTAGCAACTTCTTCCCAGAAATACAAGAGACTGCTTATACTGGCTAAAGGCTCCATGCCCGTTGCGATTGCAGCCGGTGTGGGATATAAAGACGCTACCGTAGTGAATGGCACATCTTATCAATACAAAATCGTCGGATTGAATTCAGGCAACACAGCAGTCGGGAATTACACTGACCTGCCTGTAACTGCAGGGGCTTTTACTCCGCTCTCCGCACCCACTACTATTGAAACTGATCCGGGTGACGCCAGTGTCCTTGTTCGCTGGACTGATGTAACAGGAGCCGCAGGTTATATTATTGAAAGGGCTCCTACCGCAGCCGGTGTGTACGTAAGAGTGAATGAAAGCCATTTCTCTGCCGAAGCCAGGAATAAACTGAACGGCGACACACTCATTCCTTCTCAAAACGGATTTCTCGATTTTAAAAGATATACTGTATTACTCGGTAAAGACTCCACTCACCTCGTGAACGGATTGCCGGTTGGCGGACCTCTGAACAACAGCAATTATTATTACCGGATCAGTACGATAGATTTATTTGGAAGGGCTGGTGCGGTATCTGCACCATCAGGTCCGGTTACCCCCCGTGACAGCACAGCTCCATCCGCTCCGATGGATATCAGTGCGATTACGGATGACGTTGCCGGCAGTGTGACCGTTAAATGGACGCAGGTAGTGAAAGACAAAGACGGACATTGGGAATATCCGGACAGCAGTATCAAATACAAACTTTACCGTTTCTCTTCTTCTGACGACCCGAACTCCACACCCGCTACTTATCTGGGTGTTGTTGGCACAGCCAGGGGATTAAAATCAAAGGATACTATTGATGCTGATCCGAACCTGCGTTCCACATTCGGCAACCGTACCTGGTGGTACCGTGTGCGGGCATTTGACCCTTCCACCAATATCAGCCAGTGGAGCAGTGCCGCATCAGCAATTGTAAAAGATATCACTCCGCCGGAAATCGTCAAGAACCTGGTGACAAAAGGTTGCGAAGATAAGATTGCCGTAAAATGGAAACCGAATAGCGAACCTGACATGGCCAGCTATATGGTTTATCGCAGTCTTTGCCATTTAGGCAATTGGGTGGAATGTGACCCAAGGAATACCTGTAAGGAATGGCAGAGTTATGATCCGAATAAAGGAGACCAGACTTCGAACCCCAATGAAAGGGATGCCGCATCTGCCGCAACAGGCGCAAAGAATTCAAAACTGCCATGCCCATGCAGTGGTTCATTCGTATTCCTTGGTGAAATCACCCAGGATTCCGTGAAGCGTGCTGTATCAAGAGGTAATTTCTTTTTTGAAGATAAAACGATACCGGCCGGATCACCGCTTTGTTATGCCTATTGGATCAAAGCCAAAGACTCATCTGATAACCTGAGCGGCACGATGCCATTGCCCAATGCTGCAGAACGTATGGAAATCAAATGTGAAAGACTGCGTGACCTTACTCCTCCGGAGCCAGCGCTCATTTCAGGGTTGTTTGCACAGGCTGAACAGGTGAGAGTAGAATGGATCGGGCCTCCCACACAGGACACGAGGGCTTATCATGTTTATCGTGCTGAAGGAACAAATCCGGGTACAGAACCTCCCGTGGCAGCATATACATGGGTTGGCGGCATGACTGTAGAATTGCCTCCAACATTACCGGTTGTGCTTGCATCGCCATATACACCGCCCGGCATGGCTACCTGTGATAAAATTTCCGTTCAGTCCACACCATGGATGAGCCAGGGATATTTTGAAGACAAACATATTGAACCCAAGAAAACGTACTGGTACAAGGTGGTGGGTATTGACTATGACGGTAATGAAACCCATTTAAATAAAGCTGCGGCCATCAGTACATTCAGTTTCACACGCAAACTACCAGACGCACCGGTAATCACTACCATTGATAAAACCGGGGACCCCTGTGCTGTTGTGCTGAAATGGTCACCGGCTTTTAATGCAAGTAATCATCTTGGGTTTATTGTATACAGGAGCAACAGTGCGGCCGGGCCGTTTATTCCGGTTGTTGTTTCACCTTTAAAAGGAAATGATTTTACGGACCCCAACGTGGTTAAAGGGAATACTTACTGGTACACGGTGACCTTGTTGTTGCAGAACGGACGCATGTCGCCCATGTCGGCAGCAAAAAGTATTGTTCCCTGATGAAAAAAATATTTTAAACGAATAAACAAATACCATGAAACGCGGACTTATTTTACTGGTGATTTTCACCACCGTTTTATTCCAGCAAAAAGCCCCTGCCCAGGATCCGAACTGGGTGAAGGAGAACACCTGGTATTTCGACAATTTTGTAAAAGATGTGCTCCCCTGGTCCATCTTCAGGGAAACATATATCGGTGTGGCGCCGGCGCCATCCGGTGATTTTGACCAGATCTTCTATGACCAGATTTTTAAAACCAAGCTGGCATCCACGGGTCATTGTTATGGCATGGATGTATTGGCCATGCTGATGATGAAAAACGGCGGCTATCTCGGTTATTGCCATCCACCGTACGTGTACTCGGGTTCTTATGCATCCAGAACAACATCAGACCCCACGCCCAGTGACGACATCCTTGGCCCGAACGACCCCAACCTGCAGACAGCTATTGAAATGGTACACGGATACCAGATCAATCACAGTTTCCTGATGTTCCTGCTGGATGTACTGGCAATCGGGAAAAGCCGGGACGGGCGTTACACTTTCCAGCAGGTGAATTATTATCTCGCCAAAAATGATCCGCCGGTTATCAGTATCACCAAGAGCGTATCACCGGCTGATGGCGGACACGTGCTGATCCCGTTCTTCACAAAAGATATGGGCGGGACCAAACGGATTTATGTATATGATCCCAACCGGTCATATTATGAACCCGGCAATGATGGAAAAGATTTCTATACAACTGCTATTAATTATATCGACATCGTCAGCGCAACCGGCGCCTGGAAATACAATATGGGAACTTTTGGTTCGCCGGTATACTGGTCAGGCAATCCCGGAGCAGATGGCAACTGTATCGCTATCCCGTTATCCATTGCCGGCAAAAAAGACAGGCTGCCCCAGTCACTGCTTGCAGATGGTTCTTATGCACTGAACACGATTTTTATTTATGGTGATGTGAAAGTGAAACAGATTGCTGATCTCAGCGGAAAGAAAAAAATGCTGAATGATGTTGGTACAGATCTCGAGCCCTGTGATGACCAGCGGCTGACTACGGTTATGCCGTTTATCCCGATGGGTGTTCCGCCTTCTTCCGGGGAAACCAAATCACAGGACATGTATGTGTTCCGCGGATCAGATCCGGTGAAAATCAGTTTTACGGCTGTTGGTGAGTATAAAGTCGGAATGTTATTCCACGGCCATTATTACGAAGTAAGCGGGAAAGGAAATGGCGAACTGCTCAATTTCCAGCCGCTGGAAGAGAATATAAAAAAATAACAAGCAATATCAGGACGTTAACCTGCTGTTTATGAAAAGTACAAGGGGCTTCTTTCTCAAGCCCCTTGTTTCATCATACACGTTAAACTACTGAAAACGGGTATTTATTTTGATAAGATGAGTAAGGTCAGCCCGGCTATGTACAACAACAGCATCAGGTTCAGCAGGGGCTTTGTTCCTTTGGGTGCCATGGCAAATTCCTTCCAGATATAGATTCCCCAGATAGCAGCAACTACTGTTGCACCCTGTCCCAACCCATAAGAAATGGCCGGACTTGCTTTACCGGATGCCAGGATATTAAATGACATACCAATACACCAGATCAATCCGCCCAGGATACCTACGAGGTGATCTTTGAATTTCCCTTTGAAATAATCGCTGAATGAAACCGGTGTGCCTGTAAAAGGCTTTTTCATTTGTATCGTATTAAAAAGGAAACTGCTTGCCACAACACCAACTGCAAAAACAACCAATGCCGTATAAGGAGTGAGTTTGCCTGCAACAGGCGCGCTGAAATCAGGAGCCATGGAATCGGCCACGTATTTATAGAATAAGCCCATCAAGCAACCACTGACTACCGATAAAATCAGTCCTTTCTGCGTAACCTTTGTGGCGCTGTTCTTTTGCAATTTCTGATAAGCCCTTGCATTCAGGATAATAGCCAGCGCAATCAATGCCACGCCTCCGAAAATAAGCATCGGGTCGCCCTGTGGATTAGAGATATAATTCACCAGTACACCCAACACCAGTGCGATGCCAATGCCAACAGGAAATGCAACTGACATTCCCGCAATGTTTATAGCTGCCACCAGCAGGATATTGGCCAGGTTAAATATAATTCCTCCTGCCAGTGCAGATAACAGGCTGGATGTATCAGCCTGGTTGAAATCAGCCAGGAAAGGCCGGCCGGCACTGCCATTGCTGCCCAGTGTAAATGCAAGCAGCAAAACAGAAATTAGAATCCCCCAGCCATAATCCCAGTAAAAAAGTTCAAAACGCCAGGTTTTGGTGGTGAGCTTTGTTGTATTGGCCCATGATCCCCAGCAAAGCATGGTGATCACACAAAGGGCAATAGCCAGTCCGTAATTTTCTACAATAAACATTGTGATGATTTAACGGTTAATTTATAAAGATGTTAATTCCTGCCGGTAAGGTATTGAAGCCTGCGCTCCCAGCCTGGTCACGGAAACAGAAGCAGCGGTTATAGCAAATCGAACGGCATCACGCCATTCCATGTTCTCCGTTATGGCGACTGCAATGGCTCCGTTGAATGTATCCCCGGCTGCAGTACTATCCAGCACCACCACATCCGGAGCGCCGGTAAGGAATGATTGCCCTGCATTTTTAAAAAACCCCTTTACTGCCCATTGTGATGATCACATTTTGCACTCCTTTTCCAAGGAAAACGTCAGCAGCCCGGGATGCAGATGATTCATCCGTCACAGTAACACCTGTCAGTAAAAAAGCCTCTGATTCGTTTGGGGTAACCAGGTATAAACCTTTCAGCAATTCATCGGATAATGCACGGGCCGGTGCCGGATTTAAAATTACAGCCTGTTTATTTTTTTTGGCTGCGGCAGCAACATGCTCCACTGTCTGGATCGGGATTTCAAGCTGCATTAAAATAACATCAGCATCCTGCATAACGGGTACATTTTGGATATCCTCCGGCAGTAGATTGGCATTAGATCCCGGCGCTACTGCAATGCAATTTTCTCCCGCCCCATTTACCATAATCAAAGCTGTGCCTGAAGGATTGACATCATCCGTAAAAATATAGCCGGTGAAAATTTTTTCTTTATCCAGGCCCTTTACTGTTTGTTTACCGAAAATATCGTTACCGGTTTTGGCAACCATGGTCACCACACCACCCATGCGTGCAGCAGCTACTGCCTGGTTAGCCCCTTTGCCGCCCATGTTCATGAAAAAGTCCCCGCCCAGGATAGTTTCACCCGGCAAGGGTATTCTTTCAGATTTGATAACCATGTCTGTGTTTGCACTGCCAACAACAACAATCTTTTTCATCGCTGATCTTATTTAAGAATTAAATACAACTGCCCAGAGGCTATTACATATTATGATGTCAGTTCATTTTCTCTACTGTATATTTTGCATCTCTTGTCACCATTTTCCAGTCATCCGTCCTGAACGGCACAGCCGGGAATCCTTCCTGGTTGAATAAATTATTATCGCTCGCATCACCAATCCATCCGAATCGGACTGCTGCCGGGGAAGGGACTTTATCACACATTACAATTACTTTGTTGTTACTGATTCCTGCTTTTGCATAATAAAAAACCTGGTCGGCACCGGCTATTTCAAAACCCTTCAGGTAACCATATTTATCGGGTGTAATCAAACCAGATCCGGTTTCACTGAATGTAAGCTCAATGGTATTTCCTTTTATTTCCATAGACTGGTACATTGGACCATTGCACACCACCTGGCGGTCATACAAATTGCGCAGGGCGACTGCTGCCAGCCTTTTCCCGACCGTTTGCTTATTTACCGGATGAATGTCATTGGGATTCCCGACATCTGTTGTTACACACATTCCGGTATTGGGCACCTTAAGTGTTAAAGTCTGGGCCTCACGTAATTCAGCCCAGCCGCAACCTTCATTGCTGTTACCGGAAGTCCTGAACGTAGCCAGCTGTACAAAATAAAAAGGGAAATCACCCTGGCCCCAGCGCTGGCGCCAGTTTTGAATCAATAAAGGAAATGCTTTCCTGTATTGATAAGACCGTGACGCATTGGACTCGCCCTGATACCACAGCACACCTTTGAATGCATAAGGAATGAGCGGATTCACCATAGTATTAAATACCAGTGATGGCAGGGCGTTTTCATTGGTGTTCTTTTTAATAGACTCTACCTGGTATTTCCATTCGCCCTGTAAGGAAATACTGTTTTCCCCAGGATCAGTTTTAAATCAGCTGCGTTTCCATAGATACCGCCGCCGCCGCCATTGTCTGTTACCCGGACTGCAATTACATTTTTACCGGGTTTTAAGATCCCTGCAGGGATCTTATATTTCCTGGGCGCATCCCATTGATTGGTGCTGCCCACTTTCACATTGTTGACATAGGTAATATCGTCATCATCAATTTTAGTTAACGACAAAGTTGCATCTGACCGGCTTTGTTCCGGAGTCAGGTCTATTGTTTTCCGTAACCACACTACCCCATCCAGTTCACCCAATGCCTGTTGTTCCCAGCCCAGTGGCTGAGTCATGACCGGCCATTTTGAATCATCAAAATCTGCCAGTTTGAAAGACTCAGGGTTTACGCTTCCAACTTTTGTGCCTTGCAGTAAATCAACTCTTGCAGCTACGGACTGTATACGTAACCGGGCCATGGAGTCGAGGTTAACAACCGGCACACCGGCTATCATTTGCTTAAATTCATCACTGCTCTCAAATCCTTCCCTGCCGATCCAGGTTTCAATATTGGTACCACCCAGAATCGTTGATGATCCCGATCGGAATGTTCAATTCTTTATACATCTGGCGGGCGAAGAAATAACCAACTCCCGTAAATGCAGATACTGTTGAAGGATCACAAATCATCCAGCCGGAAGTCTTGAAATCATCCTGCGGCAATGAATTAACCGTCTTTGCAATTTTCACCTGACGGATCAGCGGGAAATCTGCACCGGCAATTTCTTCCGCGGCATTGGCTGATTGGCCGACACTCCATTCCATGTTGGACTGCCCACTGCATATCCAAACCTCACCCACCAGCACATTCTTGAATTGAATGGTGTTTTTCCCGCGGATCATGAGATCAAAAGGTCCACCTGCATTTTCCATATCCAACCTGATCATCCAATGGCCGTTTTTATCTGCCTTGACTGATTTCACCTGCTTATTAAAACGGATTTCAATTTTTTCATTCGCCGAAGCATGGCCCCAGACGGGAATCGGAATATTCCTTTGCAATACCATGTTATCAGCAAAAATGGCGGGAAGCGTAACATTCGCTCCGGCAGTATTTGCTATGCCGATAAACGACACAACAATCATTAAATACCTCAGCATATACTTTATTTTACCAGTTTAAATTCATCTTTCAGTCTTATATCTTTTGAAGAAGCGCCAATCATAATATCAAAATCGCCGGGCTCTGCCACCCACTGCATTTTTTGATTATAGAATGACAGCTTTTCTGTATCAATTTTGAAATGGATCACTTTAGTCTCCCCGACTTTCAGTTTTATTTTACTGAAATCCTTTAACTCAAGCACCGGCCTCACAACGGAACCCACCCTGTCACGGAGATACAACTGTACTATTTCTTCACCATCATATTTACCGAGGTTTGTTACGGAAAGTGAAACATCGATACTTCCTCCAGGTTTCATTTGTTTACGGTCTAACTGGAGATTACTGTAAAGGAAAGTACTGTAGCTCAAGCCATACCCGAATTCATACCGCGGGTAAATGGACAAATCATTATACGACGAGTTGTAATTATGATTGTCATCACTCCGGGCCGGGCGGCCTGTATTAAAATGGCTGTAATAAATCGGAATCTGTCCTGTGCTGCGGGGAAAACTCATGACCAGTTTGGCGGAAGGGTTGTAATCACCAAACAATACATCTGCTATGGAGTTGCCGGATTCGCTTCCGAGCCACCATGTATATAAAATGGCCGGGGCATGTTCCACCGTATATTCAAATACCAGCGGGCGTCCGGCATTAATCAGCACCACCACCGGCTTGCCGGTTGCCAGCAATTCTTTCAGTAAATCTTCCTGCACACCCGGGATACCGATATTGCTGCGGCTCTTCGCTTCGCCGCTCATATCCCTTCTTTCGCCAATGGAAAGGATGACCACATCAGCCTGTTTGGCTATGGCAACGGCTTCTGCAAACCCGTCTTTGTTGGTGCCTTCGATTTCACAGCCTTTTGCATATAACAAGGTGGTGCCGGCACCTACTTTATTCTGCAATCCTTCCCACTGTGAAACAATAAAGTTGGAATCCACACCGGGCACTTCCACATCCCAGAACCCTTTATTTTGTTTGAGTGCTTTCACCAATGGACCGATGAATGCAATCGTTTTGGTATTTTTTGATAAAGGCAGTAAATGATTTTCGTTTTTCAGCAGTACAATACTTTTCTCAGCCACAGACCTTGAGGCCAGCGGGTGTTCGGGGTTATTCAACGCCTGGGTTTCGCGTTCCTTATTACAAAACCTGAACGGATCATCAAACAGGCCCAGTTCAAATTTCTTGCGCAGTATCCTTCTCACGGCATCATCCACGAGGGTCATAGGCACTTTTTTATCTTTAACAAGCTGTGCCAGGTGGTTTTTAAAATTGCGGCTTTCCATGTCCATGTCACAGCCGGCCGTAACCGCTGATAAAGCTGCTTCGTAACCGTCTTTTACATTCCCATGATTGATCATTTCACCAACAGAGCCCCAGTCACTCACAACAAATCCTTTGAAATTCCATTTGCCTTTTAAAATATCTCGTTGCAGGTAGCTGTTGCCGGTTGCAGGTACACCATTCAGGTCGTTGAAAGAATTCATGAATGTGCCTGCCCCTGCATCCACAGCGGCTTTAAACGGTGGCAGGTACACTTCCCAAAGCAGCCTGTCACTCATATCAACAGAATTATAATCCCTGCCGCCAATGGCAGCACCGTAAGCTGCAAAGTGTTTGGCGCAGGCCATTAGTGAATTCAGGTCCCCGAGTTTATTTCCCTGGAATCCTTTCACCCTTGCCCTTGCAATCATGGAACCGAGATAAGGATCCTCACCGGCCCCTTCCATCACCCTGCCCCAGCGGGGATCACGGGCGATGTCAACCATCGGTGCAAATGTCCAGTTAATACCACTGGCACTGGCTTCCGTGGCAGAAATCCTGGCTGATAATTCTATCGCATCCATATCCCAGCTGCAGGCTTCTGCAAGGGGAATGGGGAATGTGGTTTTATATCCATGTATGATATCCTGTCCGAATAACAGGGGAATTTTCAGTCTGGACTCCATGGCAATATTCTGCCAGCTGCGGGTCCGGTCAACGCCCACACAATTCAGCAGGGAACCAAGCTGCCCTTTACGTACCTGGCCTGCTTTATCACTATCCAGTGTAACAGGGCCGGTTGCTGTCCAGTCATCATTATACTGGTTCATCTGGCCGATCTTCTCTTCGAGTGTCATCAGGCGCAGCACAGAATCCACTTTCTGGTCGATTGTCTTTTTCTGGGCGGTAACATGCATGACAGATATGCATGAGGCTATAAACAGGAAACCCTTAAACAGTTTATTCATGAGAATTTTTTTAGAATACAAGTTTACAGGTAATTCAACAATCTAAATATGAACACCTGTTCTTAAATCAGGTGCCTCTAATCCAATTAATCCAATCCAATTTCAGAACTCCTGATATGACTAAAATCTTCATTTTATTTTTCCCGTTTTTCAAAGCATGGTCACCTGCAGAGATATGCTGCCAGCCTTCACCTGCGATTTTCATGTCCCACTGTTCATTATTCACTATAACCCTGACCGTAACTGGTCCGCCGGTACCCGCAACATGAAAAGAGAAATGGTATTTATCATTCCTGCGGCTTTCAAAATCATAAACAACCCACTCCGTTTTTTTAAGCTCTATGGATTGCTCCGACCAGAACTGGCCTTTGTCTTTACTGTCGAGGTTTATCTGCACCGGTTCACTCTTCCGGTAATACGCGGAACGTTTAGCAGTGTCACTTACAAAATATGACTGCTTATATCCTCCCATGCCCGTAATTTTCTGCTTCAATTTTGCCGGGGATACGGGTCAGGATGGCATTACACACATCCCCGAAATAATCACAATTTTCAATTTTGATATTTTCGAGCAGGGTGTTTAATATTTTCTGTGCCCGCACACTATCCGGTTTTGAACCGCCTTTTGAATAGGCACTGATCAGGTCCCAGTCGTCCGGCTTCTTTATGGAGAAAGGTGTGTTTTGCGTATCCATTTTTTTCCAGGGCCAGAATGAAAACCCGATGTTATTCGCTTCAAACAACTGGGTGGTTGCCCAGTAAATAGCATTTCCTTTTTCACCTGTTTCACCCACCCACACCGGGGTTTTCAGTTCTTCTCTTTTTTGCAGGAACTTATTGATCCCCCCTAACTGGTCAGGTCTTGCCCAGCAATAATAATGGAACTGGTAAAACACGTTACTGTCAAAGGGCTTATCAAAAAGCGACCAGTCATTAGACCAGTCAAAACCTTCGAGCGTAATCATATGTCTGGGATCAACTTTCCGGATGGCCGTGGTGATCCGCTGATACAGGGGCACCAGCAGGTGTTTGTATTTATCAGCAGAACCGGTACCAACCGGCAGTGGCTCGTTCAGCAAATCATACGCAGCAACGGTTGGTTCATCCTTATAACGCTGTGCCAGCTTAACCCATAATTCCACCAGCTGGTCCTGGTATTTAGGGTTGATAAACAATTCAGGGATATCATTTGGACTGTCGTCAATATTCTGACCGGTTTGTCCGCCGGGTGCCCCATGCATATCCAGGATCACATACAACCTGTGTTTTTTACACCAGGCCACGAGAGAGTCTATCAGGCGGAAGCCTTCATCCACATAAACCGGGTTTTCGCCTTCTGTTAAAAACAGGCGGGAGTTCAGTGCCGGCCTGACAGAATTAAATCCCAAACCAGCTATCTGAATGATATCAGCTTCTGTGATGTATTGCTGCCTGA
Source organism: Chitinophagaceae bacterium (assembly GCA_016720825.1). Taxonomy (GTDB): domain Bacteria; phylum Bacteroidota; class Bacteroidia; order Chitinophagales; family Chitinophagaceae; genus JJ008. The sequence goes on along the minus strand of JADKJV010000022.1, from coordinate 14,736 downwards.
ATTTTTTCCAAAACAATTCCGACTGCTCTTTACCAATCATTTCAGAAACCAGCTTTTCTATTTTCCGGGGGCGGTCACCCAGCCCGCCGAATTTCCACATATAGCCCTCAGGCAACAGCCAGTTACCCAGCCCCACTCCTTTCAGGAAAATACGTTCGCCGGAAGCATTGACAATATCCTGTCCGGAGGTGTGTAAGAAACTCAGTTCTTTATTCACTGCAGACTGGCCAAAGGAAATACAGCCAGCCAGCAAAAACGATATCAGCAACGCAAATCTTTTCATCGCTTATTCTTTTATTTTCAGTGGCAGCCAGACTTTGATTTCACCTTCAGTCTGACTGGCTTCAGCAAAAGGCACCAATACCATTTTCATGTTTTTACCGGGTAAATCCACCGAATACGCCTGCCTTCCTATCCACCGGGCGGGTAAAGATGATGGTGTATTTTCCAACCGGATCATATCTAACAGAATATTTTCTTTTTGTCCTGTTAATAGGTTATTCGCCGCGGCAGTATTTAAACTTTTATCCCAGGCCAGCACCTGCGGTCCGCGCTGCCAGGCAAAACTGCCGGGATAACTTTTTCCGCCGGAAATCATTTTAACCGGCATGTTGAACTCAATGGAGATAGTATCGGCAGATTTCCATTTCCGGGTTATTGTTAAGTACTGGCCGGGGAATCCCGGGTATACTTCGCCTCCTGTTGTAGCCATAAAACTTTCACACCATTCAGGTACACGTAATGTAACGGGATAAACCCCGGATGAGGTGGCTGCTATTGTGAGTACTGATGTACTGCTTTCCGGAAAATCCCCTTTCAGCGAAAAGGTGACATCAACTGCTTTACCAGATGCCATCATGCGTTGTTTATATACCGCAGGCTCGTAAAATAAAATGGCAGGTGATTTTTGAACAGTGCCGAATGTAAAATTCGGGACCAGTGCAATGCCTCTTGGAACGCTGGACTGGCAGCAGGTAATAAAGCAGGTAAAAGGTTTCTTATCCATCAGTGGTGTATAATAACTCACACAGCCGGTCTCCGGGTTTTCAGCGGCAAGCAGGTGGTTATATACAGATTTCTCCAGCTGGTTTAAGTATTTTAAATCGCCGGTGATGGCAAATAAATTTTGGTTGAGTTGTATCCAGGTGGTGGTTACACAGCCTTCGCCCATATTATCATTGGCGCCGGCGGGTAAATACTGATCGTCCTGGAAATATTCATGGGAGCTGGCTGTGCCGGTTATATACAGCTGGCTGGCCACTACATCCTGCCAGGCTGCTTCAACCGCCTGCAGGAATTTCGGATTACCGGTTACCTGGTACAGTTTAGCCAGGCCAACATAGTTAGAGAGCATTTCGTAGGCCTTCCCGTTTCCTACCTGCTTTACTTTTCCGGTTGACAGGATAGTGCTGATCACCTTCGGGCCTCCGGGTTCTTCCCAGGCATCGAGTATATAGTAACAGAAATCAAGGTATTTTTTATTGCCGGTGTATTTGTATAGTTCCACCATGGCATCGAGTACGCTGGTAGCGGCCATGCCCATATGTGTACCGGCAGTGAGAATATCAATCTGTCCGGGTTTATTACCAAATGTCCTGCACAGCAGATCACCCATTTTTTGGCAGGCTATCAGTGCCGGCTTATATCCGGTGGTGGAATAATAAGCCAGTAACCCATGCAGGTTATATTTATGGCTCCATACATCCCAGCTGGTCCAGTATTGATCCGGCGTATACGTTCCAAGGTAACCGTCTGGTTTTTGAGAGCTGATTAATTCAAACATCAGCCGGTCCATTTGTTTTTTGAGGGCGGGGTTATGTGTCAGCTTCCATACGTTGCAGGCAGTTTCCAGGTATTTCCCTACATGTTCACCTGCCCAGGGATGGATGCCCGGTCTTTGCAGATACGAACCTATTAATCCGTATTCATCTACTTTCAGTAACCGCTGCTCTAGATTCTGGGTAAAGCGGGTATTCAGGTAACCGGTAAAATGCTGGCTTTGGAAAGGCGCCGGAGTGAATTCATTTTGAATTTTATTTTTAATTACCGGGCTTACTTCACCGTTAAACGGAATAGCAAGGTTGTTAACCGCCACATACACCTGTTCATAGTGCAGGTATTGGGTGCTGTTGTTATCGGTTATCCGGTAACTGATCTGGAATACATGCTGGCCGGCGGTATTGAATGCAGGGAAATTGATTTCTGAAAGAGACCCCTTTTGTCCTTGCAGCTGCACCGGTTTAGATCCGGTAAATAAGATTTTAGATCCGGTTTTATCTTTTACCCAGTATTGGGCTTTCCCGCTAAAAAGGTTATCGGTTAAATTCTTAAAAATAATTTTAGTACTGAATCCGTTTTTAACGGCTTCAGTAGTTTCATGGCTTACGGATACTTCGTCCATCCAGCCCAGGGGTTCCAGTTTATAGGGGCCTTCCCACATGCCCATGCCGCCAATCAGGTTATAGATCCTGACGGCAATCAGATTTTCCTTATCCCATAGAATGAGGTTTTCCGGGATGATGTATAAGCGCGGCTGGTTCCATTGTGTACTATAATCCGGGGGGAATGATCCGGATTTACCAATTAATGTACCATTGAAATAAGTCTGGTCGGCGTCATCAATTTTTCCCAGGTAGAGTTTGATACCTTTCCCGTTTTTGGTTTTCAGTGAAGATGGAATATTGATTTTAATGCGGTACCAGGCGTAAGAAGAGTCTTTTGTGTAGCTCTTGGCTAATTGCATTTTCTCCCAGGCATTATCATTATAAGAAGGTAATGCCCATTCAGGATTATCACCAAACGTGAAGCTGGCATCCTTTGGCAAGTTAATACTCTGGCTCAGGGAAGAAATTGTAATTAACATGCAGGCGAGAGCGGCGCTGATATAACTATTGATAGATTTCATCTTATTGGTTGCTCCGGTTTAAGGAAGTAAAATCAATATCATTTATTTAATCAACCGTATTGTCAATACATCATGAGCCTGGATTTCAGCTCTCAAATTGGTACTGGTGGTTCCAATATTCTTTTTGAGCCATAAATCACGGATAATCATTTTACCGGTAATACCGTATGTTTTACCATTCAGGTTACTGAAGTACCGGTTCCAGTCAAAATCGATTGTCTTTACAACATCACTCCGATTAAAAAAACAAAGCGCAATTTCATTATTGGCAAGTTGTTTGATCCAGAGTTCTATGTTACCATCGAGTTTCCACCACCTGTAGCCTTGTTTCCCAAGCGTATCCTGGTCAAGTGCTATTATTTCTTTATTGGTAAGAATTTCTTTCATGGCCGGGGACATAAACCTGAGATCATTACCTGAAATCAGTGGTGCGGCCATCATGCACCACATTGTAAAGTGCGAACGGGATTCAACATCAGTTAACACTCCATTCCCGGCCTGGAGTATATCCGGGTCATTCCAGCCACCGGGGCCGGCATATCTCCCGAGATCAGCGTTTTTATCCATAATTAGTGTCCAACCCATTCCACCCCAATTCACTTTACAGTCCCAGCAATTCATAATATCACTGGTGGTTCTCCAAAGATGCCCCACGTTTTTACCCCAGGTCCAGGGTTCCGTACTTCCCCATTCACAAATGCTGAAAACCATTGGGCGTTTGGCTGCGAACAATGCATCCCGCATTGTTTTATATGCACCTTCGGCTTTTTGGGCATCGGTATTGCAAAAATCGTATTTTAAATAATCAATATCCCATGAGGCGTATGTCCGCGCGTCATGGAATTCATACCCGCGGCTACCGGGTCTTCCTTCACAGGTCCTGCTTCCAGCGCAGGAATACAACCCGAATTTCAAACCCTTTGAGTGAATATAACCCCAGTGCTTTCATCCCGGAAGGGAATCGGGTTGAATCCGGTACAATAGTGCCATTTTCATCACGGGAAATCTGCCAGCAGTCATCTATCACGATATATTCGTATCCGGCATCTTTCATGCCGCTTGATACGATAGCATCAGCCATTTCACGGACCATTTTTTCATCCACATTACAGGCAAACTTATTCCACGTGTTCCAGCCCATGGGCGGTGTTTTTGCCAGACCTTCAAATTTTTGGGCATTAAGAACAGTGCAGAAGAGCAGCAAGACAACCAAAACCCTGTTTCTCATAAACCACATTTGAATGTTAAAAAGAGGTATTGTGATATAAATATTTACCAGAAAGAGCAGAAACCCTTTGTTCAAAGACACACTGCCTGGCAATTTTACTTAAACCCATCATAGAAAGACTTTCCCGGTTATTCTGTATTTGAGCATTCTGCATCTGCCGGAAATTATTGTAACGATATTCAGTGAAGTGTCTAACAACTTTAACCAAACGCTGTCATGAAACTCAGGGCCCGATACTTATTATCCGTGTATAAAATGAATGAGCTTTTAAAACCCACCGCTCAAAACCGGTTAATTGGTGCAAAAATAAGTGGAGGTATTAACCTGGAAAGGTAGATACGATCCACTTACTGTCGATTGCTTATGTAAAACTGTCTGCTTCTTAAATAACTTATTTGTTTGCGATAACCCCGGTTTATCCCGGTATAAAAACTTCTTTTTAAGCAACTGGCAATCCACACAAAGGCTTTCCGCTTTTGCGGTACAAATGACTGGTAAAAATGATGGGGTATTGCCTTTTTGCAATTTTTTTAAAATATGGAGGAGTGATTACTCCTCCATATTTTGATTTTCCTGATAAATTATTATCCTTACGCGAAAGTGTTTCGACAATTATTGTAACCACCAGGGTGTTTTGTTCACATCATCAGATCCGGCAAACTGTTCATCAACTGCTTTTTTATAGTTTACCGGGTTTTTGGTCAACTCATCAGTTGGATACATGTTGCGTTTGGGAACCTGTGTGGGTGCAGCAGAATTCAATGATGTTGCAGGATCAATCGGGAATACAGGGAATCCTGTACGCTGGAAAGTCCTGAACGACATACCGCCTGCCTGGAAGAAATCGATAAAATAGCGTTGCATCCAGATTTGCTGTTCACGCTGCAATTTGGTTCCGCCAGTTTTGTAAGCTGCTTCCCCTGTAAAATAGTTATTGATATAGGTTTGATCAATAGCCATTCCATGAAGGTTCGACTGAATTACAGTGGTTAAAGTCCTGTAATAATCAAGCTGGGCTTTTACACCATTCTCATAGTAGGTTTGTGCATTGCCGGTAATCCAGCCTTCTTCCACTGCTTCTGCCAGGATGAAACACTGTTCAGCATAAGTGAAGAAAAGATAGGGGTCGCCGATCCTGGAAGCTGAAGATGCATAACGCTTGTTCACCAGGGAATACTTCCCAGCTGCCCTGTTAAGATCGAGCAGGTTAGGCGATAACTCTGAAGGGGCGCCTTCATAAGCATTAAAATCATTCTCCAGCAAGCCGCCGGTGATTTTATAAGCAGCTGGCTCACCAAAGTAAAACAACCTTCTGTCGTTATACTTTTTCAGTGAATCAACCATCAGTTTTGACATAGCCAGGTTAACCCGCATGCCTTCACCATTGTAAAAAGGATAGGTGGCATTTGTGTTATCCAGGTAAACCAACTGGAAATTATCTACGTTGCCTGTCATTAAATTCCCTGCAGTAACTATTTCTGCAAAGCGGGTTTTTTGAGCAGGTGTGATTTTTTTACTAATCACGTTTAAGACGCGTAACTGCATGGCATTACAAAGCCTGCGCCATTTTGCTGCATTACCACCCATCATGATATCTCCGCTGAAATTAACACCTACTGCAAACTTTTCTTCAGCAGCTTTTAAATCAGCCAGGACACCAACAAACACATCAACCTGTTTGTCGTACTTGGGTTGTGTAATTCCCTCTTCTGCTTTTCCGGCTTCGGAATAGGGAACATCACCCATATCCAAAGTTGCATTAAAACCATACCAGGCCTTCAGGAACAATGCCAGACCTTCATAAGAAGGAAGCTGGGGATTCCCTTTGGCAAACTCAACCATTCTTTTAAGAATAGTCAGGTTCTGTGCTCCGCCAAATCCTCCGTAAGGGTAATAAGAAGAATAATACTGGTAAGGATTGGGGTTATTCTGGAGATTGGTACAATGCTTATCCCATAACTGTGCTGTACCCCAGTCTGTCGGGTTAGGGTTCCAGAAACGATATGTGCTTTTCAGAACCGAAGTTGCAAGCAAATCCGGAGAAACCGATGTGGGCACATCCGGGTTGGTGTTCAGCTTGTCGAACTTTTTACATGAACCTGCAATGGTAAAACATACTGCTGCAAGTATTATATAATGTATTTTTTTCATTGCTACAATTTTTAGAAGGTGAAATTAATTTTGAAGCCGAGGTACCTTGTTGAAGGATCAGCAAAATCTTCATTACCACCGTCAGGATCAGAATATTTAAACTGTTTTGCTTTCAGCAGAACATTCTGTCCGATTAAACTGATAGAAGCAGCTTTGGCCACTTTGTGTAACAGTTTTGCAGGTACATCGTATGATAAAGAAATCTCACGTAGTTTGAAAAATGTTTTGGAATAAGTATCCGCTTTGCTTCCGTTTCCACCCCATGCACTGCTGTTATGCAAATCAACCATATACTGTTTGTAAGTGGTTTTTACATCATTCGTTGCAAAAACACGGGTATCAGTTAAGATATTACCGAATGCATCAAATGTAGCGGTACCAGATACTATTTTCACGCCCTGGCCCAGGTAGTTATTTGAACCTGGTGTAGCAACGTCTAATGCCCTTTCAGCTGACAGTGAATTCGGATGGACGCCTGCCTGCCACATGTAACTTTCTGTTCTTGTGTTTGCAAGTCCGCCATTTACACCATCAAAGGAAATGAAGAAGCTAATATTCTTGTATTTCAGGTTGGCATTTGTACCCCAAACGAATTTAGGATCGTAGTAGCCAAATAATACATCATACGGATGCACGATCGGCCTGCCACTGCTGTTAAGAATCAGTTGTCCGGAAGGTGAGCGTTGGAAATCCCTGCTGATAAAATGATCTGAACGTTCTCCCACTTTTACCCAAGGCTTATTGGCTGAATAAACAGGATCTAACTTGGTATAGTAGCTGGCAAAAGTTGTCCAGTTAAGACCGATATCCAATTTCCATTTTTCGGTTTTTAAAGGTGTACCATTCAGGATGATCTCCAAGCCGCGCCTGGTAATTTCTTCTTTAAAATTTGTTACAAGGCCGCCGTAACCGGAAGCTCCTGTTAACCCTACTGTTGTAATACGATCGAATATCCTTTTTTGTATAGTAAGAAACATCCAGCATAATGCGGTTCTTAAGCAGCATAGCCTGCATACCGGTTTCAATTGTTTCAGAACTTGTTGGCGCGATGGTAGGTGAATATAAGTTGCCTGGCACCCCGGCACCATTCAATGTACCCCAGGTTGCAGCCGCGATAGAATAGCTGCTGTTAATTTCATAAATAGAAGCAGGTCTCTTTGACATAGTCCATGAGCCCCTGAATTTCAGCAAATCAAGCCAGTTCCTGGTATTTTTCAGTAATTCAGATGCAACAAAACTGGTTGCCACTGCAGGATAGAAATATGAACGCTGGGCTTTTGCCAAAGTTGAACTCCAGTCATTACGACCGGTAGCTTCAACAAAGATCAATTTATTCCAGGATACCGCTACACGGCCAAATACTGAATTCACTTGTTGTGCGTAAGTGGCTTGTGATACCTGTGCAGGGTTAATGGATGCTTTGATTGAGAAAAATCCGGGAACAGAAATACCACCTTGCGTACTGGCATTCATATTATCATCCTTCCTGTAGAAAATAGTTCCACCAGCCAGGTATTCAACAGTGAACTTATTGAATTTCCTGTCGCCGGTCAGTAAGAAATCAGAGTTTGTACTGAAACCATTGCTTACACCAATATTATACTGGCCTTTCCTTCCACCATTCCAGCCACTGTAATCTGCACCGGGAACACCTGTATTACCTGAAGAAAGGTAGGAGCCCCAGGAAGACCTTAATTGTCCTGATTCTTTGTAGAAATCAACACCGGAACGAAGGGTGAGTTTTAACCAGGTTTTTAACTGGTAGCTCATGGTTAAATCAGCATTGAAGATGTCGCGCTGGATTTCATTCGTTTTTTCGTAACGGTCGAAATAAGGGTTGTTTTCAGAACTGCCGGAATAGTTATCAATCGTACCACCGGCTACTAAGCCAAAATGGTTGTTTTGGATTTCACCGGGTTTAATCCAGTAATTATTCTTATAGAGACTAAGATCCCAATCAGCAGGCGACCAGATCAAAATGCTGTACATCGGGTCATATGAGGTGTACCCATTGGATCCGATATTTTTTGACGCTTTTTTGGCATACGATAAATTGGTGCTCAGCTTAAACTTATTCATTGTAAAATCTGCACCAAAAGAGTATGTATATTTCTGCAATTTGGAATTCGGATAGCGGCCCTTATTTTCAACCCAGTTAAAAGAATTCCGGATTGAAACATTGTCTTTATGGAAACCAATATTCAAATTGTTATTGGTTACATAACCCTGCTCCAGGAAATTTTGAAAATTGTCCTTACCAACAGGCAAGTAGGGTCTTACTGAAAATACCTTTGCAACCGGATCCCACTGGTTTTGCATTGATCCGTCAATCTTTCCACCCCATGACTGGTCAGAATTCAGGCTGTAAATACCACTGCCACCGCGGCCATACTCTGATTGTTTTCCGGAATAGCCAGAAAACCAGCAGTAAACATCGTATTGGTGGTATACTGAATTGTTAAACCGGCATTCCCTGTACTGCCATTTTTGGTTGTAATCAGGATGGCACCGTTGGCACCACGAAAACCATACAAAGCCGAAGCAGTTGCGCCTTTCAAAACACTGATAGACTCAATATCTTCTGAAGAAATATCTCCTAATGATTTATTCTGATAAGCGATTCCATCAATAACCAATAAAGGCTTCTCACCCCTGATTGTCAGGTCAGGTATTGCAGCAAAATCCGGTGAGTTTTTAACCAACAAACCAGACACCTTACCTGTAAGTGAAGTTGCCACATCTAAACCAGAAACTTTCTGGATAGTTTCACCAGACACTTTCTGAACAGAATATCCAAGGGCTTTTTCTTCCCTTTTAATACCGAGGGCGGTAACCACGATTGACTTCATGGCTTCTGCAGATTTAACCAGCATAAAATCCTGGGATTTCATGTCAGCTGTAACAGTTACCGAGCGGCTGTCAAATCCTACATAGGAAATCACTAATACTGAATTGGGGGCGGCATCAATGGTGAAATAACCGTTTGCATCGGTTTTTGTACCCATAACCGTACCCTAATCAGGATAGTGGCCCCTTCCAGGGGCAGGCCTGCTTCATCGGTAACCCGGCCTTTTATAATAATATCAGCTGGCGGGGCAGGCGGCACTACAGGCTCGTTTACCACCACCGGCATTCTTTTTACAATAATTGTGTTCTCCGTAATGGAGTAGCCCAGTTGCTGGTCTGAGAAACACAGATCCAGCGCCTGTTCGATACTCGCTTTTTTAACGCTGATCGTCACGTTTTTAGCCGATTGTATCGTCTCATCAGCATAGAAAAACTGGAAACCAGTTTGACGCCGTATTTCTTCAAAGACTTTCTGAAGGGGGGCATTGTTATGGTTGAGGGTTACTTTTTGAGTGTAACCGCTTGCACTAACCTGCAGACAGGCAGCGATTATAAAAACTGTAGTAAGTTTCATAATCTTTATCGTTTTTGTTAAAAATCCGCCTCGGTTAAAGCCGGATCCACAAAGAGCAGTTAAATACATAAATTTGTATTGTTTGGGTTTAAGAATAAGCAGTCGTACCAGACGCGTTTACTTCTCAGCTCAGACATTCCCCGGGTTTCCGCCGCAAACGGAACCCGGTTTTTTATTTGAGCCGGTTTTACAGACTATCCATATCTGCCGGAAGGGTATTTTGTACTCATACTATTTTGGTTTTATCTTAATACAATTATTTTCCTGCCTTCGACTTTAAAATGCACCTCACCGGTCATTTCCAGCTTCTCAAAGAAACTGGCTGCCTGGCTGCTTCTGGGTAACTGACCCGTAAAATGGAGGTTAACATTATTCCTGTACTCAATATCAACATCATACCATCTGGATATCTGGCGTAGGATTGTGCTGAGATCTGCACTTTTAAACTGGAACCGGCCATCTTTCCAGGCCATTACTTCTTCCATATCCACATGGTCATAAATCCTGATTTTCCCGTCTTTTGTAATACCTGATTGCTGACCGGGCTGTAAATATTCCCTGGGGCCTTTTCCCACAGACACTTTCACAGATCCTTCGAGGAGCGAGGTCCTGATCGCGGCCTCGTCATTGTATGCATTTACGTTAAAATGGGTTCCCAGCACTTCTACTTCAGATTCACCTGCTTTTACGATGAAAGGCATTTTGGCGTTCTTTTCCACTTCAAAATATGCCTCACCGGTAATTTCAACTTTTCGGTTTGACCCAGTGAATACAACCGGGAAGCGGATGGATGATGCAGCATTCAGCCAAACCTTTGTTCCATCTGTTAAAGTAACCTGGTATTGACCGCCACGGGGCGTGGAAATGGTATTATAAAACGCTTCATCATTCTCGGTAATCTGCCGGCCATTTACCATGTAAACGAGTAATCCGTTTTCCAGTTTATTTACTTTGACAGCTCCCTGCTGGCTGATGATACCGTTTGTGGTACTATCAAGTATAATAGATGAACCATCAGCAAGGATCAGCACTGCTTTATTGCCACCCGGGAGAATAGGTGCTGCCGGGATAGTCTTGTTATTATTGGCTGCTATTGCCTGGCCTTTTTTACCGGGGTTGAAAAAGAAATATGCAGCTACAGAAAGGAGGATCAGAATGGCAGCGGCAGGAATTAACCAGCGGCGTGGTCTTGATACCGGAACCGGGGTTTCCTGACTGCGGATGGTAGCAAAAAGGCGGCTTTTTATCCTGTCGCCCAATTGGAGTTCATCTAACTGGTCAGTGGTATCCAGTTCAGTACTGGAATCATTAAACTGACGATACCATTCATTCAACTGACCGATATCTTCAGCACTGGCCTTTCCCGCCAGGTACTTATCAATCAACACTAAAATTGGTTCCGGAATTTGCATATATACTATATAAGTAGTCCGGAAAGGCAATATCACCTATCCGGTTTTAACATATTTTTTGGAAAAAAATGGGAAAAGGGTGGTTAGTACATTCCTAAGAATGTCTTTACCAGATGTTTAAGCTGGTTTTTTGCCTTATACAGCTGGTTGGCAACTGTTTTGGGGGACAAATGGAGTTCTTTGGCGATTTCTTTTACCGGCATTTCGCGGTTGCGGCTGTTGGTGAATATCAGCCTGCATTGTTCGGGAAGTTTTTCCACTTCCAGGTTAACTTTCTCAAGCAGCAGTTTATAATACACTGACTGATCAACGGGTAAAACGTAAACTGGTGCCTGTGTGGCTGAAAAGTACTTGCGCTCCCTGGCTTTCTTTTTTAATTTATCCAGCACCGCATATTTAACGGCCGTTGCCAGGTAATTCTCGAGGGTTATTATTTCCTTTTTTGCCCGGTTCGCCCAGAGGCCGGCGAAAACATCATGTACAGTATCTTCCGAGGCGGGAATGTCTTTCAAACGGTTATTTGCTATTACAAATAGTTTCTTCCAATAGCGTTCATAGACTTCAGCAAAGGCCTGTTCATCCCCTTTTACTATAAGGGCCGTTAAGACTTTTATATCATATGTCTGATATAGTTTCATGCTTGCAATCGTCCGAATGACCTGCCGGCTTTATCAATCCGTCCAAAAAAACCGGTTACCGTTTTGTCATTTAGAGCCACCAATATAAGAATTGATTTGATTACAAAAATCTGACTCTGATTAGATGTACATGATTTTTTTCCCCGATTCAGGAACTTTCCTGTGAATGAATATAAAAATATCAGTATGTACCGGATACATTTAAAGAATGGAACTGCAAGTCATTACCCCGGTTTTCAAAAGGATAACAGCCGGGATTCCTGATTCGCACGCATTCATTTTCAATTATATAATATCCGGTAAATGTACTCAGGGATACAGCAGGGATTTCTTCCCGTAAAACTCCCGGAGGATAAAAAAGGCTTTCTTTTTTACTCCTTTGTCTGATACCAGTCCTTTGCGGTTGAATCCATCCTGAATACCCGGCAGCACCCGGCGGGGCGATCTGAAATCTGTCAATATCCACGGACTCATGCCCCGGATATTCGGTATTTTATCAATCATTTTTAAATTCTGCTGATAGAGATATTCCTGGTATTCTTCAGTCCATCTTTCCTCTTTGCTGCCATGTAATCCTTGCCTGGCATCTCCGCCAAATTCGGATACCACCATGGGTTTATTATAAGGTGTTGTCCATTTTGCGTCGGGCGCGGTAGCCAGGTCACCACCATACCAACCACGGTATTCATTGAATGCAATGATATCCAGCTGCTCTCCTATTTTATCGTCCACAATATTCACCCCGTTTTCACTGCGGGTCAGCAAGGCTGCACTGACCAGCCGGGTAGAATCCATAACACGGGTCAAAGACACGAGGCTTTGCAGGAATTCGTTCCGCCCTTTGGACAATGGCGTTTCATTCGCCACAGACCAGATAATGGTACAGGCCCTGTTTTTATCACGGCTGATTACTGTGATAAGCTGGTCTTTTACATTTTCAAATGTTGCGGCATTATTAAAATCGATAGACCAGTAAACAGGCACTTCTTCCCAAACCATCAATCCCAGGCTGTCAGCTATACGTACCATATTTTCATTATGCGGGTAATGTGCAAGCCTTACATAATTACATCCGAGTTCTTTGGCCCATTTCAATAATAAAATGGCATCTGCTTTGCTGTTTGCCCTTCTTCCTTTTAAATCTTCATGTATGCTGATGCCTCTCAGATACACAGGCTTCCCGTTAAGTAAAATATCATGTCCGCTGGTTTCAATGGTTTTGAAACCTACCTGATCTTTTAAAACCTGTGCAGGAGTAATGATGAGGACGGTATACAGTTTGGGGGATTCCGGTGTCCATCGGATGAGGCTTCCTCTTCGACCGGTGGAAGAGAAACTGAATTCAGCCCGTCCTTTTGCATCTGTGAATGAGGTCGTAAAAACTTTAAGTTCCGGTATACTGATAGAAACTTCTGTTTTCTCAGGTGCATTAACCAGTTGTACTGAAGCAGTGAATTGATCATCCGGGCCTTTCTGCAATTGCAGGGTATAGTCCTGTATAAACATTTCCGGTTCATCCACAAGTAAAACATCCCTTGTGATACCGCCGTAATTCCACCAGTCGGTATTCAATGCAGGCACACCATCTTTGGATCGTTTATTGATCACTTTAACAACCAGGTAATTGCCTGTTGGCTTAACGATGGAAGTGATGTCAAAATAAAAGGGGTGAACCCTCCTTCATGCCTGCCGAGTTTGGTGCCGTTCAGGTAAACGTCTGCTTTATAATTGACAGCCCCGAAATACACAAACAATTTCCGTTTATCCTGCAGTTTATAATTAAAAGTTTTTCTGAACCAAACAGTTCCTTCATAATAAAACAACTTATTGTCCTGCGTATTCCAGTCGCCCGGGATATTCATCACCGGTGATTTGTCAAAATCATATTCTACCAGTTCCTGTTTGTCTTTCGCATGGTAGTTGTTGTAGTAGGCTGCTGTTGATTGCGGGTTTTTCTGGTCATACACTTCTGCGTGGAAATTTGCATACCCGGTTTCGTAAGGGTCAATAATATAATGCCATGGCCCGTTTAACGACACTGTATTCCGGTTTGGAATATTTGTTAATAATGGCTGGGCCATTACAATTTGCTGTATAAACAGGGAGAATACAGCAGCGGGGAGGCAATTTTTCATGACCGAATTTAGACAAACCAGCCAAGAATAACCCTGACCAAAAGGAAAATTTATACTGCTGAAACCCGCTGCTGTAACGGCTTTCAAATATTAACAGCCAAGCCATCCTTTTAAGACTACCTTCCAGTCGTTGCCGGTAATAATACAGGCAGGTAAAACAACAAATATGTCAAATATCACTCAGGTTGTAAACGTTGATAAAAACCTGAAAACATTGAAAAAAGGCGTGCATGCATCTGATGTTGATCAGTTATTAAGCAGCACCGGGCCTTTTACTTTTTTTGCACCACTGGATGGCGCATTCGACAAACTGGCAAAAGGAACTATGGACGATTTACTGGAACCCCAGAACCGTGCAAAACTGAAAAACCTCCTCAACAATCATATTGTTAGCGGCAAAATCAATTTCCTGGACCTCAAAGACGGCGACAAACTGACAACAGTAAACGGCCGTGAAATCGCAATTACCGTAAAGAACGGGACTGTGCATACAGGGGATATTGCGATAACGGCGAGAGACGGGAAGGTGTCGAACGGGGTGATACATATGACGGATACGGTGATACAGTAGCCGGCGGATATCAGATAATAGATATCAGATATCAGAAATTAGATATTAGATATTAGATGTTGGAAGTTGGAGGTTGAACCCTAAGATTGAAGATTTTTTATAGAATTCAAAGTTAAAATTCAAAAGCTTTCCCAGAGATTGAAATGTCTTTGCAATTTAGCGCACTCGAGAATCAGACTTTTTCAAATCATTTATACATCATTCTGCTATAAAGAACATCCAACATCCAACTTCCAACATATAACTTCCGAAAAGAAAGAGGCCGCTCATTACGA
>JADKJV010000021.1 GCA_016720825.1 Chitinophagaceae bacterium | reverse complement strand
TTGGATTGGTGTTGGAGATGAGCTAGGAAAACATGGCTTCTTTTACCAAATCTATAAGCTCAGCGGGTTTCTCTGATTTCAACTAACCCTTTGGTTTTATTAGGCCTTAAGCTAATTCCGTCACTGCCAATGTTAAATGCACCATCGTCAGTAAGTTATAAGTTTTCTGACAGCCAAAATGCTCAATTGTTTGTACGTAGACAGCCATATAATTATTATAAATTTAAACACGCAGATAATATTACAACTGACTACGCAATTGTAAATGGATACATACAAGATTTAGTTCTGAATTTAGAAAACACAAATACTGTTAATGGAGAAAATGTTGAAATACGGGTGGTGGCTTTGACAGTAACTCATAAGTATGAAATTGATGAATAGTCATTGTAATTAAACGAGAAAAACATATTGTTCATGAAAACATTTTAGTTTTTAAATATGTTATCTCGGTGATATTCTAAAAACTCTTTACTGGGCAAATATTTTATAGGAAGCAAAATTTTCTTACCAACCATTGATTTAATAAGTGGGTCATAATATTTTTTATCAATAAGACTGATTAGTTTATCAGATACCAATACAGTATATGATTTACTAATGCTTATATACCCCTTGATCAAAAAAACCTTGTCATAAAAGGGAGAAAGACATATTCCGTTTTCTGGGTTTAATCGTTCTTTTTTATTTTTGACCACGGGATAATATGGCTTGCTATTAATAACTCTGGTAAATCAATCCCCTGAAATGGCGCATTTAAAACCATAATTTATCATAACTATGTTTCTAAAACATACTGATTTATCCTTGTTTTAAGCAACCTTGACGTCTCTTGTCCTTCAGCTCCATCATAATCGTAAAGTAAATTTTTGTATTTTATGTTAAGATGTGTTTTCCAAATTCTGAGAGTATCCGTTCGCTTTCAAAAAGTAGCTCTTCTTTGTTAGAAATAAATTCGTCCCAGATGGGTTGTACTTTTTGACCCCTCCTTCTAAACCCTTTACCCCTCGCTTTTTATGAAATGGGTCCACTGCGGCAAAATTATTTAACCTCATTGATACTGCATTTGCTGTTCGCCCAATTTTTCTTGCTAAAGAAATTATTTCAGGGGTACCCTTATCTAATTTTCCGAAAGGCAATTGCAGGTACAAATTCAATGCTACAATTAATTCATCTCGTGTCCATAGCAGTTGTCCCTTTTTCATATATTAATGTTTTAACTATGCCTTTGTGAAATGTTCACCTTATTGCCCCCCCACCCCCACCAACCTCTCCAAATGCCCTTTCCCCTCGGGATTAGCCACTGTTTTATACAGCCTCTCTGTAAGATGATCCGGATATAAAGCCCCAAGGGTTTGTAAAAGTTTGATACCGGTGTCAACGGCCATGAGCGCAGCAGGGCCGGTGATGTTGAATTTCACACCATGGCAGGTTTCGTAAGCATACAGGCCGGATTGAGGCGTGTAGGTCATGGGACGAATATCGAGACCGGGGAGTTTGTGTTTGCTGAGTTCAGCGGCTAACTCGGTGCTGCGGATCCAGGGAGCGCCACAGGATTGAAAGGCCAGGCTGTTGTCGCGGTTTTCATTTACGTTCACGCCTTCGAGTAAACCAAGACCGGGATAGAGTAATGCGGAGTTGATATTTTGTATAGCCGGGGAGGTAGGCGTAAATGGAAAATCGGTGCCGGCCATCATGTTTCGGGTATAATCTGATACATGTATCACCCGCAGGTTGAGCTGCGGCATACGCGTGGCCTGGAAATACTGCGCCAGCTCACCCAATGTGCAGGCATGTTTGAGCGGTATATTCCACCGGCCGATAAAGGAAGAACAATGCGCTTCGTCAAGCATAGGCCCCTCCGCTTTGGATAAATCCGCACCAATGGGATTGGGCCGGTCAAGAATGACCAACGGCTTTCCATCACGGGCACAGGACTCCATCACATAAGTCATCGTCCATAAATAAGTATAGAAACGGCAGCCGATATCGGGGATATCAAAAATCACGCAGTTTATATCTTTCAGATCCTCCTCCGAAGGTGCGAGCTGGTCACCATACAAACTGATCAGGGGCAAACCCGTAAGCGGATCGGTACCCGAAGACTGCCAGGCACCATCTTCACCGGCAGCATTGATACCGTGTTCGGGTGAAAATATTTTGACAACCGGAAATCCTTCACGCAAAAGGGCAGCGCGGGTTTTTTCGCCGGTAGAGGTGAGTGCGGCATCGTTGGTAACAAGGGCGAGGCGCTGGCCGCGGTGCCATCGTGAGGAAGGAGGGTCGATACCAAGCGCATGGGGCAAAAGTAGGGGGGAAAGTTGGAGGTTGGAGGTTGGAAGTTGGAGGTTTTCTAAACCAGAGAGGGTCCTACAGAAAAAGTTAGCGTCTTAAATCCGCTGTTGGAATGTTGGATTGTTGGAATGTTCTGATAGTTCGGAAATTTCCTACTTGAAGAACATTCCAACAATCCAACTTTCCAACATTCCAACAATTTTAGACTTTCCGATCTTTCGGACACAACCTCCAACTTCCAACATCCAACCTCCAACATTATCTATTTTAAAGGTCTCTTGTACGTCGAATACCAGCTAATCTTCCCTCCCTTCAGCTGGTTGATATCATGATAAGCTGCTGAATCCACATGGCCGTCTTTGTATGTATCGTATTCGTTGTACCATACAACAACATAAGTATCCCCTTTGTCGGTTGCATGCATTTTGTGCCAGGAATCCATCGTAATACGAATAGAACTGAGACTGTCGCGGTGGCTTGCCCACGTTTTGCGGAGATCAGCATTCGAATGCACGGCGTGAAGACCACTGGCAAAATCTACAGTAACAGTATCTGCCATTACGCCCATCAGTTTGTCGAGTTCGTTTTCGCTCCAGAATTTATAGGAGTCAAGAACGGTTTTCACATCTTCATCTGATACATTGGCGTCCCAGTTGGCGGTGTAACCAGCCGTGTAAGGCAGATCTACCGAGGATTTGTTTTCCGTAGTGCCGGCTTCTTTTTTGTCGCCGTCCATTTTGTCGTCTTTCTTTTCGTCTTTTTTGCTGTCGCAGGATGCCAGACAGGCACCTGCACAGAGAATCATCAGTAATTGTTTCATACGTTTAAGGTTTAAGGTGAAAGAAATGTTTACCGGATTGGGAGTATCGGTCGGGGGGATGGGAGAGAAGATAGCCATTTTGGAAGAAATGACCAAACCGAGGTTGGAGGTTTACCCGGAAGCGATCTGAAAGATATGCTTCTGGGTTGGAGGTTGGAAGTTGGAGGTTGGAGGTTTCTTATAGCAGAGAGGGTGCTACAGGAAAGATAGCGTCTTAAATCCGCTGTTGGAATGTTGGAATGTTCTTCAAGTAGGAAATTTCCGAACTATCAGAACAATCCAACATTCCAACAATCCAACAGTCCAACAAATTGAGACTTTCTGAGACTTTCCGATCTTTCGGGTTCAACCTCCAACCTCCAACTTCACAATATCTTCATCAAACATTTCCCCCATTACCCTTGTTATATCTTAATTTCATACACTAAACTCAACAACAACATGCCCAGAGCCAAAGCCTACGCCGCCCACACCGCCACTACTCCCCTCGAACCATGGACCCTTGAAAGAAGAAATCCCGGACCACATGATGTGGTTATTGATATCAAATACTGCGGCGTTTGCCACAGTGACCTGCACATGGCCCGCGGAGAATGGGGCAATACCACTTTCCCGATTGTACCCGGACATGAAATAGTTGGTTATGTGACCGCTGTTGGTGGTCATGTAAAAAAATACAAAGTGGGAGATAAAGTGGGCGTTGGTTGCCTGGTTGACAGCTGCCGCGAATGTGATCCCTGTAAAAAAGGACTGGAACAATTCTGCTACCAGGGCGCTACATTCAGTTATAACAGTCCTGAAAGAGATGGCAGCGGCATGACGTACGGCGGATACAGCCAGCATATCGTCACACACGAAGATTTTGTACTCCGTATTCCCGATAACCTTCCGCTCGATGCAGCTGCACCATTGCTTTGTGCAGGTATCACCACGTATTCTCCGCTCCGTCATTGGAAAGTGGGACCGGGTATGAAAGTGGCAGTACTTGGACTCGGCGGACTTGGTCACATGGGCGTTAAACTAGCCGTTAGTATGGGAGCTGAAGTAACGATGCTCAGCCATTCTCCCTGGAAAAAAGACGACGCCACCCGCCTGGGTGCGCATAAATTCGTACTCACCTCTGACGAGGCCCAGGTGAAAGAAGCTGCCGGATCATTTGATTTCATCCTGGATACAGTTTCTGCGCATCACGATTATAATTTCTACCTGAATATGCTGAAAATTGACGGCACCATGGTTTGCGTTGGCGTTCCTCCCACCCCAGTACCATTATCTGCCTTCAACCTGATATTCGGACGTAAAAGCATCGGCGGTTCATTAATCGGCGGACTTCCTGAAACACAGGAAATGCTGGATTATTGCGGTGAACATAATATTGTAAGTGATATCGAGATTATAAAGATGAGTGAGATTAATGAGGCGTATGAAAGAATGATCAAGGGTGATGTGAAGTATCGGTTTGTGATTGATATTGCGAGTTTGTAAATCTTTAACCACAAGGATCACAAAGAAATACAACAAAGGCCACAAAGAATAAACCTTTGTGAACTTTGTTGTATTTCTTTGTGAACTTAGTGGTTAATTACGCAATCCGAAACTCACTAAACTCCCCGATCTGAAATGAAATACAAATATCTTTGATTATCCCCTCCCTCATTACCACCACCAATTTTCCCTTCCGTTCCCCCAATATTTCCCCGAACACTTCAGCAAACCCTTCCCCCTTCAATTCCATCGGCCCGATTTCATCAATCACCAGCCAGCCATCAGTATTAATTGCTGAACGAAGCAATTCAATTGCCCGCTGAAAGGCTTTGGCACTGAAGACAAATTTCCCAATGGATAATATTTCTGTTTCACCGACTTCAGCCTCCATCGGCCATCGCACTTTTGACTGCAGGTCATAGAAAAATCTTTTACCATCTTCCCCGACAGGTGTAAGAATCCCGTGCACATCAATACGGCCGGAGGCCCATTGCATGAGTGCCGTTGTTTTTCCGGTGTGTACTGGTCCGGATAAAATATAAATATCAGTTGATGGCATCGAGTCCCGTAAAGGTATAAGCCAATACAATGCGGACCCAGAGTTTGATGCGGGCAAAGCCTTTTTTAACCTCACTCAGCTTCCAGGCACTGCTGATCAGGTTTTGGGTTTGGGGTAATATATCAAGCACGGCTTTTACATCAGTTGCTGCAGCGCTTTGTTTTTTCTGCAGCCATTTATTGAGGAGACTGGTGAGGATTGGACCGATAACAAAGATCCATGCCAGCACAATGATAAACGACCGGATCAAAATATGGAGTGCTAACGATGCCGGCAGCCAGGGATCTCCCCAATGGAATTCAGACTGCGCCCAGAGTGCGAGCAGCAATATCCAGCAGACAAGCAAAATCTTTTTACCAGTTTTCTTACGCTTGCGGCGGCCAAGCACCAATCCGTCTTCACCAGATAATTTTACAACATATTCCTCCCGCAGCGGATGCATCAGCTTTATACGCATGGGAATGGCACCGACCCAGATGCCAACCAGGCAGCCGGCAAATGCATGGAACATTACATAGCAGGCAATAATGAAGAAACTGTAATCTGTCAGTTCGTGCTGACCGGTTAGCCTGTTGAAAAAATCATTCACCACCTGCCAGAAACCGTTACCGTATATAATTGTCAGCACTAATATTCTCTGCACTCCAGATTCCAGCAGGGCCAGCATCCCCAGTGCAATACACGCAACCCTGAAAAAACGGCGCCGGTGGAAAAGCAGTTCTCCCAATGCACCCTGGAAAAAAACAGCGAAATAAGCGGGAAGCGGAGCATGCGGACTCAGCATCATCTTGAATATGGCTACAATAATAGTTGCTTTGAGAATGGCGCCTTTCTGCGGAACATACCAGGCGATGAGTGAGATACAAACAACTGCGCCGCTGCCAACAAGTAATCCGGATACAGGCAGGTGGAGTCCGTGGATAATTCCCCCAATCATCGCTTCATTCAGCACCCAAAGTGCGATGAGGCGATAATACAAGCTTGCGCTGCTGGTTGGTAAGGTTTGTTTATTCAAAATCGTTGTTGAAACGAATAGGGAACAAGTTATAAAAATAATTATGAAAAATGAAAGGGTATATGATTTAATGGCTGGGAACTTAAAGTTAAACAGCCAAACCACTAAGACCACAAAGCAACAAACTCTGTGACCGTTGCGTGCCCGCCGAAGCGAAGCGTAGGTGGGTGTATTTTCTTTGTGTTCTTTGTGGTAAAAGAACATTCCCCACATTTAGTATCTTTAAATAACCATTGATCCGCTTTATTCTCAATAACACCCCCATTGCCACCAACCAGCCACCCGGCATGGTATTGCTCGACTTTATCCGCTATCACCGCCAGCTTACCGGTACCAAAATCGGATGCCGCGAAGGCGATTGCGGAGCCTGCACGGTGCTTGTCGGGGAGTGGAATGATGGTAAACTGTTATATAAAAGCATGACGAGTTGCCTGCTTCCCATCGGGAATGCCGAAGGCAAACATATTGTAACGGTTGAAGGCGTTAACGGCACCGGACTCACGCCTGTGCAGGAGGCTATGGCCGGCGAAGGTGCCACCCAGTGCGGGTTCTGCACACCGGGGTTTGTTGTTTCGCTGACTGGTTTTTGTCTGGAAAACCAGAAACCCACGATGGAAAACGCGGTGGCTGCTATTGACGGGAATATCTGCCGTTGCACAGGTTATAAATCCATTGAAAGGGCGGCTGGCCGTTTGGTAACGTTGCTGAAAGACCGTAAAAAAACTGAAACGGGTATTGAATTTTGTGTGCGGCATAAAATACTGCCAGACTATTTCCTGGGTATTCCGGAAAGAATGTCTTTGCTTCAGGAATCCGAAAAATCAAAAATAAAAGCACTCTCTGCGGCTCAAACGAAAAAACCCCGTTTACTCGCGGGCGGCACTGATCTGTATGTACAGCAGCACGATGAGATGACGAATGCGAATATTAAATTTTTACTGGATGAACCCGGTCATGATGAGATTCACATTGACGGTAATGAATGTGTACTGGGGCCAGCGGTTACGGTAACTGATCTGGCTAAATCCGGCGTGTTCAGTGAACTGTTTACTTTTTTTCCGGAATACATCAAACTGGTTTCTTCCACGCCGATACGCAACATGGCTACCATTGCCGGGAATTTTATCAACGCCTCCCCGATTGGCGATTTCACAATTTTTTTCCTGGCGCTGGATGCAAAACTGAAACTGAAAGACGGAGAACACGAGCGGCTGGTTCCGCTGCGCAAATTATACAAGGGATATAAAATACTGGATAAAACGCCGGAAGAGCAGATCACTGAGATCCGTTTTGAACTGCATGGTACCAGGACCTGTTTTCATTTTGAAAAAATAAGCAAGCGCCGGAACCTGGATATTGCTTCTGTGAATTCAGCCTGCAATATCACTTCCGACAAAGGGATAATCGGTGATGCAGCGATTTCTGCTGGTGGCGTGGGGCCGATTCCCCTTTACCTTGAAAAAAACATCTGCCTGGTTAACCGGTAAGCCAGTCAATAAAGAAACCCTTGCGGGCGCCATCGCTATGATGGAAACAGAAATTTCCCCGATTAGTGATGCACGCGGAACGGCGGCATATAAAAAATTATTACTGGGACAGCTGATTAAAGCGCATTTCGCGGCGATCTTCCCAGAATACGAATTACTGCAACCAGCATGAAGAATATAGATTCATATACCCATCTCCGCGGTGAGTCGGTTTACCTGGATGATATCCCGGTGATCAAGGGCACACTGTATGCAGCGGTATTTGATTCGCCGGTTGCTCATGGTGTGATCCGTGTACTGGATATCCATGAAGCTTCTGCGATGCCCGGCGTAGTGGAGATTTTCACCGCCCGTGATATTCCGGGTGAAAACCAGATAGGCGGTATTATCCCGGATGAAGAGCTGTTAGCAGATAAACATGTGCATTTCTGTGGTATGCCTGTAGCATTGGTCGTGGCAGAAACTGAAGAAGCAGCCCGTGCTGCCGTGAAGAAAATCAAAGTGGATATTGATCCGCTGCCGGTTATCACCGATCCGCGAATCGCCAAAGCCAAGGGTGAATTGATTATCCCGCCCCGCACCTTTAAACTGGGCAATACAGAAACCGCCTGGAAAGATTGCGAATACATTATTGAAGGACAAACAGAAACAAACGGACAGGAACATTTATACATCGAAACCCAGGGCGCTTATGCAATTCCGATGGAAAACGGCGCCATACGTGTTTATTCATCCACGCAGGGACCAACTGCGGTGCAGCGCACAATTTCCAAAGTGCTGGGTTTGCCCATGCATAAAATAGAAGTGGATACTACGCGGCTGGGTGGCGGATTTGGCGGCAAGGAAGACCAGGCCTCTGCCTGGGGTGCTTTTTGTGCACTGGCCTGTAAGTTGCTTAATCGTCCGGTAAAATATTCATTACACCGCATGGAAGATATGCGGATGACTGGTAAGCGTCATCCTTATTCATCTGATTTTAAAATCGGGTTGAATAAAGAATTAAAAATCCTGGCGTACGAAGCCACGTTCTTCCAGAATGCCGGTGCTGCAGCGGATTTATCGCCAGCAGTGATGGAAAGGACTTTATTCCATTGCACCAACAGCTATTTTATCCCAAATGTAAAAGCCACCGCATTCAGCTGCCGCACCAACCTGCCGCCGAATACCGCATTCCGTGGTTTTGGCGGTCCGCAGGGGATGTTTGTGATTGAAGCAGCTATCGTTAAAGCAGCAGAAAAGATTGGTGTGCCCGCTTCCGCCATCCAGGAAAAGAATTTGCTCTCAACCGGCGATGAATTCCCTTACGGTCAAAAAGCTGAATCCGAAGCCATCGCCTGCTGGCAGGAACTGAATAAACATTTTGATATAGCGGGGATGCATTCCGCGGTGAATGAATACAACCAGGCCCATCCGCTTTCCAAAAAAGGATTTGCCATCATGCCCATTTGTTTTGGTATTTCTTTCACCAAAACCCTGATGAACCAGGCGCGCTCGCTGGTGCATGTTTACACCGATGGCAGTGTAGGTATCAGCACCGGTGCCGTGGAAATGGGACAGGGTGTGAACACCAAAATACTGCAGGTGGCCGCACAGGTTTTTTCCATTGATCCGGATTTAATAAAAATAAACAGCACCAATACCTGGCGGATCGCCAATACATCCCCCACCGCAGCCAGTGCCGCGGCTGACCTGAACGGCAAAGCCACGGAGATCGCTTGTATTGAAATCCTGAAACGTTTAAAAACCGTTGCGGCCGAAATACTCAATACCTCCATTGAAAAAATTGAACTACGCGATGGATTTGTATGGGCGGATGGCGTTCAAACCACCACCGACTGGAAAACGCTGGTGATGCAGACTTATATAAAACGCATCAGTCTTTCAGAACACGCACACTATACACCGCCGGGTTTGTCTTATGACGCCTCCATTGAAAAAGGCCATCCCTTTGCCTATCACGTCTATGGTGCAGCAGCCATTACCGTAACGGTGGACTGCCTGCGCGGGATTTATGAAGTGGATTCTGTTAAAGTAATCCACGATGCAGGTGAAAGCATGAATAAGTTGATTGATATTGGCCAGTGTGAAGGCGGTATCGTACAGGGAATTGGCTGGATGACGATGGAAGAAGTAGTGTATGATAAAGACGGCAAACTGCGCTCCAACGCGCTGAGTACTTATAAGGTACCGGATATTTATTCCGTGCCGAAAGAAATTATTATTGAATTCCTCAAAACATCCAAAACCAATCTCGCCATATTTAACAGCAAGGCCGTTGGTGAACCACCGCTGATGTACGGACTCGGTGCTTATTTTGCATTGAGAAACGCGGTGAAGGCGTATAATCCTAAAGCGGAGATTGGGTTTGATGCGCCGTTTACGCCGGAGAAAGTGCTAATGGGGTTGCTTTAGAGTCTTTACCACATAGGAACATAGGCACATAGGTACACATAGAAATACAATACGCACTCAATTGCTTTGAAAAGTTACTTATATAGGAACTCTCCGTCTGTATTCCTATGTGTTTCTATGTGTACTATGTGCCTATGCTTTGCCCGCCGAAGCGGAGCGTAGGTGGGTGGTAATGACTTTCATTTTTGATTTGCACGATCTCACCCGCTATACTAACCGCTATCTCCTCCGGCGTCTGGCTTTGAACCGGTAATCCAATCGGTGCGTGGATTTTTTCCAGCCAGGATTCGGGTAAACCCTTTTCCAAAAACTCCGCTTTCAGTTTCTGCATTTTGTTTTTGCTGCCAAGCACCCCGATGTATTTGAATTTTTTCCCCGCCAGCGCCATCACTACATCCGCATCGGTGCGGTACCCGAGCGTCATCACAACAACATACTCGTTTTCGTTATCAGTGATCAGTGTTTGCAGTTCACTGTATTGGCTGAGCAGCCGTTTTTCATGTGCGTAATTATTTTCTTCCATGGTTTTTAATCCGGGCCGGTTATCATACACGCGGATATAAAAACCCATGTTGCCCATCAGCCGGCTCAGGGCCAGTGAGCAATGACCGCCGCCGATAATGGTAAGTTGCTGCAAGGGACCTGTTTTCTCCCGGTAAATCCATTGCTGGTCTGAACTATAATTATAGTAGTAATCCTGCTGTGGAATAGCTGTTGAAAAAGCCAGTCCCTTTTTCTGAAATCTCCAGCGTTCCGTTTTTATGCGCCGAAATGGACTCTACTAAAGGAGCAATGCTGTTGATATCCTGTGCGGAAACCGAATACATCAGCAGGGTTTGTTCTCCGGAACAAATCATGCCACTTTGGTTATCCGCGGCTGATTTATCATGGATCTGTTTGCGAATGGTTTGTATTGTTTCCTGTTCTTTCAGTTTCTCTTTGGCCATCTCCACAAATTTGTATTCCATGATGCCGCCACCGATGGAGCCTTCCATTCCGCCTTGAGCATTCACGGCCATCATAAATCCCTGGCGGCCGGGGCTGCTGCCCTTGCTATCGAGAACGTATAGCAGCATAACCGGAATATTATTTTCCAGGCTGTTTAATACAAGGATCCATGGTTTTAGTTTGTGCATTGGGGTAAAATTAAATACAATTAACCACAAGGGACACAAGGGAAAAACAAAGTACACAAAGTGTAACAACCTAGTGTCCTTTGTGTATTTCCTTTGTGCTCTTTGTGGTTAGGCTGTTTTGCAGGCTGCCTATTTTTCACTAATTTAAACATCTAAACAAACCCCAATGATATTCGTATACATCTTCGCCAGCCTGGTCGTACTCCTCCTCCTGATTGCATTCATTTTGCCTTCATCTTACACCGTTGAAAAAAACACAATCATTAAAAAGCCCACCGCTGAAGTCATGAAACGCATTGGCAACCTCAATGAGTATGCCAGCTGGAACCCCTGGGCGCAAATGGAACCCGGTGCTACTAAAACCATTACCGGCACACCCGGCCAGCCAGGACATAAATACGAATGGCTGGGCAAAAAAATAGGTATGGGCAGCCTGACCTTATTAAGTATTGACGATAAACATATCAACTTCGACCTGCAGTTTATCAAACCCTGGAAGACTTTAGCCAAAGACAACTGGCTTTTTGAAAACTGGGGGAATGATGAGACCAAAGTAACCTGGCAAAACAGCGGACCGCTGCCCTGGCCAATGGCAAGGTTGATGGGGCCGCTGATCAGCAAAAACCTGAATCACCAGTTTGTAACGGGATTGGAGAATTTGAAAAAACTCTGTGAAGGGTAAGGCTTAATCACTAAGGCCACTAAGAAATACCACAAAGGTCACAAAGAGTCAAACTTTGTGACCTTTGTGGTATTCCTTGTGATCTTTGTGGTAAAATCATTTCGAAATGAAGGGGTTTACAAACAGTCACAATACACTCATCATTTTTCTTTTCGTTCTCACCAGCTGTTCAGTCAGCAACAACCCCCTTCGCCTCACCATCAAAGACCTCCAAAAAGGAAAACTGAAAGACGACACCAGCTACATCTACAATCTTCCGTACGAATCCGGAAAAACACACCGCATCGTTCAGGGTTACTTTGGCGTTTTCTCACATAAAGAAAGAGCCGCATTAGATTTCAATTTCAAAAGAGGTACTCCTATTCACGCAATCCGGGGAGGAATAGTGGTAAGGGTTAAAGAAGATGGCGACCGTGGCGGATGGAATAAAAAATACCGCCCGTACGGAAACAATATCGTGATTGAACATGCTGATGGTACACGTGCCGGCTACTGGCATTTACAGCAAAACGGTGCAGCCGTCAATACCGGGGATACGGTGCAACAGGGCCAGCTCATTGGTTACAGCGGAAAAACGGGTTATGCAGCCATTCCCCATTTGCATTTAATTGTATGGCGGTTTGACCAGCAGCACCAATGGCAGCAAATGGCAACAAGATTCCGCACAGACAACGGCGTGATATACCTGAAAGCAAGGAAAAAATATACGAGTCCCCGTTAGTAAGTATCTTCCCTGCCTTAATTTTCAATTTGAGCATCGCAGAAATATACTCCCAGTTCCTTTCCGACATCAGTCACACAAAATGGTACGAATACATTGCCGTGTTTTCGGGAATCATCAGCGTATGGTATTCGCGGAAGGAGAACATCCTGGTATATCCTACCGGACTGCTGAATACCATCATTTATATATACATCAGTATAGATGGCAGCCTGCTCGGAGAAGCCAGCGTGAATCTATATTATACAATCATGAGTTTATACGGCTGGTATCTCTGGTCGAAAAAAGATGTATCGCATAAACCGATTGTTCATATCACTTACTCCAACCGCAGCTGGTGGGTGAAGCAGCTGGCGTTCTTCGGCGCATTCTACGTCGTTATTTTCTTTGCGCTCTCCTATCTTAAAAAAGACTTTGCACCCAATGCCATTCCCTGGGCTGATGCTTTTGCCTCGGCGACTGCCTTCACCGGCATGTGGCTGATGACGCGGAAAAAAGTGGAAAGCTGGTACTGGTGGATTGCGACGAACATTGCGTCTATACCATTGTACTTTTCGAAACATTATGTTTTTACCAGTGTTTATTATGTGGTGTTGCTGGTGATGGCGTTTTGGGGATTGGCAGAGTGGAGAAAAAAGGCAAAAGTATAAATTCAAAAAATACATTCACCGCAAAGACGCAAAGGCGCAAAGACCGCACGCTGTTTGTTAGTAAATTTCTTCATTGTCCGAATAACAAAATGTTTGATTTCTTTCGGAAATTCCGGACTGACTTTGCGCCTTTGCGTCTTTGCGGTAATTGTATTTCCGGAATTTAATTAATTTCACCCCGTGTGTATCAAAATCGTCATCATCGGCCCCGAAAGCACCGGCAAAAGCACGCTGTGCAAAGACCTGGCAGCCCATTTCAACACCAAATGGTGCCCTGAGTACGCCCGGGAATTTCTGACTAAAAACCCCGGGGCATACAGTTATGACGACCTGCTCACCATTGCCAAAGGCCAGCTTGCACTGGAAGAATCTTACAGCCGGGATATGAAAGAAGACGAAATCCTGTTTATAGATACGGATATGTATGTGATGAAAGTCTGGTGTGAATACGTGTTCGGCAAATGCCACCGGTTTATCCTCGACCAGGTGGTGGAACGCAAATATGATTTCTACCTTTTATGCAATACTGATCTTCCCTGGGCACCAGATCCCTTGCGTGAATATCCCGACCCTGCCATCCGCGGACATTTGTTCCATATGTATAAAGACATTCTCATAAACCAGTCCGTTCCCTGGGCTGAAGTAGGCGGACAGTTCCGCGAACGGCTTGAAACCGCTATCCGGTCAACGGATCATTTCCTGAGCACGAAATAATGTTACTTTGCGGTGAATGAATCAAAGCCGCTCTGCTAACCAGCGACTCCTGTTTTACGGTTTTTGGCTCCTGCTTGCCATCCTGCAAGCCAGCTTTACCGAATTGCAGGATGATGAAGCCTATTACTGGGCTTACAGCCAGTTTCCCGACTGGGGCTATTTTGATCATCCGCCCATGATTGCCTGGCTCATCAAAGCCGGTTACACAATCATTCCCAACCAGCTCGGGCTGCGGCTAATCCCATTACTGTTGAATCTTTTTGCGCTTGTAATCATTGAAGATCTGACGTCGAAAAAAAATCCGAAATTATTTTATGCAATTGCCGCATCTGTAGCTGTATTACAACTCTGGGGATTTATTGCGGTTCCCGATATCCCGCTGATATTTTTCACCGCACTTTTTTTCTGGTGCTACCGCAGATTCCTGAACCATCTTTCCCTGGTCAATAGTTTGTTACTCGGCCTTGCTGTTTCTTTCATTTTGTACAGCAAATATCAGGCGGTGCTGGTCATCTTTTTCACTTTCTTATCAAACCCGCGGTTGATATTCAGATACCAGAGCTGGATCGCCGCCTCGTTTGCCCTTTTGTTATTTGCCCCGCATATTTACTGGCAATTCCAGCACAACTGGGTGAGCTTTAAATACCATTTGCTGCAGAGCAACGTGGCGCCCTGGAAATTATCGTTTACGGTTGAATATATACTCGGCCAGCTCGCGCTGACGGGCCCAATCGTATTTTTCATCCTGCTGCCGGCTTCTTTATTATACAAAACAACCAGCGCCACTGAAAAAGCCATGCGTTACAGCCTCATTGGCATTTTCATTTTCTTTTTATTCAGTTCATTCCGCGGACGCACAGAAGCAAACTGGACTTCCCCGGGATTGCCGGCATTCCTGGTACTAAGCCACCAATTCCTGGTTTATCATACCCCTTCCCGGAAATGGCTGATGCGGCTGCTTCCGGTTTCCCTTTTATTTGCAGTACTGATGCGTGTTGAAATGGTATTTGATTTTATGCCAAGCCCGCCGCTGCAGGCCAGGTACCACGCCTGGAAAAAATGGCCGGAGCAATTAAAAGAAAAAACACATGGCCTGCCGGTTGTTTTCAGCAACTCCTATCAGCGTGCTTCGAAGTATTGGTTCTATAGCGGGCAAATGAGCTATTCGCAGAATTTTTACCGCAACCGGATTAACAGCTATAGTTACTGGACCGTGGAAGATTCCCTGCTTGGCAAACCTGTATATTTCGCAGATATCTATGACCTCTCATTTTTCCAGGATACGATGAAAGCAGGAATCTGGACCCTCGGTCTTAATTATGATTCCTCCTTTGCCAGTTTTGCCAAAGTGAAAATCATGGCTGGTTATCCGGAAAAAATAAAGGCGGGTGATTCAATATCACTTCAGCTTACAAGCCTCGTTCCTCCTTTATATAAAAACTATATCGCACAGCATCCGCAGTTATCAGATACCACACGCATCGGGTTTTTTGAAAAAGGGAAATGGATCAAAGATGTTTTTACCGGTGTTACCCTGAATCAGCTTTCTTCCGGACAGCCGGTTCCGATAAAAATAAATCCGGGACTGAAGCCCGGACATTATGAAATTATTTTCGCTATCAACTGCCGGTTCTATAAACCCACACATAACAGCGACAGACTTAAACTGGTTGTTGAATAAATTACGGCGGACCCAATCCAATCACTTTCCGTATATCAGGATCAGTCTGAAGATTACTCATTTGCCTTTGTATATACCGGCTTCGTACAGCTACATAACCCGACAAGGGTTTTACCGTATATCTCTTCGGATTTGGCAAACAGGCCGCTATCATCGAAGCCTCCGCCTTTGTTAATGCTGATGCAGGTTTTCCAAAATACGCCCGCGATGCCGCTTCAATACCATAAATCCCACGGCCCATTTCAATGACGTTGAGATACATTTCAAGAATCCGTTTTTTCCCCCAGACCAGTTCAATCATAAAGGTGAAATACATCTCCAGTCCTTTACGCAAATAACTCCTGCCTTGCCACAGGAAAACATTTTTTGCCACCTGCTGGCTGATGGTGCTGCCACCGCGGATGCGTCCCGGTTTCTTTTTGTTATACTCCAGCGCTTTTTTCATGCTCTTCCAGTCGAAACCGCTGTGATCAGGAAACAACTGGTCTTCCGATGAAATAACAGCCAGGCCGGCATTGGGCGACATATCGCTTCTGTCCACATAATCCCTTTTGAGACCATCGCCGCTGATCCAGCTCACGAATTGTGTCATCGTAATCGGCGGGTCAATCCATTTCAACAGGATGATATAAATAAACTGGGCAATAAAAAGCCAGAGGAAGATTTTCTTCGTCCACTTCCACACACGCATTAATATCGTGCGGGTCCGGGATGGTGATTTTTCAGAGTCGCTTGCCATAGATAATCAATCCCCAGATCAAAGCGATACCAAAAATGATCAGGAGCAGTCCGTTAATTTTATTCAGTATATGGATGTTGTGCGGTGTAAGTCTTTTGCGAATCTTGCCGGCGAGAAACACTTTTAAAATATCTGCGCCGAGCATCCAGGCCAGACAGGTAATAAAAGCTACCGTACGCTGGTTTACCGTTTGGCCAATCATAGTGGTGGATGCATAAATCCAAAAAATAAACACAGAAGGGTTCAGCGTGTTCATCAGGTAGCCGGATAAAAAGGTTTTGGCATAATCCCTTTTACGCAGGGCAAACACCTGTTTGCCATCTTCATTCACTTTTACTTTTTTGAAGAACATGAAATAAACACCAAGTGATACCAGGAAAATACAACCGGCCACTCCAATTTGCGTTTTGTATTGCCGGATACTGTTGAACAGTTCTGTAAACACATTACTGACCAGCACCATGGTGATATCACTTGCAGAAACGCCGATCACAAATGCCAGTCCGCCTTTGTGCCCGTTATTCAGGCTTTGCTTGATGATGGAAAACAATACGGGGCCCACCGAAATACTCAGTAACAATCCGAGTCCTAATCCATGTAACATTGCCTGGATCATGGTGGTAATTCAAAATAAATTTAGCGGTTACAAACAGCGAAGCCGGCATTATGCCGGCTGTGTTGCCAGGAACTGGTTCCAGTCCTCCAGCATTTTCCCCTTCATTACACGGGGGAATTTATGCTGGCTTCCCAGTTTTCCTTTTACTTCCATGAATTTCATGAATCTTTCTTCGGGCAACACTTCCAGGAAAACTTCTTTCAGTGCGCTGTCCCGTTCAGTCGCATAATCATCATTCAGCACCCGCAGGTTTTCATCAATCCTTTTACGCAACAGATCCGGGTTTACAGTATCATTCGTAGCTACATACCAGCGGTGTGCAAACATATTTTCAAACGGAAATCCGACAACCGTGTATTCCGGAATGCTGATATTAAATTCCTCACTCACCAGTTCTATCGCCTTGTTCATATTATCCACGCTCAGGTGTTCACCGGTTAAACTGAGGAAGTGTTTGGTGCGGCCGGTAATAACCAGTTCGCCTTTTTCCTTATCCGTGAACTTAATCGTGTCGCCGATCAGGTAACGCCAGGAACCGGCATTGGTGCTCATCAGCAGGGCATATTCCTTTCCTTCCTCCACTTCGTGAATCATTTTCGCTTCGGGCTTTGGAAGGATCTTACCGTCGTTATCAAAATTCTTATCATCAAAAGGAACAAACTCAAAAAAGATATTATTATTCAGCACCAGCTGCATGCCTTTGGCGTGTTCGCGGGTTTTGAAACCGATAAAGCCTTCGCTCGACAAATAATTTTCTATATAAACAATCGGCTTGCCGAGTAATTTTTCAAATCCCTTTTTATACGGCTCAAACGCCACACCACCGTGTACAAAAAAGCTGAAGTTTGGCCAGATCTCGTGGATGTTTTTCACTTTGTAATGCTCAATCACCATTTCCATGCACATCTGGCACCAGGCCGGCACACCAACGATATAACCGATATCCCATTCTTTCGCATGCTCCACTATTTCATTCAGTTTCTGATTCCAGTCTGCAATAGCGGCAATGCGCCCGCCGGGTTTATAAAATGTCTGGAACCAGAATGGTCTTTTCTTCGCCAAAATCCCGCTGAGGTCACCTGCATACCAGCCGGCTTTCCCTTTTTTCAGGTCGGTCGCACCGCCCAGCATCAGGAAGCCCTTGGTCATCGCCCATTTATTGGCATCGCCATAATTCAGCAGGCTGAGGAACTGGCGCACATAGTTTACCATGTTGCTGCGCAGCAGTTCGCGGGTAACGGGAATATATTTACTGGCTGCTTCGGAAGTGCCGGAGCTCAGGGCATAATATTTAATCTTGCCCGGCCAGGTTACGTCTGAAACACCTTCGAGTGTTTTCTTCCACCACTCTTCATAAATTTTGCTGTAATCGTGAACCGGTACCAGTTCCTGGAATTTCTTCCCGGGATTCTGGCTGAGCAGGATTTCATCAAACCGGTAATGCTGTCCGAATTCTGTGAACCGCGCTTTCTTGAGCAGTTTTTTCAGCACCCTGAGCTGCTGACGCTGTGGGTTATTCGGGGGAATACGCAGGGCGGCCGCGATGGCACGGGGAAGTTTAATATCAATGATTGTGGCCATGCTGAATGGTTGCCTGAGTATATATAAAGTTACAGAATATTGATACGAATGCCTGCGAAAATAAGGGATTAAATACTTTTGCCGTCCCTTCATTACCAATGTTTCACACGCCTCCGAGGCGCCGGAACGACTTCCGGATCAGCCGCAGGTCAGCCACCGGTTCGTAATCCCTTGCATAGCGGTAGTCTATCCGGTTCAGGCTCTCGGCCGGCAGCTGGATTTTCACCGGCAACGGCACACCATTGCTGCCCAACACACCGGGCTTCAGCGATGGCAATTGCGATTTATTCCCGGCATATCCAACCCAGGTCTTTCGCGCAATCAACACTTCAAAACAATGGCTCCAGAACCGCAACGGATTTTTGACCAGCAACAGCGGAACGGGAAACAACACCAGTCCTGACAGCGAAATCAACACATCAATCAGCCTTTTCTGCCTGCGGTAGTACGGATCTGCAATCCGGAAACCGGCTTCATTGGTGAGTGTTTCACCACTGCTGTCTTTTGAATGACTGCCCACCACACTGTCGCTGCCATCGGCATGTATTTTTATATTGAACCGGTGCGGACCTGCGGCGGTAAAGCGGATGATCTCTGAAAATGATAACTGGCCTTCACAGCAAATCAGTTCCCTGAAAGGCAGTGTGGCCGACAACTGGTCAATATTCTTCCATTGCCCCGTGGCTGTTTCGTCTTTTTCATCTACCGCAACACGGCCAAGCACTCTTTGCTGCTGTCCGGAAGAGCGCATGATTTTCATCACCGATTCATATTCTTCTGTGTTCCCCGCTATCATCGTACTGGCATATTCATCGGCTTCTTCCATTTGGTTCAGCACTTCCATTTTGGTGAAGATCCAGCGTTGCAGGGTGATGAGGATAAAGGCAAGCAGGGCACCAAAAAGGATAATCGCACGTGAGAAACGAAGATGTTCCGGCAACAGCGCATATCCCGCGAGCAGGATAATGGTTGCGGCCAGTGTGGAGCGGATCAAACCGGATTTCCGGTACCAGCGGTCATACAAACCGGCATAATAGGCTGCCACGAGATAACAAACCGTATACACAGGAAAGGCAATCAGCAGTAATTTATTCTGATAAACTGTGTCTGTTCTCACATACTGGTTCCAGGTGTTTTTTACAATCCAGAATGATAAGAAGATCATGCTCGCATCAATCAGCGGCAAACCAATGCGGCGGATAAACTGTGCCGTAGCGGTTAATCCCGCCCGGATCCAGATCGCCAATTGGATAAATACATTGAAAATACCGGCGCGGCTCCCGCCATAATGTTTTTTCACAAACACACTCATCGCCTTGTAAAACATCCGCACATAATTCATGCTGCCCTTGCGGGTGCTTTCGCCTTTGAAGTGAATAATGTCTGTTTCTGCGAA
This sequence comes from Chitinophagaceae bacterium, assembly GCA_016720825.1. Classification (GTDB taxonomy): domain Bacteria; phylum Bacteroidota; class Bacteroidia; order Chitinophagales; family Chitinophagaceae; genus JJ008. The sequence goes on along the minus strand of JADKJV010000021.1, from coordinate 44,887 downwards.
ATAATAATTTTTATAGCCGGCCTCCTGGATACGGTAACTCAGGTCCACATCCTCCCCGTACATGAAAAAGATTTCATCAAAGCCACCCGTTTTCTCCAATACATCGCGGCGGACCAGCATAAATGCACCGGCCAGCACATCTACCACATGGTTTTTATTTTCATCCAGCGCACCAAGGTGGTATTTTGAAAAAACAGCCGACCGGGGAAATAAAGCAGATAACCCCACCAGTTTATAAAACGAAGTAACCGGGGAAGGAAATGACCGCTTGGACTCCCGGAGGAAATGTCCGCTGCCATCCAGCATTTTCACGCCGAGCGCACCGGCGTCAGGATGTCCGTCCATAAACGCCAGGCATTTGGTAAAACAATCTTCCGGCACAATGGTGTCGGGATTGAGGAAAAGGGCATAATCACCGATTGATGCTTTCCAGCCCATATTACAGGCTTTGGCAAAACCATCATTCGTGGGGTTGGCAATAAAGCGGACACGCGGGAAACGCGGGACCAGGTATTCAAGACTTTGGTCGGAGGAGGCATTGTCCACTACAATGATTTCGCCGTTCTCCCCCAGTGCTTTCTGCACAGCGCAAAGGCATTGTTCAATAAAATGCCTCACATTATAGTTTACTATGATTACAGAAAGCCGCATGCCGGGCAAAAATAATCCTTCCGGCCCTGTCGGCAGCGGGTTTATTATCTTTGCGCATGCTTAAAACCACCCTGGTGGATGCGGCCAAAGCCGGTGCCGCAGAGATCATTCGATTTTTCAACGGCGAATTTACCATTGCCAATAAAGAAGGCGTGAATAACCTGGTCACCGAGGCTGACCACGCTTCGGAAAAAGCCATCTTGGCCGTTATCAAATCCCGCTTCCCCGATCACCAGATTTTAGCAGAAGAAACCGGTGAAATCGTCCAGGATTCCACCTATAAATGGATCATTGACCCGATTGACGGAACAGTCAACTTTGCCCACGGCATCCCGCTCAACTGCGTGTCCATCGCCATTGAAAAAGACGGCGAAATCATCATGGGCGCTGTGTTCAACCCCCACCTGAACGAGTTTTTCCTGGCCGAAAAAGGTATGGGCGCCACCTTGAACGGTAAACCCATCCATGTAAGCCGCGAAACCGAAACCCTGCACGCCTGCCTGGTTACCGGTTTCCCCTATACGTATATTAACTCTGCCAACGGACCAATTGAGATGTTTGAGCGGTTTGTCCGCAAAGGTGTTCCCGTTCGTCGCCTGGGTTCAGCTGCCATTGATTTATGCTGGGTAGCTGCCGGCCGTTTTGACGGTTTCTTTGAACAGAAACTGGAAGCGTGGGACAGCGCGGCGGGGTTTATTATGGTAACAGAAGCTGGCGGAAAAGTAACCGACCATGCGGGCAATCCGTTTTCACCTTACCAGCACGCATTGCTGGCCACGAACGGATTGATTCACGATAAAGTACTCGAAGTGATCAACGGCGGCAGTCTCTGATAATATATACAGTGCGCTTCCGTTTTAATAAATAGTCATTAATAATATGAGTCAGGAAAGAACAGAGATCGGCAGCCTGGGCGAATTCGGGCTGATTGACCATCTCACTAAAAATATTGACCTCCAGAATGCCACAACCATCCTGGGCGTGGGTGATGATGCGGCCGTGATTGATCATTTCGGCAAGCAAACTGTTATCACCACCGATTTATTGCTGGAAGATGTGCATTTCGATCTCATGTACACACCGCTCAAACACCTCGGCTATAAATCTGTGGTGGTGAACCTGAGTGATATCTATGCGATGAATGCCACGCCTACGCAGATTACTATGAGTATTGGCATCAGCAACCGTTTCAGCGTGGAAGCACTCGAAGAATTTTACGAAGGCGTTTATGCGGCCTGCGCCAAATATGGTGTTGACCTGGTTGGCGGAGACACCTGTACTTCCAAAAAAGGGCTGGTGATTTCTGTAACAGCGATTGGTGAAGTGGCGCCTGACAAATTTGTAAAAAGAAGTACGGCTAAAAAAGGCGACCTGGTTTGTGTCAGTGGTGATCTCGGTGCGGCTTATGTGGGTTTGTTGTTTATGGAAAGGGAGAAAAAGATTTTCCTCGAAAGCCCGCAGGTGCAGCCCGACCTCGAAGGTGAATCTTATGTGATCGGAAGGTTATTAAAACCGGAAGCGCGAAAAGATATAGTTGATTTCCTGTCGGATGCTGAGATTATTCCGACGTCTATGATGGATATTAGCGACGGACTCAGTTCAGAAATCCTGCATATCTGCAAACAAAGCCGCCTGGGTTGTGTATTGTATGAGGAGAAAATTCCTGTGCATGAAGAAATGAAGAAGGCGGTGTTTAAATTTGAAATGGATCCAACCGCCTGTGCGCTGAGTGGCGGTGAGGATTATGAATTACTATTCACGATTGACCCCACCGAATATGAAAAGCTGGTGCTGAATGAGCAAATCAGTGTGGTGGGTTATATGACCGATGAAGAAGCCGGAGCAAAAATTATTACCAAAGGAGGTAACACACATCCCATAAAAGCCCAGGGATGGGTTCACCTCTGACCCCAATTGAATTATGATGCGGAGATTGATGTATTTGTTATTGGGATCCCTGGTTTTGTCCGGCTGCTCGGTCAGCCGTCCGCATTTTTCGCCCGAAAAAAAATACGCCCCCGAAAAACTGCAGCAGGATTTCCGCATTTACCGCAGCCTGCTCGAATCACATCACCCCGGGTTATACTGGTATCAGACCAAAGACAGCGTTCAGTATTTTTTCAATCGTGCTGAATCCATGCTCGGCGATTCCATGACAGAATCACAGTTCCGCCAGTTACTCAACTATACCACGGCGCAGATTAACTGCGGACACACCACCGTGCGTTCTTCCAAAGCGTGGAACAAATATGCCGATACGGTTCGCCTGGGGAAAATGTTTCCCATCAGTGTAAAAACATGGAATGATACGGTGGAAGTAACGGCCAACCTCAACCGCCGCGACAGCATCCTGGTACGTGGTGCACTGATTACATCTATTAACAAGCGCCCGATTCATGTTATACTCGACAGTTTGTTCCGGTATATTTCTGCCGATGGATATAATCTAACCCATAAATACCAGACCTTAAGCAACCGCGGGTTTTTTGGTTCCTTGTATACATCTGTGTATGGATTATCTGATCAGTATGAAATCGGTTATGTGGATGTGCGCGGCAAACAGGGTACCACAATCATTAAACCGTTCAGCCCTTCGCCCGATACAGCCAGGCGACGCACTGGTGGGATAATCCGCCCGGCCACAACAGAGCCCACTGCCCGTGAGAAAAAACTGGCGCGTATGAATGCAGCCCGTTTGCTGAAAATAGATACGGCCAATCACAGCGCCATGATGGACCTGTCCACTTTTGCAAAAGGCTACGGTCTGCGCGGCTTCTTTAAAAACTCATTTGCTGCCCTGAAGAACAATGGCATCACACACCTGATTATTGATGTACGTGGCAATGGCGGCGGCAGTGTAACAAACTCCACACTCATCAGCCGTTTTATTGCTGACCATCCTTTTAAAATTTCAGATTCGCTGTACGCCCTCCGCAAGGGAAGCCGGTACGGGCATTATATCAAGAATCATTTCTGGAACCAGCTTTTCATTACATTCTTCACGAAAAAACGCAGGGATGGTCTTTATCATTTCGGGTATTTTGAAAGACATGCTTTCCATCCCAAAAAACACAATCATTACGAAGGGAAAGTGTATTTGCTGACGGGCGGTAATTCTTTTTCCGCAACCACCTTATTCGCCAGTGCGATCAAAGGACAATCGAATGTGCTGATTGTTGGTGAAGAAACCGGCGGCGGTGCTTATGGCAATACCGCCTGGCTGATTCCGGATGTAACGCTGCCCGAAACAGGATTGCGTTTCCGTTTACCACTATTCCGCCTCGTGATGGACAAGAACCGCCCGAAAGACGGCCGCGGTGTGCAACCTGATATTGAATCCCTCCCGACAGTTGAGGCTGTTAAAAAAGGCCAGGATTATAAACTGGATAAAGTGCTGGAGTTGATAAAGAAGGATAAGGAGTCCACTAATTTCCTCGGCGGAGCTCGGAATTTCCCTGCCGGTCTTTATCCAATGAAATAGTATGTACTTCTTCGCGGTCCTGCTGGTGATAAAGCACTTCGCCCAATGGACTCACCACCATCGTATCACCGCTGTGGTAAATATGGTTACCATCATCACCCACGCGGTTCACACCCACCAAATAACATTGGTTTTCGATGGCCCTGGCCTGTAACAAAGTTTTCCGGGGATGGCTGCGCCGCTCGGGCCAGTTGGCCACATAAATCAGTACATCGTATTCCGGTGCTCCGTCACGCTGTTGCTGCCGTGCCCATACGGGAAAACGCAGGTCGTAACAAACCTGCAGGTTAACGGCCCATCCGTTAACAGAAGTGATCAGCCTTTTATTTCCCGGGGTGTAATGATTGTGTTCCCCTGCATATCCGAATAAATGTCGTTTGTCGTATGTTCCGTATTGACCATTGGGCAGCATCCAGATCAGCCGGTTAAAATAATGACCGTTTTCCTGGATGATCAGGCTGCCGGTTAGTATCACTCTTTTTTCTGCAGCGATTTTTTCATCCATTCAACAGCCGGACCATCCATGGTTTCAGCCAGCGTTTCGGGTTTCATGCTGAATCCCGTGCTGAACATTTCCGGCAGCACAACGATGTGCGTTTTTTCTGCAATGGCGTTGATTTTTGCGGCCAGCATATCCAGATTAGCTGTTTTGTTTTCCCAAACCAGGCTGGTTTGCACCGTTGTAATAAGCAAGGGGTTTGCCATAATGATTATTTTGATTGAACACCAAACCGGTAGGCCAGCATCAGCCCGCCATATCTTTCTTTGATCCGCATCGCTTCTGCTTCGCGGTTTTTATACGTCATAACAACCGCCGCAGCAATCCGATGATGCACAAAGTACAACCCGAACTGGTGAAAATAATAGAGATTCACCGGCTTGCCGGTAATCGGCCCTTTGTCTTTTTTGAAAAGCGGTCCCTGGATCGTGGCATTATATATCTGCGTCATCAGCTGCGGGTGGAAGAATACAAATAACTCGCCTTGTCTTTTTTTGTTCCCGGCAGCATCGTTATTCCCTGTGCCTGACTGATAAAACGTGCTGGCTTGCGGTTTTTGGAGTTTGCCCGCTTTTAATAATAAACCGCCGGAAGCATTCGTGAAAACATTGCCGGCGTTTAATTCCAGTGTGGCATGCAGCTGGGTGAACGGATTTGCCTGATCAGTCCGCAGCATATTCTGGTGATAGACCCACCGGAAGTTCAGCGCCGGTTCACCATTCAGCTGGTATTCCCAGGCCCTGATACGCGGGAGATGGAATATCGAGTGATAGAATTTCTGCACCTGCCTTGCGCCGGAAGCGGGCCCGGTTGTTCCGGCAGAAACGCTGAAATCCATCACCGACTGGTTTTTATAATGCAGCACAAAGCCTTTACGCGCAAAAAGATAGCCGGCATAGGGCCGGTCAATATCCGGCGGGGTTTGCTTGCGCCAGGTTTCTGCGTTGTAAATCATCTGCCCCAGCATATAATAGGTGTTCAGCTTGCCCAGTTTACTGTGAAGTTTTAAATACTGCTCAGCACGTGCGGGCACATAGTTCAACTGTAAAAAAATACCGTTTGTGTAATAACCATCTTTATACGTAAAAGCATAATTATCATTTTCAGATGTCAGCTTTACCTCATACTTATAACCCGCTGGTACAGAGGCTGGCTGCGCCATGGCAGGAATAGAAAAAAGGATCAGCATTAAAACGGAAAATAATTTCAAAAGGGCGATTTATTGCTAAAATACAACCATCGTTTCACTCAGTGATATCAAAATGATTCCAGACCTTTATATCTGTAATCCCACGCGCGCATCACCTTTTAACAAACCACCGAGTATGGAACCTCATATTCTGATAGTGGACGATCACAGTATGATCAGGAAGGGGTTGAAGATTTATCTTCAGCTTAATCTGGGATATACAAATATCAGTGAGGCGGCTACCTGCGGTGAACTGATGAAAGAATTGCTCCGGAAAGATTATACCCACCTCATCCTGGATATTGTAGTAGCCGACGGCAGCACGCTGGAAGTGATTCCCAATATTGCAAGGGTGTATCCCAAATTAAAAATCCTGATCTTTTCCATGCAGCCCGCAGAAGTGTATGGTGAGGCGCTGAAACAATGGGGCGTGCGGTATTATTTGTCTAAATCACTGGGTGAGGATGAAATCATCCACCGGCTCCGCCAGTTTTTTGATGATGAGCTCCCGCCTGCACATCACCAGGATAGCAGGAAACCCGGTAATCCTTTTTCCGCACTGACTTCCCGGGAACTTGAAATCCTCCATTACCTGCTGAAAGGAATGGGAACCAAAGAAATGGCCGAGATCCTCAACCTGAAAATGAGTACGATTTCCACCATCAAAACCCGGATATATGAGAAAACCGGAGCGGGCAACATTAAAGAATTAATGGAGCTGGCCACGCTTTATAATGTGAATTATTGAAATGCTTGCGCTATTTTGTTGACAGAAACCGGATATGATTCGAACCATCCTGATTAGTTGCCTGATTTTATTACTGCCTGAGATGCTCTTTTCCCAGGCGGATGCCGGTTTTACTATTCGCCGTTACAGTACAGAAAACGGACTTCCTTCCAATGGTATTAAAGGGGTTGAGTGGGATGAAAGCTCCGGCTTTCTCTGGATGGCTACTGAAGCGGGCGTTGTTCGTTTTAACGGACAGGAGTTTAAGTCATATACCAGGCTGAATATGCCCGGCATCGCCACCGAGCGGATGGCCTATATCATACGCAACAATGAGGGGAATATTTTTACGGCTGATATGGGCGGGAATCTTTTAAAATCAGCCGGCAATCAACTGCAGTTTAGTTATAATATTCCGGCTGCAAAAACCGGAAACCGGGGTTTATTCCGCGCTGCATTGATGACATCGGAAGATTTTTTCCGGGAAACCATGCTCCACCCAAAAATCCTGAAACATGATTTGGCTGGCGGAACCTTTATGCCTGATAACCCGCGGTCTTTCTATTATATATTAAGAGACTCTCTTTATTATTACCATGCCGGCGACGAAGACCTTACATTGTTACACAGCAGCCCGCTGCGCATCAAAAGCGGTTTCAAGATCGGCGACGAAAGTTTTATCATGGCACCCGATAACCAGGTTTACCGGTTAAAAAATGCGGGGCATGACCTGGAAGCGATTCCTACCGTATGGCCTTCTGGTCATCCCGGAACTGCAGGAAAAAATTTCCGCCTTTTTTGGGAATCGGGGATGCCTCACCCGGTGCTGGTAAATGAAAACAATGCCTGGATATTTAAACTGAATAATGGTGTGATCCAGGCCGACTTGATTTGCAACCAGATTCCGTTGGATGCTTTTATCTATCACTTACAGTACAGCGAAAAAAGGGGAATCCTTTTTCTGGGAACTGATTCAAAAGGCCTGGTGGTGATCAGTAAAAACAACCTGCGGAATTTTAAATATGAGAACGCCGGCATCAACCAGCGCAACGCCTACTATTCACAGGTAGAACTCCCAAATGGAAATGTGCTCACAAACGAAGGGCACGAATTGGGTGATGCGCCGAAAGGACAAAACAAACTTCCGATTACGGGTGGATTTGGGTTTACCATTTTTCTCCAGGGAGATTCGATTCTGTGGTATCCGGCTTATAATAAGATAATCAAGATGTCGAGCCTGTTTTCCTATAATTACAAAACAGGAATTACCACCGGATTTCCTTCGATCATCATGAGATCTTCCTCTGCTATCACCGCGATTGGAAAAGAAACGGCGGTCTGTAACTCGATCGGGATCGGATATGTAAGCGGCGACAGCCTGGCTTATCAATATCGGTTTCCGCCCGGAAGCGGAGATCCCAGTTTTTATGATATGAAACAAGGTCCCGACGGAATGGTTTATCTCGCTGGCTGTGCGGGTTTCCTGCGGTATGATCCGAAATTAAAAAAACTGGACACGCTGTTCCGGGAAGAGAATTTCTGTGTACGTACGATTTCATTCCGCGACAACTATATCCTGATCGGCACGTATGGCAATGGTTTTTACATCTGGAAAAACGGTATCCTGAAGCCCATGCCGCTTGATAAGAACAAATATCTTTTATATACACACTGCTTTTTTGATGACCAGCTGGGTTATTGCTGGATCAGTACGAACCGCGGATTGTTTAAAGTACGGTTTACAGATTTGCTGACTGCCTGGGAAAAAAATACCGGATTTGTTTTCTACCAGTATTTCGGCAAAAACGATGGCATGGAGATGACGGAAATGAACGGCGGATGTACGCCCTGTGCACTCCGGCTGAAAAACGGCAACATTTCATTCCCGACCATGGATGGCCTGATTCAGGTGGATCCTAAAAAACATAAAACAGACTCGCTGGGAAGCGCCATCTATTTTGATGAACTCATTGCAGGCAAAAAAACTTTTGCGGCCGACAGTTCAGCGATCCGCAAGCTGCCATCCAACACCTCAGAGGTGCTGGTGCGGCTGGCTTTCCCTGCATGGGGGAATATGGAAAACATTTATGTAGAGTATGAACTGAACGGATCGGGTGAGTGGATAACAGCGGAAACAGAGGACGGTTCATTGCTGCGGTTAAGCGGACTGCGTCACGGTGATTACATCGTAAAAATCAGGAAAGCCATTGGCTTTGGAACAGAAAATTACTCTTATGCGGAATTCCATTTTGGCATAACCACTCCCTGGTATAATCAATGGTGGTTTTACCTGCTCACGTTCCTGGCCGCCTTCTCCCTGTTTGCGCTGTTTATCCACCTGCGCACAGAGCGTTACCGGAAAAACCAGCTGAAACTGGAAAAACAAATTGCAGAAAAAACCTGGGAACTGAGCCAGCAAAATGATGCACTTGAAAAAAGCAACAGCCTGAAATCAAAACTGATTTCCATCATCAGCCATGATATTGTAACGCCGTTGAAATTCCTGACCGTGGCCGGCAATAACCTCCGTGAAAAAAGATCACAGATTCCCGAAGAACTGCAGCAGGAAACAATCCGAGAAATTGCCAACACCTCCCAGGAGCTGCAGCTGCTCTCCACCAATATCCTGAACTGGATTAAATACCAGCACGAAAATCGCCGGCTGGCCAAAGAATCTTTCATCCCCGCCGAAACCGTGAACCAGGTGTTTGGGGTACTGTTGTCAATCGCGAAGCAGAAAAATATTTCTCTGGTCAATACCGTGGATCCGACAATTGAAATTTACCAGTATTATGAGCCACTGAAAATCCTTGTCTACAATCTCGTGCTGAATGCCATCAACTTCAGTGAACGCGGTGCTGTGACTGTTTCTGCCAAAGCCGAAGAAACCGTTTTACAATTACAGGTGAAAGATGATGGTGTGGGTATGACGCCCGAGCAGGTGCATAATATATTGTCCGAGCAGATCATCATCTCTTCGGCAAACATTGATAAACGCAAAGGAAACGGTCTCGGATACCTGATCATTAAAGACCTCGTGAAAACCACCGGCTCTTCGCTGGCGATCCAGAGTGAAAAAGGCAAGGGGACAACCGTTACTATTACAATCCCGGTGCTGAAACCGGTTAAGAACGATTCCGGAGCTTAAGCGAATTCACCAGATCCATTTCATATCCTTTCCGCATCAAATATTCCCTGGTCTTTTTTTCACGGATCATGGGTGGCTCGCCTTTCAGTGATTCAAATTTATTTTCTGCAATCCGGTGGAAACTGCGGAGATAATCCTCGTCTTCAATTTGCTTCAACGCCTTGCGGATACAGTAATCACTCACCTGCCTTTGTTTCAGTTCAGCGGTGATCCGGGCGCGGCCCCAGTTTTTTATGCGGAATTTCCCGCCGGCAAAGGCGATGGCAAACCGTTCTTCGTTGAGATAATTTTCCTCGATGAGCGTGGCTATGATCTGGTCGTGGTCTTTTTTGAACACCCCGAGCTGGAATAATTTATCCCTCACTTCACTGTGGCAGCGTTCCTGGTAGCCACAGTAATGCTTTAATTTTTGTAATGCCTGCTCCCGGCTGACTGATTTCTTATACATCATCCGGTGTAAAAATAAGGCGGCTTGTTTATTTCCAGCGGCCGGGAACCCATTTGTAACCAAAGCGGGTGTATTTCCAGTGACCGGGGACCCAAATCGCACCACGGCGGCGTGGTTCTGCCCAGTATCCGGGCACACATTCGTAGCGGCCACCGCGCCAGGTCCATTCAGGACCGATCCAAACCCGGCCATGGACACCCGGACCGGGAGCGTTTATGCTTATTCCGGAGGGAAAACCCAAACGAACCCGTACATGCTGGGCCTGTAACATACCGGCGAGGGCGGTAAAACACATAACAAGGAGGAAAGATTTAATTTTCATAAGTCTGATTGTGACTGGTTTGACTTGAAAAAAGGATTGAGGTTTACCGGCTGTTATCCTGAAAAATCGGCAGTTTTTCCACTATTTTAGCGGATTCCACCCAATGGCTCTGCTTTTATGATTAGAAATTACCTTTTCCACCGGGTACATACCCAGCGCGACCAACTGTGGGATCCCATGGACCCTGTACAGTTTGAGCGCTGTATAAAATTTATTACCAAGCGGCACCCCGTGGCGCTGCTGGAAGACCTGGTAGCCAACGGACCGATCAGTCCGAAGGATAATTATGCCACCATCATGTTTGATGACGGGTATAAGGATAACCTGGACTATGCCGCCCCGATTTTAGCGAAGTATAAAGTAAAAGCATCGATTTATGTGGTGACGGATTGTATCAACCGCAATGTGCTGACCTGGACCCACAAGCTGGATTATAATTTTCAGCATACTGATAAATCTTCTATTGATCTTCGCTTTGATTTTTTACCCGAACACCTCCGGATTGATTCATTGCCCACACGTGAAGCACGCATTGAATATGTGAGACAGCTGAAACCGGTTTTAAAAAGGGTAACGCATGAACAGAGAATCATGGTGATGGATATTGTGTCGCAGGCCTTTGACGATGTGCAGGATCCCGGACTGATGATGAACTGGAATGAACTGGCACAGCTTAAAGCCGCCGGTTTTTATATCGGTTCACATACGGATACGCATATTATGATGGCCACTACCAATGATGAAGCGCTGATCCGCCGTGAACTGGAAGTCCCCGCAGCCTGTATCAAAGAAAAACTCGGGCATTTCCCGGTAACGATCTCTTATCCGGTTGGCAGTTATAATGAAACAACCATGCGGCTAAGCAAAGAGGCCGGCTATACTATCGGACTGGCATTGAAACAGGAAAGGTTTTACCCGGAGCGCGATGGTCTTTTTGAAGTACCACGTATGGAATTGTATAATGAAAAATGGTTTAAAACAAAACTCCGCCTGCGCAACCTGATTGAGCGGGCTAAAAAATTAGCAGGCAGAAAATGAAAATCGTTTTGTGGGTTTGCAATGAACCAATCCAAAGGGCACTGGCCAATAAAATCCACGCCCGGTTTCCACTTGCCGGTATCGTAACAGAATCGCCGGTATACCGGAGGAAAATTTCATTGCCCATCATTTTCGAACGCGCCTGGGAAAAAATATTACTGCCTTCTTTCTCCGGTGCATGGACCGGCGCCCAGCAGCATTTCACGGACCAATACGCTGAATGGCCGTCTGTACCCATGATCAATGTTGAAAATATCAATGCCGGGGAGGCGCTGGCGTTCACACAAGGGCTGAACCCCGACCTCGTTTTTGTTTCCGGTACCCGCCTGATACGCAAACCGCTGATCAATTATAAACCATCCATCGGTATAGTAAACCTGCATACCGGATTATCACCATACATCAAAGGCGCACCCAACTGTACCTTCTGGTGTCTTGCCACTGCACAGTTTCACATGATCGGGAATACGGTGATGTGGATTGATGAAGGTATTGACTCGGGAAATCTCATCACCACGGAGCATTGTTCTTTTACAGGAAACGAATCCCTGAAAGAAATGCTGGCAAAGGAACTCGAACAGGGGCAGGACCTTTCACTGCGCGCCATTGAACACCTGGCTACGGGCGGGAGAAACAATGTACCGCAGGACAACCTCGGCAAGGGCACTACCTATTATTCCCGCCAGTGGGGACTTTCACAGAGCCGGGCGCTGGTGAAAAATTTCCGCCGGTTCAAAGCAGAGGTCAATAACGAAAAAAATAAATCGCTCCGCGCTTCGGTTAAAACGGTTCCCCTGCCCGGGGTTTGACGATCTTTTCCTAACTTTCACATTGATGAACGTAAAACTCAGGCCTGAAAAATATCTGAGGTATCTCTACCTGCCGAACCTTTTCACCGCTAAAAGGACAAAGGAAATCCTTTCTGTAAACCCGACTGTTATTCCCCACCGGGAAGAAGCCAAACAGGTCATTGTAAAAGTGTACGATTATGATGCCGAGCACCTGGAAGAAAAAACACTGGAGGGCGTAGCAGATTGTTTTAAATATAAAACTTCCGGTCACGTTTCATGGATTAATATAGACGGATTGCGGAAAGCAGATGTCGAATTGATCTGTAACCATTTTGATGTACACGCACTGGTGATTGAAGATATCCTGAGTATAAACCAGCGCCCTAAAATTGATGAAGCTGATACGACCATTTTCTGCCTGCTGAATATGCTTTATTTCAACATGGATAAACAGGCTATTGAGCAGGAACAGATCAGTATCATTCTGGGACCTGATTTTGTGATCAGCTTCCAGGAAGACGCCCACCGGGATGTATTCAATCCCCTCCGGGAAAAACTGAAATCCCCCGGTACCAAACTCCGCCAGCGCGGCGCCGATTATCTCTGCTACACATTGCTTGACCATATTGTTGACCACTACTTCGTGGTGATGGAAAGACTGGGAGATAAAATCGAAGAGGTGGAGGTGGAAGTTTCGCACGGCAATAATCCGCGTGCACTGGCTAATATCACACAGCTCCGGAAGGAACTGATCGTTTTAAAAAGAAACTTCTCGCCGGTACGTGAGCTGGTCAATGGTTTTATCCGGAGCGACAGTCCGCTGCTGGAAGACCGTCACACCAAATATTACAAAGACGTATATGATCACATTGTACAGGCCATTGATCTCACCGAAAACTACCGTGATGTGATGGTGAGCATGCAGGACCTGCATATCAACAACGTCAACCTGAAGATGAACGAGGTGATGAAAGTGATGGCAATAGTAACCTGTTTACTGGCGCCCGCTACAGTGATTGGCGGCATCTTCGGTATGAATTTCGATGAGAATGTAAATTTCTTCCACCAGCGCTGGGGCTTCTATACGGCAGTATGCCTGATGCTGCTTATCCCCGTAGGTATGCTTGCTGCTTTCCGCAAAAGAGGCTGGTTCTGAAAATTATTTTGACGCGGCCGGTTTCTTGAATACCGGTACAGTACTGCAGGGTTCCCCGTACATAATACTTTTTACAACGGGACGGAGTTTTTTGGTAAGCTCCATATATACAAAATCCGGGATCGGTGTTTCGCCGCAGCCTTTAATCACCACACGCTGATCCGTAAATTCAGCAGCATCTATCTTATCAATATTGCGGAGGAATAACTGGCGCTGCAGTTCTTCGGCAGTGCCCATGAACAATTCGCGGGCAATGGGCTGGAGGTATCCTGCCGCAAGCATCCAGGCCCAGACGGGAATGATGGCATCGGCGGAACAGGTAAGCGCCACGTTCTTATCCCTGAACGGTTCCCAGTCCAGCGTTTTGAGCGCTTCACGAAAATCTTTTTCCTTCAGGATCAGCTGCATAAACAGGTGGTCCTTCAGGTCAAACACGGCTGTTTCGCCCCTGGGGTAATAGTTTACCGGGTCCAGGGTAATCAGTCCGCTTTCCGCTACTTTATTGACAAAAGGTTCGCTCATGGTAATTCAGTACTGTAAAGGTAACAAATGATGACGGGCTCTTGTTTGCGGAATCCGTAAAACAAAAATTCCGGCTGGTAAACCGGCCGGAATCGCTGTTAGTTTTGGTTGCCCTCTCTCAGGTTAATACCTGGTAGAGCGTTTATCTTTAATATCAGCAATCAGTCGCAGTGCAGTGAGGGGGCCCATCTGACCGCTGGTTGCCTGTTTGTTCTGTTCGTAATATGCTTTGCGGATATCAGCTACAGATCCGTTCATAACGGGTGTTGTGCCAACGCTGTCAACTCTTACAACAAATACACCGCTGGAGCCGATCATTACTTCGGGAACCACTTTACCGCTGTTGGCGGGATTAAATGCGGCACCGATTACTTTGGGTTCGCGGCCCACACCGGCAAGGTTCATCATGCTCATCCTTACGCTGTCGACCGTTTGAACATTTGATTTCAAAATGGCTGCTGCTGCTTCCAGGGTGGTGATTTTCCCGATTTTTTGTTTCATCATTTCACCTTTCTTCTGGTTTTTCAGCAGGGGTTCAATGGCGGGGCGGACTTTAGCCAGTGACGCTGTTCCTTTTTTATTAATCTCAACCACAACTGCTACCACGTAGTTCTGTCCTACTTTAACAGGTTTCAGCACTTCGCCGAGTTCACCTTCGTATACTTTTCTTACAAACTCCCTGGAGAAACCAACCTGTGTTTGTGCTGTGTTCTCAGTAATATCGGGAGCAACATTTTTAGTAAATCCTTTTGCTTTGAGGTTCTTTTCATAATTAGCATCGAAGGCCACGCCATCACGGCTTTCCGCTGCAAACTGGGTAGCCTGGTTCAGCGCATCACCATCTGTCTGCTGGCTGGGAACAATTTCCCTTGACAGGTAAGCGATTTTATAACCGGCACCACCACCTTTTTGAGAAAGTATTTCAACATAGTGGTAACCAAATTCTGATTTCACGATTCCTTTGTATCCAACAGGATTCAGGAAGATGGCATCATTGAAAGGAGCCACCATGCGGCCTGAGTAAACATTATCATACACTCCACCAATCGCTTTGCTTCCGCCATCATCAGAGAAATTCACCACCAGGCTGTCGAAGTTTGCACCGCCGGCAATGGCTTTGCGTAAGCTGTCGGTCAGGTTATAAGCCGTTGCGCTGTCGCGTGCAGGCAGGGGTTGACCGTTTGCATCCTGGGGATTATTTGAAATTAAGATGTGACGCACTTTCACCGTATCGGGCATGGTTTTAACACCCAGCACTTTGGCGAGTACATAAGTATTACCATCTAAATAAGGACCGTAAATGCCGCCAACCGGTGTTTTAAAAATGGAATCTTTATTGGCGATCTGGATGGTTTTACCATTGATATAACCATCATAATAATTGGCGATTCCTTCGCCGGCCAGCCACTCGCCTACATTTTTAGCACTGTCAAAATCAGCGCGTGATTTCAGCAGGTTGTTTTTTGCATCGAGACTGTCAGATGCACTGGCTGCAGCACTGAAATTGATATAATTCACCGTACGCATTTCTTCAGGCATCTGGTACTGGTCGCTGTGTTTTTTCAGGTAGGCAGCAATCTCATCGTCTGTTACTTTCAGGGTGCTGTCTGTTCCGAGGAAAACAGAATCCGTATACAGTGCTCTTGTAAATGAAATTTTAGCAATCGGTGCATTGTCTGCATTCATTTTTTCAGCATACCAGCGGGGCTGGTTCGCGCTGTTTGCAAGCAGTGCAATATATTTTTGCTGCAGGCGCTGCTGGTTCAGCTGCTCCACAAAACGGTTGAAGCTTTCTTTCTGCGCAGCAGGTGTTTTTTTATTTTTCAGCATCGCGTCAATCTGGCGCTTGGCTGCAACGGGGTCAAACTTGCCTGTAGCAGAATCAATAAACTGGCGCTGCAGATCCTGGGGCGCTTCCGGTCCGTACAGGATATCATACAACTCTGTATTGCCGATCGTCATGTCGAGTTTATTCAACTCTGATTTCAGCAACAGATCATTGATTTCCTGGTACCAGGTGCTTTCCTGAGCCTGTTGGGTTAATGCTGCACTTTCAGGAGAACCCTGCTGACGCATGTAATCCTGCATTTGCTTCACTTTGGCCTCAAACTCTGTGTAGTTAATATTATAACCATTCACACTTCCGATAGCGTCAGATGCGCTGCCGCCCTGGGCACGGGTCTTACCGGAAAAATAGTCGGTCAGAATAAAGCCTATCAGGGCTAAGGCAATCAGAGCCACAGAGACTTTTGCACCTTTATCCCTGATCGATTGAATAATAGACATATTGTAAGCTTGATTTAAATAGGGTGGCAAAAATAGGGGAAAAACTGTGGAAAATTCGCGTTTTTAAGGCCTAAATGATACAGGGAAACTGAGGGGGCTGAGGGCAGGGGGCAGGGAACAGGAGGCAGGGGGCAGGAGGCTGAAATAAGCGGAAAGGGAATGTGACTCTTGTGTTGGGACAGGTGGCAGGAGCAGGTAGGGGTTGGGGGCGGGGAGCGGAGCCGAAAAGCGGAGGTTACCCCTCTGTTCAGGTCGAGCTTGGCTACCCTTTAAGCCTTTTTTAATGGCTTTATTGGCGGGCTGCTGGGTGTGTGGCCTTGTGGATGGCCTATAAAACAACAGATAAATGGGTAAATGCGGCCCTTTTTTGGGGGTTTCAGGCTGGAGACGGGAGACGGTCGTACAGGTGGGTGGCTGTGGAAAAGGGGATTGAATAAAGGGCTAAAAGAATTAAATACTTCATAAGATGCAGCCAATTTGAAGGGTGTCGCCTGGGAGTAAGCAACGCCATCCCGCCCGGTGGCCTGAATAATCATAAATAACCCTGTATGCTGATTTTTCAAAAATAACGACACTGTCAACAAAATTCGTTTGAATATTGTCTACTCCCAATTCTTTCATTTTTCCTTCTGTGTGATTTGATTTTGCTCTTTGTGAATTGAATAACGGAAAGCCCCTTTGGGGCAGCCAACGCTTGCCCTTTTTATCTATTAAATCTAAGTAGTGTTTTGAAATTGCACCCCTGCGGAATCATGCCCCCCTTTAAGTACCTCGGCTGTTTCATCTAACTTCGAAATCACTTCAGATGCAATTTGATTCACAGTTTCAGACTGCAATATAGTAGGTCATCCACCATTGGAGAAGCTAAATCGCCCTTTTTCTTAAACTAGGGTTAGGATTTGCTGTTCCAGAATTCCTTTTATATTCTTTTGGACGAGATGGAGACATGCCCCCAGTGGGCGGAATTAAAACCCGGTCTATTGGGCAATACTGAAATCCATCGCGCCGGAAACATGTGGTCAATTCACTATGTTGCATGCAGCTTTCTCGCCAGCTTTTCTTTGCCCTTAGGCCTAAAAATGAATACGGGTATTGCAATACCTATAACGATGATGATTCCATACTCATTTTTGTGTGTTTCCGAAATGTCAAATATTATTTGCCGGTTTATAGTCAATTGAAAAACATCATTTCTGTAACCAAGCCCAAGTGGAACCAGCCATTTCGGTCTGATATAGATATCTGCGGTATCGCCGCTTTTGATTTGTCCGCGAAAACGTGAAACATCCATAATCCTGAAATATCAGAAGTGTCTTTCAGGTAAATTCTCAGCTCTAAGTCTTTGTGTGTATAAAAAAACTTTTTTCTAACGTTAGTCGCGATTTCTCTTGTGTCTCCAACAATTCCTCTTACCTTAACCAATTTATCAACGGTTAATCGGGCCTGAATTACTTGTCCAACTAAAACCCAGGCAAAAGCAAAGGGCATAATAAAAAAGATAATTGAAGCTATTCTTTCCTTTTTCATTTGGCTTATAGGAATAAGGCGCGGGGGGGGGGTTTTAATTTTTTTTTTTTTGTGGGGAAAAAACTTTTTTTTTTTTTTTGGGGGGGGGGGGGGGACCCCCCTTTTTTCTTTCCCCCCTTGGGGGGGGGGGGGCGGGCCCCTTTTTTTTTAAACCCCGACACCGTGAAGTGAAAGATTATATTCTGAAAAGAATAAGTAGCGATTTTTTTTACACTTGTATCCCGGGGGTTTTCTGAATAAAAAACAGTCCATTTCCCGGGCAAATATTTTATGTCATTTGTTGCTGTTTGGGAATAGGAAAGAGTCTTGAATGCAATTAAGAGTAAGACCAAAAAGAATTTATTCAGGGATTGCATGCTGTCTAAGTTACTGGTGCCTCCGTTGAGGGGGTTGATTAATAATTTTCTGCCGTAATGATTTTCTCAATTCTGTAATTCATCTCGTTATTAATATACAGGTACGCCTCATAATTTTTGTCAAAAAATGATATATAATACCAGGTGTTTGGCTTGAAATTTACCGGACAGGTTGGGTATTTTTCGGATTTGTATTTTCTAAATTACCATTTGCATTATGTCCTATTCTTACGAGACTATCGTCACTGATAATTATTTCAACTTCATTTTCCTTGTCTTGTTTGATTTCGTCCGCTTCTGCAATTAATGAACGCTGGTTCTTCCAGTTTCGATAAATTCCGTTTGTTGTAGTGTCTGTCCACCAGATATAAATTCCATTAGAATTGCTAAAATATATTCTATTTAAATCACCAGTTTTGCTTTTATCGAAATGCCCTTCAAAAGCAAGAAGGACTGTGTATATCTTAGGTGTCTTGTCATCATAAAATGTGTCAACCCTCAATTCCTCAAACCGTATACCGTTATAAAGTCCGCATTTATTTTCTATATACTCAGTGGTCATATTTATGTCGCAGCCAAGATTGGATACAGACTTACATGACAATAAGCACACTGTCACTGTCAAAAAAAAGAACAACTGTAATCGTAGGAATCTGCACATGGAATGCCGCATAATTATTGGGGCTTGGCTCGGTGATCAGTTTTATCGAACCTCTGCCAGTCTATAAGATAAATTTACAAAGAAAATCAGGATTTGAAAAGTTCATCAATTCGCCAACTACTCAAAACCTGTGTTTGTCAATGTTATTCCCGATTCAAGCTTATTTCTGTAATTGGCGTTCCAATGATGCACTCAAATAGCTCGCCAAGAATTAGCGTTTTGTCGCTAAATGCTAATAATCTGTAACACTTAGTCAGACCACTTTGCTGCGTCAACGTCAGCGTAGAATCATGCGTATTAATAACCCATTTCCCTTCAACCAGGTTGTGCCAGGCATTATCATGCAGCGCTGGTGTAAAGATCGCATGGTCTTCCATCTCAAAGCTGCCATCTTCTGCCAGTGTAAGGTATGATGCTGATAACATTTTCAGGAGTGAGTCTTTATAGCTAGGCGTCAATCTGTCGATTGATAATTTTTGGGTATGGTCATAATAAAACTGCCTTGTATTTATGTTAAACAACAATGAGTCATGATGATAGTTGTCCCAGATCTTCACTTCGTATGGCTTCCATGAACCAGCGAAGTTCTCTTTATGTCGGCAACTATTAAAAGCCAAAATCAAAAATATACATACAATATAGCTTATGTGTAGTCGCATATATTTTCGGCTAGAATAATGGGTTTGGGAGAGTGGGCATCTTGTCCACACACTGCTTGACGCTAGAATAAAATTACTAAGAAATCCAGTGCTTTACATGCAACGTCATAGATTCCATTGCACCAAGATCTTAGCGATAGTTCTTTAAGCTGTCCAGCCTGATTACAAAATAATAAGTAGTGTCCAGTAGAAGCGTATTATTTATGTCAATTTGGTGTACATCACCAATATTGCCAAAAGACAGATCACTTTCTCTCATGTAAGACCAGTCATTAACATGTGCCGGGTATTTCCACTGCCAATAGGCGCTATCCTGTTGATTATACCTGCATATTAAAAGTCGATTGTTCTTTATGTAACTGTCTTTACTTAAGTTATTCAGGATAATTGTATCACCTGCAATTGTATAGTCCCCATCATAACACTTCTCACTTAAGCCACCTGTTTCGCAAACCTGGTATTTGTGATTTTTATATAGCGCAAAATAAATTCCGCCTATCCCCCCGCTGGCACCAGTAGCGTGAAATATTTTGTCTTGTTCAGTATATTCATGACCGGAGTTACAGGATAACAATATGGTGGAAAGAAGGAAGAAAATTACTATTGATATATTGCTTGTTGCCATATAATTACTTATCCCCGCAAAATTATTGATTCGTCCCCCGATATGCTCTTACCTCCACCGGTTGGGAAGCCGGCCGCCAAACGGGTTTCTTTTTAATTGCCGCCAAAACTTTTTCGCCCATGCCAAACCCCGGGTCATTTAAACAACGGACCTCTGAAAGATTTCCATCTTTATCTGTAATAAATACCACTGTAACGATATACTTTCCGGCTTTGGCACCATTTTTAAACGGAATGGATTGATCCAGTGTTTTCTCAAGCGATAGTATCCAGGCAGAATCACCACCTGTAAACGCCGATACTATTTCCACTTTGGTATGGATCCTTTTTGGCTTTTTTTCTTTGGTAATTTCCACATTGACACGCCCGTAACTTTTAACTGCGGTCTGGGCAGAACTGCCGGCAACACATATCAGGCAAAGCAGGACTAATTGAAATTTTCTCATGGTCAAATGGCTTAACAAATTTGTATGCGCATTTAGTTACGCACAACCTGCAGGGCCTTCCCGACTTGCTTATCAAGCAGGTTGAAGATTTCAACTTCGGGATTCTTGCCTGCGGGCCGGCCAAACAGGGCGAAAGAAACTTTCCCTTCCCTTGTAACAATAACGGTAAAGGGATAAAATGATATCTTTTTATTTTGTCGATTTCTGTTTCTGATAAACTCACTATCTGAAAATCAAATGCATGATTTTGCAGGAATCCGTTGATCCGGCTCTCATCATCAAATGTCAGTGCTAAAAACAGGGTAGAGTCAGACTGGTATTTTTTAGCCAGCTGATTAAGTGCCGGGATTTCCGCCACACATGGCCTGCATGCCACAAACCAAAAATTGTAAACGACCGTTTTGCCCTGAATATCTGATTTTGTTATCCGTTTTCCGTCAAGGGTAACAAGGTCAGGAACAGGCAGGCTGTCAGAGAAATAGGAAATATAAGACTGTGTCACTCCGGCAGAATCGGAGTATTGAAATTTCCGGCCGTTATCAGTAACAACACGGTTTTTGCCTGATTGGCTTTCTGAAGAAAATGAAAGAAGAATAGCTATCGATATGAAACAGAGTCTTGTCATATTTTACTTACCCCGTTAAGGATTTCGACCTTTTTGGTCCAATTAAAACAACCCTCCCGGCCCGGCAATACTAAGATACCATTTTATTACAGCGGGGCGAATTGTGTGCCGGTATAACAAAAAACCAAATGTTATATGCTTCCAATGAGACATTTGAATATTAGAACGAATGCCCAACTCGTATATCCGGCCACATTTGAGCAACCCTTTTGACTGCAGCAGTTTGTAGTCCTGCTCAAAAATCTTCTACTGTCAATATAACATTTAAGTTTTGTTTCCCCGCAATGTCAAGCGCGGTATACAGTTCACTTAACGTGGCAATGTCAAATAATATTTCATTGAACTGAGCTTCGCTTAAAGTTTTATCTGACAGCAATTTTTGAATGTAAAACCGTTTTATTTTATTTAGGATGGCCTGCAGGCGGTTCGGTGTTTCATATTCCGGAGTAAAGCTTTCATAACCCTCCGATACGCTTATGCTGTTCCCGTCATAAGTACATTTAATTGATTGTATTTCATCCGGCGTAAGAATTTCGTCCAGTTTTTGTGCAGTCCGGTAGTTGTCCGATTTATTTTTAAGCATTAATGCCAGTCCATCACAAGGGTCAGAAGAGGTATAAACAAGTATTCTTTTCGTTGTCGTTGTTAGAACCAATTATTTTCAGGCAAATTCCCATTTCTGTTTTTTTAATTAGTGAATGTTCAAAAAATTGGGGGTCTAATTATCACCAGCGATAAATCACTGGAAGTGTGGCGGAATTCGGTGTTTTACCTGTTGAATGCCGCTGCTGACTAAAAGTACAAAATCATTCATAATTCTATCGCGCAGTGTTATTCGTCTGCCGAAGCCGGGACTTTAATCTTTGCTCTTCCATATTGCCAAAGCCGTGCTGACGGTTCGTTGTTTTACCAGTTACATTCTTCCTGTGTTTCAGCGTTCCAGAATATCCCTGACCTAAAGTCACTTACAACAAAGTCATAAATCCGTTGAGCAGACTCCTCTGGTGAAAGCCTTCCATTGACATTGCTTTTTGATATCGTCGTCCTGACCCAGCCTGGATGAACTGATGCAACAGAATGTGTACCCGATAGCCTGTTTGTTAGAATTTTTGTGTACATATTCAGGGCGGCCTTTGACATTCTGTATGCCACGGAGTCGGCCAATTCACACCTGTCTATAGATCCCATTCTTGAAGAAATGTTAACTATTTTGCCCCCCGTTTTTACGTGTTTACAAATTTGTTCTGTAAAAAATGTTGTCCCGGTCACATTAACATCGAATGTCTGTTTGAAACTGTTTTCTTCCGGTAAATCACAATCCAGGTCAGGCCCGATGCCTGCATTATTAATTACCATGTCCAACTGGGTTCCATTATCCTGAAAATATTTGTCGAAATTTTTAATACTGTCAGTGTTAGACAAGTCTAATGACCATGCTTTGAAATGCGGGTGATCCAGTTCTTTAATAATTCCTGATCTGCAGGTTCCAATAACCTCAAAATCATGGGATAAAAATGTTTTGGCCAGGGCTAATCCGATTCCCTTGCTTGTTCCTGTAATTAAAACGGTTTTACTCATTTTTATTCTGCTGAATTTAAGGGAGTGTCAATTTTCTATGTCAGATGATTTCGCTGTATTAATATGATACGCTATTTATCTTCCTCGAATCTATCAAGTACAAAACGCATTATACTGGCTTCAGGGTGCTCCATATCGACCAGTAAGGTGAGCTTTCCATCTTTTCCGTTAATGGTTAGTTTTGTAACCCATTGATCTCCGTTTTCATAGTTCAGGGTTCCTTTTATGTATGTATTGCCTTCTTTAAATGGCAGTTTCCAGTTACAGTAAATTGAGTCAATGGTACCAAACAGTATCGTATGTCCGGAAATAACTTCGAAAACTTTTGAGTCGTATTTAATAGTAGTTGCCCGCAGCGTGTCCTTGATTCTGACTTCGTTTTGCTCGTCTAATATCTCTGCTCCTTTAGCAGATAAAATAATTTTATTCTCACACTGGCCATAGCAACAAGTCCCGGTTACGATAAAAATCAATAAGAATACTAGTTTCTGTTTCATGATTACTTTTTAAAAATTAAAAGGTCTTGTTGCAGCTGTTAACAGGGAGTGCTTGCCGGTGTTTGTCAAAGTAAGTGGCTGTAAAAATCGACTAAAAGGCAACATAATTTTCCGTCTTTGTCGAATCCCCATTTTAAATCTGCTGTTTGGTCATACCAACCATTTCCACATTCAAAATAAACACAATTAATATCTTTTCCTGGTTTGAATTGATAAAAACCTATTGTCTCCCTGGTTCCTGTACCAATTACATTGTCAATATGCATTTTCAGGCTTTCAATAGTTTGGTCGTTGAAAATGTTTGTGTCAGCAATAAGTCCGCAACTGTTAGTATAATGAAAATCCGATTTCGGGTCGTTTAAATATTCCGCATCTTGCCAATTCACTGGTTCGGTATTTTTAAATACCACCTGCGTTGCAATAATCCCGTTGCTTTTTACAGGGTCTTTAAACTTATACAGGAACGTTTCAAAACTTCCTTTGTCCAAAATTTGATCTAACCTGTTGGGGAAGTGCTGATGCAAAAAAGGGTCGAAAAATGTGAGGTGTCCGCTTGAAACGTTAACAGACCCGATTTTTATCTTCTCGCAATTTGGATGTTTAAATAGTAGCATTTATTGTCAGTTGGGTGTCGCACTATGCCTGCGGGTGAAGGGTCTGGTGCCGGCTGTTCTATTTTCTGAAAACTCCTCTAATTCTGTCAATCAATGACACCTGAAAAACCTTTGAAGACATTTCATATGCTTTTTCAGTATAGGTCTTCCCTTCGTAAACCCTTCCTTCTTTGTCGGTCAGTGTTGCTTTGCATGAAAACAGCCGCAATGCTTTGTGCTGTTGTGAAATGAATATAGTAAATTTTGCATCAACGATAAAGTCAGGCGGAAAATCATTGCGGGTCAAAGTCTTAACTATTGTATCACGTAAACTTGCAAGTTGAGCAACAATTGGCTTTATTTCCAATTCCCGGGGCACAACGGTGTTGTGTAAAATATCAATTACAAGATCTTTCACACCTTTTTCGTTAGCTGCATTCCAAATCCAGTCAGCCATGTATGCTTTTTCCCACCAAAATAAAGTTGAAAAGAAACGTTGTTCAAGTGTGTTGGGCAGCCCGTTTAGATTTCGTCTTTTTCCCATTGTCTGATTTGATTGAGCACATGAGGGGATTGGATGTTGCATGAGGCTTTCGTATAGTCAATACCCCATAAGCTTTGCTATTTCTTTAGCATTTGATAATAGCCCGAAATTTTCTACGTGCTTTCTCTGCTCATCATTGAGTACCTTATAATTTCCGACGCCCCAATAGCCCGATGGATTAAAGTCGACCAGGTAAAAGACCTCTTCTCCTGAATGTTCATTTAGTGTATCAATCAGCTGCAGCAATTTTTTATCTGTTGTCCTGAATGCCGCAAAATCACCCGGTATGAAAGCGTCTAATTTATATTGGGCAAAATACTCCGTAAAAGTCTTCCTGGAAAACTCCTCGTGATAGGTCAAAAATGTTCCCGGCAGACTGTCTTTGAAATAGCCCCGCAAGTCGAAGCCCGGGATAACGCCTTTGGTACGCTGTTGGAAAGGAACTGTTATTAAATGACGATTCACTCCAGGACCAAAATGCCTTGTCTTTTTGAGGGATTAACAACTTGCTGATATCATTTGTCCCGAATATTTCTGTAATACTATTTGCAATTTCACGGGGTCCTTTATTGCCTGTCTGAAAGTAATTGATAAATAATTTGAAGTCTTTATCATACATTAAAAAAGCCGAAGGTTCCCCGCCTGCACTGTTATCGGCGATGGCGAAAATGGTAAAGCCCGGGTAATAAGGTTCTTTATTCACCAGGTTAAACTCGTTCGCATCCATAAATCTGAAGAACTGGTAATTGTAAAGCCAGAAATATTTATCGCCATTCTTAAATGAGGTAGATTTCCAGATTTCCTGAAGAACCTGCTTAACCGGTTTGCCTGTTGCTGCAGTTGTTATACCCGTCGGGGGGCTGGTTGATAAAGAATTATTTTTTTGAGCCGAACAACAGATAACTATGAAAAGCCCTGCAATAAAAATAATTATCTTCTTCATGAATAACTGGTGTATTACATTCTGTGCAATGTGCCAGGCCTGGGCAGTGTAGGACATTGCCTCACCCGATCGGTTGCCTGTAAGAATAAATTTACAAAGAAACCCCGGATTTGATTGGTCTTGCAATGCGGGCTTTCCCGCCGGAGCGAAAGCGGGCATATCCGCCGTGCACCTGATGCTGAAGCTTCAGCGCAAACATACGCCTGTCGCCGGTTGTGAAATAATATTGGACTGTCTGCATTGCCCAATACCCAATGTTACAGGAAATGTTTCTCTATCTTGGTTTTACTGTTATTAGTAACTGGTAGTTGTTATTGGCCATTTTATGTATTTCAACTGTCATTGGTGATCCTGGATTGTCGAAGATTTCCTTGTCACTGTATAAATAGACATTTCTCCACCTGTCAGTATCTTTATTAAATTCTTTTTTAGGGAATAATCTGATAGCTTTTTTGTCCGGTAATTCAGGGTATTCAACGGTATAAATAAGTAATCTATCGCCTTCTGAAAACATTTTTTCCCCTTTGCCTGCAAAATATTGTTCTTCGCCCTGAACGTCCTGACAAATCTCAATGCCCCATAGTTTGGACGGCAGTTCAAGGCTGTCTTTACTTACTCTTCTATCTGGTATAAGCACCACATTAATTCCTTTGTTTGCTGAAAGAGGTGTTAGTGTAACACTATAAGTTTGTTGGTTTGTTAAGTAAATAATCCTGGGTTCCTCTTTAAGAAAAGGAAGCCATCCATAACGGTATCTGTGATAACCCATAAAGTTTGTTGCCAGGTGGCTGTTTCCCATCATATCAAAGCCCATCATTTCTTCATCATACCAATTAAATGGCGGAGGGGCATATAATTCATTTGTTCCATAACTATGTCCTATTTCGTGCATTAAAGCGGTGTATTTTATAGGTGTAGTGATTAGGTAAAAACGTAATCATTGTATTCATTCCCTTGTAGTAAATTTCGTGATTACCACAAGGGATGTCTTTAGCCCACTTATCTGCAATTTCAGGATTACTCAATACTACGGCAATTGAATTATTGGTAAACGTATCAATATTGAAAGATGCATTTAATGCAGCAGCACAGTCTTTTGTGTAGTCTTGCCAATTCCAATAACTGTCTGCACTGTCTGGTGGAAAATAATAAACAGATGTTTTGGGAAGCGTGAACCACTTTTTTGAAAGTATAGGTTCAACAGTCAGATTGATTGCTTTGCCTTGTTGTGCAAAAGATTTTTCTAATGCCCCATTGTTGGTCACTATTTGCCAAATGCTGTCAAAATTATTTGTTACTGCTTTAGCATCAGTCCAATCTGCAAACAACACATAAAGTTTAAGTTTATCAGTTGGAATTATAAAGTTTGGGGTAATTGGTCCTTCACTTCCGGCGTATAATAATGGTGGTTTTTTAGAATTTGCTTTTATTGCAAAGTTTTCCCATAATATCTTTTTTCCAGGGCCGATGATTTTCAAAATCCCGTCAGTATCAACAATCAGTTTAGATGAGGCTGGAAATTTTGTAAACGACTGCCAAACCATTGAATTGTTATAATAAAACAGTACGTTTCCGTTTTTCAAAGCCAGCCTATTAACGCGGGTACCCGGTAGTATTGAACCTTCTTCATTTGAATTCCAAATATTTACCCCTTGCTTTTTTATTGTGAAAGTTGATCTGTTAAAAGATGCGGTAATTTGGTTGTCGTTTGAATATAACATTTGTGTCCCTGACAAACTCCCGTTATTGTTTATATATTGCTTTCTGGTTTGCAAAAATGCCTGTTGCAAAAAGAAAGGATAAAACCAGCGTAGTAAAAAAGCTTCATGATGTTCGTGTTAAAATGAGCTGGGGCTGTCAGCCTTGCCAGCAACGTTTGAGAATTTTACCAGTTTAGAGGTTGAACAACTGTCCACCCCTTACTGAAACTGAATTTATAACTAAAACCCGATGTTTAAAACTACTATCCGGTAAATTACGTCAGCCGAAACCCAGGGCTGGATCTGCGCTGCCTGTGATTGCTGCAACGCCATACTCAATTTCACAAAAACGGGCAGTTTGCGGAAGTTTATTGTTTTAGCAGGCCGTTTAGCATCTGTTTAACTGATTCGTCAGCTGGGTTTAGTGTAGATGCCCTGGTTAAACAGGTAATCGCCTTTTCCTTATTATCTGTTTGTATGTAGGTACTTCCTAAATCCATGTAAGCTCTGTAAGAATTGGGATAATACTTAATTCTCATCTCCCCGTAATGAATAGCATCATCATATTTCTTTTCATGCATGGCTATATCCCATAAGAAATTATAAATCTGTTGGGGAATTATTACTGTAAAACCATACTTGGCAGACAATGATGAATAATATGCCATGATCGATTTCTCATCCGCTTGTTCATTGAGCTCGAAGAAGTAATCTTTAAATACATCCCTTAATCCGAAATAGGTACCCGGGAAAACCATCGTAGAATGGGTTTCCTCACTTATTTCCATATAAGTATACTCCATTCCTGCCGGTCGCTTTTTTTCCAAATAATCAATAAGCGTGGCATTAATCGGAAACCACGCTTCACGGGGTATTTTTATCCTGCCAATAAAAAGCTTCCCCTTATACGCTGGATGGGTGTCTAAGTAATTTATTACTGATTTACCTACCCCTCCGTCATTCCACCACAGACTACCCTCCAATGAAATATGCGCCTGAAAGAGGTATGGTTTTGTTGAAAACGCATACATGGCCAATAAGCCCCCCAGCGAATGGCCTATAATTGTCCTGAAGGGTTGAGTGCGGTATTTTTTGTCAATGGCAGGAATCAATTCCTCCTCCAGGTATTTAAGGAATTTTTCAGCCCCGCCGGCAGCCTGCATTTCCCTGGGTGGCTGCCAATTGCTATCTCCAGCCGGGGTAAAATCCCTTTCTCTGTTCGTACTGGTAATTCCTATTACAATACAAGGCGGGATTCGTTCGTTTTGATATAACAATTTTACCGCTTCAGAACTAAACTTAAAATTATACGCCCCATCCAAAACATAAACAATCGGGTATTTTTCACTTGTTAAATAATAATCTTTAGGCAGCTCAATAAATACTTTACTTTTCTCTCCAAGGATTTTTGAATCAATAATTAGCGAAGTTGAATCTGCTGAAGAAATTTGCGCCTCGCAGGTTACAACCAAAAAAAGCATTGAGGACCAGCAGATACCTGCTTTAAATATTTTCCTTAAATATCTTTTCATGCTTATTTTTAATGTTATCACGCCAAAGAATGTAACCGGTTTTGCGGGGGTTTCATAATGAACATACAAAATAAATTTTTCACTCCTTTGAATTAACTAACTTATATAGGTGGTTAAAATAGATGATGGGGGTACTGTTTTCTTTTCCAAACCACCCTTTATTGAAGTATTTGCAAATTTCTTTTAACAATTGGTGATTACTGCAGGACTGGACTTTACGCCTGACTACCAGGCAACTGAAGACAATAGACGTTGCATAGAATAACACGCTCTTAATTTTTCCATCAGCTCCAATTGTACAAACCAGGTATTTTGCGTTCGTTTTACTTTCAGGTTGTTTCAAGTCTCACCCCGGGCCCAATTTCCGGTAATGATTTTTTGAGTCTGTGTTTAAATCCTTACCGGCAAACATTTTTATTTTACCGCCCGTGTATTTAACAATAAATATTCTTCTATTATTTGGTCACTTGTATAACTTAAACCTGTTTTATGCGATACATTTTCAGTGTAATAATCATCCTCTTTGCTTTTAAACAATCTCATAGCCAAACATTGCCCCCGCGTAGTCCTTGTCTTACGGATAAAGTGTACAGGCAGTTTGATTTCTGGATTGGTAACTGGGAGGCTTTTAATCTGAAAGGCATGAAAGCGGGAGACAGTAAAATCAGTTTAATACTCGACAGTTGTATTATTTTAGAAGAATGGACAAGTGTTCCGGCCCGCGGGGGCTTTGCTTACACGGGAAAGAGTTTTAACACCTATAACGCGTCCACCAGGCAATGGCAACAAAATTGGGTCGATAATGCAGGAGGAAGTACAAACTATAGCTTTGGAAAATATGATAGTATGAAAATTATTTTTCAGACCGATCCGGTTCAATTTTCTAAGGATTCGATAGTCATATCCAAACTCACTTTTTTTAATTTAGGACCGGATAAAGTCCGTCAACTGGGGGAAAATTCACTGGACAATGGACAGACCTGGTTAACGCAATACGACCTTGAGTATAGAAGAAAAAAATAAAACTTAGCACTCCTTAATTATTCACTCTTTTTGAATCTGCTCATTAAAAATTCAGCGGGCGTTTCAGTCTTATTTTTCATTATACCACAACATCATTTGTTCACTCACCGTTTCCTCATCAGTTTTGTCTGCAAAAAGCTGAACAAAATTCAGTTTCTTAACCTCCATACAATATTGAATCAAAAGCCCAAACTTAAAAAACCGGGTTGGAATTTCAGTATTGTCAGATAGGGTTGTCCAGCCATTTGTATCAGATTTTCTGCCTGTTGTAATTTTTCAATATCGCTTTTCAGGTTATGGTTTCCTGATTTCTGCCTGGCAATATATTCCGGATAACCTTCCCATTTCCATTTGGGTGGCTTGCCACCGGATTGGAATTCCAAAATCCTAATGTATTAAATTCCAGACAATGAACTTGTACGTGAATCAGGCTTTCTGTCAGGTTTATCTTGTGTCCTTCAAATAAAATGTAATTGCCTTCATAATTCACTTCGTCGCCCGTAACTACAATTTTGTTGTAAAATGTTGTAAGGGGGTCTTTACCCAAAACCGTTTTAATCAACGCAGGGTATTTTGACCCGTCTTTAAAGTATATATCCATTTTTTAGACCGGCATCAAAAGCTCGCTTGATTTAAGTATTGCATTCGATTGTTCCAGCTGATCCAGAAAACCGGTTGTTGATGGGCTTGTTATGATATATGGAGTATTTACCAACAACCGTCTTGTTAGCATAAAGAAGTGTTGGGTTAAACATGAAAGTCAGCAAAAGCAAAGCCAGGAATATGCCTGTAGCTATAAAACGAAGTGCCCATTTTTTAATCTTCTTCACCATACCTGCAGATTTTTGTACGGTTGTGAAATTCTCTGTCCGCCAGCCAGAGTTCATGGCTGGTTTTTTGTTTGCTTGAAGTTAAGAATTAAAGCGGATAGTAGTTAGTCTGCAGGAACCGAAGCCGGAATGTATAGAATACTGATTTTAAAAGTTCAGCCAAAACTTATATAAACCCTCAGTTGCAATTGCGCGTTTAACAGGCGCATTTCATCGGTATAGTATACTACGACTCTATCTCAGTTAATAACTCCTCCGCCTTTTGTAAAGCATTATTGTAGTGTCTTAATACCCACCTGGAAACGAAAAACAAAACAATAACACTGGCAGGAAGTACAGTAAGCCATAATGTGATGTTTTGGGAAATGTCTTTGCCTGCCAGCAGTTTTACTGACACAGGTGCAAATACGATCATAAATCTAAAACTCAGGAAGATGTTGAGCTTTTGAAGTTTTTGAAAACGGATTTTCTGTTTCGCAAATTCTTTCAGGGTGTTTTTGTACGTGGGTACACTCATATTGATAGTTTGCAACCCTTGTATACTCTTAAATGATAAAACCGGCAACACAATTAAAAACAGCACAGACAGTCCGCCGAAAATCTGCAGGAGCAATGTATTAAATGTGCCGAAATTCAGGATTAATACAACAGCCATAATAAAGCAGATAATACCGGAGGTAAATTCAGGACGGGCAATAGCATTAAGTCTGTTCTTATATTTTAGATTAGTCATTTGCTCAATAAGTTTTGAGTTCAATTTTTGTTGTTTGTCCATCTTTATGCTGAGCGTTTCCCAGGCAGATTTTAATTCATCTAATTCCATAATTATACAGTTCTGTTAATTTTCGATTTAAGCTTTTCCTTAATTCTGGAGAGTTTTGTTCCCACATTCGTTTTAGAGATACCGGTTATCTGTGCAATTTCTTCATGGCTTTTATTTTCTAAATACAGCATTAAAATACCTTTATCCAGTAAGTTTAGATCCTTCACATGCTCCTGTAATACTTTTAATTTTTCCTCATCATTCTCAGTAATTGATTCCGGTGAGTTTAAAAGACCTGTTTCAATAGGTATAGTAGTAACCGTCTTTTTGCTTTTCTTCAGGTGGAAAATGGCCACATTCATGGCGATTTGGTACATCCAGGTACTCAGACTGGACATTTGCTTAAATGAATCAAATGATTTCCATAAACTGTAAATTATCTCCTGTACCACATCATCACGGTCATCCTTACTGTTGGTATAAAAAGTGGCCACTTTATAGATTATACCTTCGTTTTCCTGTATAGCCTTTATAAATCTTTCCTTTTTATCCACAAATAGTTTGCTTTTAATGTGCTTGCTTTCTTATTAGTGTAACCGGTTGATAAAAAATCACAAAAAAGGGGAAATTTATTTTCCCAACCCTTTAATTGGCCTGACTTGTGCCGGATTAAATATTGTGGTGCTTGCAGAGTCACGAAAGGCTGAAGCTGTGCAGATAGCCGTTATGGTAACGTACAACATCCCGGGCGTTACGTTGCCCGGGAATGTGAAAACAGTCTCCCGGCCCGCTGCCCGGTTGGAAGCTTACAACAAAAAAGCTTCCTTGAAATTGATTACTTTAAAAAATCCTCCAGATACCCCAATATGGTTTTCGTCTGCATCATCAGGCTTACATGGCTCTGTGAAGGAACAATCGCCAAATGCGATTTTGGCATCGGCTCCATATCAGCAGTCACACCACCACCAAGTAATTGATAAGTCTTCATCAGCTCCACTTTGTCAAGACCATCATTGTCGCCGGAGATAAGCAATACCGGCATCTTCATTTTAGCAACGTTAGAGTCCCCGCAATCAAATGGCACATCTGCAAATTCAATCATCTGTTGTATAAAATTCCGCCATTTCGTTTTGTCGGCGCTACCGCGTCGTATGCCGTTTGCAGAGGCGTGTTATCAAAAAATTCAGGCTTAAAGTCTTTAAACGCGCCGTTTACAACGGGCAGCCAGCCGCTGGTTTTGTAGGTAGAAGAAATTATCACCAATTTTTTTACGCGCTTCGGGTATTGTATGGCGAACTGGTACGCTACGGATCCGCCCATACTGTATCCCGCAACATCGGCGCTGTCCACTTTTAAATAATTCATTACGCCATCCACATCACTGGCCAGGTTATCGATGTCTAATTTTCTGTCTGCATAAGGCGAGTGTCCATGACCCTGGAATTCAATGGCTATTACCTTCCTTGTTTTAGACAATTCCGGTATTAATTCCGCCCAATTCATTTCAATGGTATAAAAAGCCCCGTGCAATAAAATAATCGGCTCACCCTCACCATATACTTCGTAATAAACTTTAATGCCATTAACCGGGGCATAGCCGCTGTCGGATGGTTTTACCTTTTGCCCGTGTGATTGTAATGCTGAACAAAAAAGTAAAACAGCAACGAATAAAGGGGTAAAATAATTTGATTTTAAAACTGCTTTTTTCATAATGATTTCATTTTTGTTCGTTGAGTGTTTAATCCCAATCAGCGCCGGGCCATGGGGTTTTTATCTCTATTTTGCCGCAAACTCCACAATCCATTCAATACCATATTTATCCCTGAAACAACCAAAATAGCTGCCCCAGGGCGTATCACCAATAGGACCTTCTATTTGTCCGCCCACAGAAAGCCCGTTAAACAGTTTGTCTGCCTCTTCTTTACTTTCTGCGCTTATTACAATTTTACTCCGGTTTTCGTTTTCATTGGTTTTTCCCATGATCTCCGGTACATCATTGGCCATCAGCATATCCGTCTTCCCGATCGGCAAAACAATATGCATAATTTTATTTTCTTCTTTTTCCGATACCGGGAATTCCTCGCTGGCTATGTCTTTAAAGCGGATAATTTTTGCAAACTCGCCTCCAAATACTGATTTGTAAAAAGTAAACGCTTCTTCGGCATTTCCGTTGAAGTTAATGTGGGGATTGATTTGTGCCATTGTTATTAATTTTAAATCGTTAGGTTTTTGTTCTTGTAAACGTTTATTGACCGGAAATCATTTGCCGGATAAAGTGGCCAAAAGGTTTTCAAGGTTGCTCAGCGACATTTTCATTCCGATCGTAAAGCCAGCCAGTATACTCTCTAATCTTTCAAGGGATTCATTGTAGATGGTAATGATCACTTTTGTGGTACCGTCTTGCTCACTGAAAGTATGATCCCACTCAGAGCCGGGTAATTGCGGGTTTTCATCTGCGTCTGCAAAAGCATTATACATTTTAAAGTTTGTCTTCGGCGTAATGGACGTATACTCCTGGATAGCCCATCGCTCTAGTCCTTCAGGACTTACCATGGCATAAAACCGTTTGCCGCCAACTTTGAAATCCTGGTATTTCGTTTTGGATACCATAGGTGCGGGCGCCACCCATTGGTCAAGGAGTTCTGCTTTGGTAAAGGCGTCCCATACCAGTGAAAGGTCTGCATCAAATTCCCTTGTGATGTAAACCGTTTTCGCTGCTTTGTCAACGGTAAAATCGAATAGCAGGTTATTTTTCATTTTTCTGTTTTTTTAGTGTTCCTAATAGATTATCGAGCTGGTTGAATTGCGCTTCCCACATTTTCCTGAGCCTGGCGATCCAATGGTCAAATTCCTGCATCTTTTTTGGGGTTAAAGTGATAGTAAATTTCCCTGCCGGAATGTTCCGGTTTAATCAGCTCGCATTGCTGCAATACTTTAATATGCTTTGAGACCGCCTGCCGGCTCATATCAAATTTCTCCGCCATGGCGTTGGGCGTTAATGCCTGCATAGCCAGTAAGGTCAAAATAGCCCTGCGTGTGGGGTCAGCAATAGCCTGAAATAGATCCTGTTTCATTTTTCAACAATTAATTTACGCAACCCGTAGGTTGCAAATATATGTGCAACTTTTGAGTTGCGCAAGTTTTTTGCAATTATTTTTTGGGGTGAACAGTTGTGAGAAGCCGGGAAGCTTTAGTTGCTGTGGTGCTGCAGTACCCGTGGCGTTAGGACAATGATCCCTGACCCAATGTTACGTGGCCGTTTTTTGTTGTAGTATTTGTAAATTCCCTGAGACCTATCATAAAGTCCTTGTGAAGGGAAGTAAAGCCATCGTAACGTACCCGTTTCCCCAATTCTTAAGAACTCAGATCACATTTAACCTGAAAAACCATGCTCAGATAAAAAGCAGATGCTTACTATTAAAAAGATTTAACCCCCCGTCCGCCAGATATATTTACTCTTGAGCCACCGACAGTGCTATTCGTCCGGTAACTCACTTTATTCAGATTAAAACCGGTATAACCAGCTGATCCGCCACGCCCGGTTACCCCGGCATTTGATGTAACCCCGGTTACACCGCCATAAGCAGTATTTGCTACGGTTGTAACGGCGTTACCATTTATACCCGGCCAAAAATTCTCATCCGCATCGCCAGCTGCATTTAATGTCCCATCCCCGGAAACACCGGTAAAACTACGGCCCGCTACACAGCCTGTAGTAACGCATACTTCTTCAATATTACCCGAAAGGTCTAATGCACCATAATAGCCAGCCCCGGCAGAAATACGATTCGCCGAAGCGGTTGCATGAATGCCCACCCGTAAAGGAGAAGCTGCTCCCGGAGAAGTAGCATTATAAGTGATGTTGGCATTTAATACCGAGCCGGTATAAGGGCTCACGGCTTCACTGGCGGTACCTGCATTAATGATCGTGTAGGGTGTTGATGCAGCGGCTACGGTACCGGCAGCATTCTCTGAATTAACCGGGAATACCGTTCCGCGGCAACCTTTCTCAAATTCCATTTCAGTCATCGGGCGCAAAGCCGACCAATCTAAAAATGCAGCAAGATCCATATAAGTCAGGTAATTACAGGGAATCCATTCACCATCCGTAGTTTCATTATATACCAGGTCGTTATCCAGATCACTGGAATATACAGCCGGCGTTGTATTACTCACCCCGGAAGTGGAAATTTTTATACCGTTTCTCCTTGGCAATAAGCCCGATTGCCAATGTGCCGGCGGCGCTGTTGGGCGCAGCAGCCGTACGTGTAATCTGTTGATCATAGGTAAGGCAGTTCAGGAAATCACGATAGGCGGCCTGTGATACTTCATGTTTCATCATATAGATAGATCCCGAAGCGTTATATCCTACCGGAAAACCGGTGGCCAGTGCCCCGTTTTGAATACCGTCATTACAATTGCCGGCTAAAACACCCATAGTCAGGGTACTGCTCGCCACCAGGAAAGGCAGGCCGCTGACTCCGTTCTCATAATAAGTACCCGTTTCACCATCCCCTAAATAATATTGGTCCGTAGCTGGCATCTGCACCATTTCCAATGCAAAACCCTTGATATCAAAACTGCCGGGCAGGTTGGTAACTCCCACTTTTACACCAGTAAGTGTTACAGTGCCGGAACTTAAAGTATTACGAAAAACCATAGCACCGGTCAAATCACCTGGTACCGAAATGGCAAAGCCCGCTGAAATGGCGTTATTGGCATTGGTCAGGTTCAGGTGACGCCATGTTCCATCCAGATCTTTGAATTTGAAAAACACCCAGGCCGCATCATAATTGATGCTGCTTCTCCAGGAATTTTCCCATGACAGGTCAAACTGCAATTGAACAAAACCACTGCCGGTTACAGACGTGATGTTGCTTATTATGATATTATTTGCCCTTACGTTGGTACAAATAATCATCAAGGCAATCATACAAATAATGCGGATCCGTTTCATATATTATTGATTAGTGTGGGTGTATGGTTTATAAATCTCATTATAACTTTATTGTATAAGCAGGTTACCAAGTATCCGCAGTGTTTTACCTGCCATAATGGTGATTTTGGCGCCTGGCATTATGATTTGTGGTGTATTTAAAATACATTCTGTACTGCCGGCCGGGTTAATAATTATTTCGAAATTGGCAGGTAAAGAAGGCGGTGGTATGGTAAAATATTGCCAGTTGGTATTAATATCCCAGTTGCCTGTGCCGATAAAAGTATAGTTACGGATGGCGATGGCGTTGCTGAATCCATCACCACTGCCACCGGTAAACCGGGTATTGGCGATAATTAATGGCTGTGTGGCTGATAGAGCCGTTGTAAAACCATCACCATTACCTCCGGCATAGCCGTTGCTGCCGGCACCCATTAAAATGCCGGTAGCGCTCAATCCATGAAAGCCATCGCCAACACCTCCGGCATAGCCATTGCTGCCCGCACCCATTGAAATGGCTGTAGCAGTCAATCCATGAAAGCCATCGCCATTGCCTCCGGCATAACCATTACTGCCGGCACCCATTAAAATGGCTGTAGCAGTCAATCCATGAAAGCCATCGCCGCTGCCGCCGGCATAACCGTTGCTGCCGGCTCCCAGGGCAATAGCAGGAGATGTCACTCCGTAAAAACCGTCTCCATTACCACCGGCATAACCATTGCTTCCCGCACCCATTAAAACGGCAGCAGCGGTCAGTCCGTTAAAACCGTCACCGGCTCCACCTGCAAAGCGATTGCTGCCAGCCCCCATGAAAACGGCAGCAGTAAAACTGCCTTCATTACCGTTACCGCCACCACCCGTGTATTGGGCATGGCAGAGCTGCGTAACGCAAAGAAGTAAAATGATGAAACTTTTTTTCATGAAAAATGATCAGGCGCGAACTGGTGTTCTGCAATCAATCCCTTTTATAATTTTTGAATGAATTGTAGTTATTTGAATAATGAGTTGTTCAAATTGATATTTACTGAATTGAAAGTTGCCCAAAAGATGATTCAGGGCCTAATCAAATGTCACCAACGGAGTTTGTGCCCCCCTTCAAATATATATATAAAAGGTGTTGATGTTAAAACAAAAAACGAGTTGATATTATCCAGCGCCGGGTTGTCACTTTTGACAGGGAACAATTGTCGCTTCCCGAGGAGTTCCTGGATTTAACCTCTGCCCTCAGGCCGGCTAAGCCGGAAGACCCGGCCATTTATAAGATTTAGTACCAACTCTCCGCTACCTGGTCTGTAACTGGTTTGCGTCAGGTTTGGGGGCCTGAAAATTTGTCCCGGTGCCGGAATAAAATCCGGTTTCCCATTTCTTATGATTTCGCATTGCTTCCTTCACGTAAGATGAATTACCAATCAGCTTAATGATTGTGTTGTTGATGAAAGTGAGCGGGGATTTAAAAGGCCTGATGACATCTATCAGCAAAACCACTCTTGTTTCACTGGTATTATTCCATACTTCATGATCAAAAGTATCATCAAATACAACCGCCTTTCCTTCCTGCCAGTATATATATTCCTTTTCTATGCGCATTAAACAATCGCCAGACCTGCCGGGTATTATTAATCCGAGGTGACTGCGAATGATTCCTTTAAAAATGCCTTTATGGGCCGGGATATGTTTATGGGGTGAAAGAACAGAAAAAAAAGCAGTTTTCATTCCGGGAATTTGTTCCAATAAGGAAGTAGTTACAGGGCATGACTGGCAGTTCAGTGTTGCTTTTACTCCAAAACCAAAAAGAAAAAATGTTTTCCAGTTATTATCCTGGTTCAATACCTTTTGTTCCTGCTGAATATCCTGCAGGTTTGGCAGCATCTTGTGATATGCCAGTATGTTCTCGAGTTCTTTTCGTATTTCAAGCCAATTATTTTCCAGGAGTTCTGTCCATTTGAATTGCTGGTTATCAAAAATTGGATGATCACCAACTGTTGAGTATTTTCCCATCAGACTTCCAATCTTAAGCAGGATTGGTCTAAACAGCTTAAATTTTATCTGTTCCCTTAAGTTTAAGAATATTTTTTTCATGCCCTTTAATTGAAGAACAAGCGGTATAGCCGAAGGGGAGGGCTAATTGCTGCTA
The DNA here is from genome assembly GCA_016720825.1 of Chitinophagaceae bacterium. GTDB lineage: Bacteria > Bacteroidota > Bacteroidia > Chitinophagales > Chitinophagaceae > JJ008. Next base: position 6,658 of record JADKJV010000021.1, on the reverse strand, counting down.
ACTTGCGGTCCTGGTGTTGGCCTGTCTAATGTAAGTCATTTCCCGGCGCAGTGCCGGAATAACTTCATCAATACACTGGCAGGAGCCACACCTTTACCAAAGATGAGAAAACCCGGTGTGGTGCGATCTCCTTATTTACTATTCCTGTAACGTTGACGGTGTTTAAATAGTTTTAGTTAAGTCTTCCGTTAACTTCCGCTCTCAAAATTTGCAGGCTTTTAATAATAAATTGAGCCATTTCATCATTTACTTTAATCTCGTAAATAGATTTACTGTTCCTCAGAATTATAGACTTCATAGCCCTGCTGAACAAAATATTATCCATCAACTGTCTTTCACTTTTATAGTCAGGTTTGAATAGTTAAACGGTACAAATATGTTATAAGACTCCTTATCATAAGATATGATTCTCCCGTCTGTAAATTCAATTTTCAAGAGTGAATCATTTCCCATGACAGCATTACTTCCTCCATCAAAAAAAACGATACAAATGGAATAATAATGATTGGATGATTTAAACCATATTTTTTGCAGATCAATGTATTCACAATGTACTTTTACATCATTACTCACGAGTTCATTGGTTTTGATAACCCTGCTGCTATCCTGCTTATCATATGTATTTTCAGTAATTTTCTGGGCTTTCAGAAAAACGGGGCAAATCAATAATAAAATAATTATTTTTTCATACAAGTTTTGAAATTACTGAATAGCCTCGCTTAAAGGCCGGTCGCTTGCCTGTTTACTTAAAATATTTTCCGGTGAGGGCCCGCAATTTTCGACGCTACGCGGAACCATGATCCACCCATAAGGCTTGCGACAAGCCCTTGTTAGCCAGCACTTTTTCAGAAATTTCCTGTTCAAATATATTTATGTCAACGACAACCTGGCAAACCACCTTACGAATGGGTCCATAAATGTCAATTGGATTTCAAATATTGCTATTAAGTATGCGACAGAATAAATTGCAAAAAGAGATGGGAACAGCCATCGTCCGCTTTTGTGCTTACGCTCCATGATAATCAGTATAATCAGCAGTGAGAGGATAAACCCGATACCAATATAAAACGCCAATATGCCATTGTTTTTGAAAACCACTCCTCCTAAAAACCGGAACAAAGCGGGTTCAATAAATACAATACCGGTTATAATCATTGCCCTGGCGTGTATATGGACTTTGCGCCGGTAATATATTCCAATAAGAAAGGCAACAGACAACAGTATAAAATCCCTGAAAGGAAACAAAATCAAATTGAAGGTAATTTTATCGCTCTCGTCTTCCGGTATACGCTTCAGTCCGCTGTTTAGCACTAACAATACTGAGATCAGGAGTAACGGCATCATGAAGTAGGTAACGCGGCCCAGCAGGCGGTGCAAGCGAAACTTTTTTTGCCGGATGAGCAACGGTTGCGTAATTAATAATCCGACCCAGCCTATCATCATCGTTGCATGAAAATGATAGTAGAACGTATAATCATTTTGTCCGGTAAAGAATTTTGAAAAATAACTGTTCCAGAAACCTAAAAAAGCCAATGCCAGCAATCCTATAAAGCAGTACCCCGATTTATCGAAATAAATTTTTTTATTAACGGTTGTCATATTTACCGGCGTTGTTTTGAGTTTCATTTGTTTTGTGTTCTTGCTTCTGTCTTTTCCTAAAACTTTATTTCAGGTGATATTCCCTTTTTAATACAACAAGCAGATTCCTGGCAGACAGTATAGCCTTTTGAATATATCTGTTTGTAAAAAGCAGCGTCGCTTTAAGCTGCACCACTTTGAAATGAAATTCATTTATCAAATTGGGATCTGTTGTCACCAAAGGCGGGTTGTTTACAGGTCTGCTTATTTTACTGTTACTGTCATTCATCTCGTCCCAGACAGCACCATCCATTATTTTTCCAATAATCGTCCAGGCAATATTCTGCCGGAAGTCTTCTTCCGTGTCCTGCTGCACCAATACGGTTTTGATAGCTTCATTATCATAAACCGTTATACTGTCTGCCGCATCGGTATTTCTTATCAGACGGAGATTTCCTGAATTTTTCAGCTGCAGGATCGTCCGGTCGTGATACCGGAAAAGGGTCGACCGGGAAATATGACGTGCATAAAAATAAAAATCGTTCATCTGGTTTTTATAACCCCTTTTTAATAAACCCGAGAGCGAATCAAAATAACTGAGCTGGACTTTTCTTAAGTCGTACGAGTTTTCCAGGGAAGCGATATCAAGTTCAATATCCTTTACTAAGGAAACAATATACTTTTCTTCCCGCTGGTGTTCTATAGTATGCTCCAGTTGATACTCTGCCAAAAAACCACAGAACACAGCAAGGAATAACATTAAAAATTCCCAGAAATATGATTTCCAGCTTTTCTTTCCTCCGTGATGGCCATGATGATGTACTTCCATATTTTCAGCTTCTTGATTTGGGGTATTTGTTTCTGGTTCCTTAGCAGGAGATATGTTATCAGCAGGTTTATCCGGTTCACTGTTTGCCGAAACGTCTGACTGCTTTTCGTCTGTATTATCTGCCATCTGGTTTTGGGGGATATTTTATCAGCATGTTCAATCGAATGATGCTCAATGTCGTTGGCCTGTCTAATGTAGGATATTTTCCGGCACAGGCACGCGCAAATTTGTCCTTACATGGGACCGCACGTCACACAAAAAGGCTTGCGTTGAACCAGGTATTAGCTGCCGTCGTATGGTTTATCAACCTGCAGCTTTAAGCATGTTGGATGTTAGAATTCCGTTTGCCAGGCCTTACTTGTATTAACCCTGGTCCCGGCGGAGTTTATATTCCCCGTCATTTTTGCATTTTTCGAAATAATTCAACCATTGTCTGCGGATCAATACTTTCCATGTCGACGAGTTTCAATGATTTAACCATTTTTAAAGTGGTTGTTTTGTACTCTTGAAAATGAGGTGTTTTTAGATGTGCCTCATAGGCTTCCCGGTTGGCATATATTTCTAAAATACGAATCTGTGTTGGGTTTTCTTTTTGATACATTGGATAAATGGATATCACCCCGGCTTCTAATTGAACAGATGCTCTTGATTCTGCCTGGAGGATAGCGTTATATTCTTTGAGGTAGTTTGAATCAACCTCAATTTCTGATAAACGAATCATCATGTTATTTTTTTGCGCGGAAACGTTATTAAATGCGAAAAACAAAAAAAACAGCAGGTATTTCATGTTATTTCAATTTTGAAAATGAACTATTTTTTACGCGTTTACTCATGCCGGGCATATGCTTTCTTGCTTTATGTCTTTCTTTCATCTCTTTATCAAAGGATATAAACTTGTCAACATAACAAGGTTTTTTTGATTTGAAAATCCCCTTTTGAAATGCGGATTGATGAAGCGCCGGTAATTTGTTAAATTGTTTTTTCCGGAGCCTGTCTATTTTTGCCGGTAACATGAAATCATACGTCCACATTGGTTGAAGAATGATTTCAAGGTAATTACAGTCGTTTAGGAAGTCAAGGCGTTTCCATTCCATACCAACTGTAGCGATTATCAATGTTTTTGTGTCTGAAGGAACGGTTATGCTGAAATGGCCATTCGCGTCGCTTGTTGTTAAGGGTACCGTGTCCGCGTTGAAAATCTGAACCTGGGAAAGGGTATTCAATTCGTGGTCAATGATCTTGCCGGTCAGGGTACGTGTCTGCCCCGGGACTTGTGTCACAAAATGCAGTGCCAAAAAAATTATGATTGCTCTTAATGTCATGATTGATTTGGCAGCTTTAGTCTTTGAAGAATTCCACTCCGTTTTGTCCAACGTATCCGGTCATTTGCCTGTTATTCCATTTACAAAAGATATAGAAAACCGGTTTCCCGTCTAAATAAATTGTTTTGCAATGAACCAGGTTTTTAAGTCCCGATAACTTTGGAAAGTCATTCGCTGAATACTGTGGCCACGGTGCGCTGGTCGTTCCGATATTGTCCGGAGCCAATACGATTCCTTCCCGGATGGTACTTTCATTAGCTTGTTCGTTTTTGGGTGATGAGATTTGCTGTACCAGTTGTGTAGTTAAATCAATAAGGTAATACTTGTTATTTTTCAGGCCGATAACTTTGTTTTTTTCTTTTTCATATTCATGATAATAACAAGTGCATTCAATAAGATCATACTCAATGGGAACTAACAGCTTACCCGTTTTAGAATATACACCTTGCTTCTTGTCTTTTGTTACAAAGTAGTTGTTCCCAAAGATCTGATACGAATCAGAAAGTGGAAACAGCAGGTTTCCGTCAATAGTAATTAGACTGACTTTCCTGTCTTTGTAAACTTCAGTTACAGTTTTCGAAAAATTGAAGAAATCCGCACTGTCGTAAATGGGCTTTATTTTGATAACTCCGCTTGTATCGGCATATCCCCAGAGGTTTTTATTCCTGTATGGGATTAATATCTTTTGAGAAAATCCTGTTGAAAAAAGAATTAGAAATAAAAGCAGTGATATTGATTCCTTTTTGTAACCCGTCATGATTGATTTTTATAAAGTGGCAGCCACCGGAGGCCAGGCTTGCGCCAAACCCGGTGTCAGCCTTAGTTTTACTCGTCGTATTTAATTTGTTGTAGTTTTTGGATCAAGGCCGCTTTGTCTATTGCGCTATAAGGGCAATCGATTATTATTACGACATCATAGCCTTTTGATTCCGCCTTTTCGCTTTCGGTGAAAGTAATAAATCCTCTTCCGGCGTGCCCTTTGAAGTCTGGTCTGCAGAGGCTAAAAAAGTCTTTTTTTGATAATAAGCCATCTCCCTTTGTATTTGAGTTTTTAGTGCAAGAGTAAAAAGCCACTCTTTTGCCTGAAAAATTAAATCCGCCAGTTATTGGCTTTTTCCTGGTAAAAAAAAGGCTGTCTAACACCGAGATTTCATACTTATTCAGTAATGGATTTGAATTCATTCCGCAACTGTCTAATAGATTGGTTTGCCCGCTGCACATTTGGGTTGCAGATATAAAAATAGCCGCAATCAGTATTCTACGAAGTTTCATGGTTTGTAAAAATTACTGCTGGTGTCAGGCTAGCTGATCGTGGGAAATTTTATATCCGTCCTCCCTGAACCGAAGCCTGACCTTTGATAAAGTTAAATATTAAGATCTAAAGCCAGACTGCCCCCGTCCAGGCCGCAGTGCAGGGATAGGTCAAACCCCGCTATTGCCACTCCCAATGTCAGCGGCTTTTGTTTCTGTGTCAATAGTAGTTACTTGCTTTTGGGATAGAAAATGGAGATACCAATAAGCGACTGCCGGCACGGCCAAAAGCTGGAAAATAAAGACAACCACCGATAATGCTACTCCCAAATTCTCTTCACCATTAAGAACTAAAAGCTGCTTTCCCAGGGGACCTTGCGAAAAGATAACTGTGTTTATAAAGTTCCAGCCAAAATGAAGTCCGATAGGCAGGTATAAAGATTTTGTCCTGGCAAACGCCAAGGCGAACATAGCTCCCCAAATTCCTGTCAGTATGAAAATCAGGGCCATTTGTAAAGGGTTTCCCAGGGCTCCGGTCGTAAACCAATGGTAAACCCCAAAGCATACGGCAGAAGTCAGGATAGCAGTCCTGACGCCAAATTTTTTGATCAGTATATAAAGTAAAGCACCTCTGAAAATGAATTCCTCAAATAGCACTGATTTCAGTGTCCACCACGAGCTGGCCAATAACGTTTGTCCGGTAAATTCATGATGAAGCGTCCATTTGTTAGCTGTAAATAAAGTGAAGGATAAAAAGTAAAGCGTACCACAAACGGCTGCTATTAAAATACCAAAGAGAAGATTAAAAAGCCGGCTTTGCGTTGGAACGATACCCAAAACCAGCAAACCTTTTTTGAAAAATAGCCATAGCAGCAGCCAGGACACTATAAGCTCAACTATTATTCCAGGCATACGTTGGTTTGATTTTTATAGTGTAGTGCCTAAAAACAACAATTGGTAAAATTGCTATATACCCCAGAAAGTTGTAAAATAAATTTACTTATGCTTTTTGGTTGTAACCCTTTTCATCAAATGGGCTTAACTCTTCGATGTACATTTGTTCGAGCACTTTAACCTCTTTGGCGTAATCTAAATTTGAATTTTCTGATTCTTCTATTTCCCCCAAAATTTCATAAACAAAATTGTCCTCGCCAGATTGTTTCCAATCGTTTTGAAGTACTGCATTTGGATGATTCCCAAAATTTAGTTGTAAACGATGGCGGTTCCATATTTTATCCAGATTAACACTGCTGTCAATATAGATTTTATTGTTTATCAGGTTTCTCACCTGGAAAACGCCCATTCTAAACTTCATCGCCTTATACGCTTCCTTCAGTTCTTTCTTTGATTTCGGATTCTCCATTTAAATCATATTTGAATTTTTTTTTAAATGGCTGTATTTCTTGCAAAATTGATTTGGTTACCGCTAACGTCCGGTTTCTGGCACCCGCCTGTCTAATTTAGCATATTTCCCGGCGCAGGCTCACAATATTCGTCTTTCCATCGGGGCTTTCAAAACCATAGGTAATCTCACTATGATAGGTAGCAATTCACATCGATAATTGCTCTGTGTGACTTTTTACATTGCAATCAGGAGATTCGTCTTCGAAATATTTCACAGGCAAACACCCCGGGTAAGCCTGTTATACCTATGCCAGGCTTTGTACTTAGCTGGTGT
>JADKJV010000020.1 GCA_016720825.1 Chitinophagaceae bacterium | reverse complement strand
CATACAAGCAGCAAAGAATATTTCAGCATGATGATTGTTTTAAAAGTAAGGAGCGTAAAGTACAAAGCGGCAACATACAGCAGCCTGACGCACATCAGGAGGGGTATAAAAAAACCGGCCTTGAGGCCGGTTATATGCAGAAAGGTTCATGGTTTTATTGCAGTGCTACATTTAAAGATTCTGTTCCGGCCCTGACGATATAAAATCCGCGGGGATACTGACCAACTGAAATACTGTGTTGTCCGGCAGTAAACTGTGTCTGGAATAAAATCTGTCCGGACTGGTTCATCAGGTAAACAGGCGCATCATTTTTCAGTTTGAGCTGCAATGTGCCGCCGGTTACCGGATTGGGGTATACATAAAAATCGCTGGTGACGCGGTTATTATAGTTCACGCTTACGCTGGCGGTAAAGCCGCTGCGGCCGTTTACTTCCATTTGCATCAGGCGGTAATAGTTCACGCCTTTGGCAGGTGTTTGGTGAACGAAAGAATAATGATAATCATCATTCAGCTCATCATACAGATTAACAGTAGCTACTACATTCCAGGCCAGTCCGTTCAGGCTATGCTCCACCCAGTAAAAACGGGCATTGGTGCTGGTGCTGATTGACCATTGCAGTAAAACGGTTTTTTCCTGCATCGTGGCAGTAAATGATAAAGGAGTAACTGTAACCTGTGCAGATGCTGTAAAGGAAATAATGAAGGTTGCGATCAGAAGGATAAAATTTTTTTTCATAGCGATAGTGATTATAGGTGGATTTCATCACTACCTGTATGGCCTGGTATTTTTCTGGCCGCTGTTGAGGTGGTCGGATCAATACCTGGGGTACACAGGCATTTTAACAGGAGAAAGGTATCATTTACAGGCAGAATTGCAAATGAGTTCAGACAATTACCGGATGATATTTATCAGTATTTCAGCAAAATAAAGGTGTGGGTATAAATCAACCTAAGTGGATACACGCAAAAAGGCCGGCTCCCGGAATGAAGCCAGCCATACTCAGGGTTATTCAAAAAATCAACTTTTGATTTTGATACAACTTGAGGAAACATCCGTGTATCCTGCTGAAATACCATAAAAGACAATGGGAATTGGAATTCCGGGACAGGATATTGCCAGCGGCTGATGGATTTTAGTTTTTTTAAAGGTCCGGATCAGTGCACTGACCTGCACGAAGCATCACAAAATTATAAACAGGCCATGCGCCGGCAAATGATTCTGCATCTTACTGGTCAGGTTTTTTTTGAGAATAAGTAAAAACCATGAGCGCATGAAACATAAAGCAGGGAAACCTGTCATTTTCACGCGGGATAAATTATTTTTTAGCACAACAGTGATTTGTTTATATTTAGAAATAGTACCCGGGAAACGCCACAAAACCAACCATCATGCTTCAATCAAACCAGGGTACTGCCGCCCCTGCAGGCGGCGCTGTATCCAATCGTATTTTTTCCCTTGATGTATTACGCGGCATAGCCATTACCGGTGTGTTGCTGATCATGATCAGGCAACTGGGCGGGTTATCCGACATGCGGCAACTCTGGCTCCAAACCACCCCCATGGATGGCCATATAAGATCTATTTTATGATCTCTGTGCTGTTTGAAGGGAAAATGGGTACCATGCTGGCCATGTTCTTCGGCGCCGGTATCCTGCTCTTCCTTCAGAAAAAAAATGACAAACAGGAAATCCCCGCGGAAGATGCACATATCCGCCGTATGATCTGGCTGATCATCTTCGGGGTGTTCAATGCATTTATATTATTATGGCCCGGTGATATGCTTTTCCAGTTTGGGGTGGTGGGCATCCTCGCATTTGGTTTTGCGAGAATGAAAACAAAGGGGCTTGTGATCGCTGCAATGTTCTGCGCACTGGCTTATTCCGGTAAGCTGTACTGGACATACGCTGATGATCAATCAGATTTTAAGAAGTATGAGAAGGTGATGGCGGTCGAGAAAAAATTCAAAGCCGACAGTACAGCCCGGGCGGTGAAAGACAGCACCACGCGCGCCAATAATCCGGCCATGGCTGCTGCAGATATTCAAAAGTTAAAAACAGCGGATTCGCTGGCCGCTAAAAAAGATACACTCACCAAAGAGCAGGCTGAACAAAAAGGCAAATGGACGGGCAAGCAGAACTCATTCAAGTTTGATATGTCTGCCATTACTGCTGATGAAAAAGCCATGCGTGGCAGCTGGGGCAAAGCCTGGAATCATTTGTTATTTAAAGCAAAGGGCAAACAATCCTGGTGGTTTTACCAGATTGGTGTTTGGGAAACGGCGGCTTCGGTGTTCTGGGGTATGGCGCTGCTGGGACTTGGGTTTTTCAGTAACCGTTTTCCTTCTTCGCGGTTGCTGCTGATCGGCGCAGGGGGTATCCTGGCAGGACTAGCCTTAGCCTGGTTCAGGATGCATTCAAAAAATGCGGCGTTCATGAATTTCGACCTGTTTATCGGTCACCGGTTATTGCCGTACAATATGTTTTATCCTTTTGAAAGAATCATACTGGCTACCGGATACACGGCATTATTCCTATGGCTGATCCGGCAGAATATCCTGAAATGGCTATGGCAGGCGCTGGCCTGTGTTGGAAGGATGGCACTGACGAATTATGTACTGCAGGTTATTTGCTGCACATTATTATACTATGGATACGGATTTGGTTATTACGGACACCATTCGCAAAAACTTTTATATGGCGTGGTGGCAGAGATATGGCTGATACAGTTTGTGTTTTCTGTGTTCTGGCTGAGGTATTTCCGGCAGGGGCCGCTCGAATGGGCCTGGCATTGCCTGGTGTACCGGAAAAGGCTGCCCAACCGGCTGCCGGCAGAAGAAACCAGTTCACAGTTTTGATTAAACCTTAAAAAAAATTGTATGGATCAGCATACCACTCCCGTTATTTCAATGGTCAAACCGGTGGAAACCACCGAACGGATCAAAAGCATTGACACCATCCGCGGTTTTGCCCTGTTGGGCATCCTGCTGATGAACATCCCCGGCTTTTCAATGAACAATGATTTCTGGTATAGCCTGGTGACCGGTCCGCGGGCCGGTGCCGATTATTCCACGTTTGCCGTTGTGATGACCTGTTTTGAAGGCACTATGCGCGGATTGTTTTCCATGCTGTTTGGTGCGGGCATGATCCTGTTCATGCAGAATAAAAAAGAAACACCCGGTGGCACACCAGTGGCTTATTATTATTACCGCCGTTTGCTCTGGCTGGTATTCTTCGGGTTAATCAATGCCTTTGTGATTTTATGGGAAGGGGATATCCTGTTTTTCTACGGACTTGCCGGTATGATTTTGTTTCCTTTCCGTAAACTGAATGCAAAATGGCTGCTGGTGATTGCACTTGCCTGTATGTCCATTGGTATGATCAAGCAGCAATGGGGCTGGAGTGAACTGCGTGAACAGAAGATTGCATATAACGAAGCCGCGGCTGCTAAAAAAGCAAATAAAACACTCACGGAAGAACAGAACAGTGCCATTGCCCAATGGACGGAGATGGAAAAAAACTTTAAGCCCGATACGGCTGCTTCCGCCAAAAACCTCCGCGAGATGCGTGGTGATTATTTCACAGTTTTCAATCACATGATCCCGGTGAATGTGGGCTCAGAAGTCAGTTATATGTATGATGGCGTATGGGATTTGCTGGTGATGATGTTTTTAGGCATGGCGCTTTTCCATTGGGGATTTTTCACCAATAAGCTGCGCACCTCCACCTATGTGATGTGGCTGCTGATTGGTTATGGAGTCGGATTACCCATTGCCTGGTCGTTGTTCAGCGAAGGCTGGATGGGTTTTGGCCAGTTTGGTGCATACATTGACCGCTGGCGGGTTTCGCACCAGGTGTTTGCAGAGTTCAGGCGGATACCGGTTACGATCGGGCATGCGAGTTTGCTGATGCTGGTGTTCCGGAGTGGTGTGGTGAACTGGCTGATGCGGGCTTTATCCAATGTGGGGCAAATGGCATTTACGAATTACCTCATGCAGAGTATCATCTGCACATTTATATTCTATGGATATGGGTTCAGTTACTTCGGGCACCTGCGTTTTCACCAGATTTATTATGTGGTGTTTGGGGTGTGGGTTTTCCAGATGATATTTTCTTCGATCTGGCTGAGGTATTTCCGGTTTGGGCCGTTTGAGTGGGTGTGGAGGTCGTTGACTTATTGGAAGAGGCAGCCGATGAGGAAGTAAAATACATTAACCACAAAGGGCACAAAGTAAATACACAAAGAACACTGAGTGGTCAAACCTGGTGCACTTTATGTATTTACTTTGTGCCCTTTGTGGTTTCTGTATTAGAAAAACGAATCCGGAAAGCCGCACTAATCTTTATAAAAAACCCATCCCCCCATTTCCCATCAGTCAGGTATTTTTTTTCCTGAATGCCCGTACGCAGTTTACGCATGATACCAAAACCTGGTTCAAGGGTTAAACAGAATTTCTTCGCAGGATATACATCCAGGAAAGCCGACAGCTGGTTATCATCTATTCTTGCATATGGCCCGTTGGCCAGCCGGAAGCTGCTGGTGATGGCGCGGAAGGTGAATCCGCCATAGAGGCTTTTATTGAAACGGTGCTCGAAGGTGAACCGGCCGGGCAGGAGGCCAAACATATAGTTGCGGTCATTTATTTTCCAGTCTACGCCCACCAGCGGCATTACAAACAGTCCAAAGAAATCAGTGTTTACATAAACACCAAACCTCCATTTCTTTCCGGGAGATTTTTCGTAGCTCAGGAATCCGGCGCCGCCGCCCTGGAAAGTATTTTTCCCGAATAGGTTTTCACCGTTTGATCTCACAATGCCGGTGAGTGAAAGCATCCATTTTGGGTTTTTCAGTGGCAGTAATACGCCAACGGGCAGCACCAGTCCCTGTACATGCGGGATGCTGTTCTTTACTTTGGCCGAATCAATTTGCCAGGATTCGTAATAAGGGCTGAGCAGTAAATAGGTTTTGGTTTTTAATTCTACCGGGATATCGCTGCCAATCCAGAGATGACTGAATGGTGTGCCCCTGCTCTGCCCGGAAGATCTCGTGGCCAATGTATAACGGATTTGTAAGGGATCAACATAAGGCTGGGAAAGGGCGGTGAGGCAAAGGAGTTGCAGTATTACGAAGAGGGATTTCTTTTTCATACCTGATGATTGAGGTTACCGGGTGTTTAGGACAAGTCTTGTTGAAATTAAACTTATCTAAGGATATTTAAAAAAACTCAATCCGCCTTTGACGGCTATTATTTATTCGGAGATAAAAGCATTGGCAGCAGAAGCCTCTATATACTCGAACAGGTCTATTAATCGTATTGCGTAGAATACAGTAACCGCAAAGACGCAAAGTGATCACCCTGCGACCTCCGCGCCTCCGCGCCTCTGCGGTCATTGTATTTAATCCAGAATGTTCAAATAATAAAACTCTTGGCTTTGCGCCTTTGCGTCTTTGCGGTTATTGTATTCTATATACCCCTATCACTCCGTTTCTTTCAGTGTAAGTGAAGCAAGTATCCATAAAAGGAAAATGTACCCAATCAGGATTGTAAAATCCAAATAAGTACTGGACAAGGAATATGTTGGTTTTATGATTTCATGAATAATATTAACTGCATAATGAAGGGGCAGGCATTTTCCAATAAATGCAGCCCACCCCGGAAGCGTGTTTGTATCAATAATTAATCCTGTCAGGAAAACGGAAGGGAGAATGATCAGGGGTATAAACGGGAAAACGTGCCCTTCGTTTTGTGCAAATGTGGATATGAAAATCCCGAGCATCACCGATACAACGGCAAGCAGCCAGATAACTATGAATAAAAGGAAAATCGTCTGCCCGCTATAATCCAGGTTAAAAAGCCAGAGTGATTCAAAAAGTACTGCTGCCGCCTGTATAGTTGCCAGGCCTAAATAGCCAAGGGTATAACCGCCAATGATTGATGTTCGGCGGTACCCGCTGATAAGCATTCTCTCTAAAGTTCCTCTCGTTCTTTCCTGTACAAGCAGTATGGCACATAAAAGAAAACTGAGAAAATGCACAATTAAAGCACCAATCGGGATGGTAAAATTTGTTATCGGAACATTGGGCGGAAAAGCGTTAAATAGCAGTTTCAGGAAATAGATAATAATGAGCGGGGCAATAATAGAAAGGGCAAGGTATTTTTTATCGCCTTGCAATTGGTTTAAAATCCGCCTCGCTATTATAAAAGTATTCATCCCGTTGATTCTGAATTTTGTTTTTCCCCGATAATGCCAAGAACAATATTCTCTATGTTGTCTGGCTGTAATGAAATGGAAGTAATATTTTGGTTCAAACCCAATTTCTGTAATTCGTTAGCCAGACTTTCCGGTGTTGAATCCAAAATGCTTTCTTTTACCTCCCCGTTTTCGGAATATTTTAATTTCGTTTTGCCCCTTTCCAGTAATTTCTGTGGTGTGTCTACCGCAATAATTTTCCCGTTTCCAAGAATGGTGACTTTATCACACAGCAAGGCTTCATCCATCAGGTGGGTGCTGATAAATAATGTCACGCCTGATTTGGCCAGCTTGCGAAACAGGTTCCACGACTCAATTTTTAAATGGGGGTCAATCGCAGCCGTGGGCTCATCCAGGAAAACAATTTTTGGCTGATGTATTAAGGCACAGCAGAGCGAAACCCTTTTTTTCATACCTCCTGAGAAAGTCCGTACAAGGTCATTGCCACGGTCTGTCAGTTCAGCAAAAGCTAAAATATCATCTGCTTTTTTTTCTAAATCCGGAACATTTTGTGCAGCACCAAAAAAGAGGATATTTTTTTTGGCCGACAGGTCATCATATAAAGCGGCTGTCTGCGGCATGTAACCGATGTGTTTGCGTAGTTTCCATTTGTCTTGTAATGGATCTAGCCCCAGAACTTTCACACTGCCCGTTGTGGGTTTCAGCGTCCCCACCAGTGTTTTGATGAGCGTGGTTTTTCCTGCACCATTCGGGCCGACCAATCCGTAAATAGCCCCCTGGGGAACACTGAGTATTATATTATCTAATGCCCGGAGCTTGCCGTAATCTTTAGACAGGTGGTCAATTTCTACGGCATTTGTCATGTGTGTCTGTTCTTTAAATGTTATTTAGCATCGTAGGGTTGATGCAGTGAGCGGTCTGCTTGCCGGGTAATTTAAATTTACTAAGAAATACCGGATATAATGGGGTGCTATATCCATTTACATCTTTTACAGCCAATGCATTGCCGGTGACCTTAATATAGCCACAGGGAAGCCATTTGAAACTTGAGTAAGTCTATTAATTGTATTGCATAGAATACAATAACCGCCGAGACGCTGAGACGCGGAGGTCGCAGAATAAACACCCTGCGATCTCCGCGTCTTTGCGCCGCTGCGGCCATGTATATAACCCGGAGTCTCATGTAATGAAGGGCAGGACATATCGCCATTGCGATAATTGTTTTTATACTCCATCTAAATATCTTCCTCACTTATAATCACTGCAATTTTCACATTATCAACAACCTAACTTCAAGCCAAACCCAAAAACCGGAATAGAAAATGATTTTTTACCAAAATCAATGTGTAAAAAGTACATATTCCCTACCTTCACTTAATTCTGCCATTAACCAGGGCTTCCGTAACGACGGTGCGGAACCTCACTGACAAATTGCCTCATATGAAAAAAACAATTTTACTCTGCGGAGTAATGATGCTGTTGCTGTCTGTTTCAAAAGCACAGTTGTTAACGTGGACTCCCGCCTTTCCCAAAGACAATGATAATATCGTAATCACCATGAATGCCGCGAAGGGCAACCAGGGATTACTGAATTATGCCACACCAGCTGATGTGTATGTGCACGTGGGCGTGATTACCAACCTCAGTACATCCGGTGCCGACTGGAAATATGTAAAATTTACCTGGGCTACAACCAATGCTGCGGCACAGGCCGTTTCACTCGGTGGTAACCAATGGCAGTATACCATTAGTAACATCCGCACTTTTTTTGCCGTACCAGCTGGAGAAACCATTCAGAAAATCTGTATCCTGTTCCGGAATGGCGCCGGTACAACCGTGCAGCGTAATACCGATGCATCCGATATGTATATACCGGTTTATTCAACCACACTCGCTACCCGTTTCACCACGCCTCCTTTTCAACCCACATATATTCCGGTACCGGAACCTATTAATAAAGCAGTAGGCGAAAGTATCAGCCTGACTGCGGTTGCCAATGCCACTGCTGACAATATGAAACTGTCGCTGAATGGCAACGTGGTGATCAGCACGAATTCAGTCAGCACCATTTCCGCTTCACCAACGATTATCACCAGCGGTAACCAGGTTATTGTTGCTGAAGCTACAGTAGGTGCCACTACTAAAACAGATACACTCAGGTTTTTTGTAAGCCTCGCTCCCAACATTGCACCATTACCACCCGGTGTGCGCGATGGCATTAACTATGAAGCAGGCAATACATCTGCCGTGCTGGTATTATATGCACCCGGTAAAACAAGGGTTTCTGTAATCGGTGAATTTCCGGGCAGCAACTGGGCGGAGCAATCTGCTTATGTAATGAATAAAACACCAGACGGGAATTACTGGTGGCTGCGGATAACCGGTCTCACTTCCGGACAGGAATACGCTTTCCAATACCTGGTGGATGGCACTATGAAAGTAGGAGAGCCTTATGCAGAAAAAATTCTCGATCCTTCGAATGATAATTTTATTACCGCTGCAACTTATCCAGGTCTGCGGACTTATCCTGCCGGTCAAACCGGAATAGTAAGCCTGCTGCAAACCAATGCACCAACTTATAACTGGACAGTGCCCTCTTTTACAAGACCCGATAAGAAAAACCTGGTCGTGTATGAAGTGCTGCTGCGTGATTTCCTGCTGGCGCACGACTGGAATACCATGCGTGACACTTTGAATTACCTGAAGAACATGGGTGTGAATGCCATTGAGATCATGCCGCTGAATGAATTTGACGGCAATGAAAGCTGGGGTTATAACCCGGCGTATTTCCTGGCACCGGATAAATATTATGGTCCCAAGAATACACTGAAAGAATTTATTGACAGCTGCCATAAAAGAGGCATTGCGGTGATCATGGATATTGCACTGAATCATACCACCGGCGCTAACCCGCTGGCGCAACTTTACTGGAATTCTTCATTGAACCAGCCCGCAGCCAATAATCCCTGGCTGAATGTAACCGCCACACACCCATTCAGTGTGTTCAACGATTTCAACCATGAAAGTTTAGCTACACGATATTTCACTACCCGGGTAGTAGAACATTGGCTGCAGGAATACAAAGTAGATGGTTTCCGATTCGATTTATCGAAAGGATTTACGCAAACCAATTCAGGCACCAACGTTTCCCTGTGGGGACAATATGATGCCAGCCGGGTAGCTATCTGGAAAAGGTATTACGATACCTGCCAGCTGAAAGCACCGGGCAGTTATGTAATCCTCGAGCATTTTGCAGACAACAGCGAAGAGATTGAATTATCCAATTATGGTATGCTGCTCTGGGGAAACAATACTGTGAATTTCCAGGAAGCGGCGATGGGTTTCACGTCCAATTCAAACTTTGAAGGTTTTCTCCATACCCAGCGCGGCTGGAGCAATGCCCACCTGGTGGGTTATATGGAAAGCCATGATGAAGAAAGGATGATGTATAAGAACCTGCAGTTTGGTAATAGCACCAATGCTGCTCACAATATTCTGGAGCTGAACACCGCGCTGAAAAGAATTGAATTATGCGCTAGTTTCTTCCTGTCGGCTCCCGGCCCGAAAATGATCTGGCAGTTTGGTGAACAGGGTTATGATTTTTCCATTAACCGTTGCACCGATGGTACGATCAATACGAATTGCCGCTTGTCGAATAAACCCATCCGCTGGGATTACCTGGCGGTGATACAGCGTAAACGTCTGTATGATATTTATTCGGCCCTGAATAAACTCCGTTTCCATCCTTTTTATAAAGATGCATTTATCGCTAATAATATCCAGCTGGACAAAAGTATGGCTGGTGGCTTTAAGTGGATGCGGGTACGTAGCGCCACAGACAGTTCTTCACTGGTTGTAATCGGCAACTTTGATGTTACCGCACAATCAGCCAATGTTACTTTCCCGGTGGCCGGTACCTGGTATGATTATCTCAATGGAGGAACATTCACATCTACCGGTGCTGCACAAAGTATCACGTTACAGCCCGGGGAATACCATGTATACCTCAACCGGAACCTGGTGAATGCAGTAGTAACAGGTGTAACGGGTCCGGTAAGTCCTTATGAAGGCATGCGCGGACAGGTTTATCCCAATCCTTTGTCGGCTGCATCTGTTCTGGAAGTGAATATGCCCGCTACTGGTTTATTGCAGGCGGATCTTATAAATATGCAGGGTCAGTATATCTCCGGGATATTTTCAAGGAACCTGGTGAAAGGATTACACCAGGTAACATTGCCTGCAAAACTGCAGCAGTTACCTGCGGGAATTTATATGATCAGGCTGACGGCTGGCAGTATCATCCGTTCTGTGAAACTTGTTATACCCTGATGTATGAATGCAGAACTGAAAACGCAAACCCTTCCCATGAAAACAGCTGCGGCTGAGAAAAAAATCCACAAGGATTATTTCCATGCTGCGGTATCTGTTGACTGTGTGATATTCGGGTATGAAGACAGGAAGCTGAAAGTACTGGTGATGCCTTCTGACTTGGAGGAATTTAAAAATTTATTTTCATTGCTGGGCGACCTGGTGGGTCCGCATGAAGACCTGCAGTCTGCATCGCAGCGGATACTGAAAGAAAGAACGGGACTTGATGGCGTTTATATGGAACAGGTGCAGGCCTTTGGTGATACAGACCGCCATCCATCGGGCAGGGTGTTTACGGTGGCGTATTATTCTTTATTAAATATCAAACATGACGGGCTGCAGCTCAGTAATCCTTTATTGAAATGGATGCCTGTATATGAAATCAAACAACTGGCGTTTGATCACAAACTGATTCTTGATACAAGCCTTGCCAAACTCCGGCATATGTCTATGGAAACACCGGTGTTGTTTCATTTGTTACCCGAAAAATTTTCGCTTCGGGAATTACAGGAATTATATGAAGCGATACAGGGTCAGGAGCTCGACAGGAGGAATTTCAGGAAAAAGATCTCCAATAAGGGTTGGCTGGTGGATTTAAAGGAAATGGAAAAAGATGTATCCCACAGGCCTGGAAAACTATATCGGCTTCAGTTTGCGGAAACATTTCCGCAAAAACATTAAACATCTGGTATTCAAATATTAATCTAGGTTTTTTGTAGAGTATTCATTCCCCCTCAACGGGTATGATATTTATCAGGGTTAAGTATGACTTAAGTGAGGGCAGGGAAAAAAATATTGGAATAACATTGTGTGATTTATACACATTCGGTATTACATTGCATCACAATTAATGATTGCTTTATGCTTTTTAACAAACTCTTGCGAGCAGTCGGCATACTCTTGCTGACATTAACAGTTCAAATCTCTTTTGGACAGAAAGTGGTGACCGGTAAAGTAACAGATTCAAAGGATGGATCTGCGATGCCCGGTGTAACTGTTACGCTAAAAGGTACCCGTACGGCGGCACAGACTGCTGCTGATGGTACTTACAGAATCTCTGTTCCTGAAACCGGCGCGATGCTGGTATTTACTTCGGTTGGATTTGTTCCCCGCGAAATTTCTGCTGATGGCCAGACTTCATTGGCCGTAGCACTTACAGCCAACAACAATTCACTTGGTGAAGTGGTGGTGGTATCTTATGGTACACGGAGAAGAGGTGATTTGACTGGTGCGGTTACTTCCGTTTCAGCCAAGGATTTCCAGAAAGGAAATATTGCTTCTTCCGAGCAGTTACTGCAGGGTAAGGTAGCTGGTTTGCAGATTACTTCCGGTGGTGGTTATGCCGGTGGCGGCAGCCGTATCCGTATCAGGGGTGGTTCATCACTGCGTGCCAGTAATGATCCGCTGATTGTTATTGACGGTGTTCCCGTTGAAAGCAATGGCATTGCCGGTTCCGGCAACCTGCTGAATACGATTAACCCGAACGATATTGAGTCTATCAGTGTATTGAAAGATGCATCTGCTACGGCGCTGTATGGTTCACGCGCTTCCAATGGTGTGCTGATCATTACTACCAAGAAAGGCGTGAAGGGAAAAATGAAATTGAATTACAATGCAATGGTGTCTGCAGGCCAGGTGACCAACACAGTAGATGTACTGAATGGTGACCAGATCCGCAGCATTATTGATGCTGACGCTGCTGAAACAGGACTTAACACTTACAAGAACCTGTATGGCCAGGCTAATACAGACTGGCAGAAACAGATTTACCGTACTGCTGTTGCTTTTGAAAATACAATCAGTGCCAGCGGTGCAATGGGTGGTAAGTATCCTTACAGGGCTTCAATGGGTTACCTGAATCAGAATGGTATCCTGAAAACGGATAATTTCAGCAGGCTGACTGCTTCATTGAACCTGAACCCCAAATTCCTGAATGATTATCTCTCGATCAACTTCGCGTTGAAATACAGTCATACCACTAACAACTTTGCAGATGCCGGTGCAGTAGGTGCTGCTGCTTCTTTTGACCCCACACAGGCGCTGACTGCAACTAATAAATATGGTGGCAACTTCGAATGGCTGCAGGCTGATGGCAAACCCATTGGTACCAACGGTGGTTCTTCACAGCCTAACCCGCTTTCATTACTCCAGTTCAGGGATAATAAATCAACAGTTGACAGGTTTATTACCAGTTTCGGTGTTGATTATAAACTGAAATTCTTCCCCGACCTGCATGTGATGTTTAACCTGGGTATGGATTATGCCCATGGTGAAGGCAATGATAATATTGATTCCATCCTGGTTACCAACTGGCATACAGGCGGACGCAAAGCCTATTACCAGCAGAAAAAGAATAACCTGCTGGCTGATGTATTCCTGTTCTATAATAAGGACATCAAAGCCATTAAAGGTAAAGTGGATATACTGGTTGGGCACAGCTACCAGGATTTTTATACCAACGTATTTAACTATCCTGCCAAAAGCTACCGTGCCATTGCAGATGCGAACAATCCCCAGAAAAAGGATACCATCGCAGGTACAGAGCCTACTTTCCTGACTGATAAACCTGAATACAGACTTGAATCATATATCGGACGTATTAACCTGACTGTTTGGAATTACTTCCTGCTTACAGGTTCTGTACGCCGTGATGCGAGTTCTAAATTCTCTCCTGATAACCGCGTGGGTTATTTCCCTGCCGGTGCATTTGCGTGGAAACTGAGAGACCAGTTATTCCCCAATACACGCATCTTATCTGAACTGAAACTTCGTTTTGGACTGGGTGTTACCGGACAACAGGATGGTATTGAATATTATCCTTACCTGCCCCGTTATTCTCAGAGCAACAATTCAGCCCAATACCAGTTTGGCACAACCTTTTACAGCTTCCTTCGTCCCGCAGCTTATGACGCCAAGCTGAAATGGGAAACTACCACAACAACTAACCTGGCGCTTGACTTTGGTTTCCTGAACGGACGTATTTCCGGTTCCGTTGACTTCTACCAGAAAAAAACCAAAGACCTGCTGAGTGCAATTCCTGTGGCTCCCGGTTCCAACTTTGATATCACCCTCGTGACTAACGTTGGTAACATGGAAAATAAAGGGGTTGAATTCACTTTGAATACAACGCCGGTTAAAACGAAAGACCTGACATGGGATTTTGGTTTCAACTTTACATACAATGAAACAAAAATCACCAACCTGCTGAAATACTCTGACCCCAATTTCACTGGTATTCCTGTAAGCGGCATTGCCGGTGGTACAGGTAATAACATTGGTAAGTTTGCGGTTGGATATGCTCCTTATACATATTTTGTTTACAAACAAGTGTATGACCAGACAGGTGCACCGATTGATGGTTTATATGAAGACCTCAACAGGGATGGTGCAATTGATGATCTCGACCGTTATCTGTATAAGAATCCAGCCCCGGATATTATGGTGGGTGTGAATACACAGGTGAATTATAAAAAATTCAGTCTGGGTCTGGCCGGTCATGGTTCATTTGGTAACTATCTCTACAACAACTTTGCTTCCGGTAATGGTACACTGCGTAATGTGAAAGACCCGTTGAATTTTATTCACAACGTGGCCGCCAGTTACAAAGAAACTCTGTTTACCAACAACAGGTATTTATCAGATTACTATATCGAGAACGCATCTTTCTTCCGCCTCGATAATATAAACCTGGGATATAATTTCGGTCAGGTATGGAATAAAAAAGCCAGCCTCCGGATTTCTGCCAGCGTTCAGAATGTTTTCGTGATTTCAAAATACAGCGGACTGGATCCTGAGAATTCCAGCAACTCTGGTGTGGACAATGTTATTTATCCCCGCCCGAGAGTGTTCTCATTAGGTGCCAATCTTGATTTTTAATTAATTAAACGATTTACCAATATGAAACCTCAATCAATTTTTAAGTTCCTGCTGGGTTTTCTGGTTGTGTCGCTGGTAACGTCCTGCGCTAAAAAGCTGGACTTGTTTCCTGTTAATGACCTGACCCCCGAGAAAACTTACTCCACAGCAGCCGGATATAAAAGTGTGCTCGCAAAAATTTACGGCACCTTATCTATTACTGGTAACAGCGGACCTGCCGGTTCACCTGATATTGCAGGCGGACTGGATGAAGGTTCACAGGTGGCATTTATCCGCATGTTGTTCAACTGCGAAGAGCTGCCTACCGATGAAGCCGTTTGTGGCTGGAATGACCAGACCATCAAAGACTTCCATAGTATGAAATGGAACAGTGCGGATCCTTTCCTGAAAGGTATTTATGCACGTCCTATTTATAACATCACCCTGATTAATGAGTATCTCCGTGAATCCACAGCTGATAAGCTGACGTCCAGGAATATCACAGGTGCTGATGCAACTGACATCAATAAGTCAAGAGGTGAAGCCCGTTTCCTCCGTGCTTTCAATTACTGGGTGATGATGGACCTTTTTGGAAAATCAACATTTATTGATGAAACCAATTTAATTGGTACAGATTTACCCGGCGAAAAAAGCCGCTCTGAACTGTTCACTTATGTTGAAACAGAACTGAAAGCGATCGAAACTGAACTGGGTACAGCTAAGTCTGCCGAGTATGGCCGCGTTGACCAGGGTGCTGCATGGGCTTTATTGGCCCGTTTGTACCTCAATGCCGGTGTTTATACAGGCACACCGAGATATACAGATGCGATCACTTATGCCAAGAAAGTAATTGGTGCCGGTTATACCCTGCACAGCAATTACGGACAATTGTTCATGGCTGATAATGACAAACGCAAAGATGAGTTCATGTTTGCCATCAATTGTGATGGTGCCCGGACCCAGGCTTATGGTAACACTACATTCTTTGTGCATTGCGCTTCCGGTGATGACCATGATGATTATGGTGTGGCTGGTGGCTGGTACGGATACCGTGCTACTGCAGCTTTTGGCAACCTGTTCTCTGATTTAACAGGTGCAAGTGACAAGCGTGCGATTTTCACAACAACAAAATTCGGGACTGGCGCTTCTCAGCTGCTGATTCCCGATGTTAGCGATTTCAATAATGGCCTGCACGTTGCGAAATATAAAAATGTTCGTTCAGACGCCGGTGCTGTTTCTGACCCCACACGCACGTTCTCTGATGTTGACTTCCCCGTATTCAGGTTATCAGAAATGTACCTGATTTATGCAGAAGCAGTATTAAGAGGTGGTACTGGTGGTGATGCCGGTACAGCGCTTACTTATATTAATAATATCCGCACCCGTGCTTATGGCAATGTATCCGGTAATATCACCGGGGGACAACTGACTCTGCAGTTTGTACTGGATGAAAGAGGCCGTGAATTATACTGGGAAGGCCATCGCAGGACTGACCTGGTGCGTTATGGATTACTGACTACAGGAACTTATCTCTGGCCCTGGAAAGGTGGTGTGGCTTCAGGAACATCTGTTGACAGCAAGTATAATATTTTCCCGATACCTGCTGAAAACAGGACTGCAAATCCCAACCTGACACAAAACACCGGATATTAATGACATTAACTGTAAAAAGATTATTATGAAAAATATAGTAAAACTTCTTTTCGGTTCCTTCCTGCTGGCCACAGCCTTTTCGTCATGCGAGAAGGATGAGCACCGGGTTATATATGAAGGAGGTACTCCTCCCGTATTAACCTCCACCTCAACAGGTGCTCTGGTGCTGACACGCGCAAACCAGAATAACCTGGCCATGAAGCTGAGCTGGACAAACCCTGATTATAGCTTTAATACAGGTATCAGTTCACAGGATGTGAACTATGTGCTCCAGGTTGATACGGTTGGTGCTAATTTCACCAACCCCAAAAAACAGGAGCAGGTAATTTCAAAAGAACTGAGTGTTAGCCTGACTGTTAAAGACCTGAACCTTTTCCTGACTAAAATGGAACTGGTTCCCGGTATTCCTCATAACCTCCAGATGAGAATCAAATCCACACTGGCCAGCGGAGCAGTTCCGCTGTATTCCAATGTATTTGCTGTTACGGTTACCCCTTACCTCGATTTCGTAGTTGAACCCCCGGCACAGCTGGTGCAGGTTACAATGACGGTGAGTTATGGGTTGTTGGTGATGCTTCACCCGGCGGATGGAATAATCCCCTGCTTGCACCTTACAATGTGAGCCAGAAGTTCACGAAAATTTCTGTTACACTGTATTCGCTGGATATGACTTTCAACGCTACCGGCGGATATAAACTGGTTCAGACCATGGGTGTATGGGGTACTCAATACCATGCAATGGATGGCACTGCCAAGTTTTCCGGCGACTTTGAAAAAAGAGATGCTGATCCCCAGTTCCCGAGCCCGGGCTTAGGCCTGCACCGCGTAGTGGTGAATTTCGGAACCGGAAAGTATACCGTAACCAAATTATAAGCTTCTTAAAAAGATATTGATATGAGGAATTATATAAAATCTATAGTGTTGGTTTCTCTGATGATATCAGCACTCGCGGGATGCCATAAAGTACCGGACCTGCCTTATTACGAGAAAGGCACGACGGTAACGCTGACCGCAAACAAAGCAACCGTGACGTCAACGCCGGCGGATTCAATCTCCAATGTGATTGCTTTCTCCTGGAGCAGCCCCAAATATGCACAGGACAGCGGTATGTATAAATATGTACTTGAAATTGACTCTACCGGAAGGAATTTCAGTAAAGCATCAACCAAGATTATCATCGGTGCACTGGGTACTACCCTGACCGGTAAAGAACTGAATACGATCCTGCTCCATTATGGTTTCTCCCTGGGCGTGGGTTATGATATTGATGTACGTGTGAAATCATCTTATGGTAACAACAATGAGCTTTATCTCAGTAATGTGCTGAAGATCCGTGTTACTCCATACAGTGATCCTTCTGTACTGACTACTGCCAACATTAATGTTACCTGCGCACTGGCAACAGCTGCTAACCTGTCAAATACTTTTACCTGGACCTCTTCCTTTAATGGTTATACAGGAAACGTAACTTATACTTTACAGTATGATTCAGCCACCAAGAATTTTGTGGCTCCCATTGATATTCCTGTTGGTGTGAATCTGTATTCAAAAAGCCTGAACCAGGGTGAAATGAACCAGACTGCACTGAGTTCCGGTATCCCCGGCGGAAACACTGGTAAAGTTGAATACAGGGTTAAAGCGGTAACTGCACAAGGTGCCACTTCTTATTCCAATGTTGTTAATGTAACTATTGCCAGCTATTTCCCGATTGTACGCTTCTACCTGCCCGGTGGATACCAGGCAGCAACCGGAAACGGCGTAAACTGGGATCCTCCTACAGCTCCTGAGTTTGTACGCGACCTTCGTCCCGGTGCTTTGAATAAGCTGTATTATATGTACATCTATTTACCAGCCGGTGCTGAATTTAAAGTTACACAGGGCCGCGACTGGGCTATCAACTATGGTGGTTCAGGTGGTAATTTATCATCTGGCGGTGCTAACCTGACTGTTGCTACAGCTGGTGTATACCGTATATCCATTGACCGCGAACTCATGAAGTACGATATCCGCGAAGGCCGTATGGGCTTTGTGGGTGGTGCAACAGGTGCTGGCTGGACGCCGGCTAACGTGTTCCCCAACTATGCTATGGGTAATTCACAGCCGGAATTGTTTGTGGGTCTGACTGATTTCACAACCGGTGGCTGGAAACTGATTGACCATAATGACTGGAACAATGGCGACCTGACTGTTCTGAATGCACGCAGCTATGGTGCTGCAGGCGGCAGCGGCAGCACACTTGAAGTGAATGGTGCAAATATGCCTGATATCGCTACAGCCGGACGTTACAGGGTAATCTGGGATGGCCGTAATGTTGACAATGTAAAATATGAAATGAGTCCTGCTACCGAAATGCGTGTTGTGGGTAATGGTTTGCAGGGTGTTCCAGACTGGAATCCCGGTGCAAGTCCCCAAATGACTTACGCAGGAAATGGCGTATGGACACTTACAGCTACACTGGTAGGAGGTAAAGAAATTAAATTCCTCGCAGGTAATGACTGGGGTGCATTTGACTATGAAGATAACAGCGGCGGCAGCAATGGTGTTGGTACGCCGAGGAAAATCAAATGGGAAGGTGGTTCAAACTTTAATACACCTGCCGCTACCGGAAGCTATACGATTACACTGGATGAAAAAGCCCAGACTGTAACGTTTAACTAATCTCTGGATTGTATATATTTTAAAAGGCGTCACCGAAAGGATGACGCCTTTTATTTTAAATTGTAATAATGAAAAGCAGGATTGTCTATCCATTTTATTTCTTAGCCCTGGGCTGGCTTTTACTTCTTGCGTGTAATAATAAGGAGCCTGTGCCGGTACCCGTACCACCACCTCCTGTTTTTGCAAAAGGGGCTGATATCAGCTGGGTGACGGAAATGGAATCGGCCGGCCGTAGTTTTTACACTGCAGCCGGACAACCACAGGAATGCATGCAGTTGCTGAAAAGCCTTGGCATGAACTCTATCAGGATCCGAGTGTGGGTCAACCCGGCCGGTGGCTGGAATAACATGGCAGATGTTATTGCCAAAGCACTCCGCGCCAAAAACCTGGGTATGCGTATCATGATTGATTTCCATTACAGTGATACCTGGGCAGATCCTGGTCAGCAAACTATTCCTGCAGCCTGGGCAGCCATGGATTTAACGGCGATGCAAACCGCGGTTTACAATCACACTTATATTGTATTGGATAACCTGAAGCAAAACGGAATTACTCCCGAATGGGTGCAGGTAGGCAATGAAGTCAATAACGGCATGCTCTGGCCCATGGGAAAAGCATCTACGAATATGGCTTCTTTTGCTGCGTTGTTTAAACAAGGTTACAGCGCCGTAAAAGCAGTTTATCCGGATGCTAAAGTAATACTGCATCTTTCCAACGGCTTTGATAATGCGCTTTACAGATGGCTTTTAGACGGACTCAAAACAAACGGTGCAGGCTGGGATGTGACCGGCATGTCGCTATACCCCGATCCTGCAAACTGGCAAACTACAAACAGCCAATGCCTGGCCAATGTAAATGATATGATCAGCCGTTACCAGAAACCGGTGATGATTTGCGAAACCGGAATGAGCTGGGACCAGCCAACGGCTTCTTACCAGTTCCATGCAGACTTAATTGCTAAAATGAAAGCTGTTCCCAACAATATGGGTTTGGGTGTTTTTTACTGGGAGCCTGAATCATATAATAACTGGCAGGGGTATACGCTGGGGGCGTTTGATAACAGCGGAAAGCCGACGCATGCGATGGATGCGTTTCAGTAAGTTTTCTCGGCAACGGCTCGGTTCCGGCGCGCCGAGCGTTTCCTCGCAGCTCGTGTTCCTCGGCAAGCTCGGTTCCTCGGCAAGCTCGTTTCCTCGGCAAGCTCGGAATACAAATGCAATGAACCTCGTTGCGGGTTCTCACATACTACTAAATTGTTTTGGCCTGTAGTTACCCCGGGTTTAAAACCCGGGGCAAGGGTTGGCGTTGTTTCAACTGGATGATTTTTTGTGTTCGTTTCTTTTGTAGTTAAGGCCTGGGGCTGAAGCCCCGCAACAGTTTCCATCTGTTTTTGCGTTCAATGAATAAATCTTCCGGGACTTTAGTCCCTGGCGTGATGCTGATATATAAAATTATTTATTGAGAATTATATGCGGTGAGCCTGCGCAATATTAAATGTATGTTGCTTTCAGGCTTCTTGGTTGCCCCGGGTTTTAACCCGGGGTAAGAGTTGGAGCAGCGTTCCTCGGCAAGCTCGTTTCCTCGGCAAGCTCGGAATGTTTTCTCGCAGCGTCCCGAAGCGGCCACGTTTCCTCGGCAAGCTCGGTTCCTCGGCAAGCTCGGAATACAAATGCAATGAACCTCGTTGCGTGTTCTAACACACTACTAAATTGTTTTGGCCTGTAGTTACCCCGGGTTAAAACCCGGGGCAAGGGTTGGCGTTGTTTCAACTGGATGATTTTTTGTGTTCGTTTCTTTTGTAGTTAAGGCCTGGGGCTGAAGCCCCGCAACAGTTTCCATCTGTTTTTGCACTCAATGAATAAATCTTCCGGGACTTTAGTCCCTGGCGTGATGCTGATATATAAAATTATTTATTGAGAATTATATGCGGTGAGCCTGCGCAATATTAAATGTATATTGCTTTCAGGCTTCTTGGTTGCCCCGGGTTTTAACCCGGGTAAGAGTTGGAGCAGCGGTTCCTCGGCAAGCTCGTTTCCTCGGTAAGCTCGGAATGTTTTCTCGCAGCGGCCGCGGAGGAGCAGCGCACGCAGCGGTTCCTCGGCAAGCTCGTTTCCTCGGCAAGCTCGGAATACAAATGCAATGAACCTCGTTGCGTGTTCTAACACACTACTAAATTGTTTTGGCCTGTAGTTACCCCGGGTTAAAACCCGGGGCAAGGGTTAAAACCCGGGGCAAGGGTTGGCGTTGTTTCAACTGGATGATTTTTTGTGTTCGTTTCTTTTGTAGTTAAGGCCTGGGGCTGAAGCCCCGCAACAGTTTCCATCTGTTTTTGCGTTCAATGAATAAATCTTCCGGGACTTTAGTCCCTGGCGTGATGCTGATATAAAAAGTTATTTATTGAGAATTATATGCGGTGAGCCTGCGCAATATTAAATGTATGTTGCTTTCAGGCTTCTTGGTTGCCCCGGGTTTTAACCCGGGGTAAGAGTTGGAGCAGCGGTTCCTTCGGCAAGCTCGGAATACAAATAGGGTAAGTGCCGGGGTGTGTCCTTATGCACTACATTGATTTAAAAAGACCGAATTACTGAGTCCTCGCACCCTCACAACAACTTCAATTTATCGCTGCTCCGCTGCGAGCGCTGCGAGAAACAACACTTTGAATTTGTGCAACACCTTCGGACACGCACCACATCAAGACACATGCTTCATCGTCCTTTCTACAAATGCACTCAGGTCGGCGCCTTTTAACATGCCCTGTGCGAGTAAGGCCAGGTCGTATACCTGTTTGGCCATTTCTGTCTGGTGGCCTTCACCGGCCTGCAGGATTTTTTCCATCAGCGGATGATTGCTGTTGAGGCTCACTTTATAGGTATCAGGCATGCCGCCGTAGAAATTCATACCACCACCCAGTTTTGACATGTCCTTCATCCTTCTCATCCATTCTTCCATGGTAATGGAAACAGGCATGGAGTCGGATTGGAGGTTTTCAGTTTCCACTTTCATGGTTGGGTTGCCAATGGCTTTTTCGAAAATGGATTTCAGCTGTTGCTGCTGTTCATCTGATAATGCAGCGGCAATGGGTTCGTCTTTTTCAATCAGTTTATCCGGACTGTCTGCATCCACCCTTTTAAAGGCAATTTTTTCCAATTTCATTTCCAGTGTGTGAATGAAATGGGTGTCAAGCGGACTATCCATCAGCAGCACATCATAATTTTTCTTTGCGGCTGCTCGTATGAAGCTGTCCTGTGTTTCGGGGTTGGCGGTATAGAGATAAACCAGCTGGTCGTCCTTGCCGGTCTGGAAGTCTTTTACCTTGGCTTTGTATTCTTCCAGCGTCCAGGATTCTTTCTGCGTATTGGTGAGCAGGATAAATTCTTTCGCTTTTTCGAAGAATTTATCATCCGTGAGGGAGCCATATTTTACGAAGACGCCGATATCCATCCATTTTTCCTCATAGGCCTTGCGGTCTTTCTTGAAAAGCTCACTGAGCTTATCTGCTACTTTGCGGGAGATATAGCTGTTGATTTTTTTCACGTTGCTGTCGGCCTGCAGGAAAGAACGGCTAACGTTCAGCGGTATATCCGGGGAATCAATAACGCCATGCAGGAGGAGCAGAAATTCCGGAACAATATCTTTCACCTCGTCGGTAATAAACACCTGGCGGCTGAAGAGTTTGATTTTATTTTTCGGGACTTCAAATTCCTTTTTGAGTTTGGGGAAGTAGAGTACACCGGTTAAGTTAAAGGGGTAGTCTACATTCAGGTGGATCCAGAACAGCGGATCTTCTGAATAAGGATAGAGTTCGCGGTAGAAACTGAGATAGTCTTCATCGGTCAGGTCACCGGGTGCTTTGATCCAGATCGGCTGGGTTTTGTTGATGATATTATCAATTTCAACCTCTTTGTATTTGGGTTTGCCTTCCTCGTCGGTTCCATCGGGCTCCGTTTCGGTTTTTGTACCGAGCTGAACGGGTACAGGTAGGAATTTGGCATATTTATCCAGGATTTCCTGCAGGCGGTGCTGTTCCAGGTATTCTTCTGAATCAGCATTCAGGTAAAGGGTAACATCAGTACCACGGGTGGTGCGGCTGCCGGTGGCAATTTCAAATGAAGTGGATCCATCACAGGTCCAGTGGGCGGGTTCAGCCCCTTCTTCGTAAGACAGGGTCTGGATTTCCACTTTATCGGCCACCATGAAAGCGGAGTAGAATCCAAGTCCGAATCGGCCAATAATTTCATTGGCATCTTTTGCTTCTTTGAATTTCTCCATGAATTCTGTCGCGCCGGAAAATGCGATCTGGTTGATGTATTTCTTGATTTCTTCTGCGGTCATGCCAATACCTGCATCGGAGATGGTCAGGGTTTTGGCGTCTTTATCGGCAGAAATGCGGATGTTAAGGTTGCCGGTTTCGCCCTTGAAATGCCCCAGGGACACCAGGCGGTTGAGTTTTTGTGTGGCATCCACGGCGTTACTGACCAGTTCTCTCAGGAAAATCTCGGTATCAGAGTAGAGGAATTTTTTAATGATCGGGAAGATGTTCTCGGTGTTAATGGAAATCGTGCCTTTTTCGGGAGTCATGGTAGTATAGTTTAGCTGCTGCAAGATAGCAAGAGATGTTCCAAGGAGGGGGGAAGGGACAAATTGGCAGAGATGGTTGGAAGTTGGAGGTTGGAAGTTGGAGGTTGTGTCCGAAAGATCGACGTGTACTTATGTGTTGGAATGTTGGATTGTTGGAGAGTTGGATTGTTTCCTCAGTTCGTAGAGTCGCAAAAAAAACGGATTCACGAAATTCGAACGGATTCTGTTCAGGGAACAGTATTCTGCTTTAAGAACATTCCAACAAAGAAGGAAGCTTCAAACTTTCGGGTTCAACCTCCAACCTCGAACTTCCAACCCCCGAAGCAGATCTTTCCGGTCGCTTCGGGGTAAGCTTCCGACCTGACGCCAATCATCCCCCCACTCCCCCCAACCCTTTATTTTGCTTTCTAAACCAATTCTAACAAATATGAAACACAGAATCCTGACAATTTCACTTTTTGCAACACTCGTTTTAGCCTCCTGTGGTGGCGGAAAAACTAAAGATGAAAAAGCTGACAGTAATGGTGCTGATAAAACAGCTTTGGCTCCGGTAGCGCCTGCAGGTGCTGATGCCGAGATGACCAAATGGCTGGGAGGTAAAACCCTGCATTCAACCAAGGCAGAACCCAAATTTGACATGTACGACAACCTGAAACTCTCAGCTGATGGTTCCTGTGTTGATAAGGATAATGCTTCAGCTAAGTGGAAAGTAGAGAATGGTGAGTTTGTGCTGATGACTGCTATGGAGCTTAAAAACAAAATTGAGAAGAAGGATGATACGACGGTGGTGTTTCATGGGGCGATAGGGGATGATGTTTATAGGTTAACTGTGAACCAATAGGGAGTTGGAGGTTGAACCTGACAGATCGACGAGTTAGTTAATCGTTGGAGGTTGGAAGTTGGAGGTTAAACCTGACAGATCGACGAGTCATTTAATCGTTGGAGAGTTGGATTGTTCATTAATTAATTCGTAAAGACTTTACAGAATAAAGCACTCCTTTTATCGGAGATTAACTTATTGAGAGGAACACTACAGATAGCAGAACATTCCAACTCTCCAACATTCCAACAAAGAAGGAAACTTCAATCTTTCGGGTTTAACCTCCAACCTCCAACTTCCAACTTCCAACCACCGAAGCAGATCTTTCAGATCGCTTCGGGATAATCCTCCAGCCCTTTTGCTTAATTTCACCTCCCAAAACCCTCCTCCATGAACAAACGCCTCGACTATATCTCCTGGGATGAATACTTTATGGGTGTGGCCTTGTTGTCAGCCCGTCGCAGCAAGGATCCGCATACGCAGGTGGGTGCCTGTATAGTGAATGAAAAGAATAAAATTGTGGGGGCGGGGTATAATGGCCTGCCGATTGGTTGTGATGATGACCAGTTTCCATGGGATAAGAAGGGAGATTTCCTGCAGACAAAATATCCTTATGTCTGCCATGCAGAATTGAATGCCATCCTGAATAATATCGGGATGGACCTGCGGGGTTGTAAAATTTATACGGCTTTATTTCCCTGTAATGAGTGTACCAAGGCCATTATACAATCGGGTATTCAGGAAGTGATTTTTCTCTCCGATAAATATGAAGGAACGGAATCTGCGATGGCTTCGCGTAAAATGCTGGATGGAGCGGGTATCCGTTACCGGAAAGTGGAGGCCAGGATGGATAACCTGGTGCTCTCTTTCAAAGCCAGTGATGTATAAGTTCTCCTTATGGTATTTCCATATCCACAATAATCAATGTGCCTTTGCCGGGTTCAGAGTACATTTCCAGGTTGGCGCCAATGGAAGCAGCCCGGCTCTTCATAGATTGAAGGCCGATACCACGATCAGGACCTGCGGCATCGTCCATCCTGAAACCATGTCCGTCATCTTCAATGGTGAGATGTAGTTGTTTTTTATCCAGGTTCAGGTTGATGTGTACCGTGGAAGCTCCGGCATGTTTGACAATATTATTCAGTGCTTCCTGGATGATGCGGTAAAGATTCAGGGAAACCTGGTTATTGCCCAGTGAAATCTCGTCATGGAAGAACTTGAAATCTATTTTGCCATCAAGATTATGGATCAGGTTTTCAACAGCAACAACCAATCCGAACTCTTCAACCTGTTTAGGCATCAGTGAGTGAGAGATATTCCGGGATTCCTGCACGGCCTGTTCTATGAATTGAAGACCGGTCTGGTATCTTTTCTGCAGACGTTCGCTGATCTGGCCGATTTCCTCTTTCAGCATTTCAAAATTCAGTTTACTGGCAACAAGGGTTTGCTGCAGTCCGTCATGGATTTCACGTGCTATCCTTGTTCTTTCACTGTCAGCTGCCTGGAAAACGGAATTCATTTTTTCTTCTTCTGAATTGATCTTATCGGTCATGTCAAAAATTATCCCGTCAATTCTTATTTCACCGGTTTTGTTACCGAATGACTGGAATTCACCGGTTTCATATACCCAGCGGTAACGGCCGTCGCGGTGCCTGATCCGGTAAGTATGCGAATAATTCTTTCCTTTTGCGTAGGCTTTTTTGATCACCCGTTTCAGTTTGGGAAGATCATCATGATGTACAAGCTGGTTAAAAAGTAATGATTGGCCTTCCCTGAATTCACCCGGAGAATAGCCTGTGATTGTTTCAATATAGCTGCTGATAAACATGAAGTTCCCCTGATTCAGGTTACTGAAACTGAAAACGGCTCCCGGGATATTTTGTACAATCAGGTTTAGCTGCTTGTTTTTTTCAAAGAGTTCAGACTCCAGTTCTTTTTTCTGGGTCTGGTCAAACAAGTAACTCCTGATAAACTGTACTTCATTTTTTTCGTCCCGTACTATCTGTGTAAAATCATATAACCACAGGTATTCCCCGTTGTATTTGCGCAGGCGATAGGATTGTTCAAAAATATTGATGTTGTTCTCTATGTTATAAACCAGTTCCCTTAGCGTTTCTACCTGGTCATCGGGATGGATATACTCCTGGTATTTGAATCTCGGGTTCATAAGTTCTTCCGGTGTATATCCCAGGATTTTGAATACGTTTTCGGATACATATTTTATGGGCCAGTCCGGAAGCGGCGACCAGCTGATGGTAAACACCGGGCCTTCAGAGAACAAATCCCTTTCCATTCTCAGTTCATCTTCGGCGATTTTCCGTTTGGTGATATCGTGGCCTATTCCAAGCACGCCCATGGGCTTTCCTGAACTGTCCAGCATGGGTGTTTTGGTGGTTTCCAATAGTTCTGAATGACCATCTGCAAAATTGATCCACTCTTCATTTATAAGCGGGCCATTATTTTTTATAGCGGCTTTATCGTGTTCCCTGAAAAAATCGGCCACTTCGGGCTTAAAGAAATTAAAATCTGTTTGTCCGATTATCTCGTTAGCAGGTTTCCCTAAGAATGATTCGAAGCGCTTATTGCAACGCAGGTATTTTCCATCTTTATCTTTCAGCCATACCAGGTCGGGGAGACTATTCAGGATCTTGGTCAGCAGGATATTATTGCTTTCCAGGTCAGTCGCAGTTTTTTTAAGGGCATCATCCTGGCCTTTTCTGTCTGTGAAGTCAACTGCCAACCCCGCATGACCCGTTATTTCGCCCGCTTCATTTTTCACAGCCATCACTTTGGATTTCAGCCAGCGTATTTCCCCTGATGGGCGAAGTATCCGGAACTCCAGATCGAATTCATGTGTTTCATAATACGCTTTGTAATGCTGTATCACCATTTCCATATCGTCTGTATGAACGGCAGTCAGGAATGAGGCCGGATCCTGGTAAAGGCTTTTACAGGTTCTTCCAAATACTTTTTCATAGGACGGATTAATATAAAGTAAATGCTTGTTACTGGCATCTCTGAGCCAGAGAACTTCATTTACGTTATCCGCAATCTGCCTGAATACTTCTTCACTTTGACGCAGGGCTTCTTCTGCTTTTTTTCTCTCAGTCAGGTCAACTGCAATACCGACATGTCCGGTAATTTGCCCTGATTCATCTTTCACCGGTGTGGCCCGTACTTTCAGCCAGCGAATTTCACCTGATGGGTGAACTACACGGCATTCGAGGTTGAATTCATGTGTTTCGTAGTATGCTTTATACTTTTCAATTACCAATTCCTGATCATCCGGATGAACAGCGGCCAGGAAAGAGGAAGTGTCCTGGTAAAGGCTTTCCCTGGACCTTCCAAATACTTTTTCATAAGCCGGATTAATATAAAGCAAATGCTGATTACTGGCGTCCCGGAGCCAGAACACTTCATTGATGTTATCTGCAATCTGCCTGAATGTTTCTTCACTTTGGCGAAGTGCTTCCTCAGCCTTTTTCCTTTCAGTGATGTCGGTATCACTGCCCCGGTAGCCAAGCAGTGTTCCGTCGGGACTCAGTAATGGTATCCCAATGGCAGAAAGCCAGACCGGATGTCCATCCTTATGTACAAACTGTATAGCACGTTCGCTTAATTCAACTCTGGATTGCATCACGGCAAGGGCCATTTCCCTGAATTCATTAAAGCCTTCTTTCGGGTGATAGTCGTAGAAATGTCTTTTTCCGATGATTTCAGCAGGTGTGTAGCCCATTACTTTTTCCACCACATCGCTGACATAAGTGTATAAACCTTCCGTATTCACTTCCCAGGCGTATGTATTACTGTGAGCAGCCAGCTGTGAAAGCCTTTGTTCCTGTATAAACAGGTCTTTCTGAACTTTTTTATAGGCTGTAACATCCACCAGCGATATCATGTGCAGCGAAGCGCCCGGTGAATATCCAATTTCAAAAGACTTTGTTTCACCATTCCTGCATAAAACTTCGCTTTCAAATGGCTGGAATCTTTTCCGTTCCCTGAGCGCTTTCACGAAGTTCAGTCTTGACTGACGCCTGGCATTAAATCGGATAGTTGGATCAGGATAAGCCACTTTCCACCAGGCCTGAACTGAAGGAATATGCTTCAGGCTATATCCCGTCATTTCGACGAATTTTGAATTGGCGTACAGCAAAATACCCTTATCGTTTATTGCCACCATGCCAATGGAGGAAGATTCGAAAATCATCCTGTATTGACGGGCGGTTACGGTAGCATTGTTTTCTGCATCTTTCAGATAACTGATGTCGGCAACAACGCCCATTGACCTGAGCGGGTTTCCTGCATCATCATAATAGGTATGGCATCTTTCATTGAGTGTATGCAGTTTCCTGTCTGGCGTAATGATCCGGTAGACTATATTGTATGGCTCGCGCGACTCCAGGTGTTTCTGAAATGCATCATTCAGCCTTTGCCTGTCATCCGGATGTACAAACTCCATGAATATTTCAGAGTTCGGCGTGAACTCACCTGGTTTGAAGCCAAAAATCCGGAAGGTTTCATCAGACCATTTCAGGTGATGGTTGACCAGGTCATTTTCCCAATATCCGAGTTCTGCAATTCTCCTGACTTCCTCTGAGAGGCGTTTGTTGGATTCAAGCGTTTTGCGTTCAGAAGAAACCCTGAATATGCCGCATACACAGTTTTTGCCATCTATCTCCATTTTGAACATAGAAGCATCCAGGTAGATCATTGTTTTATCCTTGCCGAAAAAACCAATACTCCGTCCCGGTTCTTTAAAACCCTGCATCATCCTGCTGACGTCATATTTCACCCGGGCTAGTTCCTGCTCTGTATGCAGGTCATCCATAGTCAGATTCATGATTTCTTCCAATGAGTAACCCAGCATTTCACAAAATGCAGGATTTGTCATTACTAGCCGCTTCGTCTCTAAATCAGCTGCAATAAAGCCTTCCTTTAACCCTTCCAGCATATTTTGCAGGTAAATGGTTTTTTCCGGGAAAAGCGGTTCGGTTTTTATTTTGTTACCGGATTTCTGCATCTGGACTGTAATACCGGGCGGGGAATAAAAAATGCGGAGTACAACGGTAGGCTGCTCTTTTACCAGTTGAATATCAGTAACAATAGACTGTTCATTTAATAATACCAGGTTACAGCTTTTTTCAAAAACAGTATTATTCCATTCCGGATGTGCAGTCTTAAAGTTTTTCCCGATGAGTGAAGAGGGGGCATATCCAAGCATCCGGGCGCCGGCAACATTGGCGAAGACATAATTCATCCCTGAGTCAAATACGAGGAATCCATCGTTGAGACTGTTCAGGGAATCTGCCAGTAACGAACCTGACTGATCCCGATTTCGGTTTGTAGCATGTCCGGCACTAGTGGCTTCAAAGGTCATGTGAAGTGTTTATACGCAGGGGCGGATCACTGACAGGAACTTATAACCATAGTAAGACGTTTCCTTCTATAGGTATAGCTACTTCAGAAAGACAAATCTATTCTAACAATTTGCGAAAGGGAATGATATCCGTATTTTATGCAAATGAGAATTCTCAGTTATTGTTTTTTTCAGGGCTATAAATAAGGTCAAGTACTTTTTAAGACTAAGTATAAACACTGGTTTCTTTAAAATCGAATTAATGGATAGCCGCATCCGGTTTATATGTAAAAGCAGTATTTTCGGACAAATAAATGCCGAATATGAAAAATCTCATGAAGCGGGCTCAATCAGTCCAACTCCCTGTAATCGTTTTTGCATGCTGGCTGCTCGTCAGCTCTTTTTCTGTATTTAAGAAGGCAGCTTTCGCCGACAGTCCGATAATCGGCCGCTGGGATCTTACGGTAACAATGAAAAACGGCCGCATTGCACCATCCTGGCTGGAGGTGAGGCTTTCCGGATTAAAAACACTGGTTGGATATTTTGTAGCAGATGGCGGCAGCGCCAGGCCCATTTCAAAAGTGAACTTTGCAGATGGTAAAGTGAGTTTCAGTATCCCGCCACAATGGGATTCCCATGATAAGGATATGGTATTTGAAGGCACGCTGGCGGATGATAAACTCACCGGCACCATTCATAACAGTAATGATGATACGT
Organism: Chitinophagaceae bacterium; assembly: GCA_016720825.1. Classification (GTDB taxonomy): domain Bacteria; phylum Bacteroidota; class Bacteroidia; order Chitinophagales; family Chitinophagaceae; genus JJ008. The sequence continues at coordinate 26,854 of JADKJV010000020.1, read as the reverse complement.
ACTCATTCACCGGCGAAAGAGCGCCTTTGCTGAAAAGAGACGCGCCTCCGGTTTGGGGTAAACCGATTAAACTGTTTAATGGTAAAGATGTTTCCGGATGGCATCCCGACCGCTCCGTAAACCAGTGGGTAGCTGTGGATGGCGTATTGACCAGTCCCAAATCAGGTGCAAATATCATCACTGACGGCAAATACAATGACTTCAAACTCCATATTGAATTCCGTTATCCTGAACACAGCAACAGCGGTGTTTACCTGCGTGGCCGTTATGAAGTGCAGGTAGAAGATAATTATGGCAAAGAACCTTCTTCTACTTACCTCGGTGGTGTGTATGGTTTTTTAACCCCCAACGAAATGGCTGCCAAAAAACCCGGTGAATGGCAGAGTTATGATATTACACTCGTAGGCCGCCGTGTTACTGTGGTGGCAAACGGGAAAGCAATTATTACTGACCAGATCATACCCGGTATTACAGGTGGTGCGCTTGACAGCAAAGAAGCCGAACCGGGTCCCATTATGCTGCAGGGTGATCATGGTCCGATAGAGTACAGGAATATTGTGCTGACGCCGGCTAAATAAGGTTTAAAGGTTCAAAAGTTCAAGGGTTCAAAAGTTCAACCCTGAAGCAGATCCTTGGGGGTCGCTTCAGGATACTATGATTTAATAAGATATTATGTCTGCATATTCAGGTCATTTTTCGGGAGAGCAGCCGGGAATCAGTTCATCGGCTGCTCTTACCGTAAAAGGGAAGAAGCTGGGGGGTAAAATATTACTCAATGGCAAGCAGGGGACTGTTTCCGGAACAATCCAGGGTGATGAAGCCAGTGGTCATATTGATGACCAGGAAACGGGTTTGCAATATGCTTTTACTTCAGTGATGCAGGATGATGCACTGCATGTTTCAATAGTATTCCCTGAATTGGGGAATATGGCGGTTGACCTGGTAATGCAAAGAAGCAGTGAAGAAATTCCTGCAGCAGATGAAGTGTCATCGGATACAGGCACACCGGATGCGCGGCTTGTTGGTACCTGGAGATATACGGAAGTTCTGGGTGGCGGGTATGGGGATAATTACGGTTCAATGGCCACCGATTATTTTATGCGGCTGCATGCAAACGGAATGGCTGAATCCTGGACCGGTAAAAGTGCAGGTGGTGCCTGGGATAGTGTATTCAGCGCTTCAGGCGGCAAAGAAGCAATAACGCAACGCTGGCATACAACGGGTAAAACGCTTGTGTTTTCTGATACAGTGAGCGGTCAGCAACAATCCGTAATTTTTTATGCTGATGGAAACCGGATCATGCTGGATGACGGGAGTTCACAAAAGAAAATATTTGAGCGAGTTGATTGATTCTATCCTTCAGGGCTTTATATAACGAATTCACGGACTCAGTATATTTATTTAAATCGTTATGCCATTGCCAGTTGTAAGTAAAAATGCTTATGCGCCTCATAGTTAATTCTATATTTATCATTAATACAGTTGCTTCTGTTCTTTATCCGGTTGTTGCCGGACTATTTTTGTTTTGTTACTGAAAGGGAAGAATCCAGCTGATAAGGTCTCCTGGCCCGGACGGTGCAGACATATCCACCCGAATGAAAATAATCTGTTACGAATTTTCTTTTGTAACCTCCTCGTGTAATTCCCCTTTTATTTCGTTCTGTGTGATGTAGTCTAAACAAAAACTAATGTATTATGCCGGAGAGAGGAGAATCCCTTTTTCCCGGCCCAAGAATCTCATAGGGAGTTTCGATTCGATGATTCAAGAGCAGGAGGCGTGAACCTCCTGCTGCTTTTTTGTATAAGCATTACATTTGCAGGTATTATAAATTCTTATATACTGCGTATGTATTACCGACTGCTATTGTTGATCTTCTGCACATCATTTTTCATGACTGCCGGTGCCCAGTCAAAAAGACAAAGAGATACAATCTGCATTATCCAGCTGAATGACATTTATGAAATCAGTCCGCTGGATGCCGGGAAAACAGCCGGACTTGCCCGTGTGGCTACGGTAATCAAAGAAGCCCGTGCGCACTATACAACTTTTGCTTTGCTGGCTGGTGATTTCCTTTCCCCTTCTGCCTTTGGTACAGCTCCTTACGAAGGAGAAAGGCTGAATGGCAGGCATATGGTGGATGTGATGAATACAGCCGGTATTGATTATGTTACTTTCGGTAACCACGAGTTTGATATTCCCCAGAAATCACTGCAGAAACGAATTGATGAATCGCAGTTTGGCTGGATCAGCAGCAATGTTTTCATGAAAGACAGCACGGTAAAACCGTTTTATAAAAACGTTACCGGTGAAAAAATTGATTTTCCGCGTACCATTGTGCTTACCTCCCCGAATAACCAGTTCCGCATTGGTTTGTTTTCCGTAACACTGCCCGCGAACCTGCAGAATTATATTTATTATATGGATGTGGATTCTGCCGTGCAGGAAGTATTGCCCGGATTGCACAAAGAATCTGATTTAATATTCGGCTTCACGCATGTATCATACCGGGAAGACAGTTTACTGCTGGCTAAGCACCGCGATATCCGTTTTATCATGGGCGGGCATGAACACCAGCAATTGTATGTAAAGTCGGGGTCAGGTGCTGTAGCGAAAGCGGATGCCAATGCACGAACAATCTATAAATACCTGATCTGGAAAAAGCGGAAGAAATTCAGGATTAAATCTGAACTGATCCGCCTGGATGAATCGGTGGCCAAAGATTCACTGACTGATGCCCGGGTGCATTACTGGGAGGATGTGGCGTATAAAGCTTTCCGTACTTCTGGTCTTGAACCCACGGCTTTTGTCTGCAATATGAAAGACACTTTGCATGGTATGGAATCTGCCATCCGTTTCGGGCAGAACAATATGGGCGATGCCATTACCTCAGCTATGCTGATGGGTAATACGGCGGATGCGGCTGTCATCAACAGCGGATCTATCCGTATTGATGATAATGTGACCGGTACTATTACCGAGATGGATATTATCCGTGTGCTGCCATTCGGCGGCCAGGTGATCAATGTAACCATGAAAGGCTCGCTGCTCCTGAAACTGATGAGGGGGAATGATGATCGCAAAGGCTTTGGTGGATACCTGCAGTATGGTACAGCCATTTCCAGGGAGGGAGAAAACTGGAAAGAGAAGAATATGTGGAATGTGAAAGGAAAACCAGTTGACCCTGCTGCGAATTATACCATTGCCATGATTGAATTCCTGGCGTCAGGCCGTGAACAGATGCTGGATTATTTCAACACAAAAAATCCTGAGATTATAAAGGTTGAAAAGGTAATGGATGCGGCTGGAGCAGGGCTGGATATCAGACGGATGTTGATTGATTACCTTAAAAAGTAAAAAGTAAAAATTCAAAATTCCAATCCCGAAAGCTATCGGAACCAAATTCCTAATCCCAAATTCCTAATCCCAAACATAACCTGGGTATGAAGGATTGATGTTTCAGATTTTACAAGCTATCCTCTAATTAAACGGCCCGTATTCATCAAGCAGCCGGCGTACATTTTCTTTCACCATGGGGAAGGTGTATTTTTTCTTGGCAACAATATCTGGGCCTGTTGCCAGTAATCCGCTGGCTGGGTGTCTGCTGGTAAAAAACTGGCAGAAGGACATCAGGATCGGTGAGCGGGCTGTTTCCATATCATACATACCGTACAATACTTTACAACACAGGTCATAGTTTTTTATTTTCTTTCTTTTGCCATCGCTGTCATAGTATTCATGCGTGCCGGTGTTTTCAAAATAAACATCGAGGTTTAAAATGACAATCGCCCGGTTCGCGCCTGCATTTTGCATCAGCAATTGGATATGCTGCAGGCTGGTATCAGCAATCATGACAGGGAGAACGGAAATCTTTCCGGATTTCAGTAAAGCAGGGCTTTCCTGGAGGTATAATTTCAGGCTGTCGGTGAGTTCGGCATACAGTTCCTCTTTGTTTTTCCTTGCTTTTATAGCGTAAGCATCAAAACTGTTGATGATGAGGTATTGCTTCCCGGTGCTGTCATTCTGGGATTCAGCAGGTGTGCTTGTGTATTCTGAAAATAACATCAGTAAAAGCAGCAGCCATTTCATGAGATAAGTTTGTGTAAGCTGAAGCATAACGGAAACCGGGTATATAAATTACATCAATCCTTTTGTAATTAATAAGACGGTCGTCAGGTATGACGAAAATCACTTTGATTCCGGCAAAGCAGGGTACCATTTTTTCCTGAGCCAGAATGCCAGGTTTACCAGGGAAATCAATGCGGGCACTTCCACCAGTGGTCCGATAACACCAGCAAAAGCCTGTCCGCTGTTGATACCAAAAACACCAATGGCTACGGCAATGGCCAGCTCGAAATTATTTCCGGCCGCTGTGAAGGCAATAGATGCATTGGTGGAATAATCGGCACCCAGCCGTTTGCCAATGAAAAAGCTGGTTACAAACATGATGGCGAAATAAATCACCAGCGGGGCGGCAATCCGCAGAACATCGAGCGGGATTTGTACAATCAGTTTGCCTTTGAGGCTGAACATGATTACAATGGTAAACAGCAACGCGATGAGCGTGATGGGTGAAACAAAGGGAATGAATTTATTCTGGTACCAGTCTTCCCCTTTTCGTTTGAGTAAAATCCACCGGGTAAGGAAGCCGGCTGCAAAAGGGATACCAAGATAAATCGCTACACTTTCCGCTATTTGCCCGATGGTGATGTTCACTTCTGAACCGTGGATACCAAATACCGGTGGCAGCAGTGTTACGAATACGTAAGCATATACACTGTATAATAATACCTGGAAGATGCTGTTCAGTGCCACCAATCCGGCGGCATATTCGCGGCTGCCCTCGGCCAGTTCATTCCACACAATAACCATAGCGATGCAACGGGCCAGGCCGATCAGGATTAAACCAACCATGTATTCCGGATAGCCATGTAAGAAAAGAATAGCCAGGAAAAACATCAGGATGGGTCCGATGACCCAGTTCAGTAATAAAGAAGCACCCAGCACCCTGGTGTTTTTGAAAACCTCTTTGAGTTTATCGTATTTCACTTTGGTGAATGGCGGATACATCATCAGGATGAGCCCGATGGCCAGCGGGATATTGGTAGTGCCGGATGAAAATGAATTGATAAAACCTGAAGACGAGGGAATGAAATAGCCAATGGATACACCAATACCCATGGCCAGGAAAATCCAGAGCGTGAGGTAACGGTCTAAGAACCCGAGTTTTTTCCTTTCGTGGGCGGGGGCGCAGTTGCTGGCTGTCATAATCAATTCATTGAGTAATCCGTGGATATTATCCGCAGGAATTTGTTTTTAACGGGTTTTGCCAGATTGAATCGAAACTGGATTTCATTTTCTCCCATCCTTTTTCGTCAATACAATATGATATACAGGTACCGCTGGCACATCCTTTAATAATACCTGCTTTTTTTAGTTCCAGCAGGTGCTGGGATACCGTGGCCTGTGCTAATCCGAGAACCTCAACCAGCTCCCCGCAAATACAATGTTCGGCTTTCAGTAATTGCTGGATAATGGCTATACGGGCCGGGTGGGCCAGGGCTTTCATCGTGCCGGCCAGTTTATTCTGTTGTTGCGTGAATATGGCTGATTTGGTAAGTCCCATTAGATCGCAATATTACGATTAATATTTTGCAACAGGAATTTTTAATGTAATCTGAAAAAAATCCCGGCACCTGATTCATGTTATAAAATCTGAACGGACTTGCCGATAATTTTATAAAGCGAAATTCTTCATTCAAGCCCGTCAAATGGAACCCGCCAAAATTCTGATACTGGGTGGATACGGCCAGACCGGCCAGGTGATTGCCCGCCTGCTGCTACAGGAAACAACCGTTTCCATTGTGCTGGCCGGCAGGGATGAACAAAAAGCATTGCTGACAGCATACTATTTCAACCAGGTTTTTCCGGGAAACAGGGTAGCGGCTGTTATGGCTGATGCTGCAAAACCGGAAACGCTTACTCCATTGTTTCGCGGGGTTCGTCTTGTACTGGTTGCGTCCAGCACGTCAGTCTATACAAAACAGGTGGCGAAGGCTGCTGTAGAAGCCGGTGCCGATTATATGGATATCCATTTCGGGCCATCTGTTTACCGGGAATTGTTATTCATGAAGAATGAAATCACTGCCGCCGGGCGTTGTTTTATCAGCGGTGGCGGTTTTCACCCGGGCTTGCCGGCTGCGATGATCAGGTACAGCGCGCTGCAGTTTGACCAGTTGCAAAAAGCAATATGCTCCGGGGTAATGAAAATAGATTTCAGTACGTACAATGCCAGTCAGGCTACCCGGAAGGAATTTGTGGAAGAACTGGCTGATTTCAATCCGTTATATTATAAAGAAGGCCGCTGGAAAAAAATGAATTATATCACCGGCCGGGGTATGAAAAGAATTGACTTTGGGAAAAAATACGGCCGCAAGTTGTGTTCTCCATTATTATTTGAGGAGATCAGGCCATTGCCGGAGCAAATGCAATCACTGACTGATATGGGTTTTTATATAGCCGGGTTTAACTGGTTTACTGATTATTTCATTTTCCCCTTCATGATGCTGGTCCAGAAAATTTTCCGGAAGAGATTAAACGGGCCATTATCAAAACTGATGGTCTGGAGTATGAAAACCTTTTCAAAGCCTCCATACGGGTACCTGATGAAACTGGAGGCAGAAGGCATATCAGCCGGGCAGTTAAAAAAATGGGAGATGGTTATTTCACATACAGATCCTGCCTTTATCACAGCGGCACCTGTTGTGGCCTGCCTGAAGCAGTATCTTGAAAATCCAATGCAGGCTCCCGGGCTTTACCTGCAGGCTTTGTACGTTGAGCCCGGCCGGTTTTTCCTTGATTGCGGGAAGATGGGGATGGATATTTCTTCGGGGATGGTGAATACGGATTCTGGCCAGCCATAAAATCATTGTTTTCATTCATGCAGTACGTGTAATTATCTGTTTTTTTGCATCATTCCACATCATGATGAGACGGAAAATAACAACCAGCCTTGTTTTGGCCTTTTTTGTTTTTGTGCAAGCCGGCGCTCATGCACAAAAACCGAATTCCTACTACACTTATTGGCCAAAATATTACGAATTCCGCCAGGATATCCAGATGGTGGAAATCGTTTTCGGGGTTGCTGATGTGCAGGAAGCGTTCAGGTACAGCCGGATGAACAGCGCCATGCCGGTACCTGATCCCAACCCGCATGTTTATATTTTCCGCGACAGACAGGGAAAAATCCTCAAAGTGTATAACCTCTGTGGGGCCCCGGTGGATTCTTATAAGATATTACCACCAACAGAAGTGAAGACCAAAGACCTGAACAAACACCAGGTTACCCGTTACCCCATTGTTGAAAACTGCGGTATGTACGGCAGGGTAAGCATGCGGATATTTGACATCTATAAACACGCCAATGCCAATCTGGAACTGGCCCGCTGGGGGGTGGTTGACCAGCTGGGAACCATGCTGGTGTTCCCGCAATATGAAAAACTGTCGGTGGTGACTGATCAGAATTTTATGATGGCCATGTCAAAAGGAAAATGGGGCATTCTGGATGAAAACGGAAAGAGGGTTCAGCCTTTTGTATTTGATGAACTCGAATGCTGGAGTTATAACGGAGGAATGTTTCTTGGTAAGCGTAAAAATAAATACAGTTATTATAACAGTACCGGGCGGCAAATCAATACCCGGGAATATGATTTCGGGGAAATTTTCTGGAGCCGCCGTGCACTGGTGGCCATCAACGGTAAATATGGTTTTATCGACAGTACAGGTGCTGAAATTGTTCCCCTCATTTATAAAAATGCAAAATCCTTTTATTACAATGTGGCCATAGTTGGGGATGGTAAAAAATATGGGATGATTAATAACCAGGGGCAGGTCATCCAGCCGCTTGAATACGACCGGATCACCGATGACTATGACGAAAAGATGATGGTGGTTGTGGGTTATTTCGGATTTAAAGATGGCAAACAATACCATTTCAACCGGGAGGGAAAACAGACGGGAGTAAAAAATCCCTGAAGGAATATCATTTACCGGCTATCAGCATCTCCTCCACTTTATGGAACGCCACCGCACAATTCTGTTCCCATTGTGCAAAATCGCCGTCATCAGATACCCATTTAAAGGCTGATAATTTCACATTGTATTTCCGGCAGGCTTTGGCGATGCCAAATAATTCCATGTCAAATACCGAACAGGTTTCAATCATACGCAGGTAATCGGGGCTGTATTTTTCCTGATGTTCCTGGTGGTAGAAATAATCGGTGCTGAAGCAGGTGCCGGGTAAGTCGGGATCTAGTTCAATAAATGGTGCTTCCCCTTCAAAAGCAGTGAGCCCGTAAGCGCAGATGGGTGAGCAGTCAATATCCTGGTAAGATTTTCCAATCCGGATGATATCACCCAGTTTGTGTTTTTTGGAACCACAGGATCCGAGGTTGATGATTTCAGTAAAACCCTGTTTGATCAGTTCCACCGCGCCGATGGCGGCATTGACTTTGCCCACGCCTGCATAAAATACCGGGCTGCCCAGGATTTCGTTGATTCCCTGTACTTCTTCCGGGATGGCGATGATAAAGGCCTTTTTACTCATAGAGAACAAAAGTAAATGAACGGTATCTAACCCGCTCAACCTATTATTTACTCCGGAAATTTATCAGAGAGTCAGTTCAATCATAGTGCCTGACGTGTCTATAACATAAATCTTACCTGAAGTGGCCAGCATCATTTTTGTTTGGGCATAACCGGTTGCTGTCAGTTTGGTTCGGGCACCGGTGCTTAGCTCTGTAACATTTAAACTGCCATCTGATTCGGTGGTATATAATTTCCCCATAGGTTGGCACCTGCAATCACTTGTTTCCAGGCACCTGCGGTACCGATTTGTTTGGTGCTGCCATCGGCCTGGCTGGTTTCCCGGAGATTCCCGTTGGTGTCGATGCTGTACAGTTTACCATTGGCGTCAAACATGAAACGGGTGGTTTTAAAATCAGTTTTTCCCAATGTTTGTTTGATACCGGTATTCACATTAGTAACAACCAGCGCACCTGTTGCAGAAATAGTATAGAGGTAACCGGATGTGATTACGCCTGTAATGGTACCTGCATAAGCCCGGGCATCTCCGAGCCGGTTCCAGTCACCGGTGGAAGGATTTGTTTTGTACAGGCTGCCGTCATTCTCGATAGTGAAAATATTTTTACTGCCGGCAAACAAGTGGGCGGTATTGATATAACTCTGGCTGCCGATTCTTACCCAGGCTGTGGTTTCCGGATTGGTTGTGGTTAACGCCCCGGAACTTTCAATAGAATAAACAGCGCTGCTCATTCCCCTGGCGAATAAAGTATTTTTCCAGGCACCCGTAACACCGATCTGCTTTCGCACAGGGGTTTGTGCAAGCAGGGTGGTGGAAAAAAATAAACAAGTCAGTAAAGTGGAAATCCTGTGGTGCATTTGAATGGGGTTTTATAATAGAGCTATATCAAAAATAGGGATAATGTTTCCTCGGCAAGCTCGGAATGGTTCCTCGGCAAGCTCGGAATGATTCCTCGGCGAGCTCGAAATTGATGCTGGGCGGAGGCAATCAGAACTTTGAGATTTTTTACTTTTTAATTTTGACTTTTGAAATAGCTTGAACTGATTCTACCGTAAACTCAAGCCCATTTTGCTTTCAGCCATTTCCTTACCGGCTCATCATATAATTTCAGACAGGCCCAGGCTATGACGATAGCTGAGAGTAAAACAACAATGGCTACCGGCCATGCTTTAGCCAGTGGTATTTTATTATCAACCACCCAGGCGGTATAAATATAAATCAGCGGATAATGGGTGATGTAAATGGGATACGAAATATCGCCGAGGAATTTTGAAACTTTTTCTGCCTTTTTTCCATGTATGACACCGCTGGCGCCTAACCAAACCACCAATGGGAAGAGGATGATCACGCTGAGGGAATCGTATAATCCGTTTGCCCAGAGTTGGGTGCTGTCACCTACTCTCGGGAATGACAGGATCACAACAACCAGTAAACTGCACCAGCCGAAGGCCTGTTTGATCTGGCCCGGTTTTACAATACGTGATAATAACAGTCCGGCAAAGAACGGGTACATCATCCGTGTAATACCAATACGGAGTTGTTCAGGCACCACAGACCAGCCGCCAACGAGATCACCCTGCGGACTGGTTACTGCAAGGTGGATCAGTGCACATCCGGAAACAAAGACAAGTATTGCGAGTAATGTTTTTGAAAACCTCCTTACAAATAATGCGTACAGGATATTGGCTATATATTCAAAAAACAGCGACCAGCCCGGTCCGTTCAACGGATGCATTTCCTGCCAACCGCGGATATCCATAGAAATAGGAAGCGGGATTAACGTAAAACCCACCAGCATCACCAGCAGCATTTTCCAAACCGGCACCGCAGCAATTCCGGGGAATAAAGTCCCGGCAGAGAAATAAAAAGCGATGGCTCCGATAATCATACCCATGACCACCATGGGATGCAGGCGGATCAGCCTGCGTTTGAAGAAACCGCCAAGCGACATTTTACCCCATCTGTCATCATACGCATAGCCCACCACAAAACCTGACAGCACATAGAAAAAATCAACAGCCAGGTAACCATGATTGATGATCTGGGTGAAATGGCTCGTGGCACTGGCTTCAAATAAATGGAAGATCACCACCATGATAGCGGCCACACCCCGGAGGGCATCGAGAATGGGGTAGTGGGGTTTTGACTGGAGCTGCATATTGCGTATAAAAATTGGGGAGGAAGATAACGAAATATGATGGTGTGCAGGTTGTTTGAAAAATAAAATTGATGTGGGAGAAGAATAAAAGATGCGGGTAAGGATAAGCTAGCTCAAAAGTCAAAATTAAAAAGTAAAAAATCTCAAAGTTCTGATTGCCTCCGCCCAGCATCAATTTCGAGCGAAGCGAGAAATCTTGTTTCCCTCCTCCCCCCAAAAGCGTTTAATTCCGAGCTTGCCGAGGAGTCATTCTGAGCTTGCCGAGGAACCATTCCGAACGCAGTGAGGAACCTAATTATTTCTCGCAGCGGCCGCAGAGGAGCAGCGAACGCAGCGGAATACAATTGGTAAAAGTCTGCGGCTAAAAATATTTGTTTTTAAACTCAGTTCATACCCAAATCAGTGGGGATCCTTTATACTGAATTTTAAGCCGTAAGTAGTCTTTTAACATAACGTACTGTCATAAACACGCACTTACGCATTAAACAGTGAATCATGTAACATCGGACTAGGCATGTGTAACATGAATGCGGGGATATAAAGCCAGCTTTACAACAGTCAGTAACCGGTTTTTGGATTGCTGGCCGGTATTCGCTTAAAAAAATTATATGAAAAAGTATTTATTTACAAAGATCTTCCTGGGAATGTTGGTATTGTTTGTTGTGGGAGGATGCAGTATCGAGTACCGTACCCAGCGGGAACACAGACGCAACAGCCCGGAGTATAATCAAAGGCATAAACGCCATAATCACAGGCATTCAGAGATCAGGATTGATGTGAATGACAGGCATAAATAGATTACCAGGGAAAACCGAAATAAATTATCACTTCCGGCCCGGCCGCGAAGTGATAATATGTTATACCCAGCTGAACCCTTCATTGCGTATCGGCAAATTCCGCGGACGTGATCCGGCTGCTGCCAGGGCATTGCATAATGCAGGCGCTACGGTGGGCAGGCCCACTTCACCCACACCGCCGGGTTCTTCTTTGCTGTCGACCATATAAATTTCTACAGGAGGCATTTCGTCGTAGCGGAGTAATTCATAACTGAAAAATCCGTCTTCCACCACACGGCTGTCCTTTACCGTTATTTCCCCTTTGAGGGTTTGGGTTAAAGCAAAAGCAAGACCACCTTCCATCTGGTTCAATAAACCATCTGGATTGATTACAACGCCGCAGTCAATCGCAGCCACTACACGGGTGATCCTGAATTTTTTGGGTTCGAGTAATTCGATCTCTATCGCGTGAGCAGCATAAGATTTGGCGAAAATGAATGAATGGGTGGCCAGCCCGATAAAATGATTGGGCTTGCGTTTTTCTGTCCAGCCGATTTTTTCAGCAGCCAGTTTTAATACGCCGGCAATCCTTGCGGGTGATTGTACCATAGCGCCTGGTCCGTCACCTGTTTTAAAATCAGGTCTGTTTTCCAGCATGGACAAACGGAATTGCAGCGGGTCTTTTTTCAGTTTAGCTGCTATTTCATCTATAAAACTTTCTACAGGGAATGTGTTCACGCAAATATCTACTGATCGTAACCAGCCGCGGTTGATATTAAAATCCACAGGCGTGTAACCGGTGTACACATTGGGCACGTCATAGCAGAATCCTTTGTCAGCGCCATCCATTTCTGCCGGTTCTTTGGCCTGTGGTCCATCAGTCATAAAGGCAACCGGTGTGCCGAGCACATGGTGCTGCCAGGCAGCGAGATTTTGTTTTTCATCAAATCCGGCTTTTAGTAAATGGTAGTTTGCCGGGCGATAAGGCTGGAACTGGATATCATCTGATCTTTCCCAAACGAGTTTAACGGGTTTATCAATTTGCTTTGCGATTTTCACTGCTTCAATCGCGAAATCAAAATGCAACCTGCGGCCAAACGCACCGCCCATCGCGGTCAGGTTTAATTTAATGTTTTCTTTTTTTAAAGCCACCGATGCCTGCAATGGAATTCACTGCCCAGTCGGGTAATTGCAATCCGCCCCACAATTCACAGGTGTCCCCTTTCACAGAAGCGATAAAATTCACCGGCTCCATCGTGGCGTGTGCCAGGAATGGTTCGGCATACGTGGCTGAGATTTCATTTTTACTGTACTTACTTACATCTCCTTTTTTGAAAATTTCTATTTGGGGTTTGCCGGTGGCTTTTGTTTCAAAAGTTTTGAATAATGCTTCTGTACTTTCTTTGTTTTTCTTTCCTTCATCCCAGGTAATGTCCAGCAAATTCCTGGCTTTTATGGCGGCCCAGATATTGGTGGCCACAACAGCTACACCGGCACGTACGTGCATAGGGGCACCTGTTCCTGTATAGCTGACAACTTTTACGACGCCGGGTACTTTTTTAGCGGCAGCATCATCCACGCTGACCAATGTACCATCCAGCACAGGGCATCTTTCAGAAACGGCATACAGCATGCCTTCTATTTTTAAATCAATACCGTATTTTGTTTTGCCGGTCAGTATATCTTTTAAGCCTGAACGTTTTTCTGATTTGCCAATGAGTTTAAAATCTTTCGGGTTTTTCAGTGTTACTGTTGCGGGAATGGGCAGCAATGCAGCCTGGCAAACCAGTTCGCCGTATTTAATCCTTTTGTTGGTGATGGTGTTGACGACTTCACCGTTATCAGCCGCGCAGGAAGATTCTTTTATTTTCCAGACATTGGCTGCTGCTGTGATCAGCATGGCTTTGGCCACGGCACCTGCATTGCGCAGCTGGGTATAAACTGTCATTACACTCTGGCTGCCGCCGGTATCATGTTCCCCTTCTTTCAATGTACCATAAGGGGCTATTTCTGATTTTACATCCCTGAAATCAACATCCAGTTCTTCGGCAACAATCATCGGCAGGGCGGTATCAACACCCTGGCCGGATTCCTGTTTGCCTACAAATACAGTTACTTTCCCCTGCTTATCAATTTTCAGATAAGCATTGGGCTGGAAAAATTCACAATCAAACGTTGGGGCGGCCACCGCCTGGAATCCAGGCAGGGTAAATCCTATGACCAGACCCCCGGATGCTAGGGAGGAGATTTTGATAAAATGCCGGCGGTCGATATTTTGTTTTTTCATATCAGTCGTTAAGGGAGGTTATTTGTTGATTTCTTCAATGGCATACTGAATGGCTTTTTCTATCCGGTGGTAAGTACCACAGCGGCAGAGGTTATTGCTCATTTCAGATTTTATCGTATCAGCAGATGGGTTTTTGTTTTTTCCAAGCAAGGCCACGGCGGTCATGATTTGGCCGGGCTGGCAGTAACCACATTGAGGCACGCCGGCTTTTTGCCAGCCTTTTTGTACAGGATGGGAGCCATCTTCAGAAAGGCCTTCAATCGTGGTAATTTTTTTGTTGACACATGTGCCAACAGTACGCTGGCAGGCATATACGGCATTGCCATCAATGATGACGGTACAGGCGCCGCAACTGGCCACACCGCAGCCATACTTGGTGCCGGTAAGGTCAAGCATGTCGCGCAACACCCATAACAGGGGCATATCGGATTCTGCTTCTACGGTGTATTGTTTGTTATTTACATTCAGATTAAAACTGGGCATACGATTGATTTATCTTGAAGAAATATGGGCTGTAAAAATTACGGAAAACATTTTATAAAACACCCGGAAATGAGCCAGCGGAACAGGTTTTCACGGTTTACGAACTTTTGCGGGTTTACATTTGTTTAATATCACAATTCCGGGTTGATCCGGATGTAAAAACTAGTTTATGAAAGTTGAAATCTGGTCTGATATTGTTTGCCCTTTTTGTTACATCGGGAAAAGAAGGTTTGAAAAGGCGCTTGCATCTTTCAGTCAAAAAGACAAGGTGGAAGTGGTGTACCGCAGTTTCCAGCTTGACCCGGACATGAAACCCGAAAAAGGGGTTTCGGTAAATCAATACCTGGCTAACCGGAAAGGAATTCCGCCGGAGCAGGCGAAAGAAATGAATGAATATGTAACCAGCATGGCAAAAGCGGAAGAGCTGCTGTTTGATTTTGACAAGGCGGTAATCACAAACACCCTGCAGGCACACCGGCTGCTGCAATTGGCGAAGGCCCATGGATTGCAGCCTGCCACTAAGGAAAAACTGATGTCTGCCTATTTTACAGAAGGAAAGGATGTTGGCGATGAAAACGTATTGCTGGAACTGGGAAAGGAGGTTGGTTTACCTGTTGAAGAAATCAAAGCCTTGTTTGCCAATGAAAGTTATATGGAGGATGTGGAACTGGATCAGTACATGGCGCAGCAGCTTCGTGTGCAGGGAGTCCCTTTCTTTGTGTTCAATAATAAATATGCTGTATCCGGTGCCCAGGCACAATCTGTTTTTGCTGAAGTGCTGGAAAAAGCGGCGGAGCAGGAACTGGCCGGGTAAAATAAATATCCTGATAAAGAAAAAGGCTGCAGTTAATCACGGCAGCCTTTTTCTTTATACTTATAAATTCTCTTGTTTGATCAGGTAGGTTAGTATTTCGTCCAGTTGTTCCCCTCCCAGTTTTTTAAACAGGATTTTTTTATTCTTATCAAGGATGAAAAGCTGGGGTGTGCTCCGGATATCATACCGGTTTTTAATTTGGCCGATGTTCAGCGGATCTGACGTGTTCAAAAACGATTCCATTTTGTTTTGGGTGACAAAATTCTTGCCCGCATCCACTGATAAATTCATACCGGCGGTATTCACTGAAAATACACGCAGCCCTTTATCCTTATATTTTTCAGCAGCCTTCAATACAAATCCTGCGGTTTTCCTGCACACATCACAATCAGGGCTCCAGAAGAAAAGGATAGTCATATTGGCCTTGAAATCATTCAGGGTGACTTTATGATTGTCAGTGATATCTGATATGCTGAAATCAGGGGCTGTTTTCCCAATCAGGATTGGTTCCAGCGCCCTGGCATTGGAAAGGATTTTATTGAGGTTTTCTTTTTCGATCCAGTCTGCTTTTCCATTGTCATAATAGGTAAGTGCCAGGTGAACGTAAACGGCGTCCATGCCAATAGTGGTTGAACGTGCGTATTTGTTTAATAAATCAGACAGGAAAAACTGGTAATTGGATTTTGATGGTTTGCAGAGCGCGAGGACTCTGTCAACAGCCAGGTTGATAGAATCAGGATGCTGCACGGTCAGTTTATCGAGATAGTAATCGACTTTGGATGCCAGGAAAGAAGTGCGGAGCAGCCGGTCTTCCGCAAGATTGGCGTTATCAAATACATGGGCACGTGTCCAGTTTAAAAGCTGCCAGTATTTATCATCTTCCGTACCTGTAAACACAGGTGGTACAGGCTCGATATTGGCTTTAATAATAAGAGCTGTGAGTGTGGTTGGGTATTTGGCTATAAAATTTGTCTGGTATTTTTTTACGGTCGAATCCAGTGCTTTAAGTTTTTTGTCAATCTTCCCTGATGTTACTGCGTCAATGTCCGGATCCTGGTTTTTGCCTTTCAGGCTGTCGGCAATCCATTTCTGGTCGGCGATGTACTGCCTGTAATCGTTGAACAGTTTATTTTCTGATGAGCCGGTGAATTTGGCATATTTCCCGGGGTCTTTCAGGTTCGTGCTGATAGAGAAGCGCTGGTTCTTTTCATCTGCCAGAATCGTAAGCAGGACATTTGACGGAGGATCCACAATTAAAAACATGCCTGTTTTCAGTGTATCGGGTCCGCGGAAAACATAAGAACCGTCATTTTCCCTGGCAGCTGTATCCTTTACGTAAGTTTTGCTGCCAAGCTGGTAAGCGAGTATGATTTCATTTTTTGTAAACCCGTCAATTTTCACTTTGATTTCATATCCCTGGGCGGATACAATAACCGGTGCGAGGATAAAAAGCAATAATTTAAAAGCGAAAGACAAAGTCCGGATCATATTTGATGGTGGTTTTTAGTCTGGAAAATCAGGATGTAATATAAGTTCCTTTTCAAAGTATATATAAAAGGAAGAAAATAATTAACGTATTTGTTATTTTCTTTATGCCTTATGAAGATTCCTGAGGTAATATATAATGGACATGTTTCAGTTCTCAATGGTTGCAGTTCTCTATGGAACGAAGAAGCAGTTCCCGGGGGAACTGCTTCGTTTATTTACATCCGCTCATCGACAGGTTAATTTTTTAAAATCAGATAGCTGTATGGCTGTAGCGAGTATTGCGTGCTTAAACTGACTGATGTTCCGGTCATGGCATTGGTCCAGGTGGTGTTGGCAATGGCAGCAGGCAGGGTATAATTTACGGTACTGTTTTTCAGGTTGCACATCACAAACACTTTTTCGGCAGCCTGCTCTTTGGTGAAGGCACAAATTTCGGTACTGCTGTAGGAGGTGAGTGTACCGCGCCGGATAGCCGCACTGCTGTTCCGGAACGCAATGATTCTTTTATATTCCGCAGTGATATTCGGGTTAACAGTCCAGTTGATATCTGCTGCAGTGAATGGGAAAAACAACTGGAATGAAGTGGCCACTTCCTGTCCGTTATAAATCATCGGAACGGCTTTCATATATGCGGCTGTTACAAAAGCAGAGATTGAACCATTGATTCCCCCGAATAAACTCTGGGGTGTTCCTTCTGCGCCGTTTACATCATGGTTGGTAGTATACCGGACTACCTGTTGTCCGTTAGCAGCATTCGTATATTCTGAAGTATTCACCGCATTAAGGATTGTTGCGGGCTGGTTGTTGCTGAAAATTGTTTTTAATTGTCCGTAGAAATTAAATCCGAAGATGAAATCAAATCCGGCGGTAAAATGATCGTTGCGGCTGCCTTCAGCCATGAGCAGTAAGGTGTGCGTGTTGATATTACGGAGCGTGTCAATCGCCTGTTTCCAGAAATCGGCAGGAGGTCCGTCGGAATAATCCATCCTGAATCCATCCACGTTGGCGGTATAAACCCAGTATTTCATGCAACGGATCATTTCCTGTCTCATTTCGGTGTTGCTGAAATTCAGCTGGGCCACATCATTCCATCCCATCCCGGGAGGACTAACAATAACGCCTGAACCATTTTTTAAATACCAGTCGCTGTGTGCAGTTATCCAGCCATTATCCCAGGCTGTGTGGTTGGCTACCCAGTCGAGGATCACACTCATATTTTTACTATGTGCACCATCCACGAGTGCGCGCAGGTCGGTGAGTGTTCCGAATTCGGCATTAATGGCTTTATAGTCTTTTACACAATAAGGAGAGTTCACTGCGTTTACGGTGCCGACCGGATAAATGGGCATCAGGTAAATCACATTTGCCCCTAAAGCTTTGATTGAATCCAGCCGGGCGATGACACCCTGGAAATTACTGGTGCTGCTGAATGCACGCATGTTGACCTGGTAGATCACGGCATCCTGCCGGTTGGGTACGCCGGCAAAAGGAGTTCCGTATTGAGTGAGTGGCGGTTCACTGACTGTTATGGAAGCCCTGCATGTCATACCACCGAATGGTATATCAAAATAGGCAACACCAGCTGTGGCAGGTGTACCGTTGACCTGGTAGGTAAAACTTCCGGAACCGGTTGCTAAAGTGCCGGATTGTAAAGTGGCGTTAAGTCCGCTTACACCACCAGAAGTAATGGTTGAACCAGCTGAATAGGCAACCCCATTTCCACCGGTATAAGGAACGGTGATTGTGCCGGTGTAAACAACACCCGAAGTTGCCGGGCTGCTGAATACGGCTGCCGTACAATTGATAGAAGATATGGACGGTGTTACCGGATTTGAGTTAGCTGTTTTTTTACAGGACAGGCAAATAAGCGCGAACAGCAGCGCGGGAAAATAGTTTCTCATTATGAAATGTATTATAAGTAACCAGGGGGGAGCGGGTACAAAATTACTTAAATGTGACAGACGGGTGTTATATAGTTTTTTACCTTAATCAGCCGGGTAATATTGATAATTTTGAACTGAAAAGCATAAACAAAACCAATGGCTAAAAAAGTAATAATTGCAGGCGCAAGCGGCATGATTGGCGGTATTCTGCTTGATTTATGCCTGAAAGACGATCATGTCAGTGAAGTTATATCCCTGGTACGCAAGTCTTCAGGTGTTTTGCATCCAAAATTGAAAGAGTTGGTAGTCGCCGATTTTATAAATTATGAAGCATTCAACAGTGATTTTAAAGATGTTGGTATAGTCTTTTATTGTGTGGGTGTATACACCGGTGCTGTACCCAGGGATGTTTTCAGGAAGATTACGGTTGATTATCCGGTGGCGCTTGGTAAAGCCATATACGCCAGTTCACCCGGTGCCCGGTTTTGCCTGCTGAGCGGCCAGGGTGCGGATCGTTCTGAAAAGAGCCGGATTATGTTTGCGAAGGATAAAGGTGCGGCAGAAAACCAGTTATCCGGCATGGGATTTAAATCATTTCATGCATTCCGGCCGGGTTATATCTATCCGGTAACAAAAAGAAAGGAACCCAATTTCACGTACCGGTTAATGCGGGTGTTGTATCCGGGTGTGAGGCTGATGGGGAAGAAATTCAGTGTGAAATCTACAGCGCTTGCGAAGGCGATGTTTTTGACGGGGATGAATGGGAGTGATCTTGAAATTTTTGAAAACAGGGATATCGTTCGATTAGCGGGGGAATCTTAAGATTTAGTATTTATAACAAGAGAAATACAAAATACAGTAACCGCAAAGGCGCAAAGTCAGCACTCCGCGATCACTGCGTCTCCGCGTCTCCGCGGTTATTGTATTTTAGAAACTATATAACATTTGAGTCTTTTCTTTGCGCCTTTGCGTCTTTGCGGTTTAATGTATTCATAATTTTAAAGTGTTAGAGGTAATTCCGGAACAAAATAAATTAGTAATTTGCATAATACTTCAAAACAATACAAATGAGAAATTGTGTTTTAGTGTTTGCAGCCGTTCTATTTTCCTGTGTAGGTGTAAAAGCACAGGATGACAACGACAAGGGTTTCAATTTCCCAGATGATTTCGGAAAAAAGGAAACTATTGTTCTGGTTTCATCAGCCAATAAAGATAAAATCACAGAAGCCATGCAGGAAGCTTTTGAGAAAAACTACAAGGGGAAATATGAGTTTGTAGTTGATAAATACCCGCGCGGCAGCCGGTATGATACAGCGAAATACCGTTACGTGTTTTATATCAGTTATAATGAAAACCCCGGACAGTGGATTGGCCGTGAAAGATTCCCGCCTACAACAGATTATAAATTCGGGTTGATTGATAGGGTAACTGGCATGAGCTGGGACCAGGAATTCTGGAGTGGGAATTATAAAAAAGGTGCAGCAAATTATGTGAAGCACCTGGAGGAGTTGAGGAAGCAGAATGCGGGACAGTAAGATTTAGAATACAATAACCACAAAGGGCACAAAGAAATACCACAAAGGCCACAAAGCTGTAAACCTTGTGAACTTTGTGGTATTTCTTTGTGTACTTAGTGGTAAAAAGTATTCACAACCCCGTCATCTTTTCCATTTGCTCCGTATACCTGTTCCCCACAATTTTTATTTCAGCAGAAGCCGTTTCAATTTCCTTTAAGTCTTCCGTTGTCAGTTCAACAGCAACAGATCCGATATTTTCAGTCAGCCGGTGGCCTTTAGTAGTTCCAGGTATCGGAACAATCCACGGTTTTTGTGCCAGCAACCAGGCAATGGCTATTTGCGCCGGTGTGGCATTTTTCTTAACAGCAATTGTATTCAGTAAATCAATTAAACCCTGGTTGGCTTTGCGGGCTTCTTCGGTATAACGTGGCAGTGTGTTTCGCATATCGCCTTCTGCAAAACTGGCTTTGTCATCCATTTTACCGGCGAGGAAACCTCTGCCGAGCGGACTGAACGGAACGAAACCGATGCCCAGTTCTTCTAAAGTCGGAATGATTTCTTCTTCCGGAGTCCTGGTCCACAGGGAATATTCACTTTGCAATGCGGTAACCGCTTGCACGGCGTGTGCCCGGCGGATGGTATTCACACCGGCTTCAGAGAGTCCGAAATATTTTACTTTCCCTTCTTTGATCAGTTCGCCTACTGTTCCTGCCACTTCTTCAATAGGAACAGCTGGATCCACGCGATGCTGGTAGAATAAGTCAATGCAATCCACCTGTAATCTTTTCAGGGAAGCTTCAGCCACTTTGCGGATATGATGCGGGTGGCTGTTTACGCCTGACATTTTACCATCCACAATATTGAAACCAAACTTGGTGGCGATAACTACTTTGTCTTTGAAAGGCGCGAGTGCTTTGCCCACGAGTTCTTCATTCACATAAGGTCCATATACTTCGGCGGTATCAAAAAAGGTGATACCCTCTTCAACAGCCTGGTGTATCAGTTTGATCATTTCCTGCTCATCTCCTGCGGGACCATAGCCAAAACTCATACCCATGCAGCCGAGGCCAATGGCAGAAACTTCAAGACCGTGGTATCCGAGTGTACGTTCTTGTAATTTTTTCATGATTAATGACTTTATTGTAATGCAAAGATCAGCTACCTGAACTAAATAAAACAAGAAAGGGAAAATTGAAATGGAGTTTCAAATAGAAATGACGTGAAGCCGTGTGTTAAAGGTCTTTTCTCCTGAAAATATAGAATTGGATTTCCGCACGGATCTCAAAGCCAAGTCTTTTATAAACATCCATGGCTTTGATATTATCAACCCTGGCATGCAGAAAAGGGGTTTCACCTTTTTTCATGACCAATTTGGCGAGGAATTGCGTGATTTTAGCGCCGTATCCTTTGCCCTGGTAATCGGGATGGGTACAGATCGCGCTGATTTCAGTGAGACCCGGCAGGTGGAGTCTTTCCCCGCCCATGGCCACCAGTTTACCATTTTCAAAAATGCCATGGTAGTTGCCGAACTCAATGGTACGTCTCATGAAAGGGCCGGGCTTGGTCAAAGCGGTCAGTGCAATCATTTCATCAATGTGCGCTGAATCTAGTGGAACGATTTTAATTCCTTTTTTCAATGCAGGAGCTTTACCCAATTTGGTACAGATAAACTGGTAAAGGGGAATGGAGAAAACGATTTTGTATTCATCAATAAAATGTACTTCGTGTGAATACAGTAAAAACCAGGTTCGTTCCGGCGGTGCATGCTGCAGTAAACGATGCTGGCTGGCTTCATCCCAGGAAGGCATGCCGATAAACGGCGCAATCTCTGCATCCAGGTATGCGATCTGGGTATTGCCAATGTTTTTATTGGCGTCAACGCTGGTGAGTGATTGCCAGATGGGGTTATCTAATACTGAATACATTTTCTGTTATTCAACGATTACTGAACACTTTGCCCGAAGTTGATAATATTCCCGCTGTTATCCAGGATACTGAACTGCCGCATTCCCCAGGGTTTGGTTTCCAGCGGGCCATTGGGATGTATGATGTTTAACGCTGAAAATTCTTCATACAGTTTATCAATCTCACTGACGCGCACATAACAGCCTGTGTTTTTGGGAATCCCGGGGTCGTCGGTTTTCCAAAGATGGATACTGATCTGGTCGCGGTCGCACATGATATAGCCATCCCAGACTGCATTGCTTTTGAAACCAATGGATGAGTAAAACGAAACGGTTTCTTTTTTATCGAGATAGGCCAGGATGGGTATTGCTGTTTCTAAAGGCATGGTTTCTTTTTATAAAAATATAAAACTTAAACTGGAATAATTTCCCGCAGTGCGAATTGTTTCTCACGGCGGCCGCAGAGAAATACAAATTGTTTCTCGCAGCGGCCGCAAAGGTGCAACGCACGCAACGCAACGGTTCCTCGGCAAGCTCGGAATACAAATGCGAAGGGCAGAGGTGTGTCCTCACAAACTACTAAATTGTCTTGCCTGCAGTTACCCCGGGTTAAAACCCGGGGCAATCAGGAAGCCTGAAGCCGTCATACATTTAAGATTAGTTTGGCTCACATCTTACTCCAACTAATAAATTACTATTCTTATCAGCAGTACGCCAGGGACTAAAGTCCCGGGAAAATCATTCAATGATTGTAAAAAAGATGAAAACTGTTGCGGGGCTTTAGCCCCAAGCCTTATTTTCATAAGAAACGAATACAAGAAAAGTAAATCATTTAAACAGTACTAACTCTTGCCCCGGGTTTTAACCCGGGGAAACAAAGAGGCAAACATTTATAATTTGATACATGAGAATACGGCCACGTTGTAAGCAATTTTTTCTTTGAAAAAAGGTCGCCTTTTGGGGCGACCTTTTCTAAACAACCCGAAAACGATGCTTAATCTTTTTTATAATAAGTGTAAGTTCTTTTCACCACTTTAGTTGCTTTGCCTTTTTCGTCATAGGTTGTGCGCTGCGTCCAGTTGCCATCACTGTCATAGCTGTCATATTTATAAGTAATGACCTTGGTTGTGGTAGAATCTTTCGTTATTGTTGTTGTTGTTACCTTACTGATATCATTTTTATCATTCAATTCAGCTTTAAAGGTGTAATTAACTTTGCCGCTGCTGTCTTTCGCTGTAGTGGAAATCTGGAGGCCTTTGTTGTATTCGGCTGCGAAAGAGGATTTTACGGAACTATCGGGATTGTGCTCTGTTCCGGCTGTAACTGAGCCGTACTCATCTTCTGTAAGGTCTGTATAAAAACTCGCTAATTTTCCGGTGGAGTCAATATTCCTTGCGCCACTGTATTTACCGTCTTTGTTAATCTCGATGGAAAACACACCCGTTTTTTTACCGCCTGCTGAATTTGCATATTCTTTCACCTGACCGCCTTCGTAATGGGTAACAGTTGTTTCGTTTTTTACAGTGCCTTTGCTGTCCTTGCTTTGCGTGGACTGCATATATCCTTTATCGTCAAATTGCTGCATGTCTATACAGCAGGAATCCATGGCATCAATTTTACCGGTACTGTCAGGTGTGTAAGATGTTTCTTCAATACTTTTTACTTTTCCTTTTAAGTGCTGGTTTGTCCAGTCGCTGTTTTTGGCAGCTTCTGTTTCTTTTTTATCACTCGAACAGGAAAATAAAATGACCCCTGTAAAAAAGGGCCAGCAATACGTGTTTCATAATTGAAAGGTTTTTGGTTTACAATGCGTGTCTTTAAAGTTAGACTAATGGTCAGGTAATACCCATTTTATTTCTCATTTGTAATCCATTCAAAATAGCCGGGTAGCTATACATTATACATTTGGAGAAAATAACTTCCCACCGATTGTGCTACATGTAGTTAGGCAATTAGTAAAAAATACTAAACAGTTACTTCGGTTTAATATTTCGGCAGCAGAGTCTGTCATTACCGACTGAATAATATCTTATTAATGTATGTAAAAGTAAAAGGGGTATGCCACCAGGGGATTGCCCTTTTACTTTTCGGAAATCCGCTGATAGGTTATTTATGATTCAGGCCAATGCCAAAGCCAAACATCATGGCAACAAGCCCCAGGTTAACCAGGAGAACGGCTTTTTGCCAAACAGGCCTGTCGTTCCATTTCTGTTCCGTATTGAAAGGGTTAAAAGCCAGCCCAATTCCCATGGAAGCAGCAGATTGCATATAATCTTTAGGTATCAAAGCCTGGTAGATGCCTAAAGCCAGAAAGCCGATATAAAGGAATTTGTTGAAAGAAGTTTTCATTGTCTTTTTACAGACAAAGCTCCATGAACCCGAAAAGGTAAAATTGTACTTTTAAGACAATCAAAGGATTTCCCAAACTATTTTTTCGCCGTCTGCAAGGCTGATATGCCTGAAAAATTTTCCTGGATTCTGGTTAGTGAGCTTATTAAATTCCCGGATGAAATAGGACTGGTCGGTATAGTTATTCTCATACGTAATGGAGGTCAGGGATTTAAACTCTTTTGCAAACAATTTGGAATTCAGGGAGTTTCTGAACCGGGCAATCCTTTTATATACAGCAGGAGAGCAGCCCAGGTGTTTTGTAAAATGCCGCTGGAATGATTTTAAACTATAACCCGAAATTTCAGCAACATCACCCACCGAATAATCAGTTTCTGAGTTTCCAAAACAGTTCAGTGCTTTTTCTAGTTTTTGCAGATCCGGTATTTCCCTCCATTGTGATAATAAAAAATCTTCTATTGCCCCGATTTTGTTTTCTGTATCAAACAATGTTGCCGCAAATTTCTTCCAGATTGTATTTTCATAAGCTTGTGAAAAGGCGGGTGCAACTGAATTAAAGTCTTCCTGAATAAATCTGTTTACGCCCAACGCTTTGAAAACGATGGCTATTTCTTCAAAACCTCCTTCATAGTGAACCACAACAGGTTTGGTGTATTTGCCCAGCATCTCAATATGCCCGTTATTCTTACTGTTGCTTTGAATAGTAATTACATACTCATTTCTTGTGATGCGTACTCCTTTGAAAAATGAAATGGCAGTATTGGTATGCGGGAAAGCCAGGTGACTGAATTTAACCGTTTTGTCAGTGTTAAAAACATAGAAAACATCTATGTATTTCCGGAGAATGGGGGATTTGGGTACGATTGTTTTTAACAATGCGGGCTGTTTGTATAAAATTAAAAAGATATACCCAATACGCAAGCTATCGGGATTGAAAATTATCTGTTTTAGTTCTTCCTTTGCGCCTTTGCGTCTTTGCGGTTATGTATTTTAACGGTGAATTTTTTAATACAATAACCGCAAAGACGCAAAGGCGCAAAGAGAGTCTTAAAGGTGAGTTCACTAACGTATTGGTTTGCGTATTGGGCTATCTTACAAATTCCTCTTTCATATCACTTTGTAATTCAAATGTCATTTCACATTACAATTAATTTTAGTAGCTGATCTGGCAGATATTGAAGTTCTAATTATTTCTTATCTTTCTTATTAAACATTAACCAACTTACCTTGAAGAATCGTATTATCTCCCCAACTTCAGCACTGCTGATATTGCCAGTTATTTTTATACTGGTCATTACAGCCTGTTCCCACAAAACAAATTCTTTCGCCGAATCCGAAAGCGATGAGTACGATGGCCCGGAACTTGCGGCCAAGTATGAATTTAACCGCACCAAGGATCCTGCTACAGGACGTGTGCCGCGCGAAAGGCTCATTGCGGCTTTGGACCAGACAAGACAATCCAAGCAGGCAGCGATGAACCGTATCGAAGCGCTGGCCTGGCAGGAAAGAGGTCCCAACAGTGATGCCATCGGACCATCCAGCGGAAACCCCAGGGCAAATAGTGGTGTTGCTTCCGGAAGGATCAGGGCAATCATGGTGGATTCATCCGATGCCACCCATAAAACAGTTTTTATTGGAGGTGTAGATGGTGGTTTATGGAAAACAACAGATATCACAGCTTCACCAGCTACCTGGACCATCGTGAATGATTATTTAAGCAATCTTGCCATAGCAGATATTTGTCAGGATCCCAGACCCGGTTTCCAGAACATCATGTACTTCTGTACCGGTGAGTCTTATTATAATATCGATGCTGTACAGGGTAATGGCGTTTTCAGGAGTACAGATAACGGTGTTAGCTGGACTTACCTCGCCAGCACCAGTGCATTCCAGAATTGTACGCGCATCCGCTGCGATTTCCAGGGGAATATTTATCTCGGTACACGTGGTTCTGGTTTGAGACGTTCTACAGCTGCCAGTGGTGGTGCAGCATGGACAGATATTACGCCTACCGGATTACCTGCAGATATTTGTGACCTGGAGATCAGTTCTACCAGCGCCGCCGGAAGACTGCACGTGGTTACAGGTATTTTCAGTACACAGGCTTACCGTTATACCGATATCCCGGCCACTGTTGCATCCGGCACATGGACAGCACCTGCTGTTGCATTTCCTTCATTTACTATGCGCGCAGAAATTGCCTGCAGCGGTTCTACCTTATATGCATTACCGGCAAACGGAAGTTACCAGGTACCAACCATTTATAAATCCACCAATGGCGGTGCCAACTGGGCTGCTACCGGCGGACAACCCTCCGCAGGCTGGGCCAGCGGACAAGGCTGGTACGCACTGGCCGTTGCCATTGATCCTTCTGATCCCAATAGTTGTATAGTGGGGGGACTCGATACCTGGAAGACCACCAATGGCGGTACCTCCTGGAGCCAGATATCAACCTGGGTTGGTTCTACACCAGTAAACCAGTATGTGCATGCGGATCTGCATAATATAACATGGTACGATGGTGGTAATAAATTAATATTCGGCTGTGATGGCGGCGTTCATTATTCGGCTGACAAAGGTGCAACTATCCGCGAC
>JADKJV010000019.1 GCA_016720825.1 Chitinophagaceae bacterium | reverse complement strand
ACAGCACCTGATGGTACCATTACAAATGCGATGTTGGTTATTTCAGGTATCACATTTACTGATCATTATTTCCATTTATCAGCTGGTGATTCAATTGCATTCCCGGTATATAATGCCGACAAGAACAGGGTGCTGCCGCTCAGCGGATCCAGTTTTGATGAAAGCAATGGTGCGAATTCAGGTGGTTGTTCTGTAAGGACAGACAACGGGAAAATAAACCTGGCTGCTACTGTACGCAATGGTGTATTTGGATCAACCCCCCAGAATGATGTCCGCCGTGATTTTGATATTGATTACCGCATCAATGACGGCAGCAACAAATCCCTCAATAAATTAAGGGTTCGCCTGTATTATTACCAGACTATGGCTGATGTACCGGCCGATATTCTCCAGATCCTCAACGACCGCCAGAATGATGGCGTATTCCTGAAAGGCGGTGATGTGGCTGCTGCAGGTACAGGTGACCGGATTGAACAGAAAGCCAAACCACGTCCGCCCTGTGTGATTATTGTAGCGGATTAACAACGATAACATACATTTGATAAACTTTTTACAGGTTTATCATGTACCGTTTCCCGGCATTTATTACTGTAGCTTTAATACTCCTGGTTGGTTTTTCGCAAGACAACAATCACAATGCATTTATTTTACCGCCCGAATACCTGAAAGCGGATAAATTATTCCGGGAAGCTGAGTTACTCCCTCTCCGTGCTGATTATGATGAAAAAACCGAGGCACTGGAAGCACGGATGAACCGTGAGGCGCTGGCGATATACACCTCATTAACCCCTTTGTTTGAAAAGCAGGCAAGCGATTCACTGCTCGCCCAAACTTATTTCAAGACTGGTTTACTGGAACAGTATTTCGACAGCCTGGAGGTTTCCCGCATCGCTTATCTGAAGTCCATTTACTTTGGCGAAAAGAGCACCACACTGAAAGATTCATTTTTGTTCCAGCCTCATCTTTTCCTGGGAAGCATTTACTACAGCCGCAATGAGTTTGATTCCGCGATGTATTACTATAAAAAAGCGGAGACGATTTCAGATAAATATGCAAACAATCTGAAGGAAACGGGCCGGCTGTACAACCGGCTTGGCGCAATGTTTTATGAAACCGGGAACTACAGCCAGGCCAAAAACTATTTTGAAAAAGCTTTGGCATTGGTAAAACCGGGTGAACCTTATGCCCATGAACTGGCTGTGAATTACCAGGTGAACATCGGTTCTTCACTGATCCGGCTGGAAGATTATGAAGCGGCCGGTAAAATATTCAGGGAACTGCTGCCGGAGGAAGTAAACACCAATGAAATACTGAATAACACAGGTATTATTGAATTATACCTGGGTCACCCAGAACTGGCGCTGACGTTTTTCAATAAAGTGAATTATACCAATGAAAAAATGATCCAGTTGTATAATCATAAAGGCAGGGCATTCAAGGACCTGAAAAGATTTGATTCAGCTGGTTTTTATTTTCAAAAGGCACTGACGGAGAATGGTAACAGGTTTCCAAATACAAAATCGGTGCAGCATGGAATTACTTTTAAATCACTCGGTGAACTTTGGGAACTGAGGCGCAATAATCCGGAAGCGCTGCGGATGTACCAGCATGCGATCATACAGTTTGCCACTGATTTCAACGACAGCCTGACGTCCAGCAATCCCAAACAATACAATGGTGCATAATCCTATATAAATCTGTTTAATGCATTAACAGATAAGGCTGCGTTATTGC
Organism: Chitinophagaceae bacterium; assembly: GCA_016720825.1. Lineage (GTDB taxonomy): Bacteria > Bacteroidota > Bacteroidia > Chitinophagales > Chitinophagaceae > JJ008. The sequence goes on along the minus strand of JADKJV010000019.1, from coordinate 106,019 downwards.
GGAATATGTATTACCAGGATAAGTCGGCCGACTGGCTGGAACAGTCACTTGAATCGTACAGGGCGGCATTCAATCTTGCCGCGTATGTTGAGAAAACGTATAACTCAGATGAAGCCCGGTTGTTCCTGAATAAAATAAAGTATGGCGTTCATAATAAAGCGATAGAAACCTGTGTTGAATTATACAACCTCACATCCCGTAAGGATTATCTGGATATTATTTACCAGTTTGATCAGCAGAACAAGGCATCTATCCTGGCGCTGAACCTGCAGGAGAATAAAATCCGCCGTTCTTCCCCCGGACAGGAAAACCTGTTCCATGAAGAAAGTTCACTGCGGACGAATATCACCCGTCTGTCATTGCAGGCGGCTCAGACAACTGACAGTGCAAAATTGTCGGGATTGCAGGCTGGAATACGGGATCTGGAGATCAGTCTGGATAAAATCCAGGAGAAGATCAACAGTGACCCGGGTTTCCGTTTACAAAGGAATCTGGAAAATATCCCCTCCCCTTCTGCACTTGAAAAAATGCTGGATCCGCATACAGCGTTACTGTCATACCATCTTTCGGAAAAAGAAATACTGATTTTGATAATAGGCGCCGGGAAGTTTGATATCAGGCAGATCCCGGTGACGCCGGCATTTTATGATGAGGTGGAATTATTCAAATCATCGTTGCAGAATACGAATATGGACCAGCGGTATGCAGGAAACCTCGCGGCAATGCATTTATACCAGGTGTTGATCAGTCCGCTGGAAGAAAAGTTGAAGCCTGTGAAAAGGCTGATCATTATACCTGATGATGAACTGAATTACCTGCCGTTTGAAGCATTGCAGGATGAGAACCGGGAATACCTGGTCAATCGTTTCGCGGTAACGTATCAGTATTCCACAGCCTTGCTGAGTAATCCTGACCAGCGTACTATTGACGGCGACAACCTGGCGATGGCTCCGTTTGCAGGGGAGAAACCAGCGGGTGTTTCCGGAGATGAGTGGAGTCCGTTACCTGCATCAGACCATGAAATAAACCAGCTTAAAGGAAAAATCCTGCTGAACAAAGACGCCACCCGTGAAGCGTTCTTGAACAATGCAGGACATTACCCGGTTATTCACCTGGCCACGCATGCCAGGGTGAATAATGAAGATCCCCGGCAATCTTATATCAGTTTTTACCCCGACAGTTCAGGCAATAAGATTTTTGCAGGGAGATTTATAACCTGCATCTTGACAGTGTGAAACTGGTTATCCTGTCTGCCTGTGAAACCGGTACTGGCCAGCTTGTACGTGGTGAAGGGCTGATGAGTTTATCGAGGGCTTTTGCTTATGCCGGTTGCCGTGATATTATTACATCATTATGGAAAGCGGAAGACAGGGCCACTGCTTTTATTACGGCGAAGCTTCATGAGCACATGGATGAGAATATGCCAATGGATGAAGCGCTGCAGTTGTCAAAGCTTGAATTATTGAGGAGTAATGATATTGATCCCCGGTTGAAATCGCCCAACTACTGGGCTCACCTGGTATTTATTGGTGATTACCAGCCAAAGAAGCAGGTAAGTGACTGGCGCCCGATTGCGATTGGAATAATCACGTTGCTGTTGTTATATTATTTAGTGAAACAAAAAGGCCTGCCCCGAAGGGCAGGCAGGACCAACTAATGAACGGCAAGGCAAAAAGGGGTCTTTCAAGGACAGTAACGTCAGGTCGGATTGGATTTTAGAGGTGTAATGTGATTACAGGCAGATGGGTATCTTCCCGGTTTCTCACAACTACATTATTGATCAGCGTATCGTTGTAATTATTCTGGCCATCAATCAGCACTTTGTAAGTACCGGGTGCAAGTCCCATAATTTTAAATTCGCCGTTATCATCTTCCGGAACAGCCATGGTAGTATCTGTTCCCATAACTGCTTTTACAATAGCGTCTGCCTGGCGGGGAAGCACTCTTCCTTCAATAGAACCGCTGGTGCTGTGTGTAAATATTTTGAGATGTGATTTGAGGCGGTAACCGTTGTTGTTTCCGGAGCCGCTGTTATCAACCTGGATAGACTGGCTGGCGTCGAAATCAATCCAGAATATAACTTGTCCGTTGCTCACTTCATAACTGCCGGAGGGTACATCTGCCACTACCTGGCGATCTTCATCTTTTACACGGAGGTTAGTTGATACGCCGTCTTTCATCACTGAATTACGGGTTCCCAGTGTCATCCTTAATTTCTGGATTCTTCCGTTGGGGAGCGTTCCGGTTCCGAAGAGTGTATCAATACCGTTGCGGAGGCGCAGGATATTGTAAACACCGGTGCGGATACTCACGTTTACCCAGCCACCGTTGGAGATGGTATCACCAGCCAGTTTAACTTCCAGTTTCTGGATGTCAATAAATACGCTGTCGAATACAGGCGTCTGGTGGTCTGTCAGGTATATTTTGGCTGCGTGGGGCTGGTCGAGATTGGTGGTGTTATTTCCCGTGCCGACTTCTTTTGAACAGGCGACGAGGAAGGCTGTTGCCGAAGCAATCAGGGTGAGTGCGGTAAATAGTTTTGTTTTCATGACTGGTATTTTTTGTTGTTACAGGTATTGGTAAATACAGGGGAATGGAATGTAACTGGTGGGTGGGAAAATGCGGGGAAAAGGGCGCAGGAAAAAGGGCTGCCAGCTTTCAGAAGGTTGGAAGCCCTTTATAGTACGATTTTCCCCGGTCACAGCCATGTGAAAAAAAACTTTCCCAGCCGTTTTTTCCCCATGGCTGGTTCCCGGATTTCCCCTAACAAAAAAGAGCAAGACTTTTGTCTTGCTCTTTTTATTATTTGTTCAGTTTTTTACCTCCATTTCAACCACCTCACCTGCCTGATCATTTTTGCATTCACCTTTCCATGATAAGTATGTTCCGGATTGTCGTGAATGGAACGCAGCAGTTCCAGGGAAAGATCGTAATCACGATTGCGGAGATATGAAAGCGCCAGGTAATACTCAGTCTCGTCTTTGCGGATAGTACTGCCTGCAGTCTTGTTCATCTCAAGCACTTTCCGGAAACCCGCGATCGCTGCTATAGCCACAAGGAAAACATCTTTTATTTCGGTGGAAGCTGAACCCTGGTCAATAGCAGCCTTGTAGTTTTTAGACTGATAGGCTTGCTCAACAGCACCCGGAGGATTATTTCCATCCCTTACAGTACTGAGCTCATAAGACTGGTAATTGGCATCAAACACTTTATTCGGGGAAAGGCTGTAAAAACTATAAGCCAGGTAACCACCAATGATCAATAACAGGCTGGCGGCAACAGCAATTGAATAACGGAAAATTTTCCTGACGGGCCTGATTTGTTTAACAGGGGTGTTCAGTTCTTTCATCATCGTAACATGTATACCCGCCACTTGTTTCTGGAGACCGGCAAAGCGGATCGCTTCACGGGTAACCAGCAGGCTGTCGTATTCCCCCTGCAGCGCAGGCTGGCTGGTTAACTGCTGCTCAACAGCGGCCTGTTGTTCAACCGTCAGTTCCCCATCGAGGTACTGAACCAGTGTTTGTGACATATCAGGTGTAGAGTTATCCATGTAATAAGGCTTTTAGGGTTTCTTTTAATGATGGTTTTTCATTGATCATCTGTTCAAGCTGCTTCAGGCATTTATATTTTTTATTCCTGACCACCTGCTCATTTTCATATGAAAGCGTTTCAAGGATTTCGCGCATCGAAAGGTTTTCATAATAAAAGAGCAGTAATATTTTCTTACAGGTATCTCCCAACTGCTCCAGGAGGTTTACAATCTGGCCGGTTGATTCGCGGCCTGCCATCATTGCCCCTGCATCTTCTTCCACTTTATCCTGTCCTTTTTCATATTTCTCTTCACGAAGCTGGGCCCGGCCCTTTCTTTTCAGTTCGTTCAGCCAGATGTGCCGGTTCAGTGAGTAGAGAAAGGTCTTTACCGTAGACTCACCCCTGAACTTATCCTTCTTCACCAGGTCAATAAAATTGACCACAACGTCCTGGAACACATCTTCTGCGTCCTGCCGGCTGCCGCTGTTATTCATAATATACCACGCAAGCCCTTCAAAGTGAGCGCGGTACAAAGCTTTCACCGTTTCGTCCATTCTCGATCCCGACCGGAGGTTTCCCACCAGTTCCGCATCGGAGAAGTTTTTAATCACCTCCATGCTTAATACTTAGATTTGTAAAAGTTCAGTTTCATTTTGTAACCCAAACTAATGGAATTTTATCCAAAAAATTGCCCCTTATATCATAAAACCAATGACTTACTTCGAATTATTTGGCATACCTGTTCAGTTAAAAATTGATAAATCCACACTTCCGGCCCGGTTTTTCGAGCTGAGCCGGTTATACCACCCCGACTATCATATCCAGCATTCCCAGGAAGACCAGCGGGAAACCCTGCAAAAAGCAGCTGATCTGAATAAGGCTTATAAGATTTTCCAGGATGCGGATGCTACAATAAGGTACGTACTGCAACTGAAAGGTTTGCTGACAGAAGGGGAAAAATATGACCTGCCTGCGGATTTCCTGATGGAGGTCATGGACCTGAACGAACAAATGATGGATGGGGATGCCAGTGGAAGAGAATCGGTGAAAAATGCGGTTTTATCATTTCAACAAGAAATTTATGCGCCTGTTAAAGAAATTGTGGAGCATTATCAGGAAGGTGTTACCGGGGAAAAAGAGTTGCTGCAGGTAAAAGATTACTATTTTAAGAAGAAATACCTCGACAGACTTGCAGAGTCATTTAAATAGTTTTTTTACCACAAAGAACACAAAGATTGTAACAAAGGACACTAAGAGAACAGCCGGAGTCCTTTGTGGGCTTTGATTAAAACTTTGCGATCCTTGTGGTTTGTATTTAAAAATTCACCAGAATCATTTAGTTTTGCCGACCCCGCCCGGGTGGCGAAATTGGTAGACGCAGCAGACTCAAAATCTGCCGCCAGCAATGGTGTATCGGTTCGATTCCGATCCCGGGCACAAAACCTTAACTGTCATGTTAAGGTTTTTTTATGGGATTAAAGTACGCAATGATATCGGTTCGTACCGATAGCTATCGGTACCGATCCGGGCACAAAGCGCTTTTTTTTATTCAAAAATCCCGCCATGAATTCAAACAAGAATCCATTGCGCCTGATCAAAAAAAAACAGATTACTGAAACTGGAAAACGGTTTTACTGGTGAAAATTTCACCGGGCCTTAATACCGTTGATGGGAAATGGGGATGATGCGGTGAGTCAGGGAAATGCTGGGTTTCCAGACAAAGGGCAGTTCTCCTGGTAAAAACCTTTTTGAATTCCGGACCGGTATTATGCCCGAGAAAATTACCTGAATAGAAATGTACCGCCGGTTCGGTAGTGAATACATCCATCTGTATTCCGGTTCCGGGTTCAAGTAACGTGGCCGCTTTTTTTAACCGCCGGGTAGCGATTTTCTCAAGCACCCAGGAGTGATCAAATCCTGATCCGTATTTTATCTGCAAATTGTTTTCATCCAGCATCTGGTTAATCACCCTCACTTCCCTGAAATCAAAAGAGGTACCGCTCACGGGATCTATATCACCGGTAGGAAGCTGCTGCTGGTTGGATGGCAGGTAATCATCTGCATATATGGCCAGCTGGTGATCCATTACTGAAGCATCCGGATTACCTGTTAAATTAAAATACGCATGCTGTGTCAGGTTGATCACTGTATCATGATCCGTTTGCGCCTCATAGGTGATCACCCACTCGTTATTTTCCGTAACAGAATAGGTAACCTGCAGCGAGAGATTGCCGGGAAATCCTTCTTCCCCATCCGGGCTCAAGTAAGTAAACCGGATACCGGGCTCATGACCTTCATTAATAATAGAAGTCTGGAATATTTTTTTATTAAACCCAAACGTACCACCATGGAGGCAGGTGGCCCCTAAATTCTTTGACAGCGGGTAATTCTTGCCATTGAGATTAAAGTTTGCCCCCCCAATACGATTGGCGTACCGGCCAACAACGGCACCGATATAACTGGGGTCGGCGATATAATCTTCCAGTGTATCGTAAGTGAGAACAACATTTTTTTCATGGCCATTTTTGTCCGGCACAATCAGTGAATGCAGGATTGCCCCGTAATTGGAAACCTTCAGGCGCATACCCCGGCTGTTCTCTAATGTATACAACCAGACGTCTTCACCATTAGTGTTTCCCCAGGATTCCTTCCTGATGGGGCCTGCACCGTTATTTCCGGATAAACCTGACATGTGAGCCTTATTGGTTAAAACAACATTCTAATTTCAAATTAGTTCATCCTTACCAGAATTTAGCATACAATGCTATAAGTAACATTAAAATAATTGTAATCAAAGCTACGATAGAAGGCTTTACCTTAAACATGGAACGGTCAATTTCAAATGCCTTGGGATTTTTCTTTGGCCCGGCCAGGCTGACAGCTACCATAATAAGCACTGTAAAAAAGAAAGACCAGCCCATGTTAACCATAAACGGTATTTCATATTTACCACCTCCTGCAGGATAAGCGGTGTACAACCAGGTTTCATGTCCGAACCAGGCCGGCGCAAAATTGTTGAATACAATAACAAAGACCAGGCCCGCAATCAAACCGGTGATAGCCGCAGTTCCGGTCGTTCTTTTCAGAACATACCAAGTATAAACATGGCGAAAATCCCCGGACTGATGAACCCGGTGTATTTCTGGATAAATATAAATCCGCCTTCTTTTCCAATACCGAGTAAATCTTCCCAGCAACAGGCAATCGCAATTAAAATTGCAAATAGAATGGTTAACCTGCCGATCCATACCATTTTCTTTTCATCCGCTTTTGTATTGAAATATTTATGGTAGATGTCAAGCGTGAAGATGGTTGAAATACTGTTCACCTTACCTGCCAGGGAAGCCACAATCGCGGCAGTTAATGCTGCAACAGATAAACCTTTCATACCTACCGGAAGCAGGCTCAGGATAGCACCATAGGCGCCATCTTTTTTCCCGCCAAAAGTGGCAGCATCAAAATAGCCGTTCTTATATAACACAAAAGCTGCAATGCCGGGAAGCATTACGATCACCGGCATAAAGATTTTAATAAACCCTGCAAACAGAATTCCTTTCCGGGCCGTCTGCAGGTTGGCTCCCAGTGCGCGTTGTGTGATATACTGGTTACATCCCCAGTAATTCAGGTTGGCGATCCACTGGCCGGCAAAATACATGGTGATACCCGGCAGGGCTATATATTTGGTAACATAGTCTGCCGAGCTCGTCGCATTTGGTTTTGCAAAAATCATATGGAAATGATCCGGTGCCTGGGCCATGAGTGTTTTAAAACCACTCAGCGCACTGTTTCCGTGATTGACCACCTCGTCCACTTTTTGCAGGGCAAGCCATACTGCAACCAGTCCGCCTGCAATCAAAACGGCCACCTGGATTACATCTGTGTAACCAATCACTTTCATACCTCCCAGCGCAATTACGAGGACAAAAACTGAAAGTAATACAAGTATGATGTGGAAATTTTCGTGACCAGCCAGGGCGCTGATGGCTTTTGATCCCAGGTATAAAATGGAAGTAAGATTTACAAATATGTAAAGGAATAACCAGAATACAGCCATGATCACCGCAACCGATTCATTGTAACGCTCGCGCAGGAATTGCGGCATCGTAAATATCTTATTCTTTAGATACACCGGCATAAACCAAACAGCAATGATGATGAGCGTTAATGCCCCCATCCATTCATAAACTGCTACAGCGATACCACTGAAAAAACCTTCGCCACTCATGCCGATAAACTGTTCTGCTGAAATGTTGGATGCAATCAGTGATGCACCGATCGCCCACCAGGTGAGGGATCCTTCAGCCAGGAAATAATCCTTCGTACTGGTTTTAACGGCTTTTTTACGACGGTAAATCCACCAGCCATATCCCGCAACAATCAGGAAATAAATCCCGAATACCACAAAATCGCCGGTGTGAAGCAGATTCCCCATAATGCAGATTTAAGTTTATGCTGATAATTTTTCTGTACCCCCGGATGTTTTCACAACGATGGTACTCATATCAATACCCGTGAGTTTTTTATATACGGCCGCTGTTTCCCCGCTCAGTTGCTCCACAGCGTCATTTCTGATTATATTTATTGTACAGCCCCCGAAACCACCGCCCATCATGCGGGCCCCCAATACTTCTTTACGACCAATCACTGAATCTACCAGCAGGTCAAGCTCCTTACAGCTTACTTCATACTCTTTACTGAGTCCGCGGTGCGTGAGGAACATTTTCTGCCCGAGTGCCTGCAGGTTCCCCGCTTTAAGGTCTTCACAGGCTTCTTCGAGCCTTTGTATTTCCTGCACTACATATAAGCAACGTCTGTATACCAATTCATCCTGTTTCTTCACAGCGGTACGCAGCATGGATACATCAGCATCACGCAAACTATTTACAGCCGGCCACCTTTCCCTGATCCACGCTACACCCTGTTCACATTGCTGTCTTCTCTCATTGTACGCGGTGGAAGCAAGCGAGTGCTGGATATTGGTATTAAACAACACCAGGCTATAACCATCCATTTTCAATGGCACATATTCGTGTTCGAGTGAACGGCAGTCCAGTTTCATCACATGCCCTTCGCGCCCATGCATACTGGCGAACATATCCATGATGCCGCATTTAACCCCGGCAAATGCGTGCTCTGCCTTTTGGGCAATGAGTATCATATCCATCTTTGAAAGCCCCAACGAAAAAAGTTCATTGAGAGCAAATAACACAGAACATTCAAGGGCAGCTGATGATGACAATCCTGCGCCCAGCGGAACATCCCCGTCCACCGCAATATTAAACCCGCTGATCCGGCATCCTTTTTTCAACAACTGGTCTGTAACACCCATGATATAGGTTGACCAGCTCTTTGAAGGACGGATATCCTCCATATTACACTCAATCGTTTCATTGTAGTTCAAAGCATACAATCCCAGTTTATAATCACCTCGCTTTGATATGGCAGCATAGATGGATTTGTCAATTGCCGCAGGCAGCACAAAACCTTCATTGTAATCAGTATGTTCACCGATAATATTAACCCTGCCCGGGGAACGGACGATTAACGGTTCCGTGTTATACTGCTCTACAAATGCAGCTTTCAGTTTTTCTTTCATAAATGTTTTATTTCCTGTCAGGGTTTATATTTTTTACTGATCTCATCATACAATGTCATGAAGTGATTGGCTTTCCCGTCTTTGTCAAATACAGCCTCCCAGGTATTCAGCGGCTCCCAGATACAACTGCCCTTCCCTTTGCCATCGGGCAATTCAAACACCAGTTTATTCACTTCTTCTTTTTTAGCCGAATATTCCACTACAATAATGTCTTTATGATAACGGCTAACCAGGTCATTCATATTATCCCGCAGGTCATCTAACGTTCCATGCCATTTGGGGTAATAAGACAACCCGATCACATCAAAGGGAACCTGCCGCTTTATCATATTCTCAAAAAAGAAAACAGTTTCTTCCTGCTGACCACCCAGCGCCACGTGCAGCATGATGATCACACCGGGGTCTACCGCCTTTACCGCTGCAATCCCTGCCTGGAGTAACTGGGCCAGGGAATCGGGGTGACTGATACTGCCTTCAGGCCATACAATACCATGGTTAATTTCATTCCCAACCTGTACCATATCCGGTGTTGTGCCCTGTTGTTTCAGTGCCGACATGACCTGGAAAGTATAATCATACAGTGATTTTTTAAGCAGTTCCATATCCTGACCTCTCCACGCTGCAGGTTTCCATTGTTTACCGGGGTCAGCCCAGTAATCGCTGTAATGGAAATCGAGCAGCAGTTTCATGCCGGCCTGTTTTACCCTTTTCGCCATTTGCAAAGTGTGTTCAAGGTCACAGAACCCTTTGCCGGGCGAATAGCCAAAGTCACGGGATGGGTCCTGGAAAATCCGGAGACGTACATAATTAAACCCATGGTCTTTTAAAATAGTAATAGCATCTTTCACTGTATTACTATCACTGAACCGGATGCCTTTGCTTTCCAGTTCGGGTAAATGGGAAATATCAGCCCCGATCATTTTTGTAGCAGTGCGGGGCAGTGCGGCTTCACCGGTGAGCAAGTATTTTTTATCAATAGTAACCGATGCTTCAGATTGTGGTGATACAGTAATGATATCAGTAGACCCGGACCATAATCCCGGGGAACTGGCTTCAAAATGAAAAGTGCCAGGTGTCATATCACTCTGCAGGATGACCTGGCATTTGCCATTGAAAGCACTGCGTTGCCAGGCGCCATCTGTACATTGATCAGGTTCATGACTGCTTGGATCTCCATTTCCCACGCCGATGATACGGCCCGGGCTTGTGATTTTAAAACGGATCATATTACTGGCATCAGGTACTTCCCTGCCCTCCCGGTCTATGATACTGAGATTAACAACAATTGCATCTTTGCCATCTGCCAGCATGGTGGTTTTATAGGGCGTCATTACGATTTCAGCTGGTGCACCGGTTGTTTCCAGAGAGGCAGTCAGCTTTTTACCTTTTTTAAAACCAACAGCTTCCAGTCTTCCGGGTGCGTATTTTACTGCCCATTGCAGATGCCCGTTTCGCGGCATATCTTTTTACCAAGGCTTTTTCCTTTGAGAAAAAGTTCAACATTATCAGCATTGCTGTTCACCCATACATCCACCACCCTGGGCTCCTCTCCCCATTTTACGGGCCAGTTCCAGTGTGGTGAAATATTCAGCACGTCTTTATCAGTCCACCAGCTCTGGTAATAATAGTAGAGGTTTTTCGGGAAGCCGCATACATCCATCACACCAAAATGTGAGTTGATATTCGGCCAATGGAAAGGCGTGGGTTCTCCGCGGTAATCAAAACCGGTCCAGATAAATCCACCCATCCAGAATTTATTTTCAGCAGCCAGTTTCCACCAGGCTTCTGCCGTACTGGCCCACCAGGGTGCGGTGATATCATGATCCGGCAAATATGCCCGGACGGAATCCACTTCATATTGTCCGCGGGTGGTTACTGTACTTCCCATTTCAGTGCCCATCAACGGTTGTGCAGGATGGTCACGGTGGTAATCGGCCACTGCATTCTGGCGATAGTTAAAACTGCGAACCGGGATGACTTCATTCACCCCCTTAAATACATTGGGCAAATCAGCTGCGTATGTGCTGGTTCTGGAAGGATCCAGTTTTTGCTGCAGGGCGATAAATGTTTCTGCTATTTTTTTCCCGCGGTCATTTGCATGAATCCATCCTTCTTCATTGCCGATGCTCCACATAAAAACGGAAGGATGGTTCCTGTCGCGCAGGATCAGCCTTTCAAACTGGCTTAAGTATTCCTGGCTGCTGTTGAGCAAGCGTTGTTCATCCAGTACCAGCATACCAAGACTGTCACAGGCGTCCAGTAATTCAGGTGTAGGCGGATTATGACTGGTCCGGTAAGCATTGGCGCCCATATTTTTCAGCAGGCGAATTCGGTAAAATTGAAGGTAGTCGGGGAGTGCAGCGCCAACACCTGCATGATCCTGGTGATTGTTCGTGCCAAGGATTTTATGGTGTTTGCCATTGAGGAAAAAACCTTCCGTAGCATCAAAGCGGAAACTGCGGATTCCAAAGCGGTCGGTACGTGTGGCCAGAATGACATCTCCTTGTCTGATGACAGTGCTCACTCTGTATAAATAAGGATCATCAAGTTCCCAGAGACGCGGGTTATTCACTAAAAGAGATTGTTTGGTTGTCAGTGCTGCACCATTCCCTTCAATCAGAATGGGCTGGATTCTGGAGGCAGCAACTTTTTTACCGTTTCTTTCAGTGATGAAAGTTTGCACGGTACAATTTGCAGGAAATGTGTTTGCATTTTCAACAGTCGTTTCAATATCGACCTGCGCGTTGTTTCCCCGGATAGTGGCATGGGCAAATAAACCGCCTTCTGCCAGGTGGATATTATTAAATGTATTCAGCCAGGCATGCCGGTAGATACCTGCACCTTCATAAAACCAACCTTCGTATTGTGTGGCGTCAACTCTCACCACAATAACATTATCGCCTTTTAGACTGATGAAGTCGGTAATATCATAAGTCACGCCGGAGTAGCCGCTCATATTATTCCCGGTGAAAAAACCATTCACCCATACGCTGGCATTGCGAAAGATGCCATCGAACTGCAACTGGAAACGCATGTTGCTGTCAGCAGCATTCACTTTGAATTTTTTACGATACCAGCCGATACTGGTTTCCGGATAATAACCACCCACGGTTTTGTAACCATGTGATTCCACTTCAAAGGAAGGGTGATTGGCAAATGGCAATGCTACAGCCCAGTCATGGGGCAGGCTGATATTTTGCCAGCTGCTGTCATTAAATGAAGGTTCGATGGCTGTGCCCGAAGCCCCGCCGCTTTTGGAATAGATTGTTTTCAGGCTGTAGTTAAAATCTTTTTCCGGGTTGGAGGCATGGCCGAAATGGAATTTCCAGCCCTGGTCAAGACTGATATGATTATTGTTTTCTTACGCATGCTTGATTCCCGCAGTACAGGCAGGGGTTCCAGCACGATTTTTGTTCTTTGTGACCACTGATTTCATTATTCATCAGTTTCATCAGGAGTTCAAATGAGTGTTTACCCATTTCAACGGTTTGCTGATCCATGGTGGATAATGCAGGGGTTATATATTCCCCGAAACTTTCATTGGCAAACCCGATCACGCCAAAGTCTTCCGGAATCCTGACGTGATGTTCTTTTAATTCCTTGATCACACCCAAAGCGGTGAAGTCTTCCACGGCAAAAACTGCATCCGGTTTTTTCTTCAGCTGTAACAACTGTGCGGTTGCGCTGCGGCCGGATTCGACGGAAACATTTCCTTTAATGATATATTCTTCTTGAATTGGAATGCCCGCATCTTTCAATGCTTTTTGATATCCTTTTAAACGGTTTTTGAATATCGCCAGGTGCTGGGGACCGGATATATGTGCAATCCGTTTATAGCCTTGTCCGATTAAATGGCTCGTGGCCAGGTAAGCCCCTTTGAAATCGTCAATAACCACGGAATGGATTCCAATCTTGTCTTTTGACCGGTCGAAAAATATAATGGGGATTCCTGAATCTTTTGCAGCTGTAAAATGGGAATAATCGGTGGTTTCTTTGGCAATAGAAACCAATATGCCGTCAACCCTGGCGGAAAGAAATGTTTCGATGCCTTTGACTTCGGTTTCCTGTAATTCGTTGGACTGGTAGATCAAAACATTATAACCATTTGTATTAGCAAGTGTTTCGATCCCATGGACTACAGACCCGAAGAAATTGATTTCTGCACTGGGGATGATAACACCGATGATGCCGCTGTGACCGCGGCGGAGTGAAGAGGCGATTTTATTAGGCTTATAATGCATCCGCCTTGCCGTGTCACGTATCTTTTGTTTCATTTTTTCGCTGATGGAAGGATCCCCGTTCAGCGCACGGGAAACGGTAGCTGCAGTGGTGTTCAGCTTCCTGGCAATATCCGCAAGCGTGACTTTTAGACTCATGGCAAAAGTTACGTAATCGTTTACGTAAATATACAGAAACGGTGAGCGCGGACAAATTAATTTCCCGGCTAGTATAAACAATGGAAACCCGGAAGCCAGGCCAAAAATAAATGATAGTCTTTCAATGTTTTAGGCTGCCAAACTGAAAAATATACAGACTGGCAAAAGAAAATCCTGCGTCCAATTGGCCAATGGTACTTTAATAAAAGCTATACCGGAGGCTAGCATCACACCTCAAATTTTTACATGAAAATAATGCGGGAAGCGGTCACATTTATGGATTAACTACCACATAGTAATCTTACCTTTAATATAATATCCAACCAATTTTGCCCTTATGAACATGAGAAAAGTATGGCCTCTTTTATTGTCAGCGGGTTTATTGACTAATCTGGCTGGCCAGGCACAGACATCTGTAAATTATTCGCCCAGCACTGCAACAACATCAAACCTGCTGTCTGATAAGAATGGCAACCTGATTGATTTTACAGGTGAACCCAACCTGATCATAAACAATTCAACTGACCTGAGTTCGAACCTCGAACCGATTGGATTTGATTTTGTGTTTATGGGAAGGCTATACACCCATTTTGTTGCAGGTGGTGACGGACAAGTGGGTCTTGGCTGCTGAATTCATCTCCTTCATGGTTTCTTCCATTCCTCAAAACGCTTTAACCAGGTTTGTAAACTACCCTCCCACTTTTGCCAATGATGCGCCGGTATTGGCCGCTTTCTGGGATGATATCCGCACAGCAAGAACGGGTGTCACCGTCAGGGCCACCCAAAGCGGATTTGCGCCTGCCCGCTGCCTGGTGGTTGAGTGGAACGCAGTAATCAATTCCTCGTCAACAACAAATACCAACCCCGCTGATGGTGTGTTCCAGATGCGCCTGTACGAAGGAAGCGGTGAAATTGAATATGTGTACGGGAAAATGCAGATCGGAACCGGAAGCAATACCGTAACTGCATCTATTGGTTTTACAAACGGATTCACTGACAATTCATTTATTGCAATAAAGGACCTGACAACTTTTAACGTCACACGTTTACAATCAGAAGAACTGGCTACACAAAGCCTGGTGAATACAAATGTATCCGGGGTGATTTCCGGTTTACATTCAACCACTGAAGGGACGAGAAGGAAAATCGCATTTACACCTGTATCATGTAACGGATCTTTCACAAACGCTTATGTTAACAGGGTATATGCCAGGACGATGCAATTAAACTGGACAGATAATATTACCCATAAACTGGGCTACCTGGTTTACCGGGGTGAGTCAAGTCCGAATAACTATGCTTACTTCACTACTCTGCCTGCCACTGCCACAAGTTTTATCGCCACAGAACTTAATACCAATACCCGATACTACTGGAAAATTGTTCCTTATACTGAAGGGAATACGGCATTGGCGCAGGAACTGACTGACAGCACCCGTTGTTCAATGACTGGTACATATTCTATCGGACCTGCCGGCCAGTTCACCAATATTAAAAACGCACAGGATTCATTGGGTTTATGGGGAATTGTTGGAAATACAAATTGGGAATTACTTCCGGCTTATAGTTTCAGTTCTGAAGTATTGCCTGTTCGGTTTAACGGGCTACCGGCCTGTCATGAAGCTGATAACACCATTACTATACGCCCGGCAACCGGGGCTAATATCAGTTTTACAAATACAACTGCCAATCCGGTTTTCCTGATTGACAGTGTGAAAAATATTATTATTGATGGACGTGCAGGCGGTACCGGCAGTTCAGCCGCACTTAGCCTGGAAGGAAGCGGTGAACAAATCAAAATCAGGAACGGATGGAATAATACAATCCGCTTCGTGGATTTGAGATCAAGTACAACCAATGCAAATACGAGTCCCCTTACGCTTGAAGCCAGTTTGGGCGGAGGCACGCACCATAACCTGATTGAAAAATGCATTTTACATGACCGGGGTGGTGTTTTCCCACTGCCGGTTCGTTTGCTGAGCAGTAAGATTACAGGAAACTTTATTAATAATTCCAATGCAGTAAAGTCATGCCGCTTTTACAATTTTGCAGGCATCGCAGCAGATATCAACGGGCTCGGCTGGCAGATAGACAGCAACAGTTTTTATGCCACACAAATTATTAACGCTGCTGATACATCCGGATTTATTACACTGAACACTGCGGATAATACGCTTTCCCATTCCATCACGGAAAATTATTTTGGAGGGTCTGATATACAGTTAGCCGGCAATACGATGGTAATGAATACCGGAACTGTATTTACCGGTGTAAAAATCGGCAGCAACGCCAGTTTTATGGGTAATCGCTTTTCTAAAATGAAGATTCAGACAGTATCCACCCTGACGGACATTAATTCTAAAATCACATTGTTACAGACTGGTCTTGCAGGAACAAGCCCCTTCAACCCGATTAATGCAACCGTACAGAATAACAGGTTTGGGGAACTTAATGCTGCCGACAGTATCCATTTTTCGAGCACCACAACGTTTCCGGTTAAGGCAAATATTATTTACAACCTCAATACCAGCCTGACAACCTTTAAGCAAAACAGTTTTGTGAATATCCGCACATCATACACAAATAATGCGGATATGAGTTTTAACATAATTGAAACCTGGGGAAATAATGCCCAGATTGACAGTAACACATTCAGCAACACTAACCATGCCTACCGGATCAGCCATAAAGGTGATGGTTCGATGTCAGCCATTTATACGTATGGTCATGCAAGTATTAATGGGAATTTAATAACGAATATCACATCCTCAAGAACAATTACAGCCATCATTACGCAGTCGAATTCCGGTCAAATCACTGACAACCAGATCAGCCATATAAAATCAATAGAAGGTTCACCGTCTTTTTATTTTTACTCTGCCGCAGGAATCTCAGCCTTTTCTTCTTCTGTTAATATCAGCAGGAACAGGATTGTAAGTATTGAGGACAGCAGTGCTGCAAGTTCTGTTGGCCCTGCTGCAATATTTGCCAAGACCTGTAACAACACAATTGACCGCAATTTCATTGATGCCCTGGTCCAATACCCGCATTCAACGGTAGCTAAATCTATGGTGGCCTTTGAAGTGGAAGATGACCATTCTGACATTACCAATAATATGGTCAGGCTTGGGTTAGATACTGCCGGAAATACTGTTACCAATGGTTTATTTGTCGGTTACACAAATACACCTACCAGTGTAAGTACCATTGCCCATAACAGTTTTTACCTGGCCGGCAGCAATGCGATCAGTTCGAATAACGGAGGCGCATTCTGCCTTTTCTGGCAAGGGTCTTCTGCCGTTTTCAATAATATCATGGTCAATGAAAGAACATACCTGACCGGCAATGCCAGCGCCATATATCTCAGCTCAGCTTCTGCACAGTTGCCCTATTTGGATTACAATGTTTATTACCACCCGCAAGGCCTGCGTTTTTCAACAGATATTGACAGTTTTAAAGTTTGGAAAACTGACAGCCGGGATCCGCATTCTGTATTCCTGCCACCGAATTTTGTGAACCGCAATGCTCCTACCCGGCTGCTTGACTTGCATGTTTTTGGACAGACGGTTGCAGAACGCAGAGGCGCTGACACATATACTGTCATAGCGGATTTTGACGGTGATATCCGCCAAAATAAATCGCCTGTGGACGTAGGCGCTGATGCAGGAAATTATACGCCGGTTGACCTGGATGCCCCATCGTTTACTGTTATACCACTTCCAGATGCGCCAGATACCACTTCCAGGTTTATAACGATACATATCACAGATACACTCAGCGGACTGCGTACAAGCGGAAATACACGGCCAACTATCTGGTACCGGAAAAAATATCCAACGGTCACAGCCTGGCAGACTTCTTTTGGAACATTGGAAAGCGGTACACCCAACAGCGGTAACTGGAAGTTTTTCATCAATCACCAGCTGCTGAATGTGAATGTAAACGGTGCGGATTCCATTCAATATTATTTTGTAGCCCAGGACACGGCAGATTACCCGGGTTCTAATTTATCCATCAGTCCTGCACCCGGCGGCGAGCATTACAGTGTAACCCAGCAGGTAACGCCTCCCACCACACCTTATATATACAGGATCAATGTGGGCAGGTATATCATTCCGCCTGTTGTGAGCGTGGGGCAAAACCAGAAATACACATCCCTGACGAATGATGGCGGTTTATTTGAAGGAATACGTGTGGATTCGGTAGAAGGGAATATCACCGTGAAAATTATTTCGCATTTAAATGAAAACGGCACCTGGGGACTTGACAGTTTCATGGCCCAAAGGCATTTAAAACTTACGATTACGCCCGGGTATGATTCTGTTTTCATCATCAAAAACAACGGCAATCTTTCAAACGACATGATCCGGCTGTATAATGCAGATAATGCGACTATAGATGGCCGATTCAATGGCAGTGGCCGCTGGTTACGATTTGTAAATACACATTCGAATCCAATAAGTGCCAGGGCAACCATTGCATTATACAATGGATCAGACAGTGTGATGATCCGGAATACAGAATTGCAAAACAACACATCCAATATCAATAACCAGGCTATTGTTACAATACAGCAGGGTGATTGCCGGGAACAATCGCTGGTGGATAATATTTTCAGCAATGCGCCCGGTGTTACAGGTAATCCGTGTACCGGAGTTCTCGGACATACCAGCAGTACACCGAAGCGTCTTCGGCTTGCACTGAATCATTTTGTAAATACGGAGAACAATGCCGTAATGATGATCGGATGGGCTGACAGTATCCGTGTAGATTCCAACCACATTTACTGGACTGACCCACAACCACATACTGCTACAGATTATTTCGGGATCAATCTCCCCGGCAGTGTAGCAACACAGGAAATTAAAGGGAATTATTTCGGCGGCACCCAACCATTCTGCGGCGGCAGCCAGTGGATAAATAATGCCGCATTTAACAGTTTTTATTTTATCCAGATTGGTTCCCAGTCACAAAATTATTCCAGGGTGGAAAACAATACATTTAAAAATGTTAAAACGACCAATGTCAATGCTTATAATTTCTTCCCGATTTTTTCTTATGGCAAAATGATCATTGACGCAAATATTATCGGTGATACTACAGATAATGCCAGCCTGGATATTGCCTGTATGTCATTTACCGGAATCGAGGCTACGACATTCAGGCATTTCATCACCAACAATCTCATCAGTGGCATTTCAACAAGAAATACCCAATTCAATTCGCTGGCACAGGGAATCTGGTACACCGGCGACTCAACACATACCATATCCAATAACACGGTCAGGAATATAACCAGTGCCTCGGGCGCTCAATTCAGTTCAATGCCGGCGCTGACAGGAATTGCCGTGCTCAGTCATGGTCAGAATATCCAAATAACAGAAAATAAAATCTTCAACCTGAGTTGTACCAATACCGTACCATTACCGATAGCAGGTATCGAAGTGAATGCTACTGCGAATGCCGGCTTAATCAGCCGTAACAGGATTTATAATATTACTCAACCCAATAATTCAAATGGGATTATTGCCGGCATCTATTTGCAGCAATGCGGTGACTGGGGCGTGGAAAATAACCAGATTACTTTAACCAACGGCACAAACACTAACCCGGTACATAGATATGGAATCTATGACAGTGCCTTTTTAGGAACTACTAACAGCCGCACGCTGGCCTATAACAGTGTGCTGATTGGTGGTAACCAGACAGGCAACAGTAACTCGTTTGGATACCGCAATGCCGGTATTGCAACAACCCAATATGTGAAAAACAACCTGCTGGTGAATGTAAGGACCGGTGGTACTGGTCAGCATGGTGCCGTGAGTATTGATGTAACCACCCCGGCCGCAATCTGGCAGCCGCAATCAGCCAACTATAATGTATATGCCGTTAGGGATACGAATACAGCATTCCGCTGGGGATTGTCGACAGTACTGGATATACGGGGCTGGAGAACCAGCAGCCAGACTGATGGCAATTCGTTCAGCATGAATTACCTCAAAATGCCTCCGGGCAGGTTGTTTGCTGACAGTGCCAGGGCAATCTGGATATTAATATTAACGACAGTATCTGCTGGTATGTAAATGGCAGGGGTATCCCCATTAGTAATATTCCCGATGATTATGGCAGTACTAACACAAGAGTAGTCAGTGGAAACAATGGTACAGTGGATGTGGGAAGTGATGAATTCAACACAACCACTACGCCACCTGTATTGCGGATTTCCGGTACCCACGTAAATGGAGGTACAGATTCGCTGCGGTTTAATGGCAACCTGACTGCGACAATCACCTGGGAGCCAGCGGTACCTTACCACAAATCAGCAATGCAAGATTTTATGCAGGCACCTGGCCGAATGACACAACGAATAATGGAACTGTAATCAACGCACATTATATGAGCGGATACCTCGTGGTTGATGCAACCGGTGGCAGTGGCTATAGCTATAATCTTAAAATGTTCTATGATTCATCTATGTCAGGGAAAATGACGAATGCGTCCACAGCGATCCTCAATAAAAAACAAACTGGTGTGGCCGGAACCTGGACGGAAATACACCCGACAATTATGAATACAGCAGAGAAATCATTCTCTGTTTACAATCTCACTTCATTTTCAGAATTCACAGGCACCGATACACTGGCCACACTGGCAGCCCCTGTACCCATACCTGACCTGGTTATTACCGGGCAATCTGTTAACCCCACCAGTGCGGGTACAGGAACCATTGTTGCCGTCAATTTCACCGAATCTAACACTGGCACTGCTGCCGTGAGTACCGCTCATAAAGTGAGTATCTATTTATCTTCAGACAATATCCTCACACCCGGTGCTAATGGTGACCTGTTGCTGGGGCAGCAGGATATCACTGCATCAATTCCCGCAAGTGGAAATACCGGTCCGCTGAGCAAGCAGGTAAATATTCCCTGTGGCACAACCCCGGGAAATTATATAGTGTTTATTGTGGCTGACGGCTTGAATAACATCCCGGAATCTTCTGAATCAAATAACAATGCCACTGCTGCTTTAACTGTAACTGCCGGAATCAGCACCCCGGCCACACCTGTGATTACTGCCACACCTTCAGCAACAGTATGTGCGCCCGGAACGATTTCATTAACAGCAAATTCGGCAGGATGCACAGCCTGTACCTATAACTGGAGCAATGGCGGATCCGGAACAAGTATCACTGTATCAACAAGCGGAAACTATACGGTAACAGTGACCAACGCCTGCGGCTCTTCCAATGCAAGCCAGTTGGCAACGATAAATCCCCTGCCACCTGTCAATTTCTCATTCAGTTCCACCAGCATTTGCCTGGGCGCCAGCGTTACGCTTACAGCTACCGGTGCTGACATCTATACCTGGTCAGGCAATGGATTGTCATCTTTTACGGGTTCTTCAGTAACTGCCACACCCACAGCGGCCGGCCTTTATCAATACACTTTAACAGGTTCCAGTAATGGCTGTTTACAACAAGTAATAAAAGTCCTGACTGTTAACCCGGTTCTTGTTCCGTCAATAAGTATAACGTATACTGGTTGTCCGGCCAACACGCTGAACTTCACAGCAAATCCGGTCAACGGAGGCTCAGCCCCGCAATACCAGTGGCTGGTCAACAGTATTCCATCCGGCTCAGGATCAAACTTTATCCTGAACAACGCTGTAAACAGTACACAGGTTAGTTGTATACTGACCTCAAATGCAACTTGTGCAAATCCGGTAACTGCATCATCCACTGAAACGATCAATTGCATCACAACTGCGATACCACAAGTAGATGGACTGGAAGAATTCTATATCGCCCCGAATCCGACAAAAGGGATCTTCACAGTTCACCTCAAGCTGGCAAACACCAGGAGCGTCAACCTGGCGATAACTGATATCAACGGAAAACAGGTGTATCAATGGGGGCCTGTAAATTGGAATGGAAGCCATGATAAGACTATAAATCTTTCACATATTCCGGATGGTGTTTATTTCATCAGGATACAATTAAATAACCGGTCATTTACAGCCAGAATTTTGAAAACTGAATAATATCATGGGTTCTACAAAACGACTAAAAAAAAGTCCGGGTTATCAAACGATTCCCGGGCTTTTTTTTTACACTTAATTATGATCAACATTTCAACTCATGTTAAGTCTGATTTGTGCAGATTTGTTTTTGTCATTCCCCCCACCCCTTCGTATTTTAGCTGCCTACCAGGATTAGTACTTACATGCCCATTCCGACTGCTGCCCCCCAGGGGAGAAAAAGGCTATTATTTACCCATCGTACCCCCAGGGTTACCCTGCTGACCATGATGGTCTGTTTCATGTTTCTTCATCCGTTCAGCAGCCATTCACAAATCAGGATTAATGAACTCGGTATTGCACCCGGTGTGGGTGATGCTGCCGGCGGCGGGGAATTCATTGAATTATATAACCAGGGCGGTTGTGTGGGGCCGGTTGATATCAGCTGTTATGTGATTTTGTACACAGGTACAAGTGGTGGCGGTAACCCGACGGGCTGGAGTATTACTATTCCTGCAGGCACGGTTTTACCTGCCTGTTCTTATTACCTCATTGGTGGCAGCGGACAATCACCAAATCCCGCCTGGACGGCCATACCACTGGGTGGCAGCCCGTGGATAAACAGTTATGGAGCCAATGGCCGTGCAGTTGACCTGGATATTTCAACTTCATCAAACAGTGGATTGCAAAGCCTGCGACCGGGAAACCTGGTAAATACCAAGGGACAGGTTACCATATACGATGCATCTGGCACTATTGTTACATCAGTTTCATATAATGCAGGACATAACCCGGCTTCTTTCACCGGCAGTTTTTCAAATCCTTCAACGGGTTGTAATGCGATCAGTCCTTTTACCAATCCCGGTGCCGCGGCCAATGATGTGACGGCTGTTTTTTCAGGAGCAACTGTACAGGGAATTTACCTGAGTGCTGCAGGCAGTTACCTTCCGGAAAATGACCTTACACCCGGAAAAACAAACACATTGAATGGCGGGACACAAATCTGCTGCAATCCCACCATTACTATCAATCCGGTTACACCGCCCGTTTGTTTCAATCCGCTGGCTCAAACCACCACACTCAGTTACAGTGCCACTACCAATGCGCCCACCACGTACAGCATTACCTGGAATGCAGCACCTGCCAACAGTTTTGTTATAGTCACAAATGCATTATTATCTGCATCTCCCATTATTATTAATATCCCGGCTGGTACACCTGCCGGTGTTTATACAGGAAATCTTACAGTTGCCAATGCAGGAGGATGTACCAGTTGTGTAAAAACATTTACAGTTACTGTGCAGGCGGCAGGCACCAGCACCACCAACGTGAGTATTTGTGCTTCCCAATTACCTTACACCTGGAACGGGAATACTTACAACGCTGCCGGAACTTACAATGTTCATATCACCACACCATCGGGTTGTGATTCGATTGCCACATTGATTCTTACAGCCGGGAGTTCTGTTTTCAGCTCCACACCTGTAAGCATTTGCCCTTCCCAATTACCGTATACGTGGAATGGAAATACATACAACGGTGCAGGTTCATACAATGTAACGCTGGTCAGCGCATCAGGCTGTGACTCCATTGCCACGCTTGTCCTTACTGTAAAAAGCAACACCGGCAGTTCAACTCCAGTCAGTGTTTGTCCTGCACAATTGCCATACACCTGGAACGGCAACACGTATAACTCAGCCGGATCATACAATGTTACATTGGTGAATGCAGCTGGTTGTGATTCTGTTGCCACACTTGTGCTCACTGTAAAAAACAATACCAGCAGTTCAACACCAGTCAGTGTTTGTCCTGCACAATTACCCTACACCTGGAACGGCAACACGTATAACTCAGCCGGCTCCTACAACGTTACATTGATCAACGCAGCCGGTTGTGATTCTGTAGCCACCCTTGTACTGACCGTTAAAAACAACACCAGCAGTTCAACACCGGCCGCTGTTTGCCTGGCACAATTGCCTTACTCGTGGAATGGCAATACGTATAATGCTGCAGGTTCTTATAATGTAACGCTGGTCAATGCGGCAGGCTGCGACTCGGTGGCCACTCTGGTACTGACCATTAAACCAAACACCACCAGTAGCACAACTATCAGTGTATGTCCCGCACAATTGCCTTACACCTGGAATGGAAATACTTATAATTCAGCAGGCACCTACGCGGTTATACTGGTGAATGCTGCCGGATGTGATTCTGTGGCTACCCTGGTGCTGAATACTGCCAGTGTAACCAGCAGTCTCACACTCGTGAATGTATGCAGCAACCAGCTACCCTACAGCTGGAACGGGAATACATACAATGCTAACGGCAACTACCAGGTCATTCTTGTGAATGCAGCAGGATGTGATTCTCTGGCCAATCTTACTTTGTCAGTCAGGAACAGCAGCAGCAGCTCTACGAACGTGTCGGTTTGTCCCACCCAGCTTCCTTATATCTGGAACGGGAATACATTCAATACAGCCGGCACATACCTCGTGCATCTGATCAATGCAGCCGGTTGCGATTCTGCAGCCACGCTGGTTTTATCTGCAGGTGGCAGCACATCCAGCACCACAACTGCCAGTGTATGCACCAGCCAGCTGCCTTATTCCTGGAACGGGAATTTATATCCGGCAGCCGGTAATTACCAGGTATTGCTCACCAATGCTGCAGGTTGTGATTCAACAGCCATATTGCAGCTGGGTACATATACACTGGCGCCCCCGCCCTATCTTGGGAATGACACGACGATTTGCCCGCTGGATAAAATCACACTGAATCCGGGAATTTATGCGCAATATCTCTGGCAGGACCAGAGTACGACTCCGTTTTTTATTGCGGGCCAGACAGGTACTTATTCCGTTATTGTAACCGATGCGCAGGGCTGCAGTGCCAGTGCCAGCATTCATATTAATGTGTACAGTGCCTGTGGTGATATTTTTTTCCCGACAGCCATCACACCCAATAATGATGGCCTGAATGACCGCTTTGGCCCATTGGGGAACCTGACTGATGTTAAAAATTATATCCTCCGCGTGTATAACCGGAACGGGGAAATCGTATTCAGCAGCCAGGATCCTTTCCAGTCATGGAACGGTCGTTTTCTGGGAACGCTGTTTGCCAATTCCAATTTTGTCTGGCAGGCCGATTACACCCTGAAAGACGGGACACACAAAAGAAAAAAAGGAAATCTGGCAGTGATTCGTTAAAAAAGCGAAGCCCGGCAGGGAAATTGATGTGAATGCTAACCCTGCACAACATTCCTTTAAATATATTTACAAGACGAGAAAACCGTAGTAAGATTATGATACGACAAACAGCAGTGTTTCTTTTTTTATTATTGATGCAGAATGGCCTGATGGCCCAAAACACGGCTTCGTGGGCTCCCGATGAAACGGAAGGGCCTATTGCCCAAAGCACCGGATTCAGCGGTACCGGTTCAAATATTGATGTGCAGTATCACCGCATTTACTGGAGAATAAATCCCGACTCCACCAAATACATCAAAGGTTCTGTCTTTACAAAATTCAAAACCATACAGGCGAATGTGAGTACTGTGAGTTTTGATTTACGCAGTGTGCTGGTTGTTGATTCCGTTGTTTTCCGCGGTGCCGTATTGGCACCGGGCAATATCACCCGCTCAGGCAATGTTATGACGATTGCACTGGGCACCACTCTGGCTAACGAGTTCACTGATTCTCTTACGGTATATTACAGAGGTGTGCCGCCGGCTGCTTCCGGTGCCGCACAGGGTTACCAGAAATCAAGCAATGCAGGTGCAGGGAATTTCATTACTACATTATCTGAATCGTACGAGGACCGCGACTGGTGGCCCTGTAAAGCAGATATGATTGATAAGATTGACTCGATGGATATTTTTGTGAATGTACCCTGGGGTGCACCTACCGCTGCTGATACATTC
This sequence comes from Chitinophagaceae bacterium, assembly GCA_016720825.1. Lineage (GTDB taxonomy): Bacteria > Bacteroidota > Bacteroidia > Chitinophagales > Chitinophagaceae > JJ008. The sequence goes on along the minus strand of JADKJV010000019.1, from coordinate 80,578 downwards.
TGGGTGGCTGCGAACGGCAAACTGGTTGACAGCACTATTTCAGGCACTAACCGGACATTCCGTTTCAGCAACCGGTATCCGATTGCTTCCTACCTGGTTTGCGTTTCCGTGGCAAAATATAACCGGTATTACAGAACGGTAAATGTAGGCGGTACAGATATGCAGGTGGTGTACAATCTTTTTAGAGGGAAATCAGCCCCAACTTATACAAGTATACTTACAGCGATGGACCGGGTAACTCCGGTTCTGTCTGCATTCAGTACTAAGTTCGGTGACTATCCATTTAAGAATGAAAAGCATGGTTTTTATGATGGATTGCTCGGCGCCAGTGGTATGGAACACCAGACTTTTTCAGGCATTGCTACCGGTGCTTTACAAAGTGTGAGTACATTAATTCATGAACTGATGCACCAGTGGTTCGGCGATAATGTAACATTCGGTACGTGGAATGATCTATGGCTGGCCGAAGGTTTTGCCCGCTACAGTGAAGCGCTTTGCGGGGAACTGGTTCCTTCACTGGGCATCAATCCTTATTCAGTCAGGAACAGTTTCAAAGGTTCTTCCCTGTCACTTTCAACAGCCAGTGCCTGGATACCCGATGGCAATATCACCAACTCTGATCTCATCTGGAATACATCGTATGGAAGCACTGTATATGAAAGAGGCGCAATAATAGTTTCTATGCTCCGCACCCTTTGCGGTGATGCGAAATTTTTCCAGGCGATGACCAATTACCAGACTCAGCTCGCCGGGAAATCGGCTTCTGCAGATTCACTGAGAAACCACATCAACAGGGTACTGGGACGTGACATCGCCGTTTTCTTCAATGATTACGTTGGTGGTTCCGGCAATTCCCCGGTTGCCGTCGGCGGAATCGGGAATCCCATTAATACCGTGAGCTGGAACAATCCTTCCGCGAATAAACTGGTTGTGCAGATGACATCCCAATCCAAATCTGCAGGCTCTAATGTGAGTTATTTCCGCGGACCGGTTGTTTTGCATGTAAGAGGTTCTTTAGCTGGTCAGGATACAACGCTTTGCCTGTTCGACTGGGGTAGCGGTAATTTATCGTATGCAGGGAATGGCGTTTCCATTCCTGTTACCGGCAACCGGCTTTCGTATAATCTTTCATTTAACCCGGTTACTGTTGTGTATGATGACAGTGCCCGTATACTTTCCACCGGCAGTACGCCCGTTTTGCCGGGTTTGGACAGTTATATATGGTATGGCACAGTTGACAACGACTGGACCAATGCTGCCAACTGGAGCAGTGCCGGTGTTCCGCCGGATGGCGCTGATATAACCATTGCAACAGTTGGTTCAAACCAGCCCGTGATGCAAAAAGATGTAATTGCAGGACCATTGAATATCCTGGCCGGAAACACCATTATCCTGAACGATCAAACGCTCACACTTAACCACCAGGTAAGAGGAAGCGGCACATTAACAGGCAGTCCGCTGTCAAACCTTGTTGTTGCCGACTCCTGCGGCGTGCTGAATTTCAGTCAAACCAATGCAGCCAGCCGTTCGCTGAATAATTTCGTTTTAAACCCCGGCACCAAAGCCACGGTGGGAATTGGATTGCTGGAATTGTTTGGTGTGCTGGACCTGCAGAAGGGGGCGAGACTGGATGTGAATTCAGTGAATTTAATAGTACATTGATTTAGGAATACAAAACCACCCACCTACGCTTCGCTTCGGCGGGCAAGCACCGCGCACAAAGAAATACACAAAGGACACGAAGGTTTTAACTTTGTGTTCTTTGTGTATTTCTTTGTGCACTTTGTGGTAAAAAAAATCTTTTAACATTTTCTTTCCCTCACTACGTTATGGATTCTTACCTCCCCCGCATCAAAAAGCCATGCGTATCACTTACCTGCCCTTCCTCTTCATCATGGCTTCCTGTACAACCGGCGATGACAGCCAGTCATCAGCCGAAGCATTGCTGAAAAAATCAATTTCATCCAACAGCCTGCCCGTTACGATCAAACGCATCAGCGATATCCCCTTGCCCAAAGGCTATATCCGTTTAAAACCCGAGGCGGGCAGTTTTGCTGCCTGGTTGAAAATGCTGCCGTTGAAAAAAGACAAAACTGTTTTTCTATATAACGGCCAGCCAAAAAGAAACCAGCAGGCACAATATGCTGTGGTGGATATGTCAACCGGAAAGGAAGATTTACAGCAATGTGCTGATGTTGTGATGAGACTGCGGGCAGAGTACTTATTTTCTGCAGGAAAATACAATGAGATCCGTTTTACAGATTTTGAAGGGAAAGCTTATGCCTGGAAAGGCGGGAATAACAGAGCTGGCTTTGACCAGTACCTGCGAACTGTTTTTGGAATGTGCGGATCTGCCTCGCTGGAAAAACAATTGAATACCGTAACTGATTTCACTGCCATCAAACCCGGTGATGTTCTGATACGCGGCGGGTTTCCCGGGCATGCTGTAATAGTTGCCGACATGGCCATGAACAAAAAGGGGGATAAAATTTACCTGCTGATTCAGGGATACCAGCCTGCACAGGATACGCATGTTCTGGTCAATCCACTCAACAGCAACCTGAGCCTGGTATGCTGCCGGGCAATCCCCTGACATACAAACTCCTGAATGGACGTTTAAAAACACCCAGCTCAGAAGATGGTAATCCAATGAAATGATACAGAATTTCTGCGCAGAATGTTAATTTAGGGTAAGCATATGCGCAACCTGTTTATAATTGTATTCTGTTTTTTCATCACTGTCGCAAGGGCACAATCAGGTTTTCCGTGGGAAAATGCCCTGATGCTGGCCCGATCCAGTGATGGAATAATTTTTAATACCCCCCTGTTTTATTCCAGGATTCAGCCGGAGTGCCCTGCATCATCCGCTGGAAATCTGATACACTGGTGGCCGTATTCCAATGGTTCAGGCAGCCTTCGGGGTCTGCTACCTGGGACCGGGTGGCTGTTAAGTTTTCGTATAATGATGGCACTACCTGGACAGATCCACAGCCCATTGTGATGAATAATTTCCCGCAGAATTACCAGCGGCCGTTTGACCCCACGCTGGTCGTGTTACCTGATAAAAGCCTGCGGATATTCTATTCTTCCAGCGATGGAATGCCTTCCGGCGGGCTCACTCCGATCGTAAATACATACTCTGCTATCAGCATTGATGGTATTCATTATGATTTTGAAACGGGTGCACGGTTTGACCATCCGACAAACCGGGTAATAGATCCGGCTGTAACAGTTATCAACGGAACCTGGCATTATTATTCACCCATTGGTGCGCCGCAGGATGGCGCTTATCATTGTACATCTGCAGATGGTTTGAATTTCACACAGACCGGGAACATCAGTTCTGACAATACACATAACTGGACGGGCAACCTGCTTGTTGACGGAGGCCAGTTAAAGTTTTATGGCAGCGGACCGTTTATCTGGAATGCCACTTCCAGCGACGGTGCAATATGGAATGGATATGTGAATACCAATATACAGGGCGGTGATCCGGGTATTGTAAAACTGCAGAATGGACAGTACATGATGGTTTATGTAGGACAGCGTGTTGTAACCGGGCTCAATAGCGTGCCAAATACTTTACAGATAACTGCCTCTCCGAATCCATTCGCTGAATTTGTTTTTCTGAAAGGAAATCAAAATGAAGTTTACCGCTACACTTTTACAGATGCCCGCGGGGCAACAGTTCTTACTGGTAAATTCACCGGAAGCACCAGGCTTAACATGACCAAATTCCCCTCGGGGAATTATTTTATAAAGGTTGAAAACAGCAAAGGCCGGTTTACAACAAAGCTTATAAAATAAAAGAGAGTGATTCTTCACTCTCTTTTTGCTTTTTAAAAAATGCTCAGGGATCTATCTTGATTTAACAAGTTTCTGTTGTAAAATACCTGCACTGGTTACAATCTGCATGGAATAATAGCCGGGAACCAGTTTCCCGAGTCCGCTGAAACTATAATTGTTATTCCCTTTTACACTAGGTTGGTTAGCCTGGAAGGATATCTTACCGCTCATATCCATCAAACGGATTACAACTGTTTCCTGTGCATCTGCATGCCATTGTACGTTGAGAATATCATTAAACGGATTGGGATAAACAGATTGTACGGCCATGCCTGTTTCTTTTCCATCTACGGAGATAATGAAACTGCGCTGGAATTGATTGTCGGGATAAACAAATTTGAGGCGATACCGGTTCTTGCCTTCAGCAGGGAAAGAATCAATAAATGAATAACCACGGATATGGGAAGGAATGGCTGAGATATTCATAACACCAACTCCTTTGAAATCTTCAGAACCGGTACTTCTTTCAATAATGATTTCGCGGGTTTCAGCTTCATCTGCATAAGACCAGTCGAGCTTTACATAATTATTCAGCAGCTTACCGGAAAAACTTACAATGGTTACTGGCAATACAGTATTCGGGATTGTATCAACGGCGTTACCGTTTACCCGGATCTGTTTGTTAGTTGGATTAAAATCGCTTCCGCTGGAAACGAATGCTGTGCATAAAAGCAGGAGTGTAAAAATGTTTCTCATAGAGTGGATATTGGGTGGTTTTCGATTTGGATTCGACATAAAAGTACATGCACACAAACCGCATTGTCTAATTTTCAAGCGACTAAACTTGAAAGTTTTGTGTATCATATTAAAAAAATTAGGTAATTGCACTTAATGTCAACCCTGCCCTATTACATGAAATAAGATTCTGTATGGGTTTTTAAAAAAAATGAACAGGTAAAAAATCTTGCAGAATTTGAAGTAGTATGCAACTACCCATTCTCCATTCTCATTCTCCATTTTCAATTATCAATTGTCCATTCTCCACTTTCAACTTTCCGCTTTCAACTCTTATTTATCATTGCATTTTCCAGAAAACATGTTCATCGTTTCACATTCCTATCTTTGTCAAATAACGATGCCATTATGAATCTCGACTTTAACCGGAATGAAGACCAGATGAAACTTGCCCTCAGCCAGATGCGCCAGCGACTGGAAAAAATTTATGAGGGTGGCGGAAGAAAGGCCCAGGAAAAGCAGAAAGAAAAAAACAAGCTGACTGCCAGGCAGCGGATTGAGTATTTGCTGGATAAAGACAGTCCTTTTACTGAACTCTGTGCATTTGCGGGTTATGAGATGTATAAAGAACAGGGCGGTTGCCCGGCCGGCGGCACTGTGGCCGGTGTGGGTTATGTGAGCGGCAGGCAATGTATGATTGTAGCCAATGACCAGACTGTAAAAGCTGGTGCCTGGTTCCCCATAACAGGGAAGAAAAATTTAAGGATGCAGGAGATTGCTATGGAAAACCGGTTACCGGTAATTTACCTGGTTGACAGTGCCGGTGTATTCCTCCCCATGCAGGATGAAATTTTCCCCGATAAAGAACATTTTGGCCGCATCTTCCGTAACAATGCCAGAATGAGCGGCATGGGTATCACGCAGATCTCTGCCGTTATGGGTGCCTGCGTGGCAGGCGGGGCTTACTTGCCAATTATGAGTGATGAAACACTGATGGTGGAAGGCAATGGTTCCATTTTCCTCGCAGGCTCTTACCTGGTAAAAGCCGCCATTGGTGAGGATATTGACAATGAAACTTTAGGTGGTGCAGTAACGCATACAGAAATATCCGGCATCGCCGATTATAAATTCAAAACAGAACAGGAATGCATGGATCATATAAAAAAGATGATGTCCATGCTGGGTGAAAAAAACAAGGCCGGCTTCGACCGCGCCAAGCCCCTGCCCCCGAAAAAAAATCCGGAAGAATTGTATGGCATCTTCCCTTCAGACGGCAAGCCCTATGATATGCTGGATATTATTGAAAGGATTGTGGATGATTCTGAATTTGAAGAATTCAAAAAGGATTATGGCAAGACCATCATCTGCGGTTATGGCCGCATGGATGGATGGGCGGTAGGGCATTGTGGCCAACCAGCGGAAAAATAGTAAAAAGCAAGAAGGGTGAAATGCAGATGGGTGGTGTAATTTATAATGACAGCGCCGACAAAGCGGCCCGTTTCATCCTCAACTGCAACCAGAAAAAAATCCCGCTTGTTTTCCTGCAGGATGTAACCGGTTTCATGGTTGGCAGCCGCAGCGAACACAGTGGCATTATTAAAGATGGCGCCAAACTGGTGAATGCGGTTGCTAATTCAGTCGTTCCCAAAATCACCATCATCATTGGTAATTCATACGGTGCCGGCAACTATGCCATGTGTGGCAAAGCATATGATCCCCGTTTTATTTATGCCTGGCCCGGTGCCAAAATTGCTGTCATGGGCGGCGATGCGGCAGCAAAAACCTTATTGCAGATTGAAGTAGCTTCACTCAAAGCAAAAGGGGAAACCATCACCCCGGAAAATGAATCCAAACTGCTGAATAATATCAAGGATAAATATGAAACCCAAACCTCACCCCTACTATGCAGCCGCCAGGCTTTGGGTGGATGGAATCATTGATCCGCTGGATACCCGTAAGGTCATTTCGGAAGGTATTGCAGCGGCTAACCATAATCCGGATATGGGGTTTGAAATACCAATAGCCAAAGTCAAAATTCAAAAGTCAAAAATAGACTCGATAGCGGTGGAACCAAAACCTAAAAGCTAAATTCCAAAGTCTTTACCACATAGAAACATAGGACACATAGAAACACATAGAATACAAATACATCTCTCTGTCAAAAGTCAAGAGCTAAGAGCTAAGAGCCAAATGCTAAAAGCCAAAAGCTAAGAGCCAACACCCCACATCTAACATCTAATATCTATTATCTAATATCTATTTTATCTTCGCTCCATGTCCTCTTCCGTTACAATTTATACAGATGGTGCAGCCCGTGGCAATCCCGGCCCGGGTGGTTATGGCGTTGTGCTAATGAGCGGGACGCATAAAAAAGAACTGTCGCAGGGTTACAGGTATACCACGAATAACCGGATGGAACTGATGGCTGTCATTGCCGGTATTAAAGCCCTGAAGAAAAAAGGTATGCACCTGCAGATTTATTCCGACAGCCAGTATGTGGTGAAAGCTGTTGAACAGGGCTGGCTGAAGAAATGGATTGCCACTAATTTTAAAGGCGGGAAGAAAAACAGCGATCTGTGGAGGGAATACCATGAACTGGCTTCTGAACATTATATCCGTTTTCATTGGGTAAAAGGACATGCTTCCAACCCATGGAATAACCGTTGTGATGAACTGGCCACTACTGCCGCAGATGGCCATCACCTGCTGGTGGATGAAGCCTATGAGGCTGAAAACGGACGTGCATAAAAAAACCCGGCGGCTGCCGGGTTTAGTATATCTGGAATAATTTAATCAGGCTGTTTGAATGGATTTGCTGCGTTCAGCAATCCGGTAAACACCAAAGAATACACCGCTGAAAAGCATGGTGGCCATCAGGCTTCCTTTGAGGAACACCAGTCCGGCTGCATAGCAACTCATTAAACCTTCCCAGGTTTTGGGGTAATGCTGGTTGTTGATATCGAGACCGCCTCCGATCCAATCAGCGAAGTTGCTGGTCAGGAAGAAGAAGATCACACCAGCCAGTGAACCACCGATTATAGAAACAGCATTTCTTTTATTGATAAAGAAACCGATTACAGTAATGGCTGCGAACAGGAGGTAATTCACCCACTGGCCGGAATAGAATCCGCGGATATCTGTCAAACCCTGGCTATAGAGTAACTGATAGAGACCATCAGAAATCAGCATGGAAAGTATGGGGAAGAGAAAAGATAATTTTTTATCCCTGATCACCGAACCGGCAAATAAAGCCATAGCAATCTGGGGAGCAAAACCCAACGGACGGTTATCCCAAACGCGGTAAAGCGCGCAGGCAATGACCAGCAGCACGAGCACAAATATGGATGATTTACTTTGCTTCATAATGTCTTTGTTTCCGCACAAAAATAACTGAATTGAATTAAATGGGGGTTTGAGTTATTCACGAATGTGGACAGGTTTAACGGCCCTGAAAACAAGGCTTTTCTCTGTTGCGGTAAGTGAACATGCCGCACCGGGAAATACAATGGCAGCGGGCTGTCCGGCCTGGAGCAGGATGGTCTTCTCCCCGGAACTGCCTGCAGTGATTCCTTCAGCCAGCAGCAGCATTTCTGCACCGGCCGGCTGGAATTCCATGGTTTGGCCGCTTTCCAGTTCAAACAAACTCAGTTCAAACTCGGTGGCTGTTGTCCTGTAAACCCTTTCCCCGGAGGACAATACTTCACCGGCGAGTACATCCGGGAATGTGGCTTCCGGGATAATATGCTTCATCAGTTCTTTTACATCTATATGCTTCCGGGTAAGCCCGCCCCTTAATACATTATCTGAATTCGCCATGATCTCCATATTCTTCCCTTCCAGGTAGGCATGTGGCACACCGGCATCCTGGAAGAGGCCCTCGCCTTTTTTCAGTTTGACGATATTAAACAGATAAACAGAGAAAATACCACGGTCAATAAAATGGGCATCACAATAGGTAACACCTGCCCGGGCAGCCCAGAAATCCTCTGAATCTTTATCCAGTTCACCTGCCGTGTATGCAGGGATAATCTCATCCAGTAACGGTTGTAAACGCCGGTTCACTTCTTCCTGCGGCATTTCCATTACCAGTTTATACATACCTGCATAACCCTGTTCAATAAATACAGATTGTAAAAACCGCAGGGCAGGGACATTTAATAGGATATCATGCAGTTCTTCTGCCGGCTTGAATCCATGAAGTAACCAGAAATCAGATAACGCAACAATCAATTCCGGTTTGTGATTATCGTCTTTATAATTGCGGTTTGGCGCATCAACCGGTATCCCTTCTTTATTCTCCCTGGCGAATTCAAATTCAGCGGATTTTTTAGAGGATGGACCTGGATGGAAAGCATTTGTTTTACTTCCTGCGCTTTAAAGAGATATTCAATGGTACCGGTTATTTCGGGCAGCGGCTGATAATGTCCTTCAGAGATTTCAACATCTGAAACACCCAGGTGATGTGTGCCCATCCAGTATTCTGCAAAAGGTTGTTTTTCGGGATTCTCAATTCCCAGCAGTCCGGGAATGAATATTGTACCTCCCCAATCGTAGTGTTTTACCCTTCCTCTCAGGTGGAAAATACCGTTCATAGGATTTCCTGTTTTGATAAATTGCTGCAAAGATAGCACATGGCAGGGCATATTGATACTGGCATGGAAGGTGAACTGCTCGCCTGCGAATGGCTTTCAGCTAACGGGTATGAAATTCTGCACCGCAACTGGCGGTTCGGTCACCTGGAAATTGATATCATCGCACGCAAGGGCTCCTTTCTCCATTTTGTGGAAGTGAAAACGCGTTACCAGCAGCAATACGGGAATCCGGAAGACCAGGTTACCCGTGCTAAATTCAAAAAGCTGCAAAAAGCAGCTCATGAATATATCAGCCGGAACCCGGGTCATCCCTGGTTTCAATATGATATTATTGCGGTCACGCTCCGTCCGCCGGACGCGCCCGAGATATTCCTGTTGTCAGATGTTTTCCTATGATGCTGGAATGATAGCTGCCATCAGTTTTTCCACCATGCGGAAAGTGGCAGGACAATACTCCACATTCTGCTTATGCACATGCGCGAAATCCTTCATCTTTTTGGGTAGATGCGGGAAGCCGGCGCAATCTGCCGGGCGGATTGCATAGATGCTGCACTTATTGTCTTTCAGGTTGAGGAACTGGCAGGGCTCTTTCTTATTCATCCAGTCACCACTTCCCCGCTCCTTGTAAAGCCATTTTGTTTTAAACTCATCCACCGTTTGCCCGAAATGGGCAGAAATCCTTTTCAGGTCAGCCGGTGTAAAAGTGGGCGTCATGGTTTTACAGCAATTGGCACAAGTGAGACAGTCAATTTCTTTCCATACTTCCTTGTCCATTTTAGCAGCCAGGGCTTCCATGCCACGGGGGGCTTTTTTCTCCAGTTTTGTCAGGAAGCGGCGGAAGCTTCTTTTCTTGTAACGCGCTTTCTGTTTGAATGATCGGATATTAATGGGTGTCATCTTACTCATGCGCCGAAGATACTACAAGCCGTGTCAAAAAGTCAAAAATCAAAAGTCAAAAATCTCAAATCCCGATAACTATCGGGACCAAGTCCCAAATCCAATCCCGATAGCTATCGGGACCAAAATCCAAACTTATAACCTGGCTTTGAGAAGCCTCAGCAATGATCCATAGTATATTTCAGTCATTATTTTTTATACAGGTTTGCTTTGGCTAATTTTGGGAATATCTAAAAATGTCAATATGAAATCAACCCTGGGACTGGCTCTCCTTAGCCTGGTACTGATCGTTTCCTGCAAATCCGGTGATAAAGCTGTTGCCAAAGTATGTGATGAAGGTTGTCCGGCTGTGGACACCATCCGCTACACCATCAACCATCCCCTGAAACCGGAAGTATATGTTTCCATGAAAGGCTGCCTGCCAGATAGTATTACCTGGAGTAATGAAGGCATGAGTGCATTTCACCGCTTGAAATTCTCGGACCTGACCGGGGAAGATATCCAGTTCAATAAAAACGGCATCCGTTTCTTTATCAAGGATACCAGTTATGTATGGATGCTGACTAATAATTGCAGCAATATGCAGGGCTATTGCAGTAAGATCTCTTACTCAATGACCGGTAAAATCTTCCGCCGCAACAGTGCGATTAATAATATTGACCCCAAATACAAAGTGGATGAGAGCCTGGTGGCTTATACAGACCGCGGTAATATTTTCGTGGAGGATATGGCTACCGGCAATACTGCTATGATGACTTTTGGCAAAGTAACCGACCTCGATTTTAATGCTATGCATGAAACCCTGGATTCAGTGAACATCACACCTACCCATATCTGGGCTAAAGTGCTGATAGATAAAAAATGGACTGAAATACAGAAGGACATCAGGCTGGAATAATTTCCCCCGGGATTCCGGTACCTAATTACCATTATGTGGGAACCCTATCAAAAAGGATTTAAGGCATGGCTGCAGCTGGAGAAATCACTGTCGCCCCATTCCGTTGAGGCTTATGGCCGCGACCTGGAATTGCTGACCCAGTTCCTGGCGGGGAAAAAAATCCTCAAAAATCCTGAAGAACTGGTGCTAAAGGATATGGAACGGTTCCTGAAAGACATTAATGAACTGGGCATGAGCGACAGTTCACAGGCGCGGATTATTTCCGGCATCCGTTCATTTTATAAATATTGCCAGGTGGAGGGAATTTCCAAATCAGATCCCACCCTGCTGCTGGAAGGACCCAAACTCAAACGATCATTACCGGATGTTCTCAGTTTTGAAGAAATCGAAGCTATCATCGCAGAGATTGATCTCAGTAAACCGGAGGGCGGACGCAACAAAGCCATTCTGGAAACGATGTACAGCTGCGGCCTGCGGGTTACGGAAGTGGTGAACCTGCGGATTTCAAGATTATATACAGACCTTGGTTTTATCCGTGTGATTGGTAAAGGGGATAAAGAAAGACTGGTACCGATGGGCAGGTCGGCAATCAAATTCATTAAAATCTACCTGAAAGATATCCGGGTGCATATCCCGGTAGTGAAGGGCAATGAAGACATCCTGTTCCTGAATAAACGGGGGACCAAACTCTCCCGGGTGATGATCTTCTATATAATTAAAGACCTGGTGCTGAAAGCCGGCATCAAAAAAACAGTGTCCCCGCATACTTTCCGTCATTCATTTGCCACCCACCTGGTGGAAGGCGGCGCCGATTTACGGGCCGTGCAGGAAATGCTCGGCCATGAAAGCATTACCACTACAGAGATCTATACCCACCTGAACCGGGAATTCCTCCGGAAAACCCTGGAACAGTTCCATCCGGGTTTTAAATAAGAATACCCGGTTCCCGGGATGGGAATCTCACATGAGGTCACTACATTTGAAAAAAAATACGCACATGAGATTTGCTTTCCTGATTGCACTGACGATGATGTTTACTACCCTGCAGGCGCAGACTGGTTTAACTGAAATCACTAAAACAGATATTACCAAACTCGCTTCATTTGATGGCAGGAAGATCAGTTTTTTCGGGCTGCATGCCGGCATGACCAAACAGGAAGCCATGGATTTACTGCGCGCGCAACCTAAGCTGGTTTGGGAATATGATGATTTTAATACCCGGTCAAAAGACCCAAAGAGTACAGATGAAATGCGCATCTATGTCAATATGATTGATGATACGAATGGAGAAAAAAAACTGGAACTGGCCTATATCGTATGGTCACCCGGTACTTTACAAATGACCAGCATGGTTATTTATAATGATGCCGCCCGTTTTATGCAAGGTGATACCAAAAAACTTTTTACGCTCGCAGCTTTAAAGCCAGGCAATTCATTTACGGGATTCCTGAAAAGTTCACCGGTAAAGAAAGCCGGAATTGCGACTACCTACACATACGAAACTGAACATTTCGCCTTTATCCATTACAGCCCCTCTGGAGAAGAAGGGAAAGTTTATGTCAAATTCCTGAACTGACCAGGGATCGATACACGGGATGATTAATGAAATTTAGCAGAAGGAAGGCTGAGGTCACGCCCCGTTTTTTGCGGCTGACGTGGTATTGTTCTTGAAGGATCACCTGCCCGACAGGCCAGGTTGACGGCGATTGCTTTTATGCGCTCCGGGCAAACGGGTAAGGGGTGGCTGAATATATATTCCATCCGGCAGTTCCTTCGGTCATCATACGTATAAGAAAGAATGACCAATTCCTGCATTTCGGTATAATGAACGGCCTTCCCTTTCTTTACCGTATCCTGGTAATAGGATTTGGTATACTCCATCTTATTTTCATTTTGCTGGGTGCTGGCTGTTAAGCTCCCGGCGATGGCAAGTCCGAGTAATATAATTGGCGAGGCCTTCATTTTTATTGCACGAGGAAACGTTCCGTAAACTTCTGGCCGGTAGTCGAATTAATAAGACTGATAAAATAAACACCTGGCGCTGTTTCCGGAACTACGAGGTTAATCATCCTTGCTTTGTTATCCATCCAGATTTTATCTTCTTTCAGTAGCCGCCCATCAGCTGCGATAATGTTATACTGAAAATACCCTTCTTCAGGTTCTGCAATCTGTAAATGGATATCCCCGCCCGCGGTAACAGGATCAGGATAAATTTTTAAAAAAATCCTGTTTCATGGATGTTGGTTTGGTTTTTACTTCCGGAGATTCGGATTTATACCCAGAAATCACAGGGGAGGTATTTCAATTTTAGTGAACATGGATATCCTCAACAACTACATAATCTATTGATATTTTCTGGCCGAAAATTAACATTGGGCTGTCCGGGATTAACGGCAAATTTGTACCTGTCTCTTGTTCAGCATCCGACCATTTCAAATATCCAACAGGACGTAATGGTGCAGGCCTGCGTATTCCGTATAGCGTATTTCTTTGCAAAATGGTTGTCTGCGTAACTGCCTGGTCATCTTTTAATTTAACCATCACCATCCCCTGCGCTTTTGCTTTCATGGTGAATAACAGGGATGGCAAAGCCACCGTGAAGAAGTAACGGATCCAGGGAACCCGTTTCCGGGGAATCGCCAGGTCGCGGTCAAGCTGATCATTCCTGAACCGGCCGCAGATTTTTTCGGCAGCATGCTTTTTAAAAAACACAGCCAGTTCCCGGTCGCTCATACTGCTGAAATCAGTTACCTGTGTGCTGCAAACCGCACAGAACCTCCCTTTCTCAACGGGTGTCATTGCCTGCCAGTTTTCATGGCAGGGCTCCGGAATATGTAAATGGATATTCCTTTTCATAAGCAGTGTCAGTTTAGAGAATGACGATCTTCTCCGAATATTTTTTACCCGTCTTCCTGTGCTGCAGGATGATCAGGTAAGTGCCGGAAGCCGTGGCCGGAACGGGTAATCTCAACGCAGCCGATTCCTGGTCAATCCAGATATCTGACTGCCGGATCACCTGTCCGCTCATACCCACAACAGTGAACTGGTAAGTCCCGTTTTCAAAATTTTTCGTTTCGATGGTCAGGCTGGCCCCGGCAGCCACGGGGTTTGGATATACTTTAAACTCGGGGATGCGCACCGGATCTTTGGCAGTTTTAGCAGTATCTGAACGATCAGGAGTTTTTGCAACCAGCGTATCGCCTTTTATCATTGTTACAGCACCCGTAACGGATCTTACACAACTATAATCTCTAAAAACTGTGACGACAACCTCTGGCAGCCATTCATTCGCTTTCAAAATCACTTTAAAAGGTCCTGACTGGCTAAAAAATGTTTTAGCAGGGATTGCCTTCCTTTCAAAACCGGCTGAAGAAATGTAAACGGTGCCATTTGGATCAACCGCATTCTGGTTAAAACTGAATTTCCCGTCCTTATCTGCAACAGTCCCCTTACCGATTTTGCCGGTCTCAACACTGGCCCAGGGTACCGGCTGGCCGGATTCATCAACAACCACCCCGGTAAACTGGCGCATAATGTCCACCTCCCCTTTAATAGGAATGCTGATTGTATGTGGGGGCTTAACGCAGGGCTCGTAACTGATGCCGCCCATGATAATAGGAATCTCCGGTTTTACGGTATCCCGGTGCGTTGTTTTTATGACCTTCCCGAGTTTAGTTTGGGAAGTCGCTTTCATGGAAAAAAACATGGCGGGCAGGAAAATGCTGAAAAAATGTTTCAGCCAGGGGATGCGCTTTTTGGGGGCTTCAATCGGCCGGTCCAGCTGATCACTCATGAACCTGCCACAGACCGAACCCGTGGACGGTTTCTTGAAAAACTGGGCAATCTCCCGGTCGCTCATCACACTGAAATCAACCACCTGTTTCTGGCAGGAAGCACAGAACCGGCCTTTATCGTCGGGGGTCATTGCCTCCCAGTTTTCATGACAGGGCTCCGAAATATTGAGTTGAATTTTCCTGGCCATACGCTTGATTTTTGGGGTTTACATTACCAGATGCAGAAAGTTTTTATATTTCATAATGGCCGTGGAACGGAAATTCTGGCTTCTAAATCAGCAGTTCCACAGAACAACTTTTATTTCAATTAAACTTTATTATTCATTTAAAATCATTTATTTAACTAAAATAAAAAAGGGCTGGTAGAAACCAGCCCCGGTATCACTAACCGGCTGTTACTTGTTAGCCAATACGAGGTAGATGCGGGGGCTGACAAGATTACATATGAGTTTGTAGTGTTTGTTCTGTTGTAGAATTTGTAGTGTGATTTTGGCTTTTAGCTGTTGGCAATTAGCTATTGGCTACTTAGAAAAAACTGATTGCGCCTACTGTATAGCTAACAGCTAATGGCTAATAGCCAAGAGCCACGATCCCCCCTCACTATAATTTCCTAATTTTATCCCCTTGGCATTTATCAGGAACATATCACACACCAACCTGTCCGACAAGGAACTGGTAACCTTGTACAAAGAATCCGGCGACATGAAGATCCTGGGGGAATTGTACCAGCGTTATATGGAACTGGTTTATGGGGTTTGCCTGAAATACTTCAAAGACTCGGAGCAGTCAAAGGACAGCGTGATGCAGATCTTCGAGGAATTGGTCACAAAATTGCGGAAACACGAGGTAGAGAACTTCAGGGCCTGGCTGCACCAGGTAGCTAAGAATTACTGTCTTATGCAGCTCAGGACGCCTAAAAACCTGAAAACCGTGGAGTTCAAGACCGAACTTATGCAAACGGAAGAAAATGTGCATCTGAATGGTGTGCTCGAGAAAGAAGAGAATTTCAGGAAGCTGGAATACTGTATCGGCACCCTGACCATTGAGCAGCAGGAAGCGATCCGGCTGTTTTACCTGGAAGGCAAGTGTTATAACGAAATTGTGGAGCTGACAGGCCAGGAATGGAACCAGGTCAGGAGTTTTATCCAGAACGGCAGGCGGAACCTGAAAATCTGCATGGATAAAACAGGAACTGTGGAAGAAATTAAAAAATATTGAACTTTGTAATGCCTCATGGCAAACGATCATACCATAAAACCCTTTAGCGCCGGCGATATTGAAAAATATCACCAGGGCCTGCTCACAACCGGGGAACGCAATGCCCTGGAGAAAGCAGCGCTTGATGATCCCTTCCCTGGCAGATGCCCTGGAGGGTTATGCGGTGCCGGGTATTGATCATACAGCAGACCTGGCCGACCTCCAGGCCCGGCTTGGTAAGAGAACCAGTGATGATAAAGTGATTCCGATCGGTGCCGGCAAATCTTATGGCCGCTGGCTCAGGATCGCTGCCCTGTTTATATTTATTGCAGGCTCAGCAGCGCTGGTATACAAAATGGCTGGTAAGAGTAAGGATACAGGCATCGCAAAAACAGAAGAGACAAAGATCCAGCCCGTCATTACAACTGTAAAAGACACCGCAAATCAAATAGTAAAAGAATCAACCGGTGCGACTACAACGAAAGTGGACGCAGGCACCCCGGTAACAGCAACAGGAAACAATGATGGCCCGGTAAAAGATAAATTCAAAACACCGGCCACTTCACCGGTATCTACTAACCAACCAGCCGGGGAAATCAGCAGCGGTGGTGCGGTGAGGGACGTAACAGTTACCCACCAGGTTCAACCTGTCAAGGATGCCGAAGACCGCCGGGAGGACCTGGCTAAAAAAGTTGCCGCAGATGAAGCCAGTAAAATGGAAACGGCAGACATGAAAACTGTTCCCGTAAATCCCAGCCGTAAACAACAGGATAAAAACCTGGCCGTAACTACCAGTCCGGGTAACAACAACAATTACTACAAAGAGAACAACCAGAATATCCAGGCGGACAATAACCAGGGCCGGGGCTTTATCAGTAATAATCAAAGCCAGAATACGTATCGTGGCCGGGTAACCGATAATAACAACACGGGTCTTCCATTTGCCCGCGTAACGAATTCTGACGATAACAATGCCGGCACTTATACGGATGCCCAGGGTAATTTCAATATTACCTACCCTGATTCTGTGGTGAACCTGCAGATCCGTTCTGTCGGTTTTGAAAACACCAATATCCAGCTCAGGAGCAATAATTCATTAAACCGGGTGGTGCTGCAGGAAGAAAAAGGCCAGAATGAAGTGGTGATCAGCAATGCCAAACCCAATGCAGAAGCAAGGGCAAAGAGCATCAAACAGACATTGGAAGAACCCGAGCCTGCTGATGGCTGGGATAATTATGATACCTACCTCGTTAACAACCTGAACGTTCCGGAAGAGTACAGAGGCCGTCCAACGGCTTCAAACCAGGTGGAAGTTTCATTTGAGGTGGATAAATATGGCAATCCGGTTAATATCAAAGTGGAGAAATCACTTTGCAAAACCTGCGATAAAGAAGCCATCCGCCTGGTCAAAGAAGGTCCGAAATGGAAACAACACGCCAAAAAAGGCAGGACCAAAATCACCATTACTTTCAACACGAATCTCTGATCTGCATCGTTGGGTATTCAGCCAAGGCCTTACCTTTGCTGTCTAAAAAAACCACGCGATGAAAAAAACCCTGCTGATTTGCCTAGCCACTATTTGTATGCTGGAAGGAACTGCGCAATTACGCACCCCTGCTCCCAGCCCTACCCAGACCATTAAACAAGACTTTGGCCTTGCCAATATCGAGTTGTCTTATTCCCGTCCCGGTATTAAAGGCCGTAAAATTTTCGGCGACCTCGTGCCTTTTGGTAAAGTATGGCGCACCGGTGCCAATTCCGCCACCACGATTACTTTTGGTGATGAGGTTATGATCGGTGACAAAAAAGTACCTGCCGGTAAATATGGCCTGCTTACAATCCCTGACCGTAAAACATGGACAGTAATCATCACCAAACAACTGGATGTTACCAGTCCTGCTGCCTACAAAGAGGATATGGATGTTGCCCGGATTGAAGCCAAAACCTACAACATGGATGAAAGCATGGAAACTTTCACTATCCAGATCGCCAACATTAAACCCAACAGCTGCGAAATCCACCTGATGTGGGACAAAACTGCTGTGATCATCCCGGTCAGCACAGATGTTGAAACCAAAATCATGGGCCAGATTGACCAGCTCATGAACAAAGACAACCGTCCCTACTACGCAGCCGCCCTCTATTATATGGAGAATGGCAAAGACCTGAACCAGGCACTGGGATGGTTCGACAAAGCGGTTGAAGCAAACCCCGATGCTTTCTGGATGCACCACCAGCGCGCGAACTGCCTGGCTAAACTGGGAAAAATTGATGACGCTAAAAAAGCTGCAGAGAAATCTAAAGAACTGGCGGCTGCGCAGAAGAATGATGATTATGTGAGGTTGAATGAGAAACTTCTCGCAGAACTCAACAAGTAAGATATCAGATATTAGATATCAGATATTAGATGGCGTGAAAGATTGAAACGCCCGAACAATTAGCAATTTTATTTTACCACTAAGTCCACAAGGCTAATACACAAAGGCCACAAAGCATTTTACTTTGTGGCCTTTGCTTTGCCCGCCGTGCGCCTATGCTGAAGCTTCAGCGCAAGCATAAGCAAAGCGAAGGAGGGTGTATTCCTTAGTGGCCTTTGTGGTTAAATTTTTTGCTCCAGTTCAGCATCGAACTAATTATTACAACTCCTAATGCTCCAATCGGGTTTAACCACAGGAATCCCAGGCCGATAATTTTCATTTTAGACATGATATAAATAACCAGCACGATCAGCTGAGTAGCCAGCGTAGCCCAGAACACCACTGTTCCGCTTTTGATTTTTTTCATGAATAAGGCCACCAGGAAAACGCCAAGCACAGAACCGTAGAACAAAGAACCCAGTTCGTTCACCGTTTCAATCAGGCTGTTGCCGAGGTTATAGCTATACATCGCAACGATGATTGAGAATACACCCCAGCCAAATGAATACCATTTTGACAGGCGGTATTCCCTTTCCGGGCTGTCCTTCTTTTTGGTGTAACGCCGGTGGAAATCCACCATGGTACAGGATGCGAGGGCATTGATGGCAGCCGCAATGCTGCCCCAGGAAGCCAGGAAGATAATCGCAATCAGTAATCCGACCAGACCTTCCGGCAAATGATCTACTACAAACCGGAGGAATACAAAATTGGTATCGTTATTATCCCCTTTGACCTTATCGGACCCGATCCAGGCTTTTACTTTTTTCCGCAGGCTGTCGGATTCATGCTGCATGGACCTGAGTAATACGGACTGCTGTTCTATCTGAACTTTATCATCAGCCTTCAGCGAGTTACCCAATTGCTTTACCAGCACCTGTTTTTGCTTTCCCAACGCAGTATATTGATCATTCACCACACGGAAAGAATCACGGAGCGGGGAATTTTCTATTTTCTTGATCTCATTCTGGTTAAAAAATACAGGAGCATCATTAAACTGGTAAAAGGTGAATACCAGTACACCGATTAAAAGAATACCAAACTGCATGGGCACTTTCACAAATCCGTTCATCAGCAATCCAATCCGGCTTTGCTTGAGTGATCTGGCGGTCAGGTAACGGCCCACTTGGCTCTGGTCGGTACCGAAATAAGATAAGGCCAGGAAGAATCCGCCAATGATCCCGCTGAAGAGATTGTATTTATCGCCCCAGTTAAAATGCCCGTTGTTGTCAAAGCCCGTTGTAATCACATTCAGCCGGCCCAGTTTCCCGCCCACCTGTAACGCTTCTGTAAATCCCATACCTCCGGGTAAAAGACGCACCACCATAATAGCCGCCAGTATCATCCCCGGTAAATACAATGAATAACTGCAATTGCTGTGTATAGGCAATTGCCCTTGCGCCACCGCTGATTGTATAAATAATCAACAAGCCACCCATGAAGAGATTGGTCAGTAAATATTCCAGTGCAGCAACGTGGCCAGGATAATCGAAGGCGCGAAAATGCTGATACCTGTTGAAACGCCCCGTTGCAATAAGAATATGAATGACGTCAGGCTCCTTGTTTTGGAATCAAACCGGTTCTCCAGGTATTCATACGCCGTGTATACTTTCAGCCGGCTGAAGACCGGTACAAAAAATATACAGATCACCACCATGGCGATGGGCAACCCGAAATAATATTGCACAAACCGCATGCCGTCGGTATATGCCTGTCCGGGTGCTGATAAAAAAGTAATGGCGCTCGCCTGTGTACCCATGATGCTGAGCAGGATGAGCCCCCAGGGCATGGAGCGGTTCGACAGGAAATATCCGTCCAGGTTTTTAGTGGTGCGGCTTTTATACAGGCCATACCCCACCATGGTGATCAGCGTGACGAATAATATGATCCAGTCAATCCGGTTCATGAAAAATTACGAGTGAATAATTGAAACAGGAAAATCAATAGCAGCAGGAATGCAATCACCGCTACATACCAGTGGCTCCACTTGCCTGT
Organism: Chitinophagaceae bacterium; assembly: GCA_016720825.1. GTDB lineage: Bacteria > Bacteroidota > Bacteroidia > Chitinophagales > Chitinophagaceae > JJ008. The sequence goes on along the minus strand of JADKJV010000019.1, from coordinate 60,270 downwards.
AATCGGTGCTTTATCGTTATCAGTATGCTGCATGGTTTATTTACGGGTTGAGCGGAGCCAGCCGGTTACTACAATCAGTATACCCAGTACCAGGCCGATCATGATGCCGATACGGATTTTTTTGATGGCGGTGCCCAATACGAGGCCAAGTATGATGGCAAATATGAAAGCAACCTCGCCTCTCTTACTATCTGTTTTCTTTACTTCAGTCATTTTTTTATTTTAACCACTAAGCACACAAAGGTTAAACAAAGGACACAAAGATGAAGACTTTGTGTCCTTTGTGGTTTTGTATTAAAATCCCTTCTTTTTATTCAATGCAATCAGATTAGCAAGTAACCGGTAAGCCCCAGGCACGCCAGCAGGCAATTCCCTGAAAAACACAATCCCTGTATAAGTAAAATATCCTTTGCCGTATTTCCCGATTATCAGACTGCCTTCATCATCTTTTTCCCCCGGATCATGCATGGAAAATATGGTTTCGAATTTTGTTTTATCAAAGTTCGATGCATGATAGATACTCCGCTCCTGTATCCAGCCCTTAAAGTCTTCATTTGTGATTTTATTGGGGAAATTCAGTACAGGATGCTCCGGCTTCAGGATGCTGACGTCTGCATTTTCATCGGTAACACGCGTACGGCTGATATCAAAAGGATAAGGGCTGATCTTGGCGCGGACGGACCAATCTGGTTGCTGGTATTATACTGCACAATCAGGTTGCCGCCGTTATTCACATATGCCATCAGTTTATCATAATAGGCATTCATCCATTCATTCGTGTTATACGCCCGCACACCGGTCAGGATGGCATCAAACTGAGCTAACGGGATTTTAGCCAGGTCTTTTTCAGTAAGAATGGTCACTTCAAATCCCATTTGCTCCAGCGCTTCCGGCACTTTATCGCCCGCGCCGGTTATATACCCGATTTTTTTGCCGTACGTAACGAGGTTGATCAGCCTGATATCAGCCGTGGAAGGTTTGAAATAATTGATATAAGGGATGTGATCATATTTGATACTGATGCGATCGTGCAATTCCTGGCCTGTGCGTGTGTCAGTATATGTACGGTTTTCGTGGTAACGGTAAGAACTGCCTTCTTTGTCAAGCGGCGGGTGGAAATTCAATGCCTGAATTTTCAATGGCCGTCCTGATCTCATTTTTACCAAGCAGTATGGTATCCGTCAGGCGCATTTCGTTTTTCACGGCATAACCGGCAGACACCGCATTGCCCGCTTTATTGGATGTAAATGTTTTATCGACATGGAATTTATCTGTGCCGATGATAATATCCGGACTGATCCGCAGTGTATAGGCAGGCAGCACTACAAACGGTTCATACAATTCCCCTTTTACCGGATCAGTGAATTTGTATTTTACCGGTTTGCGGAACACAAAATCATATCCTTCTATATTCAGTGTAATCTTTATTTCAAAAGACGGGTCTACGTCCGGCTGACCGATTTTCTGCAGGTTCAATACATTATAATACCCAGTCTCCATTTTTTCTTCCAGCCAGTAAGGTTCAGTAATGGGCCTGGAGGCCGGAACGTAAATCTTTTTATCAAAAACGAGGTTTTTATTCTTTCCAAGCAGCTGCGTGAAACTGCTGTCAAACCCATCCACACTTAAATGCTTCAGCATGGTATTTGTCCCAAGCCTGTTATTGAATACGAAAATGATTTTCGCCGAGTCAGTCTGCGCCACGGATACTTCTGATGTTGTTGCATCCATAAACAAACCACTGCATTGCTCAATCAGGGTTTGGGTTTCTGCCAGTTTCTTTGTACGCCAGTAACCTTCCGGTAAAGCAGCAATCAGTTTATATAATTCAACCAGTGCTTTCACTGATTTTTCGGGATGCATAAAATCAAATCCTGCAGATACAGCATTTACCTGCTGTGCTACATTCTCTGCACCGGGCACCCTTGACCATGTTTGATCAATACCATCCAGTAAATCTTCTGCCGGCGCGGTGCCGCCTGTTGTTTTAAAATATTCTATCGCCTCCCCTCTGGATGCCGGAACACCAAAACCCTGGCTCTTGTGCTGGCTCCGGCTGGTGGCGGCAATTTCACCATAACTTTTCCCAAGGAGCGGGTTATAACCACCCACATCAAAATGGAACTGGTCATTGGCCTGGGTATTAACAGAACCGAAATTGAACGTGTTCCAGCAAATGCGTTTCGCCTGCCAGGGCTTTACATATTTTAATTGTTCGGGAAAACGATTCGGATCAGCAGCTGCGGTAAAAGCTTCATTGGCTAAAATGGCGGAGGCTGTGTGGTGACCGTGACCACCTTCACCGGTTGTGGGGAAACGGGTTACTATTACATCGGGCTGGAATTTGCGTATTACCCAAACAACATCACTGAGGATTTTTTCTTTATCCCATTTGGTAAATGTCTCTTCCGGGTTTTTGGAGAAACCGAAATCAAATGCCCTGGTAAAAAATTGTTCGCCGCCATCAATGCGCCGGGCAGATAATAATTCCTGGGTGCGGATCAGCCCCAGGTCAATGCCCTGGTCATTTCCGATCAGGTTCTGCCCGCCATCGCCACGGGTCATGGATAAATAACCAGTGCGGTATAAGCGATCCTTGGAGAAATAAGCAATCAGCCTGGTATTCTCATCATCCGGGTGAGCGGCCACATAAAGTACAGATCCCAGCACATTCAGCTTGCGGATGGCCTGGTACATTTCAGCGGAAGTCCAGGATTGTGGTGCCTGGGCACGGATCATCGTGCAGGCGAATACAGTCAGCAGCATCAGAGAGCATTTCTTCATCGTTGGAGTCAATTATTCTACGAATATAAGTGAAGTCGGGAAGTCCGGAAGACGGAAAGTCGGGAAGTGGTGTGGTTAAATTATAAAAGGCATTTTACCACAAAGAACACTAAGAAAAACGAAGGCCACAAAGAAGTACATCTTTGTGGCCTTTGTGGTAAAATGTATTTATTCCCCTTTCCCCGGATCTACTTTCTTCCCCAGCTTTTCCAGTATCTGTAACCCCAGCAGCCCGCTGATCCCACCATTCGCACCATCTGTTCCACCAATCAGCACATCCGGCATGATTTTCACATTTTGCTGCGCGATGGATTCCATCACTTTCAGTTGCGTAAAATTATCGCCGCCCATGGCTTCTACGGACAATTTATAAGATTCAGCGTTTGATTTACCAATCGCCAGGATTTTTTCCGCTTCGGCATTACCAGTCACTGAAATCTTTTCAGCTTCTGCTTTCGCCAGCAGCTCAATTTTTTCAGAATCCGCTTTGGCCAGCACCCTTGTTTTTTCCGCTTCACCACTGGCAAGCAGTTTCAAACGATCCGCTTCTGCTGTGGCCTGCAGGCGTACGCTGTTGGCATCACCGGTTGCTTTTTTAACGGAAGCATCGGCAATCCTTTCAGCAATCAGTACGCCCTGGTCAGCCTTCACAATTTCTTTCTGCATTTCTGCAATGGCAGTTTCTTTTTCCAGTGTCTGGCGGGTTTCCTGTGCTTTTTTCTCGGTGTCGTAAGTGATCTTCTGCTCTTCGGCGAGTTTACGGTCGGTCAGCGTTTTCATCAGGCTTTCCGGAGGCACGATATCACCAATCAGGGTATCCACGCCATATACATTGTATTGCTCAAGTACTTTACCAATATGGTCTTTGGCCGATTGCTGCCTTTCCTTCCTGGTACCGAGGAAAGCAATCACGTCGCTGTCCTGCGCACTGTTCCGGAAATAGTTCCCGATAGTGGGTTCAAGCACCTGGCTGACCAGGTTATTCATATTACCAAAGCGGGCAATCACTTTTGGCGCTTCTGTGGTAGGGATGTGAATGATTTGCGATACATCCAGGTTGAAAGGGAAACCATCCTTACTGCGAACAGTAATGGTAGAAAGGTTTTTATCCAGCTGGTGTGATTCACTTCTTGCGCTCGCCCAGTTCAATACCAGGTTGGTGGTGGGCACGAGTTCCACTTTCATGATATATGGGTTGATGGGATATTTACCCGGACCCAATGGCTCTGCCCATACGCCTTTAAAGCCTTTAGCTACAATATTCCCGTGTTTAAATTCCACACCACTGAGGTCTTTGCCTTCAGCACCCACATAACTGATCACCACGCCAACGTGACCAATGGCGATTTCTGTCATCCTCACCATTTCCAGTTTGGCAAACCAGGGGTTGAGGAAATAAGAACCGGCCAGAATGACCTGTTCCTGCAAACCTTTATAACCGCTGTTGTCAAGGAATTTATCTACGTTCTGGAATTTGTCATGATCCATGATAATCTTACCGGCAATCTGTCCTTCTTCCAGTGACTTACCTTCCAGCGTGGTTACAACACCTACTGCATTATCCGGTATCATGGTCATATCCGTCAGCTCCAATTCAAACAGCAAAGTATTTATCCGGTAAGAACCCGGCGCAATGAATGCTGTCTGACGGCCCTTGCGTCCGCCGTTCCTCAGGAACGCTTCTGAGTCCTGGAATGAATCGCATTCAACCCTGCGGCCGAGGATACGGCCTGTTTCCAGTTCCGCACCATCTTTGGCCAGTATCAAACCGATTTTGCCGGTTGGGATTACAATAAATGGCTGGAAAGTGATGCTGTACTGCCAGATCCATTTCCAGAAATAAACACCGGGAGCCAGTGTCTGTGCCTGGAAGCCTGCCTCACCTTTCGTGGCAATGATGCGGCCTTCAGGCAATTCCTGCTGACCAAACAATACGAATTTTTTAGTCACAAGTCCTATCCGGTCTTCGGGCACTATCACCAGCCCGAAAAACACACGGAGGATAAACTTATAGAATAATAATATAAAAGGGAATGCCGACAATCAGTCCCCATTTGATCAGTTCCTGTTTTTCCATGGTTTGTTTTGATTAGAGCATGAAATTATTTTTTTCTACCACGCCGAATCCTGACTGTTATGTTTGAATTAACACAAGTTTTCAACATTTCTTTTACCACAAGGGACACAAAGAAATACACCCTCCTTCGCTTTGCTACGGCGGGCAAAGCAAAGGCCACAAAGTATTTAACCTTGTGGCCTTTGTGTATTCCTTTGTGTGCTTTGTGGTAAAAAAAAATTATCTCCCGCCAAAAACACCGCATTACAAAACATCAGCTTTCCATTCTCCCAGAAAGAACGGAACAGCGGATCATCTGCCATCACTGTTATACTCCCATTCCCCACCCCAACAACACCTAACAACATCGCATCTTTCATTTTATCTTTTTGGGATGAACCAACAAGCCCCGCCACCTGGTTATCTTTTTTAATCACCCCAACATTCCATCCGCCATCTTTCAGGAATTCAAACACGCGGGTGCCGATTTTGAGTGTATAATAATAACCAGGATAACCAAATGCCAGCGGATGTGTGGGATCAAGGTCAACCCGGTAAATGGAACCGGGCGCTGAACCTGAAACGGCATCTCTTTCACGATCACCGTAAGTGCGGAGATCATTGTAGCCACCTTCGCCGTCTTTTTTCTCTTCTTCTGCTTTTTTCACTTTCACACCAAGATCAGCGGAAGCAAGCTGCGACACGGCGCCTTCCAGCGCAATCACTTTCCCGCCGTTATTAATCCAGGCCTTGAAAGCTTCCAGGGCCGGTTTATCAGTTAAAAATTTATAGCGGCCGTTAGGCATAATCAATACATCAATATTATTCCAGTCGGCTGTAGAAGCAGATTCTGCATTCACCAGTGTAACAGGGTAATCCAGTTGCTGGTCGAAGAAATGCCAGATCTCACCAGCGGCACCGCTGTTTACTCCATCACCGGTGAGCATCACTACGCGTGGTGCTTTAAACGGATGGACTTTATCACTGCCCATATCAAATCCTTTATCCACTAAGCCTCCGCTCAATGCATATAAGGGAACCTGGTTTTCCATTGCCGCATCTTTGGCCATTGCCCACAACCGGTCGCCGAAAGTTTTATTAGCTGTGCGCAGGATTAAAATAGTTCCTCTTTCAAAATGTTTTCCCTGTAAATCGAAAGGTTGTTCTGCATAACGGAGTAACACCCCCTGCTGCAGCAGCCGGCTGGCTGTTTTTACGGATTGCAAGCCTGTCCAGGGCAATGCATACCCATAACTGGTTTCAGGAATATTCACTGCAGCAGGCGGATTATAATTCCCTGCAACGATTATTTCCTTTGAAGCAAATGCCTGTAACCCGTAAGCATAAGGAACAGACCAGGCTGAAATATCATAGGTCATTGAATCATTTAACCTGGATTTGGGCTCCATCAGCACTTTCACCAGCGCAGATTTCGGCTGCAGGGCACTGATCAGGATATCCTGTGGCTGGAGGTTAACTGTTTCATCACGTCCGCTGTTATAATTATATCCTTTGGCACTTGCTGATGCAGTACCAGTGTAACGGATACCGTTTCGGTCAAGCAATTCAAGGAACGCGCGGATACGCTGTGCATCTTCCGGTGCATTACGAATGATATACGATTTATAATCACCCACACCGGTCTTGACCGCATCGTTATAAAATTTATGGAACTCTTTCACCAGCCTCGAAGATTGCGCGGAGGCTGTTTCAACAGTACTCAACCCGGTTGTGTAATGGTGCATCACCCGGTCACGCAGGGTCAGCGTATCCCCTTCATCATTGATAACAGCGGCACCGCTGATGCCGTGACCTGCCTGTTCGTAAGTCATGCCGATAGCCCCGTTATAAATCGGGTAAGTATCACCATAAGAAGGATAGAAAAGATCAAAAAACTCTTTGGTATAATACAGCCATCCGTTTGCATCAAAATATCTGGCGTTACTTTTTCCGATGATGCCCTGGAATTCACGCTGCCAGGGTGTGATCACTTCATGGAAAGGTTCAGCGGCCGGTGCGAAATAATAAGGGTCATTGATAAACTGCTCGTGATAATCCACATGCACCTGCGGCAGCCACTGGTTATACAATTTTATGCGCTGCTTTGTTTCTAATTGTGTTTGCCAGGCCCAGTCGCGGTTGAGATCGAAATTATAATGGTTCGTCCTGCCACCCGGCCAGGGTTCGTCATGTTCCCGCGCCATCAGTTTGGGATCATAGTTTTTTCCTGCAATGGAATTAAACCAGTTCACATACCGGTCGCGGCCATCCGGGTTAATACAGGGATCAATCACCACCACCGTGTTTTTCAGCCAGGCTTTTGTTTGTGTATTGGCAGGATCCAGCAGCGCAAATAATGTAAGCATTGCCGCTTCGGAAGAAGATGTTTCATTGCCGTGTACATTATAACTCAGCCAAACAATAGCGGGCATATTTTCATCGGCGGCCATTTTATCAGGCGACAGATTGGCCAGACGCAGGTTATTCTTACGGATATTCTCCAGGTTGCTGATATTTTCCGGGGAAGAGATGAATGCAACCATCAGGGGCCTGCCTTCGTTTGTTACTCCGTAGTCCTGCAGCTTCATCACGGAAGGCATGGCAGCAGCTGCCTGCCGGAAATAACCGGCCACTTTCCAGTGGGCAGAATAGCGGCTGCCGATTTTATATCCAAGAAATTCATCAGGCGATTTCAATTGTGCCTGGATATTTGCCTGCAGGAATAACATCACGGCGAAAAAACATAAAGAACGGAGCATACTATCAGTTTAACGGGCAAGTTAAGAAAGCAGGGGCGAAAAACTCCGGAATTTCCATTAATGGCACCCGGGTTTTCAATAGCTTTAACGTCTTAAATCACCACCTTGAAAAAACAGATTTTATTTTTTACTATTTGCGTAACCTGTTTTGTATCGTTCACCATTGCACAGGTTCCCTTACAGAAAAAACTGACCGTTCAAAAAGGCGCTGTCGTTTCCGCGCACAGGCTTGCCAGTGATGCAGGGCTTCAAATCCTGAAACAGGGCGGCAATGCCGTGGATGCAGCCATTGCCACACAACTGGCCCTGGCTGTAGTGTACCCCATGGCGGGCAACCTGGGTGGTGGCGGTTTTATGGTTACCCGGCTTGCTAACGGTGAAACTTTCACGATTGACTTCAGGGAAAAAGCACCGGGTGCTGCTTCCCGCAATATGTATATTGATTCTGCCGGTAATGCCAGGACCGACCTGAGCCAGGACGGCCATCTTTCCAGCGGAGTTCCCGGCACAGTGGCCGGCATTTTTGCCGCGATGAAATATGCCAAACTGCCCTTCCCCTCCCTGATTGCACCTGCCATCCTCCTGGCAGAAAAAGGTTTTGTGCTGACTGAAAGGGAAGCCAAAGGATTAAACAGCCAGCAGGATGCATTCAGGAAATTCAACACCATCATGCCTGCCTTTTACAAACCGGGTGGATGGAAAGCCGGCGACACGCTGATACAAACAGACCTTGCCAATACACTGAAACGGATCCGCGACCAGGGAGAAAAAGGTTTTTATGAAGGGGAAACAGCCCGGCTGATTGTTGAAGAAATGAAAAGAGGTCATGGAATAATCAGCTTAACAGACCTGCAGCAATATAAAGCAGCAGCCAGGGATGCACATGTTTTCAGGTACCATACATATACAATTGTAAGTATGCCCATGCCAAGCAGCGGCGGTTTACTACTGAACCAGATGCTGAAGATGGTGGAACCGTATGATCTCTCAAAAAGAGGATTCCAGTCGCTGGCCAGCATACAACTGATGGTGGAAGCAGAGAAAAGGGCTTATGCAGACAGGGGCTTGTATATGGGTGATGCCGATTTTTACCCGGTACCGGTAAAACAACTTTCAGACACCGGTTATATCCGGAAAAGAATGAGCGACTTCCAATTTGGTAAAGATGGTTTGAGTGCCCAGGTTGTGCCGGGTGTTGTTCCCGGATACGAGAGTAAAGAAACCACCCATTTTAATACCGCCGATGCAGAAGGTAATGTGGTTGCTGTTACCACCACACTCAACGATTCCTGGGGCGCTAAAACAGTGGTAGGCGGCGCCGGATTTTTGCTGAATGATGAAATGGATGATTTCAGTATCAAACCCGGTGTACCGAATATGTACGGAGCCATCGGCGGAAACGCTAATGCGATCGAACCGGGCAAACGCATGCTGAGTTCCATGACACCAACAATCGTACTTGATAAATATGGTAAACCGGTGCTGGTTGTGGGAACACCCGGCGGAACAACCATTCCTACTTCTGTATTCCAGACAATTGTGAACGTGCTTGATTTTAATTTGTCGCTCGACGATGCCATCAACAAACCAAAATTCCACCACCAGTGGTTACCTGATATTATTGAAATCGAAAAAGGATTTCCGGATTCAGTGCGTGTCACCATGGAAAAATGGGGATACCATTTCTCCAAACCCCATGGCATTGGCAGAACCGAAGCCATCCTGCTCAGGAAAGACGGCATGATGGAAGTGGTGGCTGATGGACGGGGGGAAGATGGGGCTGCTGGCTGGTGAGTACAATTGATAATGGATAATTGAGAACGGAAATGAGAAACCCATGCCAAAGCTTTCTCTTTTCATTCCACTTTCAATCTATTTCCAATTTTCATTAATTTCAATTTCTATGTCTTTATCTAAACTTTACCTCCAAACAACCATCACCCGCCTCTTATACTACAAAGACCTTGGCGAAAAAGCCATGGCACAACTCAGCGATGCGGAATTGAATTACCAGCCCGGACCGGAATCAAACAGTGTGGCGGTGGTCGTGCGGCACCTGGGTGGTAATATGCTCAGCCGGTGGACGAATTTTCTGGAAGAAGATGGAGAGAAAGAATGGCGCCAGCGGGATGATGAATTCAGGGAAGCGACATTTTCACGTGCTGAAATTATGGATGCATGGGATAAAGGCTGGACCTGTTTCCTCGATGCATTGAAAAGACTGAAGAAGAAGGACCTGAAAAAAACCATTTATATACGTAAAGAAGGACTGACTGTGATTGATGCCATCAACAGGCAACTGGCGCATTATCCATATCATATCGGCCAGATCGTTTACCTGGCGAGGATGATCCGTAAAGATGAGTGGAAAAACCTCTCTATACCTAAAGGAGGATCAGCAGCCTATAACAATAGTGATGCGATAAAAGACCCCGCCAGGCAGTTCAAATCTTAAAGGGGATTTACGTGACCGTTTAGCTTGCATAATCCGGTTTTAACTGTTAGCTTTGCCCTCCCCCTGCTGAAAAGCCAGAAACAACGACGCGTTTCCATTAACCAATTCAAAAACATGAAATCAATTATACTGGCATTGGGCATAATCCTGTGCCAACAGGCTTCGGCGCAGAACCTGACAGGTGTTTTCCTCGGAGCCCAGGCCAATACAGCTAACTATAATGTGAATTACAGCAAGCAGAAAACAAATTATACGTATGGCTTCCAGGCCGGCGTTATGATGAAAGTGCCTTTTGATAAAGGAATCTATTTTGCACCGTCTGTTTTTACAGCCTGAAAGGTTATAAAGTAAAATTTGCACAATACACTTTCCCTCCCGATCCGATGGCCAGTGACAACGAAGTAAAACTCCACACGTTTGAACTGGCGGCTTTATTACAGGTTGATTTCGGCAATAAACCTTCCCATGGATTTTTGAAAGTGGGACCCACACTGGATTTCCAGTTATTCGGCCATGAAAAATTTAACCTGCAGACCGGTGGTTCGGTAAGCCGCAAAATGACTTTTGGGTATGGCGACTATGGCCATTACAGCGCCAACGCATTAGCCCAGCTTGGATTTGAAACCAGCTCTGGACTCGTTTTCTCTGTTAACTATACTTACGGATTAACCAGTATCAGCAATGCTGATGGCGGGCCGAAAGTCCTTCACCGCTGCATCGGTTTCAGTATCGGCAAATACCTGAATGCAAAGAAAATTGTACTTGATACAAGGAATAAAGAATAAGATTACTGCTGTTCAAATACCTGCCGGATTTCATCTGCAGTAATAACTTTCAGCAACAATACATCATTGAACAGTTTTGCCGGTTGCGTGTATCCTGCTTTAGCCGCCAGCTTCAGGAAGTGCAGCGTTTGTTTTTTATTACCTAGCCCGGCATAAGCCCGGGCCATCCAAATCTGCACCGCCGGTTCATCCGGAACAAAATACTCCATGATGGTTGCGATGCGGATGGCTACATCATATTCTTTCGTCTCCATGAACATAAAAAAATATTCACCGCAACTTCGCCGGCAGTGATCCGTGGCACGAATGGCAGATAACTGCCGGTAATATGATTTTTCGGAACGCATTTCTTTTATTTCTGCAGCCAGTTCCCGCCACTTTGTTTCATCGTTAATATTCATGCCTGCCAGCACCGGCTGGTAAGCAATCGAAAACGCATTCATGATTGTCCGCTCTGACTTCAATGATGATTCATACTCCTCCCTGTCCTTTTTGAAACCGGGCAATCCCTCCAGCCTGCTGATAGCCGCCGCGGCCTGCTGCCGGTAACGGCTAACCTGTTTCAACTGGCTCCATGCCTGCCAGGCCAGACACAACCGCCCGGAATCTTCCAACTGGTTTAAACGCCGGATATATTGTGTATCCGGATAACCCGTTTGCAACACCGGATTTGATTTGGACTCCATCAGCCATTGTATGGCCATTTTCATGGATCCGGCAGGTGCCCATTCATGAACCCCGTCGAAATACACCAGCATATTTTTCATTCCCAGTTCATCCAGCAATGAAGTATTTTCAACCAGTTCTTCATAATTCATATCCCGGTAACCCACGGTAGCCGCATATAACCTGATTTTACGGATGGAAGATTCATCTGTCCCTGTAAAACCAGCTCCGCAGGCAATCACACCCGTCACTTCCGGATACAGGGCTGCAATAGTTGCCGCCACGCGGGCCCCGCCGGAAAAACCGGAAAGAAAAACAACCGAGGTATCTGGATTGATCCGTTGCAGCAAATCATTGTAAATAGCCACAAATGACCGCAGGGATACATCCCCGCTGAAATTCCTGCTGCGCATGGATCCGGCGAGCACCAGGCGATACTCGTCTGCCAGTTCTTGATAAAGTTGCACCGGAACATCCCCTCTTGCTGACGGATCGAGGAAGATCAGCATGCCGAAAGTCCGGCTGGTATCAAAATCACGCGGAAAGTAAATCGCATAATGCTCTGCAGTATCTGCCAGGCAGGAAACCATTTGCCATGATTTCTCCTGCGACTTGCCGGAATTCGTGACCAAAAACTGGAAAAGGGCTAAAAACACTATGGATTTTGCAAAACGCTTCATGCTGAATTCAAACTACTGGCTCAAATAATTGTTAAATATCCGCTCCGGCCCGGATTATTATGGCGCATCCGGCTTAAGAAAGTCAATTTAATCAATATCCCCTTTGATTTTACGTAAAATCAGGGAACTGGATAAGCGGTAGCCTCAATTTGGTATTGAATTTGACTCAAGGGTGACGATTGACTATTTTTACAACTAAACGGCTGACCCTGAAGAGATTTCTGAAAATATTAAAGTGGGCGGGGCTCACGATCCTGTTTCTGATTATCGCGCTCTGGATTTTCGTCCAAACCCCATTTGGACAAAACTGGATTGCAGGTATTGTCACAAAAAGATTGTCCAAAAACCTTCACACCAAAGTCACCATCAAACACGTTGATTTCTCACTTTTCAACCGCATGCATCTTGAAGGGGTGATGATCGAAGACCAAAAGCATGACACATTAATGTATGCCGGGGAGATCCGTGTAAATATTACCGATTGGTTTTTCTTCAAGAAAAATGCGGTTCTCAAAAATGTGGCAATAGACAACGCAGTGATCAAATTCCAGCGTACTGACAGTGTGTGGAGCCAGCAATTCCTGTTTGATTATTTCGCTCCTTCCGGTGCCAAGAAAAGTTCTGGTGGTGGCATCCAGTTCAGTTTGAATAAACTGATCATGAATAATGTGACGTTCAAAAAAACAGATGGATGGGTGGGAAAAGACATGGTGATTTATGCCGGCTCACTCAAACTGGATGCAGATGGCCTGAAATTTTCGGGACCACAATACAAAATCAAAGACCTGCTGGTTGACCAGCCTGTAGTGGTATTAAAGAATTATACCGGCAAAAGGCCCAGGGATACGACTGCTGTAACCGTGGCTGTTGACCCGGACCTGCCACCTTCAATGGAAGTATGGAATACCGGGAACATGTTATTGCAGGTGGATAACCTGAAAATAAACAACGGCACATTTATTAATGATAAAGAAACGAAGCGCGGAACGTTCAGCTATTTCGACGGGCAGCATATCCTTTTCACGGCTGTAAATGCAGATATTAAAAATGCAAGGCTGGGCGGCGACAGTGTTATTGCCTCCCTCCGGCTTTCAGCCAAAGAAAGAAGCGGCGTGGAAGTGAAACACCTGATCAGTGATGTGAAGATGACACCGCAGGGTATGTACTTCAATAAACTTGACCTGCTTACTAACCGCAGCCAGATCCGTGATTATTTTTCCATGTCGTATAATGGGTTATGGGACATGGGCGATTTTGTGCACAAAGTAAAAATCACCGGGAATATGAACGGCACATCGGTGAACAGTGACGACATCGCTTTCTTTGCCCCTGCCCTTGCATCCTGGAAAAAAACGATCAGCCTGAAAGGAAGAATGAAAGGGACAGTGGCTGACTGGACCGGCCGTGACCTGGATATAGCCGCCGGCAACAATACGTTGCTGAATGGCGATATTACCATGACCGGCCTGCCTGATATCCGCCAGACATTTATAGATTTCAAGGCTAATAATTTCAGTACGACTTATGAAGATGCAGTTACGATTGTGCCTGCCATCCGGAATGTCAATAAGGTTGAACTGCAAAAAATCAGGTATGTAAATTTCAAAGGGAGTTTTACCGGCTTTGTGCAGGACTTTGTAACGTTTGGGACCATCAGCACCAATCTCGGAACACTGACGACTGACCTGAACATGAAATTGCCTGCCAAACAGGACCCTGTGTATTCAGGAAATATCGCGACCGATAATTTCATGCTGGGTGAATTCCTGGGTGATAAAGACCTTGGCGCTATATCCATGACCGGTACGGTAAAAGGAAAAGGGTTTACCGATAAATCGCTGAACACGATGCTTGACGGAACGATCCGTTTTGCTGATTATAAAAACTACCGGTACAACAATATCACTGTTAAAGGCAAACTCGATAAAAAACTGTTTGAAGGATTCACCGCCATCCGCGATGATAACCTGCACGTTTGATTCACTCATTGTGCAATCGGACCTCAACCAGGGACAGCGTGAACTGAGTGTACATTCCAATGAAATAGACGCTACCGTGAGCGGCCATTTCAGCCTGACTGAATTCCCCGGCGCTGCCACGTACCTGCTCAACCGTTATTACCCCGCTTATGTAAACGCACCGAAAAAATTGCCCGGGAAGCAATCTTTCCATTTTGATGTGCTCACTTATAATGTGGACGATTACATCCGCATGATCCATCCCAAATTATCCGGATTCAACAACAGTCACATTGTGGGCGACATCAACCTGGAAGAAAATAAACTGGACCTGGTTGCTGACGTACCTGAATTCAAATTCAGGGGATATAATTTCAGTAAAACGATTATTAACGCTACCGGCCGCGATCACGATCTGGCGCTTAATGGTATTACCTATAATATTGGGCTTAACGACAGTCTCAATATCCCTTTCGCCAGATTCAGTATTAACGCACGCAACGATTCATCATTGGTCAGTATTTTCTCCGGCGCTAACCAGGCTGTGGATACGGCCAACCTGAATGCACTCGTATTAACTTACCATGACGGAGTTAAAATCGAATTCGATCCTTCCACATTTACCATCAACGGCAAGCTCTGGTCAATCGATGAAAGCGGTGAGCTTTCTTTCCGGAAAAACACACCGGTAACCGGCAAATTGTTATTGCGTGAAGGCGACCAGCAGATTTTACTCAAAACGCAGCCTTCTGTGAATGGCGACTGGAATGATTTTATAGTTGATCTCACCAACGTAAACCTGGGAGATATTTCCCCGCTCGTGATGCCACACAACAGGATGGAAGGTTTGTTATCAGGGAATATCCTGGTTGAAAACCCCACGAGCAGTGACAAAATGAGCATCAGCTCTAAAAACCTGCATACCCGGTTTTTCAGACTTGATAATGATTCACTGGGTGAAGTGCTTGCCACCGCTGAATACAAGAGTGCTACCAAAGAACTCAAGCTGAAAGGGGAAACGGCGAACCAGGAAGAATACCTGGGTTTTGAAGGTTCTGTTTTCATCGGTGATCCCGAAAAAACGAAATCAAACCTGATTGCACTGAAAGCACGCAATTTCCCGTTGAAAGTGCTGGAACGTTTCCTGGGGAATTTATTCACTGATATACGCGGCTCTATCACCGGTGACATCAACCTGGCCGGGGATTTCAAACATATCAGTGTGTATGGAAAAGGCAGCCTGAAAAAAGCAGGACTGAAAGTAAATTTCACACAATGCTTTTACTGGATCAGGGATACAGAGATCAATATGAAACCAACAGAGCTGGATCTTACCGGCATCGTACTAACCGACTCTGTTACTAAAAACCCGATTTACTTAACCGGCGGCATCCAGCATGAAGCGTTCCGCAACATGTTCTATGACCTGTATATTTCAACACGCAAGCCAAATACACTTGTTTCTGTTGATAAAAACGGCGTGGATGCAAATAACAAAGCCGTACTGCTGCTGAATACAACCCAGCGCGACAACGGCCAGTTTTTCGGACGGGTGAAAGGCACCGGTTCATTATCCCTCACGGGCCCACAGTCGGATATGTTCATGAAGATTGACGCAATTGCATCTGTAACTGACAGCAGCAATATTACCATCCCTTCCTCGCGCAGCCGTGAATCCGGCCTGGCCGACTTCCTGGTGGAAAGGAAATACGGACGTGAGATGACGGAAAAAGATTTCACAAACAATGATACCCGGATTACGTATGATGTGGACGTAACTGCCAATCCGCACGTGAATGTAAAAGTGGTGATGGATGACTTAACCGGTGATGAAATCAATGGCCGCGGATCAGGCACACTGAATATCCGTTCGGGCACTACTGATCCGCTGTATCTCAACGGCAGGTTCGACATCCTCGACGGAAGTTACCTCTTCACTTTCCAGTCGTTTTTTAAAAAACCTTTTGAGATCAGGAAGAACGCAGAGAATTATATTGAATGGAATGGCGATCCTTTTGACGCCAATATTAAATTTGAAGCATCGTACCGTGCGGAAAGGGTAAGCTTTGACCAATTGGCTACTACACTTAAAAAAGTAAGTACCGGTGCATCAAGCGCAAGGGGCGATGTTTATGTAATCGCAAACCTGACCAAAAAACTATTCAGCCCCGATATTAAATTCTCCCTCGATTTTCCCAGCACCAGTGTGGCTGTAACCGATCCTGAACTGGCACTGATTTTTAAACAGATCCAGAATAACCCCAATGAAGTAAACCGCCAGGCCACTTACCTGATCGTGTTCAACAGTTTTGCACCCAGTGAACTCGGCGGTGACCTGAACGGCAAATCCGGCCTGCTCAACATCAACACCATTTCAGGTATCATCCTGAATGTGCTGAACGACCAGCTGAATAAAATCCTGGGTAACCTGTTTAAAAATGAAAAATATAATTTCAGCCTGAACACTTCATTCTATACAAGGAGCCTGGTCGACCAGAACAATAATACCGCGTTAAACCTCGGCAGTAATGTAAACTTCTCTGTCGGACGTTCCTTTTTCGACAACCGTTTTATCATCAGTGCCGGAGGTGGCTTTGATGCACCGTTGCAGCAACAAACCACACAACAGGGCATCCAGTTTTTAAAAGATGTAACGCTGGAGTGGCTGATCAATCCCAGTGGTTCAATACGTGTTTCATTCTTTTATAAGGAGAATGCTGATTACCTCACTACCCTTTCGAGTACGGGACCTGGCAAGGCCAAACGGATTGGTGGCAACCTGAGTTACCGGAAGGACTTTGACAGGTTAGGGGATATTTTCAGGAAGAAACCGAAACTGCCGCCGCCGGTAAAGACTGAAACACCGGCGAATGTTCCCCCGTCAACACAGACGGATCCGAAAAAAGAATAAATACATTAACCACAAAGTGCACAAAGGAAATACACAAAGGCCACAAAGCTGTTAACCTTGTGGCCTTTGTGTATTTCCTTTGTGATCTTAGTTGTTAAAAAAAATACGCTACATAATCTCATGTCCCATTTATCCCTTTTCGTCTCCAGGTATTTCTGGTTATGCTCATTCGGTACAGTTTCTATCGCCACATTTTCAACAATCTCAAGTCCGTAACCAATCAGCCCTACTCTTTTCTTCGGGTTGTTTGACATCAGCCTGAGTTTCGTTACACCGAGGTGACGTAATATTTGTGCACCGATACCATAATCACGCTGATCCATTTTAAAACCCAGGTGGAGGTTTGCTTCCACCGTGTCCATGCCTTGTTCCTGCAGGCGGTAAGCCCTTAGTTTATTAACAAGCCCGATTCCCCTTCCTTCCTGGTTCATATATAAAATGACACCGCGTCCTTCTTTATCCACCATTTCCATGGCTTTGTGTAACTGGTCGCCGCAATCACAGCGCAGTGAACCCAGGATATCACCGGTAAAGCAGGATGAGTGAACACGGGTAAGAACGGGTTCACCGGGCTTCCATTCACCCCGGATCAGGGCCATATGTTCGTTGGAAGATTCTTTTTCCCGGAAGGCTACAAGTTTGAAATGTCCGTATTTGGTAGGCATATCCACACGCACGATTTCTTCAATCAGCGATTCATGCTGGATCCTGTATTCAATTAAATCCTTGATGGAAATCACTTTCAGGTCGAATTTCCGGGCAATGTCTATCAACTGCGGTAAGCGGGCCATTGTGCCATCTTCGTTCAGGATTTCCACAAGCACACCACCCGGTTCAAACCCTGCCAGTTTGGCTAAGTCAACTGCGGCTTCGGTATGACCGGCTCTTCTGAGTACGCCGCCTTTCTTGGCACGGAGCGGGAAGATATGGCCGGGCCTGCCGAGGTCTGCCGGCGTGGTACTTGGGTTAATCAGGGCCTGGATGGTGCGGGCACGGTCGCCGGCAGAGATACCAGTTGTGCATCCAAACCCCAGTAAATCAACGGATACGGTGAAGGCAGTTTCATGAAGGGCGGTATTGTGATTCACCATCAGGTCGAGGTGAAGTTCTTCACATCTCTCCTCGGGCAATGCTACACAAATCAACCCACGGCCTTCCTTGGTCATAAAATTGACCAGTTCAGGGGTCACATTCCTTGCGGCAGTTACGAAGTCGCCCTCATTTTCCCGATCCTCGTCGTCGGCAACCACAACCATTTTTCCACGTTTAATATCCTGTAGCGCGGCTTCTATTGTATCGAACATTTTAGACTATTTCCTGCAAAAGTAAACCAAAACCCGGGGGCAGCGAAAACAGTGGGAAAGATGTCATTATAAAGCCTTAGCGGACAATCTATTTTTGTTAATATTTGCATATATTTAATTTGGAAATATTCCCTTTCTTTGCAACCGAAAACCAATCTTTATGCTTAAGAGAATACTTTTTCTTTTTGCGATTGCCTTTAGCGTCATTAATCTGAATGCCCAGGTGACTACCAGTAGTATCACCGGTTCAGTAAAGGACGAGAAAGGTCAGGCGCTTACAGGTGCTACTATTACTGCTACGCACCTTCCTTCCGGGACTGTATATAATACAATCGCCGGGAAATCAGGTGCATTCGTTCTTCCGAGTTGCCGAGTAGGTGGTCCCTACCAGGTGAAAGTGGAGTTTGTTGGATTGAAACCTGCTGTGTTTGAAGGCATCACTCTTATATTGGGTGAACCTTATAACATTAATGCAGACATGAGCGTCTCCAACCAGGTGATGGAAAATGTGGTTGTTACCGGAACACGCCGTAAAGCGGCTGTGGATAAAACCGGTGCCAGCACAAACATTAACAACCGCCAGATTTCCACACTGCCTACTATTTCCAGGAGTATTACAGACTTTACCCGTCTGACACCCCAGGCTAATGGTAACAGCTTTGCCGGACGTGACGGCCGTTACAACAACCTTCAGGTTGACGGTGCAAACCTCAACAACAACTTCGGTTTAAGTACAGACCCCCTGCCAGGTGGTAACAGCCAGCCTATTTCCCTGGATGCCATCGAAGAGGTTTCTGTAAACGTATCTCCTTTCGATGTTCGTCAGGGATATTTCACAGGTGCCGGTATCAGTGCCATCACACGCAGCGGTGATAACACTTTCAAAGGTTCTATCTACGGTTACTACCGCGACCAGAGCTACAACGGTACCAAAGTAGGCAAGCAAACCCTGCCCGCTCAAGCTATAAGTAAAAACAAAAGTTACGGTGCACGCCTCGGTGGGCCGATAATCAAGAATAAACTGTTCTTCTTTATCAGCTATGAAAAAGAAGACCGTTCTTTCCCCGGTATTTCATTCCGCCCCACACAACCCGGTCTTACAGGAACTAACGTTTCTGCTGCCCCGATTGATTCACTCAGGAAATTTTCAAACTTCCTGCAAAGTGAGTACGGTTATGAAACAGGCGCTTATGATAATTTCCCCAATTTCGGGATCAAGAACCACAAAGCACTCGGTCGTATTGACTGGAACGTGAACAAATCAAACAAAGTGGTTCTGAAATATTATGAAATGGTGGGTACTGAAGACCAGCATCTAAATGCAACTTCAATTCCCAATGGTGGTATCAGCGGTGGTTTGTCTCCTTTGACCAGTCTTTCCCGTCTGAACAACTCACGTTTTGGTGTGAACAGTATGGCTTTCGCCAATTCAAACTATGGTTTTGAAAACACTGTTCGTTCAGGTGCCATTGAGATCAATAGTAAAATCGGCAAGAAAGCATCTAACCAGCTGATTGGAACTTATACCAAGATCCAGTCAACCCGTATTTTCAACGGTGGTATTTTCCCCACTATTGATATCATGAACAATCCTGTAAGCAGCAACCAGAACTACATGCATGCAGGTATGGATCCTTTCACCAACAACAACGATGTAATCAACAAAATCTGGAACCTGACTGAAAACTTCAGCGTGTTCACAGGCAAACACACGATTACCGCAGGTGCATCTTACGAGCACCAGTTAGTTGGTAACATGTTCATGGCAGGTTCTAACAGCTATTACCTGTTCAACAGCCTGAATGATTTCATCAATAAGAAAGCTCCGGTTTATTACGCTTACACATATTCTGTGATTCCTAATAAACCCCGTATTTATTCAGCTGAGTTAAAGATTGGCCAGCTGGGCATCTACATCCAGGATGAGGTGAACATCAACAGCCGTTTCAAACTGAGCTATGGTGTAAGGATTGACCGTCCTGTTTATGATGAGCAGCCCCTCAGCAATCCCCTGATTGCTAATCTGAGCCTGCCTGATAAATTCGGCAAGAGCACTAAGTATACAACCGGCGCCTTCCCCAAAGTGATCAACTACTGGTCACCCCGTGCAGGTTTCCGTTGGGATATCTTTGGTGACAAATCACTCGTATTCCGTGGTGGTACTGGTATTTTCACAGGCCGTATTCCTTTTGTATGGCTGACAAATATCCCCACCAACGCCGGTATGTACCAGAACGCGGTTTCTGTATTTAATACAGCAGCTAATCCTACCGCTACTAGTGGTTACCTGTTTGACCCCAATCCCGATAAATACCGTGCTAATTTCCCGAACGCAGCAGGTTCTACTATTCCAGTAAACTTTGTAGTAACTAACCCCAACTTCAAATTCCCCCAGGTATGGAGAAGCAACCTGGCTATGGATAAAGCACTGGGTCATGGTTACAGCATGAGCCTGGAAGCTATCTACACACGCGACCTCAATGGTGTTTGGATGCGTAATGCGAACCTGATCGCTCCCAACAGCACAGCTGTTGGTGCTGACCAGCGCCCCCGTTACACAGGTGCAAACAAACTGTACAGCAACCTGACTTCAGCTATCGTACTTGAGAATACAAATAAAGGTGGTGGATTCCTGTTTACAGCCCAGCTGAACAAAGCGTTCAACAAAGGCCTGTATGGTTCTATCGCTTACACCTATTCACAAGTAACTGATGTTACCACTAACCCCGGTTCACAGGCTTCTTCTGTATGGAACAGCAACCCCACTAAGGGAACACAGAACGACCTCGAACTGGCTTATTCCGGTTATGCAGTTCCCCACCGTTTCGTGGGTAGCTTATCATATCGTTGGGAGTACCTGAAAAAATTCGCCACTACCCTTTCATTCTTCTATGAAGGTGCTGCCGGCGGACGCGTTAGTTACACTATCAGCGGTGATATGAACGGAGATGGTAACAACTCAACTGACCTGATGTATATTCCCAAATATTCAACAGATGTTATTTTCGGTGCCAACACAACGATCAATGGTGTGGTTTATACTCCTGCTCAACAGTGGGATATCCTGAACCAGTTCATTGAGAACAGCCCCTACCTGCGCCGCCACCGCGGACAGTACGCAGAAAGAAATGGTGCTAACACACCGTTCTTCCACCGCCTGGATGCCAAACTGCTGCAGGACATTTTCACTAACATCGGCAAACACCGTCACACGATCCAATTCAGTGTGGATATGCTGAACTTCCCCAACATGCTGAACAAAGAGTGGGGAACACGTAAGAGCATTGTTACTTCACAGCCCCTCGTGTTTGTGAACTACAATGGTTCCGGCCAGCCCACTTACAGGATCAACTCTGCTAACAACCGCCCTGTTACAAATCCCTTCCAGGACCTGCTGAGCACAAGCAGCACCTGGGGTATGCAACTTGGCCTTCGTTATATCTTCTAGTAGTTACGAGAGTAGCTATAAACTAAAAAAGAGTCCTCAGGGACTCTTTTTTGTTTTGAGATATAATCGAATGTTCTATGTTGGAGGTTGGAAGTTGGAAGTTTCTTAAAGCAGAAAATTGCTTGTTTCAAAGCAACCAGTTTAAAATCGCCTGTTGGAAAGTTGGAATGTTGGATTGTTCTTCAAATTGGAAATTTCCGAACTGAAAGAACATTCCAACATTCCAACTTTCCAACGAACGGATTTCAACCTGTTTCATCTCTTTCGGAGACTAACGGAGATAAGAAACATCCAACCTCCAACCTCCAACATCCAACTCAGGAAATAGATACAGAAATTCACTTCGGGAGGATAAGCCCATGTTTCATCTCCTGCCAATCCACTCCAAAAACACCGGCATCGCCCTCCCCCATGTCGGCACATCATGCTTGCCGTCTGACATTTCGAGGTATTCAATATCCCGGCCGCGCATATAGCCTTTCCGTTCGAGTTCGGCGATCATATCCAGGGTGTCGTCGATAGAGTCAATAATGCCGTTATTATTACGGTCCATGGTTTCATCCTGGTTGCCGCACTGGAAGAAGAATTTAAGTCCGGGTTTTGCATGCCCGTGCCTGATCACCTGGTGCATGATCCGGTGGAGCTGGTCGTGGTAAGCAGGATCTTTTTGGTCGAGGCTGCGCCACCAGAGTGATCCGGAGAAAATCCCGGCATATTTAAAAAGGTCAGGGTGGTTCCAGCAGATATCGAGGGCTGACAGCCCGCCGAGTGAGAAACCGGCAAAAGCGGATTGCCTGAAATGGCTGATCCCAAGCCGGTCATATAAATAAGGTAATAACTCAGACAGGATAAAAGAGGTGTAGTGACCCGCCAGGGCGCCACGCTCCAGGTAATCGGGGATTCCGGCAACACCATATTCCATTTTGCGGGCCGTTCCGGCGTGAACAGCCACGGTAAACCAGGACTGGATCCCTTTCCGTACCCATTGATCCGCCAGCATATCCGCTAAGCCCATTTCCTCCATATTCTGACCGTCATTGATCAGCAGGAGGTCCAGTTCCCCGGAAGGATTTAATCCCCTGGGGTAATATAAATCAACCAATACTTCCCTGCCCAGAAATGAAGATGTCAGCGAAATATTGTCAATTTCCATCACTGGCCTGTTCACTGTTTGCATAGCGCCAAAAGTAAGGATTTCAGGCGCAGTAAACAGCCTTTGTGAAAGACTGAACAAAAATTGAACAGCTTCGGTTAATTTGTTAATTTGATGCTGAAAAAATAAATTTGACTATCCCCCGCGTCCCAGTGGCCGGTACAAAAATTTTCATCAACTAATCATTATTTATGAAGAAAATCGGAATCCTGCACGGAAAGGAACGCTCCTTTCCTGAAGCATTTGTAGCCAGAGTAAACAGTAAAAATGTACCCGGCATTATAGCAGAGCCGGTTCGTATTGACAAAGCCATGCAGGGTGTGCACAGCGGTTATGCGGTTATCATTGACCGGATATCCCAGGACGTTCCCTTTTACCGCACCTGGCTTAAGAATGCTGCCGTAACAGGTACTGCCGTTATTAATAACCCATTCTGGTGGAGTGCGGATGATAAATATTTCAACAACTGCCTGATGACTAAAATTGATGTGCCTGTTCCCAAAACAGCCATTATTCCTTCGCGTGACCTGCCTGATGATACCACCGGAGAGTCATTCAGCAACCTGGCTTACCCGCTCGACTGGGAATCCATTTTCAACTATGTTGGCTTCCCTGCTTATATGAAACCATTTGCCGGCGGTGGCTGGAAACATGTTTACAAACTGGTTAACTCAGATGATTTCTTCAGCAAGCACAGTGAAACCGGGCAACTGGTAATGCTGTTGCAGGAAGAAATTGTATTCACTGAATATTACCGTTGCTACTGCATTGGCGGTAAATATGTTCGCATCATGTCATACGAACCACGCAATCCCCACCATCTCCGTTATGTAGCCGATTTCAAACCCTCTGCGGAAAGACTGCAGCAGATGACCGATATCGTTTTACGCATCAATAAATACCTCGGATACGATTTCAACACCGTAGAACTGGCCGTACGCGACGGCGTACCTTACGCCATTGATTTCTGCAACCCTGCTCCCGACGCCGAAAGAAACAGTGTAGGTGAAGAAAATTTTGAATGGGTGGTTGAAACAGCCGCAAACTATGCGATTGAAAAAGCCATGAGCATAAAAGATGACCGGGATAACCTGACCTGGGGTGAATATGTGAAACGGAGCAGCTCGGGTAACACAGTAATATAGGTTACCGGTTACCAGATTAGACACTGCATACTTCGTTGTATTAACTGGTAACTGGTAACTGGCAACTGGTAACTGGTAACTGGTAACTGGCAACTGGCAACTGACTAAAACTTACATTTTAAATTGAATTTTCCAAGTAAGAAGAACCAAACTAATAATAACATCGCATGAACCTCAATTACAAAACTTTCACGATCGGCGTTGAAGAAGAATACATGGTACTTGATCCGGCTACGTACGAACTGAAGAGCCATGAGCAGAAGATCGTGCATGAAGGGCAGAAAGTGATCAAGGATAAAGTAAAAGCAGAAATGCACCAGGCAGTGGTGGAAGTGGGGACTGATATTTGCGCCGATGTGGATGAGGCTTTTCTCGATGTATCCACGCTCCGCAAAACCATTTCCGGTATTGCCGATTCACTGGGTTATGCGATGGGGCTTCCGGGACGCACCCTTTAGCCATTGGGAAAGCCAGCTGATAACGGATCATATCCGGTACAGTGAAATAGTGAATGAGTTACAGGAAGCCGCGCGCAGCAATCTCATTTTCGGCCTGCACGTACACGTAGGCATGGAAAACCGTGAAATGGCAAATCACATTGCCAATTCAACACGCTATTTCCTGCCGCATATATTTGCGCTCAGCACCAATTCCCCTTTCTGGGAAGGCCGGATGACGGGCTACAAATCATTCCGCACAAAAGTATTTGACAAATTCCCCCGCACAGGCATTCCCGATGAATTTGAAAGTATTGAAGCTTATGATAATTACGTAAAGCTGCTGATCAAAACGAATTGCATTGACAATGCGAAGAAAATATGGTGGGATCTCCGTGTACACCCTTTCTTCAACACGGTTGAGTTCCGTATCTGCGACATCCCGATGACGGTGAATGAAACCATCACCATCGCCGCATTATTCCAGGCCATTTGCGCCAGGATTTATATGCTGCGTTCAAAAAATTTAAACTTCATCCAGTATTCCCGGGCATTGCTGAATGAAAATAAATGGAGAGCCAGCCGCTATGGCGTGGATGGATACCTGATTGATTTCGGTAAAGAGGAAGAAGTGAATACCCGTGCACTGATATATGAACTGCTCGAATTCCTCGACCCCGTGCTGGATCATTTAGGCAGCCGTCACCGCATAGCCTATGTACATGAAATGCTGAAGAACGGGACCGGGGCCGACAGGCAGCTGGCTGTATTTGAGAAAACGAAAAACCTGACTGATGTTGCCAGGTTTATTCACGACTCTTACCTGCACGGAATTTAATCTGTCAATCGTTTAATAGCAAAGAGCCGGCTTTAATAGCCGGCTCTTTGCATTATCAGATGTTTTCACTCAGAATGCCGCGCAACTGATTCTGGAATTCTATTTTTTAATCATATGGAATATCTGCCCGCCGCTTTTTTGCATTTCAACAACGAGTGTATCTCCGTTAAAATGATAATCATACATAAACACAAGTTCATTTCCGTCTGCCTGGAAACTGAAAGTTGAATCGGTAACAATGGTCGTGCCGGGGTTTTTATAATCCCCTTTGCCAAACGATAATTTATTGCCGCTGAATTCATACACTGTCCCCACATTCGCTTCCGGCATCATTCCTTCTGCCCTTTTTATTTCCCAGGCACCTTCCAGTTTACTGGCTGATCCATTTGTTGCAGTGGCAACTTCCTCTGCAGGTTTATCAGGTTTATCTTTATTTTCTTCTTTTTTTGAATCCCCTCCGCAGGAGATAATTGTTAATGCGCTGAATGTAAGCGCCAGGAATTGTTTCATGTATTGCATGGTTTTTGGTTTTTGTGAAAAAAATTATCAGGTACTACCTGAATTATACAGGTGGCATACTATCAGAATTTCCCCTCGTCCACATCATGGATGAACTGGATCACACCTTTCATATACACCTGCTGGTCGTCATACATCGCCAGGTGACTTCCTTCGGGGCAATACAGATACCTGCCATGCTGCACCAGCTTGCTTTGTTCTTCCATGGCTTTGGGATCCATCGTATCATACTTCCCGCCGATCATTAATGTGGGTATTGTAAGTTCTTTCAGCCTGCCCTTAACATCCCAGTTGGCAAGCCGGCCACCGATACCGAATTCAGAGGGCCCCTGCATCATGGTATAGATTTCACCATTGGCATGTTTCATGGAACGATTCAGTCCGTCAGGCCAATCAGGCATCCGGCAAATATGTTCATGATAGAAATTCGGAATCAGCAATTCCATATAACGTGGATTTGAAAACTCACCGGCAGCTTCCAGCGCTTTTATTTCCCTGAGCACAACCGGATCCATTTGTTTGGCCAGCACTTCCTGTGCATATTTCCCATAGTCGGGACAACTGGCCATCATATTCGAAACCAGTAATCCTTTTAGATTTGCCTGGTATTTCAATGCGTATTCCATAGCCAGTATCCCGCCCCAGGAATTCCCCAGGATATAAAAATTGCCTGAATCTGCGCCAATGGCTTTACGTACCTGCTCCACTTCTTCCACAAACCGTTCTGTCGTCCACAGGCTGCTGTCCTTCGGCTGGTCACTGTAATAAGAGCCCAACTGGTCGTATTCATAAAACTCAAAACCCTGTTGCGGGAAAAACTCTCGAAACATTCCATGTATTCATGTGTCATGGCCGGGCCACCATGCAACAACAGGATTTTAATTTTCGGATTATTCCCGAATTTCTTCGTCCATACATTGAACCTGCCCGCCGGTGTTTCAATGGGAATCAGCCGCACACCGCCGGTTTGTATCCCGCTGTCATTCGCACTGAAATACTTGGTTTCATCAAACCCTTTTTTATCTGCATCAGACTTCTTTGATTGGCAGGAAAAGAGGAGGATAATGGCTAAACTGAACATGGAAATACGCAGCATGATGATATTTTTATCTGAAAAAGATAATCAATTATTTACTGATGCCAGTCACGAATGAAACCTATTTTAAAAAATACCCGGTAAACTTATTTACTGAAGCCCCTATCTTAGCGGGGTCAAAAACAAAATGAAGAATTTTTATAATCCCCGGAAGTCATGAAAAAATTTATCATCCCTGTAGTATTTTTTTGTGCAGGATTATTATCCTGTGCACAAAAAGAGAAAGCCGATTTACTGGTTTATCACGCCACGATATATACGGTAGACTCCTCTTTCAGTACAGCGGAAGCCATGGCCATAAAAGATGGTAAAGTACTGGCCACTGGCACCCGTGATTCCCTGGAAAAAATTTACAGCGCCAAAGAAAGCTGGGATGCCGGCGGCAAATTCATCTTCCCGGGATTTATTGATGCCCATGCGCATTTTGCAGGATATGCACTGGACTGGCGAAAGCAAATCTTACCGGAACAGGCAGCTGGCATGAAGTGCTGGATATCCTGAAGACCTATGCCAAAGAAAACCCGGAAGGCTGGCTGATCGGAAGGGGCTGGGACCAGAATGACTGGGACATCAAATCATTTCCGGTGAATGATTCATTGAATATATTATTTCCTGACCGGCCTGTTTTGCTCACACGTATTGACGGACATGCAGCTATAGCTAACCAGAAAGCACTTGAACTGGCAGGCGTATCACCGGAACAACCCGTAAAAGGAGGTGTTATTGAAAGTCGCAACGGACACATGACCGGCGTGCTGGTTGACAACGCTGTTGACTTAGTTTCTGCCAAAATACCACCCGTCACGGGTGATCAACTGAAGAAAGCACTGAAAACTGCTGAGCAGAATTGCCTGGCTGTCGGACTTACTACGATTGACGACTGCGGACTATCTTATAACACCATTGAACAAATCAGGCGTTTCCAGGATTCCGGCGATCTTAAAATGCGTTTATATATCATGCTGAGTGATGAAGCCGCCAATTTTGCCTGGGCAGAAAAAAACGGCATGATAAAAACAGACCGGCTGAATGTGCGGAGCTTTAAAGTGTATGGAGATGGCGCGCTCGGTTCACGAGGCGCCTGTCTCCTGAAACCATATCATGACGATCCCAAAAACTATGGCTTCTTGCTCAGCAGTGCTGCACATTTTGATTCAGTGGCTGCCTGGTTATATAAGAAAGGCTGGCAGATGTGTACCCATGCGATTGGCGACAGCGGCAACCGCGTGATACTTGACATCTACACCAAATACCTCGCTCACCAGAATGACCTTCGCTGGCGCATTGAACACGCACAGGTCATCAATAAAGATGATATGCATAAATTCCTGGCCTGTTCAATCATTCCATCTGTACAACCCACACATGCTACCAGCGATATGTACTGGGCAGCAGATCGTTTAGGTGCTGAAAGGATGTATGGTGCTTATGCGTATGGATCTTTGTTACAGATGAACGGTTGGATTGCATTAGGCACTGATTTTCCTGTGGAAGACATCTCCCCTTTCAAAACTTTCTATGCAGCCTATGTTCGTAAAGACGCCAAAGGCTGGCCTCCTGCCGGTTTCCAGACAGACAACGGCCTCAACCGCGAACAAACTATCCGCGGCATGACAATCTGGGCCGCCAAAGCCAATTTTGAAGAAAAAGAAAAGGGAAGTCTCGAAAAAGGAAAATGGGCTGATTTTGTGGTTTTGGATGGCGACCTGATGAAAGAAGAACCATCCAAACTGCTTTCTGTCCAGGTACTCCGCACATACATCGCCGGGGAAAAGCTTTTTTCAAGGAACTAGAACGTTTGCATTTATGTATTAACCCCTATAAATCAGTTACAATCCACATTTGTGGGTAAAAGCAAGGCTGTCAATTCCCCCTGTGCGGGCTGGAATGCTTAAATTTGCCGAATGAGCTGGATGGAAAGGAAATCAGTCCGCATCGCAATCCTCGATTTATATGAAGGCCATGCCAACCAGGGTATGCGATGTATACGCGCCATTATCCGTGAGTGGGCTCTCCAGCACCAGATTGAAGTGGTTTCGCACGAATACAATGTGCGGCTTAAAACCGAATTACCAGATACCAGTTATGATATTTATATTTCAAGTGGTGGTCCAGGTGACCCGCTGGTAAGCCGGTTTGACGACTGGGATATCGCCTGGTGCCAGTGGCTGGGTAATATTGAAAGATGGAACCGCAACCCTTCCCAGCAACATAAGAAATACGTATTCTTTATCTGTCATTCATTCCAGCTTGCCAGCCGGTATTTCAATACTGGCCTTGTATGTAAAAGGAAATCCACTGCCTTTGGTGTATTCCCGATCCACATGCTGGATATGGGCAAACAGGAACCAGTCTTTGAAGGATTGAAAGATCCTTTTTACGGGGTTGACAGCCGCGATTTCGGTGATCCAGCCCAACCATGCCCTGCTGAACCAGATGGGTGCAAGGATCCTTTGCATTGAAAAAGCCGGCCGCATGTACCTTATGAAAGAGCAATCATGGGCATCCGGTTTAATGAATACATGATCGGTACACAGTTCCACCCCGAAGCCGATGCCAGTGGTATGAGCATCTACCTGCAAAGTGAAGATAAAAAACACACGGTCGTGGAAAACCACGGCTATGCCAAATGGGAAAGTATGCTGGAACAACTGGAAGATCCTGATAAAATCAGGTGGACGTATTCACATATCCTCCCTAACTTCCTCAATGAATCAGTCGGCCTGATGCAACCAGCCTGATGGGTTTGGAAGGCATCGCTTCATTGATTAACTTACTCCTAAAACTATTGTATGATCCCCGGTATCATACAGGCATATAATGCAGCTTTTACAGCTGAGAAATACAAAGCATTTTTAGATGAACTGCATGGTGTGCATCCCGGGCAACTTGATTTCCGGGTTGCCGAAACACCGGTATTCATTCCCCGCGATTTCAAAAACAAAATACTCAGTGCCTGTGAAGCAATTGTAGATGTGATTGCAGATCCCGGATTTAAACACCTCACCCGGAATGCCATTCCTGAAGGATTAACCGTTCCCGCAGAAAACGAACACACACATTTTATCGCTTTTGATTTCGGCATCTGTGAAAACGAAGCCGGTGAATATGAACCGCAACTCATCGAGATGCAGGGCTTTCCTACCCTGTTTGCCTATGAAGTAATGCTGGACGATGTTTTCCGTAAGCATTTCCCTGTACCGGAAAACTTTGATTGCTACCTCAATAGCTACAACCGGGAATCATACCTGCAGTTGCTTCGTGAAATCATTCTGGGCACTCACAAACCCGAAGAAGTGATCCTGCTGGAAATTTTCCCGCGCAAACAAAAAACAAGAATAGATTTCTACTGTACGGAAGAATACACCGGCATTAAAATGGTTTGCCTCACCGAACTGATCCAGGAAGGATCAAAACTGTTTTACATGAACAATGGTGTAAAAACACAAATCAAGAGGATTTATAACCGTATCATTTTCGACGACCTGCAGCAGCAATCCGCAGAAGTACAGGAAAAAGGGAAATTACTTTTTACCGGCCTGGACGTAGAATGGGCGCCGCATCCCAACTGGTTTTACCGCATCAGTAAATACACGCTGCCACTGATTCATCATCCGTATGTGCCTGCCACTTATTTTCTGGACCAGGTGAAACAAATCCCTGCCGACCTTGAGAATTATGTACTGAAGCCATTATTCTCCTTTGCAGGACAGGGTGTGGTGATTGATGTAACGCCCGCCGATATTGAAAAAATTGAAGACCCGCATAACTGGATCCTCCAGAAAAAAGTAAAATACGCCGAAATCATCCAGACTCCCGATCTACCTGCCAAAGCTGAAATCAGGATGTTCTATTTCTGGAAAGACGGCGCCACCAGACCCGTTGCCACCAACAACCTCGGAAGAATGAGTAAAGGGAAGATGATTGGGGTGAGGTATAATAAGGATAAGGAGTGGGTGGGGGGAAACTTCTGCTACTTTGAAAAGTAAAATGTTACCAGTTACCAGTTACCGGTTTCCAGTTACCAGTTATAAGCTGCCAGCTACGAAGAAAATATTCTTATTTTTTCTTTGTAGTGAACTGGTTATCTGCAGCCGAAAACCGGCAACCGGCAACTGGTAACTGGTAGCTGGAAACTAGGAACATTTACCGTACTATTCCGAATATCCGATCACTCTCCTTCTGCATCAACTCCCTGAATTTCTGTCCCAGTACCGGATCCCATTTGGCCTGGTCGGGGGCACCAACGCGGGGTGTCCAGTAGTTTTCACATTCAAGCCATGACTGGTGGGAGAATCCGTTTTCAGCAAGCACGATTAAGTAATTGATTTGTTTGGAAGGATCAGCGGGGTCTTTGCGGAAAGCCATTTCAGCATGCACTTTGGTATACATTTCCAGTGTGCAGGGCTCGCCTCCTCCCCTTTTTTTATCTAATGCAGCCTGGTAAAGCGGCATAAATGCCATAGCCGTTTTTCCCATGTCAGCGGGATCAGACATCTTAGCCGTAAATCCGGCTTTAGAGGCTTTCCACTCATCAGCACTCACTCCTTTTTCAGCAGCAATGGCAAATTCTTTAGACTCATCTCCCCCGGTTTCTGTCATGAGGGCGCAGAGTTCAGCATACAATTCAACGGTGATCATGTTGGTCAGGTTTTAGTGATTAAATGGGTTCAAAAGTTCAAGCGTTCAAAAAGTTCAAGTGTTTCAAATCCTGTAAAAACTCTTCAAACTTCAGGTTTTTGAATTTTGAATTTTGAATTTTGAATTTTGAATTTCAAACTTTCCAAAGCTAGGAAAACCACCAAACAGACAAATACCACTAAAAGGGGATTTTTTACTTCTTCCTGAAAGCGCCGAGGAAGGTTCTTTCAAAACTGAACAGCCAGGAATTGGGCGACATGCGGGGGGAGTTCCCGCCCAGCTGTGTGCGGTAACCAATATTCAACTTTGTGTTGCTGTTAAAGATAAACTGGATGGCCGGGGCCAGGTCCGTAAAATGAAGGGAACGGTCAAGGGATTGCTGACCAATTAATTCAAGATAGAGATTCAGGTTCACCTGTTTATAAGAGGTATACTCACGGGGAAAAACCAGGTATCCTGTTGAAATTGCATAATCAAAAGATGAATAGGAACGGGCGGGGACATATATCACATCATTCCTTCTTGACTTATCAAGCACTTGTGTGCTGCCAACAGTGGCAGTCACCGCGAATTTATTCCAGAGCTGGGTAACTACCAGTCCGGCGCCAATACCGCTTTTATCGCCCATCAGGTTGATTTCATTGTAATGAAAAGGCGCTTTTGTTTTAGCAGCTTCAAAATAGGCTGCCATCCTGAAATGTTTGTGTACATCATCGTGTGAGAGGAAACGGTATTTGGCATACACGTCTACCGACTCGTACCGGAAATCAGGCGTATGCATATTACTGAATGTGGCTCCGAGATGAAGCATCAGTTTTTTGCTGAAACCGAAATATAACTGGGGCATAAACCGATGCCCGGCCCCGGTATATAATTTATTCTGTGCCGTGTAATGATCGCTCAGCCGGATTGCAAAAGAATTGGCCGGCATATTGGAAGCTGGTTCTTTAAATACATACAATTCCTGCGCGTGCAGACTAAAGCCGGCACAAACAAAAAATGCAAGTAGGAAAATTCTCATGGGGATCAGTCTCCGAGTAAATCTTTCAGTGCTTTTTTCAGGCCTTTATCATCCAGATCCATAGCCACCAGCCTGCCGGTCTGGTCAACGAGGTAAGAAGTGGGAATCTGGTCAACGCGCCAGGTAACTGCAGTAGGCGCATCCCAGCCGCCATTGTCATTCACCTGTAGCCAGGTAATTTTATCCTTGCCAACGGCTTTTTGCCAGTCTGCTTTGTCTTTATCCAGCGACACCCCATAAATTTCAAATCCTTTTTTATGGAATTCCGGATAGAGCTTCAATAATTTTTTATTACTTATCCTGCATGGCCCGCACCAGCTGGCCCAGAAATCGATGAGCACCACTTTCCCTTTTAACGAAGAAAGTTTAATGGTGTCACCGCTTGCAGCGGGCAGTGCAATTTCCGGGGCCATATCCCCGAAATGGGGCTGCGCTTTGGATTTAAAACAAACCAATAAACAAAAACCAATGAAGAGTAATTTTCTGAATTGCATGTATAAGTATTAAAACATCCTCCCGCTAATTGCGGAAGGATGTTACATTATAATGTTACGTGATAAATCCTTACACCTTCTGCCAGTCCGTCTTTTATACAACAGGATGCTGCACGTCCTGTTTGCAGGCAACCCGCTTTAACTGTGGCACTGATTTTCTTAAACTCCTTTTGGGTAAGAAAATTTTTATCCACTATCCGGATTGTTTTTTCCCCGTTGAGGACCTGGTTGCTTGCATTCACAAAATGGTAAACTGACTGGCCGATTTTTACATGCTGGTCCTTATCAATGGACAGTTGCTGGAAAGTCCCTGTCAGTTCTAAACCACCTACTGAAAATCCGGCCCCTTCCACTGCGTCCATGATGGCATCGGGATTCACAACGGAACCCGGCTTGAAAACGATCGCAAAAGAAGAATGCTTGATATCAGCGTCCACCGATTGTATAAAAGGCAGTTTCCCGAGTGCTTTATTGATGGCATTACTGCACAGCGCACAGGTAAGGCCTGTAGCCTGCAGCGATGCCTTCGAAAACTGCCCGTTTGATGCGAAACAGCTAAAGAAGAAAGTAATCAGGATAATTGTCTTTTTCACTGGTCCTAATTTATAAAAATTACCTGGATTTATTGCAACAGGATGCCTTAGCACCGGTTTTACCATGTTTACCGGCTTCTTTACATTCTGCACCGTGTGCACATTTGCCGTCTTTCATTTCACATTTCATGGCTTCACCTTCCTGGCTGCAACAGCCTTTTTCCTTGCAGGCTGCCATATCGGTGCATTTGCCATTTTCTTTCTTGCAATTGTCACCGCATTTTTCATTGCATTTATCAGCACAATTCATGGCAGCACCTTCCATCTTATCACAGCCTTTTTCTTTACAGGCTGCCATATCAGTGCATTTGCCGTTTTCCTTTTTACATTTATCGCCGCATTTTTCACTGCAGTTGCCTTCCATCTTCATATCCATATGATGTTCGGTAGCAGCTGCAGTCTGGCCTTCGCGCTCATAATGGCAGCAGGCATCCAGTTTGTTATAAGCCTCGTCAGTTGCTTTATACTCCGGGGTATCATATCCCACGGCAGCCACTTCCTGCTGGATCTTCGCCTTGTTGGTTGAACTGCTGTTGTATTTAACAGTCAGGATTTTTGTTTGCTTATCCCATAATGCATACGTGGCACCACCGGTTTTCGCGGCTTTTTCGATTTTCGTTTTACACATGCCGCAATTGCCGGACACTTTAATGGATTCAGTCTGGGTTTGGGCAACAGCAAAAGCACTCATTCCCATACACAGCAGCGCAACAGATAATATTCTTATCGATTTCATGATTTGAAATTTAAGTAGGTGAAATAAAATACAAGATCGCTACCGCCGCCGGCGGCAGCAAAAAGCTGGCGGGCTGTATCAAATACGGAAGACCCTGATTTCTTTATAGATTTCAATGGGTGATATCAGGGGCGGGGAATGACTGAGTGAGTATACAGGCTGTTCAGGCCGGGTGACAGGGGTAAGCAGGAATCCGGAAACAGCATGGAATACCGGTTTTGCTTTCAGCAGATCTTCCACCATTTTACCCGGTGTTTGCTGGTCCTGGTATTGCTTCACCACTTTCATCTCGTCGCTGCAACAGCCATTGTTATTATGACTGCTCATGCCGCAGACTTCGCAGGAAGAAGGTTTGGCGCCAAACAAATGACGGGAGGCCAGTTGGTTCATGCAGTAATGGGAACGGATAACCACCCCGTTCGCAAAAACGGAATAAGTTATCAGCATTACAAGGGCAATGAACTTTTTCATCTGTACTCAAATGTACAAACTACCGGCCAAAAGAAAGATGAAAAGGAAAAACGGGTAATAAATTGGTAATCAATTAACAAAACCCCACCAAACACCCATCCGGATCTGTAAACCGGGTAAGGGATAGGCTGGTGCCACAAGATTGTTGTTGGTAAACCCGAAATTATCAAGCCGCCTGAGGGTATTCAGGTTCTCGCCCCGGATGAAGAATTTGAAGGGTTTGATCCTGAACTGTACAAAAACTGAAATATCTGGCAGCGGGTTGCGGATAGTAATGCTGTCCTGGTAATAAAAACGTCCCATTACAGGTGAGTATCCATCCGCTTTGTAAGGTGAACGGTAACGGATTTCAGCACCCATGGAAATATCCAGGTTTTTAAACCCGAGGTTGCCTTCGTACGCGATGCGGTTACGGGTATATAACAGTGGCAGGTTAACCGGACCGGCACCGATTCTTTTCTGTACATAAAACTCGGCATGCCAGTTCCAGCGTTTACCCAGTTTGAGTGTTTTAAACATGTTAACCTGTAGCACATTAAATAAAGAACCGGCTTGTTTGAAATGATACATATCTGCGAGGTATGTATAATTCGTCAGCAGGTAATAATGCGCTGCAATACTGAATTTAAAAGATGGCAGCTGGTAATCGAATGAAAGATGCGTGGTATTTTCTTTATTAAAATCCTGCGCAACTTTTGAAATATAAAAACTGCTGCGGGAATTGAAAACAAATGATGGCGTGCGGCTGGTATTTTCAAAGCCCAGTGTAATAGTCCCGATTTTTTTTACGGTGCGTTGCAGGCTGGCGCGTGCTTCATAATCCCCGGCATTGAGCCCGGTGAAATACAGTTTACCATCTGCTTCAATATCCCATTGCTGGTTGCGCGTTTTATTCCGGTATGCCGCATGGCCTGCAGTATTGACATATGCTTTTTTCCCTGAAGCAAATTCACCGCTCAATGCCTGCAGCATCACACCGAGCTTAATGTACTGGCGGAGGTTTTTGGCATCCGGGAACTGGTAAATGGAAAAATCATTGATCATATCTTTCCAGCGGTCTTTCAACTGGAAAGTTTTTGTGGCAGCAGGGAAAGCCGTGTCGTAATAATAATCATAGAAAACAGAGTCAGCCACAAAATCCTGATAGAGATATTTAAACTGGCTGAGTGTAAACTGGTGTTCAAAACGCAGGCGGGGGTAGAATAACGGGATCACCGTTGAGTCTGTAACCAGTGAATCTTTCTTACCCAGGTCATACTGCTGACGCATCACCAGGAAAAATTCGTTGTACTTATTGCCGGTTTTGATTTTATTGCTGAAGAAATTACTCGAGAACTGCTCATCCCCTCCCAGCCTGGTCGGTATATTAAACCGATCCTTATACACCGGATCATCGAGGTAATTGAGGGTATCAATGATGCCGCCATTCTCTGACGACTGCAGTTTATTATCCAGGATAATCAGCGTGTTGCTGTACCGTTTGTTTTTAGTCTGGAACGCAGAAGTGAACACATAATTATTGTGATTCGTTTTCTGGTTCTTGAAAAAACCCGGTGAATTCACCAGCCGGTAATTGAAAGAGGCATTCCAGGTGGAAGTAAGGTTTTGTGTATGTAATACTTCAATGATCTGTTCGGTACGTGTTCCCAGAAAATAGTTCAGTTCAGAATATGGCCGGGTGGTCTGGAAGAGCCTTATTTTCTCCGGAACCCAGCGATAGACATCAAACGCATGGAAGCCTGCATCAAAACCGGACTTCATGATGGGCGAAAACAACAGGGACCTGGTGGCATTACCCAGGTTACCCAGAAAGACATGTGTGGCAGGTATCGGGAAACGGTTATTAAAATCCGTTATAGATGAATCGAGTTTGTAGGTATTGAGAGAATCGAGGAAACGATACCTGATGGTGATAGAATCTTCCAGGTTGTTCCGGTGACGGATACTGTCTATATTATTTGCGCCCGTATTAGACCGCCGGCTGAGACCACTGCCGGCCTGTTTCATCCGGTCGCCCAAACCACGGATCAAATCCTGGGCATGGCTGCTGCCGCAACATAAAACCAGGAGCAAAAAGAGATATGTAGATTTCCGGATCAGTGTATCGGGTTAAATAATCGGCAATTTAGCCAATCAAAAATAGATCGGCAGCCTAGATTTTGTTAAAGACTCCCCACCAGTTCCCTGAATATCCTCGCCAGTTTTGGCTCGGCATTCCTTGCAGCTTCCAGCACCTCTTCATGTGAAATGGTTTGCACATGATCCGTGTGCCACATGTCGGTAATCACACTGATGGCAAATACATCCACGCCCATGTGCCGGGCTGCGATATTTTCCTGCACAGTACTCATCCCCACCACATCAGCACCCAGATTATGGATCATCCGGTATTCAGCCGGTGTTTCGAAGGTGGGACCAGTCACCGCCACATACACACCTTCTTTAATATCAAACCCCGCATTTGCAGCAATGGTTTTTGCTTTTGCAATCAGTGCATGATTATAAGGCTGGCTCATGTCCGGGAAACGCGGGCCCAGTTCATCGGTATTTTTTCCCATCAGCGGATTGGGAATATAAAAACTGATATGATCTTTAATGATCATCAAATCGCCCACTTTGAAAGCAGGATTCACGCCACCGGCTGCATTGGATAATAAAAGGGTCTGCACACCCAGCATTTTCATCACACGCACGGGAAACACGATGTCTTCCGGCTCATAGCCTTCATATAAATGGAAACGGCCGGCCATGGCCACCACTTCTTTTCCCGATAAAGTACCGAATATGAGTTTGCCTGAATGACCAGCCACTGTAGACACCGGGAAATGCGGTATATCTTCATACCGCACTTCTTTCAGCACATTGATTTCTGCCGTAAAACTGCCCAGCCCGCTGCCCAGTACGATACCAGCCACCGGGTTCCCTTTATACTGTTTCTGCAGATATGACACTGCCTCATCCAGTTTTTTCAGCAATTTTTTTCCCATATACATTCGGATTGAGCCGGCAAATATAACAATTAGGGGCGAGCAGCCGGGTATCTGGTGAAATCACACCAGGGTTCATCGCAAAGGAGTTTTTGCAAAACAGGATCTTTCATGACATCAGTATAATCCATCCACTTGTTGCCCACTTTGATTTTACGGTACACCAGCCGGATACCCTGGCTGTAATCCACCCACCAGTAAATATGACCGGTATATAATGGCTGGATGGGTTCGCCGTTCAACTTGTGCCAACCGTAAATGGCCACCCGGCCGGGTTTGGGGTCACGCGTGATCTTGCCGCTGAGCACCACATCTTTCTGGATGCCGGCAATCAACCCCTTCCTCCCCTTGCGCTGCCCTTCAATGATCAGGTGATGCTGCCACATGGTTGGGGTGCTGTCGCGGTATGCATACATCGGAACAGGTTCGAGTTTTACTGTGGCGGACTTATAAATATCATCCACCATTTTGCGGGTGGGCAAAAAACAATGGAAACTGTCTGCAATCTGCTGTGCCGCGTAAGGGGTAATGTTGATCCTTGCCCAGTCGGCATCATTTCCTACCGATAAATAATCGGGCGATACATAATACAGTGCATGGATGGTTTTACCCGTGGTACTGTCAGTGACTGAAACCTGCACCGGGTAAAAATGCCTGAGGAATTCAGGTACATTTCCGGCCAATACCTGTTCCAGGGCTAATGAATCCCTTTCCGCCCATTTCATCGGGAAGGCTTTTTCATAAAAAGCGCGGCCGCCGATGGATTTTTCGGGCCAGGGCCAGCTCATCTTTTTCAGGTGCTGGCAGCCTGTGATTGCGATCAACAGGATAAAACCGGGTATTTGCAGGTATTTTCTGAACATAGCAGCCGGAATGGCCTTATAAAAGTAGGAATAATTCGAAGGGGTTAAAAAATATCCCTTTCCTATATAAAATAGCTGTTAACGAATAATTATCTTCGCGCAAATTCTCACCATTATGAATCTCCATGAATACCAGGCGAAAGAATTACTGAAGAAATACAATGTTCCCGTTCAGGAAGGATTTGCCTGCAGCACCGTACATGAGGCTGAAGAAGCCTACCGCCAGATCAAGAATCTTTTTGGCAGCAGTTTCGCTGTGGTTAAAGCACAGATCCACGCCGGCGGCCGCGGTAAAGGCAGCATTAAGGAAAATGGCATCAATGGTGTGAAAGTGGGCAAGAACCTGGAAGACATCAAGGAATTTGCACAGAAAATCCTCGGCGGTACCCTGGTTACTTTGCAAACAGGTCCAACCGGTAAAGTGGTGCATAAAGTGCTTGTTGCACAGGATATGTATTACGAAGGTGTTTCCGACAGAAAAGAATTCTATTTATCCATATTACTCGACCGTACCCGTGGTGAAAATGTGATCATGTACAGTACCGAAGGCGGTATGAATATTGAAGAAGTGGCCCACAAAACTCCTGAAAAAATATTCAAAGAGTGGGTGCACCCCAGCGGTGGCCTCCAGCCTTTCCAGGCGCGTAAGATTGCTTTCAATCTCGGTCTGAGCGGGGATGCATTCAAGAACTGCGTGAAATTCGTTACCAATTTGTACACGGCGTATACCAGCCTGGATTGTTCTATGCTTGAAATCAATCCGCTCTTCAAAGCATCTGATAATAAAATTGTGGCGGTTGACTGCAAGATGAACCTGGATGACAATGCACTGGTTCGCCACAATGACCTCGTATCCCTCCGTGATGTATCTGAAGAAGATCCTACTGAAGTGGAAGCCGGTCAGTATAACCTGAATTTTGTAAAGCTGGATGGCAATGTGGGCTGTATGGTAAATGGCGCCGGACTGGCCATGGCCACCATGGATATGATTAAACTCAGTGGTGGTGAACCTGCCAACTTCCTGGACGTAGGTGGTACGGCCAATGCACAAACCGTAGAAGCCGGTTTCAAAATCATCCTGAAAGATCCCCGCGTAAAAGCCATCCTCATTAATATATTCGGTGGTATTGTCCGCTGCGACCGTGTGGCACAGGGTGTCATTGATGCATATAAAAACCTCGGCAATATCAATATCCCCATCATTGTTCGTTTACAGGGAACCAATGCCGTGGAAGCTAAAAAACTGATTGATGAAAGCGGGTTGAAAGTGCAGTCTGCTATTCTGCTCAGTGAAGCCGCTGAACTGGTGAAGAAAGCGGTGGCTTAATACATCATTTATATTATACGGAAGGTTGTCTTTATTAAGGCAACCTTTTTTATTTGTATAGCTTGTAGTGGTGGGTGAGGACACCCACCACGGCGATAATAGAAATGCAAACCACCCGCCTACGCTTCGCTTCGTCGGGCAAGCGCCGTACACAGAGGTAATTTTTCGTGATATATTGAATGGTCTTAGCGAATAGAATATTTCCCCTATGTATAATACCCGAATAGGACACAGAGTAGCAGCTAAAGCTGCTTAACCCTAAACCAGATATAACTTTAAAACTCTGCACTGCGTACTTGAGGGCACTAACTCTGTGTACTCTGTGCCAAACTCTGTGTACTCTGTGGTAAAATAATCAACTAAACACAGAAAACGCATCCCACCCGGTATGTATTTTCCTTACTTCCTGCATCCTCTTGAAAACACCAACTGTATGAGAAAGATTTTTCTTTGTCTGGGTCTGCTGTATGCCCTCACCACCCAGGCGCAAACCAAAAAAAATGTAGATAGTAAAATAGATAAGGTGACTGTATTCCTGCAGGGCGCACAAGTGGAAAGGTCTGGGAAAACAAGTCTCACCGCCGGCAAGTACGAACTGGTGTTTGGGAATATTTCCCCTATGATAGACAAACAAAGCATCCAGGTGAAGGCCGGCGATGGCATCACGGTGCTTTCCGTGAATCACCAGCAGAACTTCCTGAAAGAACAAAACAAACAGGAAGAAATAAAAAATATTGAAGCTGATAAAGAATTGCTGCAGGATAAAATAGATGCATATAAAAACACATTGCAGGTGTTTGAGCAGGAAGAGAAGCTGATGGTGCAAAACCAGCATATCGGTGGCAGCGCCACTGTTTTAAAAGCAACAGAGTTGAAAGATGCAGCCGATTTCCAGCGCATCCGGCTGACAGAAATTTACCAGAAACAGGCGGAAACAAACCGCATGATCCGGAAGATAAATGAAGATATGGCCAAACTCGATATGCAACTCGCGGAACTGAATTCAAAGAAGGATAAAGCAACCAGTGAAATCCATGTTACCGTAAATGCCAAAGAAACTTCGAATACGTTATTCAGTCTCACTTACCTCGTGAAAGAAACAGGCTGGTATCCCACCTATGATATCCGGGTGAAAGATATCAGCAGTCCGATTACCCTTCAGTATAAAGCCAATGTGCACCAGCAAAGCGGGGAAGACTGGAAAGAAGTAAAACTCTTTTTATCCAATGGCAATCCGAGTGAAAGCGGCAGTAAACCGGTTTTAAACCCTTGGTATCTGGGTTATGGTTATACCTACCAGCCCGTGTCGAATTCGATATTGGGTTACCAGAATGCCCGGACGATTTCCGGCATACTTACAGATGAAACAGGGGCTACCCTGCCGGGTTCCAGTATTATGATCAAGGGTACAAGGACAGGCGTTTCTGCTGATAACAATGGCCAGTTCAGGATTTTAGCCAAACCGGGCGATGTGCTGGTCGTAACTGGTGCAGGACTTACGACTACAGAAGTACAATTGGGAAACATTACATCCATTTCAATACCGGTTAAAAGGGCTGTATTTGTTGGTTCAGAAGTGGTGGTAACCGCTCTGGGAAACGGGGATTCATGGGGTAATTCCGGTTATGCTTACAGTTCGCCCATTAAAAAGAAAAGGGAAGAAACCGCCCCGGTTACCACTACGATTTACCAGCCCACCACAACTATTTATGAAATCAAGGATCCTTATACAATCCTGAATGATGGTAAAATGTATATGGTGGATATTGACGGTTATGAAGTGGACGCACAGTATGAATATTACGCTGCCCCCAAACTGGAACCGTTTGCATTCCTGACGGCGCATATCACCGACTGGCAGGAACTGAATTTACTGCCAGGCGAAGCCAACCTGTTTTTTGAAGGAACTTTCCTGGGTAAATCAGAATTAGACATGACCAATGCGGGCGACACCTTAAACATTTCACTGGGCCGGGATAAAGGCGTAACTGTTCAACGCAAACTGCTGAAAGAATACAGCGCCCGTAAATTCATGGGCAGTAATAAAACGGATACCCGGCAATATGAAATCCTGGTCAGGAATAACAAGGCACAACCCATTACCATGCAGATAGAAGACCAGCTCCCGGTCAGCACGCAAAAAGAAATCGAAATACAAAACACCAAATATCCGGGAGCGAGTATAGAGGACGACACTAAAATCCTTACCTGGAAATTTACACTGGATTCTAAAAAAGAAAATAAAATCAATTTCTCTTACGAAGTAAAATACCCGCGTGACAAAACACTGGTGCTTGAGTAGTGGTGAAATCCAATTACGTACCTCCTGAAAAAGAAAAAAAACCCGCAAAGGGTTTTTTTCTTTTTCAACCGGGACTTGATTATTGTTTTTTAGTTGTTGGAAAGCTTTTCATCGCCTGGGTTCTAAAAACGGTTCTTACATAGCTTTGTGAATGCAAACCTATTCACCGTGCTATGTGTCACCAAATAACTGGGACAGAGTTTCATCATTATAAATATTAATCCAGCGGCGGCTAAGTGAAAATGCTTATTGAGCAGGTATTCCTTAAAATGAGAATCCCCGGTACGAACCGGGGATTTCTACAGGCTGCTAATTCAGAATTTTTTCTAGAGGTTTCGGAGGCCTGTGATGATTTTCATGGATAACAGGATGGTTTAACGGTAATCTTTTTTCATGGGTTTGGACAATAACGGACGATTAAAGGCTTTTTCACAGGGGTTGGATACTGATTGGACAGTAAAGGTTAACCTTTCCTGAATTGCAGACAAGTAATTACCAGTGTCATTTTTGTTTATACATGATTTCATTTTTCCGGCTAAGTAGTAGCTCTTAAAAACAACCCCATGCTGTATCCGGATTACCTGCTTTGCCTTATTTTTAACCATGTCTTTAACTGAAATCCGGGTCATCCGCCCCGGTGATAATACCAGCCTGGCAAAAATTATACGGAACAGCCTCGAAGAATTCGGCGCGAACCATCCCGGCACGGTTTATTATGATGACAGTACCGATCATCTCTTTGAATTATTCCGCCATCCGGGATCAGTATATTTTGTGGCCGAATATGACCAGCAGGTGGCAGGTGGCGCGGGCATCTTCCCTACCGAAGGTCTGCCCGAAGGTTGCGTAGAACTGGTGAAGATGTACCTGAAACCGGAAGCCAGGGGACAACGGATCGGACAGGCACTGATCAGCCAGTGTCTTGACTGGGCCAGGGAACAGGGACACAAACAAGTTT
Source organism: Chitinophagaceae bacterium (assembly GCA_016720825.1). GTDB lineage: Bacteria > Bacteroidota > Bacteroidia > Chitinophagales > Chitinophagaceae > JJ008. The sequence goes on along the minus strand of JADKJV010000019.1, from coordinate 16,883 downwards.
ACCTGGAGAGTATGCCGGAATTATCAAAAGCAGTTTCTGTATATGAGAAATTCGGTTTCCGTTATCTAGAAGGACCGATGGGTAAGACGGGTCACAGTGGTTGCCAAATATGGATGCTGATTGATCTGTAAATACTAAACAGGTGGTTCCAGTTTCTTCACTTCAAATACCGGGCTGAACAGGTACCATTTTCCGGTTTTAATTTCTTTGCATTTGTACCGCTTGCGGAGTTTTTCTCCCAGCATAAAAACCCTGCCATCGGATAATATAAAGGAATCACCGGGTTGCAATTGTTCTACCAGCAACATGCCTTCTGCTTTTTTATCGTACCGGCGCAATACCCGCACAAGACCGTCTTCCGCACAACTGCTGGCACCTGGATTGACCAGCATTTGTTTTAATTCTTTGTCAATATCAGCAGGGAATACATGATCCCGCAGGAAGACTGCAAGTAAATCGCCATAGATCCTTTTCCATTCGGTGCCGTGTGCTGAAACCCTGCCGTGGTATTGCTCAAAGCAAAGCAGGTGTGCAAGTTCATGCAGCAGGGTTACCAGGAATGCCCAATGATTCAGGTTACCGTTAACACTGATGCGGTGGTGATGATCGCCGGTTTTATGGCGGTAATCACCCAATACAGATCTGCGCTCACGGGTTACCGTTAAATGCACATGGTATTTTTCAAGGAAAGTCATGACCGCGGGCAATGTGCCTGCAGGCAGGTAATTTTGTAACTGACCGAGGGGGACTTCTTTTTTAGGCATTTTTTTGCTGCTTCAGCATACGGCTGAGTGAACTCACTTCGATCACCGTATATACAATGTACAATGCCATACAGAAAAACAGGGAAGGCTTGTTGACTGATTTTCGGGCGATCATGATATAGGCAAATGCCGCAATCACACAGATAAAAAACTTAATCATGAAACTGCCATACAATCCGCGCATGGAAGCCTGCGGGTTCGGGGAACGGAGCGTTTTGTAAAACACCACAAAAGAAAGCAGGGTGGCCATAAACAAAATCAGGTTGCCGATGATCAGCACGTCGGTGCTGAAACCTTTTTCAACCAGTCTGTGCTGGAAAGCCAGGAACAATGCATTCATTACAACAAATACAATCAGCAAACTGAACCAGGGCTTTCTATTTTTCATCTTGGTGGTTTTTATCCGTATCCCGGAAAAGTTTATAAAACATTCCCGTGAGGAGGAGCAAAGGTAAGGCGCAGGAGAATAAGGGAAGGGTATGTAACCAGTAATCGGCTTTGAGTCCGCCGAATACCGCTAAACCCAATCCGGCCAGGATCTGTGATCCCAGACTGGCATAACGAAGGAAAAATTCTTTATTTGACGGCGGCTTGCTGCTCATTGTTATTCATCTCAACCACATTGGCCCCCATAAAACACTGGCCATTGAATGTGGCACTGGGTTCAATTTGTAATCGGCCTGCATAAATATTACCGGTGACCATTGAATCACCCCGGAGCTGGAGTAAATCCTTGGCACGGATATTCCCGGAAACTTTCCCAACAATATCAGCCTGGTTGCCGGTGATATCGCCTTCCACTGTTCCATTGGCACCAACCACTATCTTGGCGGCGCAATGTACATTCCCGGTAATAGTCCCGTCAATCCGTAAATCACTGTTGCTGGTAATATCCCCCTTCACAGAAGTGCCGGCACCGATCAATGTAGTTCCATTCCCGGAAGTTTTTTCTGGCTGCATGTCGTTTTTATTTTTGGCGTTAAACATGATTCATCATTAATCGTTCGATAATTCTGTTTTCGGCAGGCTTAGCTGGTTGGTGTCCAGTTTTACAGTAGTACCTGATGAAAGTGCTTTTTTCAAACCAGTGTTATACTGTTCCAGGTTATTCAGCTGGTTCTGCATTTCATCCACTTTATACTTTAACTGGCGGTATTCCCGGCCCACTTTCAGGTCATCATACCCGGGGATATAATATTTCAGGGGCGTAAATACAATCAACGCCACCGTTAAACCTACCAATAATACAAAAATGGTGCTCAAAATTATGTACACGCTGAGGCGCGACAATTTAAAGGTCACCACTTCTTCAAAAGTGTCGTCATTCATCACCACCAGCCGGTATCTGTTCCTTAGCCTCTTCAGGGTGGAACCGGCATCCAGTTTCATCATAATAAGATGTTTAAGAATTTAAAGCAATGTCAGTGCACCCCGGCTGGCCGGTTTGCCTTAACCTGTTCAGACTCATTTATCAACCCGAAATAAAGATAATAAAACCCGGGTTGTTTTGGTGATTCCGGGGCCTGGCCGGGACTAAAAAAAATGCCTTATTTTCGCCTGATTATTACCTGTTTGTGAAATTGAGCAGCTTTGGGCATCCGGATTAAGGCTGTAAATACCAGTCCTTCAGGCCGGATCAAAATTTTAAACCTTTTTTTTATACTAAAATTGCTGAAATTCAGTTATTAAGAATCAAGATTTTGAAGGTGAAACGCCCCCAAATAATTCAACTGACTGCCATCTTATTCGTACTGGCTTACTTTGTTCCCCAGCAGGTATCCGGACAGCTTGGCATACCCCTGTCTATTAAAAAGCCACAGGAGTATGAAGAAAGGCCTTTGCGCTCCGAAAGATCAGACGAAAAGAAATTCAACCTCCCCCGCCGGTTTATCCAGAATACCGTAACACATTACAATTATTACTTCAATGCGAATAATAAGCTGAATGAGGTCCTGGAGCGTGCCAAGGAGACCTTCAAAGACGATTATTCACTGCTCCTCCCCTTTTATAATTATTCACTCGATGTAACAGCAGGGGATTCTATCCAGCTGGATTCCATCACCTATAAGTCTTCCACCGGTATTGCCCTGCATGACCTTCGGAATGACTGGGTAGATAACCTCTACCTGCTTTGGGGTGCTTCTTATTACCTGAAGAAAGAATTTGATTCTGCCTACCTGATGTTCCAGTTTATCAACTATGCTTTTGCCCCCAAAGAAAAAGATGGTTATTACCTGAACATCGGCAGCAAACGCGATGGCAACTCTGCACTCAGCATTGCCACGAAAGAAAAAAACAGCCTGCCCCGGAAGATATTTACAGAACCGCCAAGCCGGAATGATGCCTTCATCTGGCAAATCAGGAATTTCCTGGCGCAGGATCAGCTGGCCGAAGCCGCCAGTCTGATCGTTACACTGAAGAACGATCCCCTGTTCCCAAAAAGACTGCAGAATGACCTGCATGAAGTACAGGCTTACTGGTTTTATAAGCAAGGCATCTGGGACAGCTGCGCCAACCACCTCGTGGAAGCGCTGGGCAATGCAACGAACAAACAGGAAATGGCCCGCTGGGAATACCTGGCCGCACAACTCTACGAACTCAGCGGCAAGTATAAAGATGCCGTGCATTATTACGCTAAAGTGAGCGCCCATACAACGGATCCCATCCTGGATATTTATGCCAGGCTGTATTCGATCCGCGCAAATAAGGACGATGGCGAAAAAGATATTGCTAAAAACGTGGCCGAACTGCTGAAGATGGCCAAACGTGATAAATATTCCGATTACCAGGATATCATTTATTATATGGCTGCGCAAATGCAGCTGGATGGCAAGAACTATGACCAGGCCCTCGCACTGTTATTAAAGAGCACCCAATTCGCTTCCAATAATCCTTCCCAGCGGAATAAAGCATTCCTGCAGATGGGTGATATTTCGTTTAACCGCCAGGAATTCCGTCATGCTGCCAATTATTACGACAGTATGAAACTGGATGACACCACGATCCACAATCCGGAAGCCATCCGCGCCCGCCGGGCTACGGCTGCAGGATTAGCTGATAATATTGAAATCATTTACAGGCAGGACAGTCTCCAGCGTATTGCAGCCATGCCGGAAGATGAAAGAAAGGATTTTGTGAAAAAACTGGCCAAAGCTTTACGCAAGGAACAGGGATTGAAAGAGGAAGCTTATGTAAATACAGGAAGTTCATTACTGCCACCGATTACAAACCCGGTTATTCCGAACCTGTTTTCTGCCGGTGATAATACTAAAGGGGAATGGTATTTCTACAATAACTCTTTCCGTAATAAAGGGCTGAATGATTTCCGTTCCAGGTGGGGTAACCGTCCCAACGTGGATAACTGGAGAAGGATTGCAGCAGTTGGCAACGGGAATTTCAATACCAATAACCCGAATATTGCAGGCGACCAGACCAAAGGCAACCAGACCGGAACCACACCTGCAGAAGAAATCAGTTTTGATGCTTTGTATGATAAACTTCCATTGAAAGAGGAAGACCTGAAAAAATCAAACGATTCTATACAGAACGCTTTATTCAAACTGGGTAAGCTTTATTTACAGGAACTGGAAGATTGTTCCTCTTCTACCCAGCGCCTGGAAGAACTCCGCACACGGTTCGCTTCATTTGAACCGATGGATGAAGTATTGTTTGATCTTTATTATTGCTACAATAAGAATGGCGAAACCGCCAAAGCGGCTGCCTGCAAAAAAGCATTGACTGATAAATATGCTACCGGACGTTTCGCAACCATTGTAAATACCGGTAAAGACCCTGAAATGAAATCGGGTAAATCCGATGCGACCCAGGCTTATGAAAGGATTTACGATTTGTTTATTGAAGGGAAATTTGCCGAAGCTGAAGCCGCCAAGAAAACAGCGGACCAGGTTTATGGTAAATCTTTCTGGACACCGCAGTTATTATATATCGAGGCGGTGTATTATATCAAAACCCGTCAGGACAGTACTGCGAAAGCTGTATTGACAGACCTGATTGGCCAGTTTGCCACACATCCGCTGGCAAACAAAGCAGCTACCCTGCTGAATGTACTGAACCGTCGTGCTGAAATTGAAGCAGAACTCAGCAATATGGTTGTTAACCGTAATGTTGGTGATACGGTGGTTAAAAAACCAGTTACACAACCGGTGGTGATCAATAACCAGCCCAGGCCTGATAGCGTAAAGGTTGTAACCCAGCCCGTGGTTACCCAGCCTGTGAATCCGGTGAATAACCCGCCGAAAAACGTCTCCTCTCCTTACACAAATAATCCGGCCATTCCGCATTATGTGGTTTTGTTGCTGAATAAAGTGGATCCTGTTTTCGTGAATGAAGCCCGCAATGCATTTAACCGTTATAACCAGGATACTTATTATGGCAAGCCATTCAGCTCTGAATTATTCCCGCTGGATGCTGATAACCGCCTGCTGCTGATTACCCCGTTTGCCAATGCACAGGAAGCGATCAACTATATTGATAAAGCCAAACCGGTTACGCCTACGGAAATCCTTCCCTGGCTGAAAGGCGGTAAATACAGCTTCCTGATCCTGACGGAGTCGAACTATGAAATCCTGCAGAGCAATAAGGATATTGACAATTACAAAGCCTTCCTGAACCAGCAGTATCCGGGTAAGTTCTGATTCTGAACTGTTCATACGCTATTTTGGCAAAAAATTAATGCCCTTTACCGGGAGCTGGCAGGGTATTTTTGTACTTTCGGTACTTCAAATCAACTGCCCCTGGCAGACACTCAACCACACGGAACATGAAAAAAACCGTTCGCATATTCTGGATGATATTTCTTGGCGGGTTTCTCGCCTTTGTTGTGCTGGTCATGATGGCCAATTTTGGCGTTTTTGGCAAGATGCCTTCACTGACTGAACTGGAAAACCCTTCTATCCTTCAGGCCTCTGAAGTGTATGCTGCGGATGGCACCCTGATGGGTAAATACTATACGGAACGGGGAAATAGGAGTAATGTCAAATACCATGATATTTCCCAGCATGTGATAGATGCGTTGATTTCGACAGAAGATGAACGTTTTTACAGTCACAGTGGTATTGATTTCAAATCAACCATGCGTGCGGTATTAACTGCGGGTACTTCCGGTGGCGGATCCACTATCACCCAGCAGCTGGCCAAAGCCCTGCTCGACCAGGGTAGCAAGAACAGGGCCTGGCGAATGATTGAAAAACTAAAAGAGTGGATTATTGCGGTAAAACTGGAGAGGAATTTCACAAAGGAAGAAATCATCACTTTATATCTCAATGCAGGTCCTTTTGGTAATAACATTTATGGTATCCGGAATGCAGCACGGACATTTTTCCAGAAAGAGCCTGATCAATTGAATGTGGAAGAATCAGCATTACTCGTAGGTATGCTGAAGGGAAACAGTATTTACAATCCCGTCAGGAATCCAAAAGCGGCACTCGATCGCCGGAACATTGTACTGGGACAGATGGAAATCAATGGCAAACTGAGCCATGAGCAGGCGGTGAAACTAAAAGCGACGCCCATTAAACTTAATTACCGGAAACTGGATGAGAATACCGGTTATGCTCCTTATTACCGTGAAATACTGAAAACAGAAATCAAGGAAGCGCTGAAAGATGTAAAGAAACCGAATGGCGATTCTTATGATATTTATAATGACGGGCTGAAAATTTATACCACGATCAATCCGGTCATGCAGGAATATGCTGAAGAGGGAATGGCATTACAGATGATGGCCCTGCAAAAAAGTGTGAATGCAAGGGGTGCTATCAAAAATGGTACGATCTGGAAAGACCGGGAGAAAATCCTGGAACGTGCGATGAAAGAATCTGAAAGGTGGTCTAACCTGGAAGAAGATGGTTTAAGTGATAAAGAAATCCGCGCCAGTTTTAGTGTGCCGGTAGCGATGAAAATCTTTGCCTGGAATACGCGCCGTGAGAAAGACACCGTGATGACTCCGATGGATTCTATCCGGTATCATAAACAAATGGAGCAGGCTTCTTTTATGGCGATGGACCCGGTGACCGGTGAGATCAGGGCCTGGGTGGGGGGTATTCATTTCAAGACCTATAAAAATGACCACGTCAACCTGAAAACCAAAAGACAGGTTGGATCAACAATAAAACCTTTGCTCTATACCCAGGCTATGGAAGAACGCGGATTCACTCCGGAAACGGAATGTGAAAACGTGGCCCAGTTCTTCCCCGGTTCCGGCTGGGTTCCTTCCGGTAAAAAATGCGGTGGTGGGGTGCTGAAGATGGCAGATGCGCTGGCGTATTCCAAAAACTGTGCAACGGCTTATATTATGAAGCAGGTGGGACCCCAGCAGTTTGCAGATTTCCTCGCCCGGCTGCAGATTCCAACAAAAGTCAATCCCTACCCTTCTATTGCACTTGGCACCTGTGATTTATCCATGTATGAGATGCTGTGGGCATATACCATTTTTGCAGGCCGTGGTTTCTCCACCAGGCCTTACAGTATCAGCCGGATTGAAGACCGTAACGGGAATCTCATCAAGAGTTTTGAAAACAGTGTTAACCGCAAGGAAGTGGTGAGTGAAGTAACGGCTTATACCATGGCCCGGATGATGCAGGGTACAGTGGATAAAGGTACTGCCCGGGGCATGCGTACACGTGTGGGTGCTGCTGAAATGGGTGGTAAAACCGGAACGACTGATGACAATGCGGATGCATGGTTTATCGGATACACTCCGCAATTACTGGCCGGCTCATGGGTTGGTTTTGATGACCAGTTTATCCGTAATGAAGGCGATGGTTCCAGGATGGCAAGACCGATCACTGAATATTTTTTCAGGAAAGTACTGGATGATAAAAAACTGGGTATTGAAAGAGATGCCAAATTCGTGAAACCGGCCGTGATGGAAAATGAAATCACGAGTGCCGATATACAAATCAGTGACACGGATCCCACACCTGCAGGACAGGGCGATGACCAGGGCAATGGCAATGCTGATGATTACAGCACTGATTATGGCGCCGACACGCTGGGTGCAGAATCGAAGAAGTTTACTGATGAAGATTTAAACAATCCTGCCAATCATAAAAAAGATACCGTCAACAAAAACCCGGCGAATAAAGTCGATGAAAAGCCCATCGGTTCACCGGCGGATCAGCCTAAAAAGAAAAAAGGTATTTTCAGGAGGATTTTTGGGGGAAACAGGAATAATTAGGCAACTCCTTGAACAAAAAAAATTAAGCACCTCAACAAATAATAATAAAAGTATCAGTGTATTACCTGATACTTTTATTATTGAATTGAAATTCAAAAAGATATACAGTCAGCTTTATAAAATCTGTTATTGTGCTTAGTTTTTAAGACAATTCTTATTACTTTGTGCTCACATCCAAGAACTTATCGTTGAACCGGCAATATAACCACCACTGATCCTTTTATCCTGATCAAATCGCCGGAAGAAGATATCCAAAGAGCCAGATTTAGATAATTCACAAAAGACATCCACCATGTCCCGAACCCCTATGCTCACAAAGCATGGCAAAGCACTATTTATAGCTTGCCTGGCAATGATATTTTCACAAATCCAGACACTGGCGCAGAATCCTGTTGTTACTGAAAATGCCTTGCCTGGCACAGCCGCGTCTGTATGGGATGTTAGCGGCGCCGGCGACCTTTCGATCCAGGGCTATGCGACTGAATTCAGCATTAACACGGGCGAAACTGTTGACTTCAAAATTGACGTAAAAGCACCTGCCACCGGATATACCATTCAGATATACAGACTGGGTTATTATAATAATACCGGCGCGCGGTTAATTGCTGATTTAGGAAACTTTACCGGTGTTGCGCAACCGGATCCTTTATATGAAGAGGCCTCTGGTAAAACAGATTGCAGCAACTGGGCTGTTTCAGCATCCTGGAATTCTGCCGGTGTTTTATCAGGATTATATATTGCACGTTTAACCCGGAATGATAACCAGGGAGCCAGCCTCATTCCTTTTATTGTACGGGACGATAGCCGTGCATCTAAAATCATTTTCAAAACTTCGGATGCCACCTGGCAGGCATACAATGGTTATGGCGGAAACAGTTTGTATGTAAATAATTCAGGAACACCGGTTCCAGGTTTTAATCACGCCACCAAAGTAAGTTACAACAGGCCTTTCTTTACCAGGAATGGCGGAGGCGGCAGCGGCAGTTCGGAAGATTTTTTATTCCATGCAGAATTCCCGATGATCCGCTGGATGGAAAGAAACGGTTATGATGTGAGTTATATTTCTGATGTGGATATGGACCGGGATGTCACCCCCATAACACCATCAACCCATAAAATATTTTTATCAGTAGGCCATGATGAATACTGGAGTGCCAATGCCCGCCTGCGTGCTGAAGCCGCCCGGAACAGTGGTACGCATCTCGCTTTTTTCAGCGGCAATGAAATTTACTGGAAAACCCGGTGGGAAGACAACCATCGTACACTCGTATGTTATAAAGAAGGAACATCCGGTGAAAATACCTGCGGCGGTAAATGTGATCCATTACCGGATGTATGGACTGGACTCTGGCGTGATGGCTGTGATTTCCCTGCAGCAGATGGTTGTAACCCGGAAAACAAACTGACCGGGCAAATCAGCTGGATCGGAAGCACCGGCACTATCGAAGTACCGGAAAAATTCAGCCAGTTACGTTTCTGGAGACATACGACAATTACTTCACTGGGCAGTGGTCAAACGGCAACGCTCGCGAACAACACACTGGGCTACGAATGGGACCCGGAAAGCAATAATGGCAAGTATCCTCCCGGAAGAATTAAATTATCCCAAACCGTCTTATCTGGTCAAACGCATCATCTTTCATTATACAGGCATAACAATGGTGCGCTGGTATTTGGTGCAGGAACCGTACAATGGAGCTGGGGACTGGATGCCAATCATGATGGTTCATCCTCTGCAGAAGATGAACGCATGCAACAGGCCACTGTAAATCTTTTTGCAGACATGGGCGTGCTGCCTGACAATCTGCAATCCGGATTAACTGCAGACTCACCCGTTGATATTACTGCACCGGTTTCAGTGATCACTTCCCCGGTAAACGGCGCTTCAGTGCCGGCAGGTAATCCTGTTACAATTAGCGGTACTGCCTCAGACGTAAATGGTGTAGTGGCTGGTATTGAAATTTCAACAGACGGCGGACTGACCTGGCAATCTGCAACAGGAACAAACAGCTGGACGTATACGTGGACACCAACAGCAAGTGGTACTGCAAACATCCAGTGCAGGGCGATAGACGATAATGCGAATATGGAATCGGTCTCCCCTGCCCCAGCTGCCAATTCCATCAATGTAACTATTACAGCCGCGGCGCCATTGCCCTGTCCCTGCACTATTTTCCCTCCATCCGCCACTCCCGCCGTTTTATCTGCACAGGATGGACAAGCTATAGAATTAGGCATGAAGTTCAGGAGCAACCAGGATGGATTTATCACCGGTGTGCGTTTTTATAAAGCGACCGGTGATCCCGGAACACATACAGGACAATTGTGGACTTCTTCCGGCAGTTTACTCGCTTCAGTTGTATTCACCGGTGAAACAGCCAGCGGCTGGCAGCAAATGGATTTCAATGCCCCTGTTGCGATCAGTGCAAATACAACGTATGTGATATCGTATCACAGCAGTGCCAATTATTATACATTTACTGACAATTATTTTACTGCTGCGGTTACCAATGGCAGTCTGACCGCATTGGCCAATGGCACTGACGGACCAAATGGGATTTACCTGTATACGTCCACGCCCTCATTCCCAACTGAAACATACCAGAAAAGTAATTACTGGGTGGATGTGATTTTTAATAATTCTGTCGGGCCGGATGTAAATCCCCCGCAGGTAACATCTGTTTCACCGGTAGCCGGAGCCACCAATGTTTCTGTGAACTCAACCGTCCAGGCTGTTTTCAATGAACCACTTGACGGGCTGACTATCGATAATACTACAGTAGAATTGAGAGACGGTTCAAATACATTGATCCCCGCTGCCATTACCTACAACAGTGGTACCCGGACGATTTCAATAACACCTAATACCAATATAGCATTCACTACCAATTATACGGCATTGCTGAAAGGTGGCATTTCAGCACCACATATTACGGATGTGGCCGGGAATGCAATGACAAATGATTATTCATGGTCATTTACTACAGTATCAGAGCCACCTCCTCCACCGGCTGAAGGACCTGGTGGTCCGATATTGGTGATCAGTGCCGCTGCGAATCCTTTTAGTCGTTACGCCGTGGAAATACTTCGTGCAGAAGGATTGAATGAATTTACTGCGCTGGATATTTCACAGGTGAATGCCACCGTGCTCAATAATTATGATGTAGTGATTCTTGGAGAGATGAGCTTGAATGGCAGCCAGGTTGCCATGCTAACCAATTGGGTGGATGCTGGCGGATTATTCATTGCGTTCAGGCCAGATGCACAACTGGCCGGTTTACTTGGTATCACACCGGCTTTAGGTACTTTATCAGATAAATACCTTCTCGTTAATACAGCCAGCGCTCCCGGTACCGGCATTACAGGACAAACGATACAATTCCACAGTGCGGCTGATTTATATACGCTAAACGGCGCGACAACCGTTGCAACACTTTATTCGAATGCCAGTACAGCAACAACGTATCCTGCTGTTACATCGCATGCAGTTGGCACAAATGGCGGAATGGCATTTGCGTTCACGTATGATCTCGCAAAATCTATTGTGTATACGCGTCAGGGTAATCCCGCATGGGCCGGACAGGAAAGAGACGGACATTCAGACAATATCCGTTCGAGTGATATGTTTTTCCCGGACTGGATTGATCTTGACAAAGTAGCGATTCCACAGGCAGATGAGCAGCAACACCTGTTGAACAATATGATTCTGGCATTCAACCGCGACCGCAGACCGCTGCCTAAATTCTGGTTCCTTCCTCGTAAACTCAAAGCAGCGATCGTAATGACCGGTGATGATCATGGTAACGGAGGAACCATTGCAAGGTTTAATCAATATGCCAATTATGGCAATAACACACCGGCTGATGTACAGGACTGGAAAGCAATCCGGGGCACTTCTTATATTTATACCAGCACACCCATATCAAATGCGCAGGCTGCCGCTTTTGAAGCGCAGGGATTTGAAATCGGGCTGCATGTAAATACAGGCTGCACCACGTATACGCTTTCTTCGTTGGAAAATACAATCAGTTCCCAACTGGCAGATTTCGGCAACAAGTACACCAGTGTGTCTTCACAGGTAACAAACCGTACGCATTGTATCTCGTGGGCCGACTGGGCCAGCAAACCCAAAGTGGAAATTGCCCATGGCATCCGTTTAAATACGGATTATTATTACTGGCCTGCAGAATGGATACTGGACCGTCCGGGTATGTTTACCGGCTCAGGTATGCCCATGCGTTTTGCAGACCTGGATGGCACCATACTCGACAACTACCAGGTAACAACACAAATGCCTGATGAATCAGGTATTTCATTCCCTGGTTTTATCAATACATTACTGGACAATGCTACTGGTGCTAACGGATACTATGGTGTATTCTGCGCGAATATGCATACAGATGCCAATACCTCTTCCGGGTCTGATGCGATCATTGCATCAGCCATTTCAAGGAACATCCCGGTGGTGACTGCCCGTCAGATGCTCACCTGGCTGGATGGACGCAATGGTTCATCATTCGGATCTTATAACTGGGATGGCCATGTTATGAACTTTACGGCCACTATTGCATCTGGTGCTTACAAAATCCAGGGCATGGTTCCGGCAGCAGTACAATCAGGCCAGCTGACCAGCCTAACTTTGAATGGCTCACCGGTTACTTATACTACTCAAACCATCAAAGGGATCTCATACGCATTCTTTAATGCAGCATCCGGAAATTATTCTGCTGCTTATTCAATTGATGATGACGGTCCGGAAATTACAGATATTACGGCAACACCGCATACAGACGGAACAGCGACAATCACCGACAACCAACGAAGCGGCTGATTCAAAAGTGGATTATAACAGCAACGCATCATCACCAGCCTGAACCAGGCAGATGGCTCTTTGGTTACAAGTCATTCCATAACGCTGACCGGTTTGAGTTCAGGTACGGTGTATTATTTCAGGGTCACCTCTGCAGATGCTTCTGCAAATGCTGAAACAGAACCTGAAGCCCCGGGCACACTCCAGTTTATGATGCCGTCAGGACCCTGTGCCAGCGATATTACGGCTGCTGATTTTAATGCAGGAACAACAGATGCCGGCACGATAGTAATCCCGGATAACAACGGTTCAGTCAGTTTAAAACCAGCAGTTACAGAAGAGTTTTCCGGATCCTCAGTACCGGGCGGATGGAGTGATGCAATATGGGATGGACAATCAGGTGCAATAACAACTTATAGTTCGGGACAAGTAACCGTAAACGGCTCGCACCTGAGTTATAATACACCGGTATCACCCGGTACAACGCTTGAATTTACTGCCACATTTACTGCAGGTAATTTCCAGAACATTGGATTTACCGGTGATGCTGCATTTAATAATCCATGGATAGTAATCGGACGTGGTGGCGCAGGCGATAATAATGTTTATGCACGCACTTCTAATAATCAGTCAGACTTATTGGGATCTGACCTGCTGAATACACCACATCTTTATAAAATCCAGTGGCTCGCCAACGGAAGCTTTTCATTTTATGTGGATGGTGTTTTAAAATCTACGCCATCGGTTACCCAGACAGTGAATACGAATATGCTGATCCAGATCAGCGATTACCCTGCTGGTGGTGTGGAACTGGGTGTTGACCGTATCTGCGCTACGCCGTATGCAAACAATGGCAGCTTTACTTCCAGGATATTTGATGCAGGTGTTCCAAAAAACTGGGGCGCTGCTTCCTGGAATGCCGATACACCATCAGGCACTTCAATGCAGGTATCTGTAAGAACTGCTTCTTCGGCAATAACTATACTCAGCCAGCCATGGACAGTCATTGCAACTAATGGAGGAAGTGTGGGTGCAACAGCACAATTCATTCAATATAAAGCTGACCTGGCCACCAGCAACACCGCTGTAACGCCTGTTTTATCAGACATATCATTTACATGCAGTACGCCGGAGAATACGGCACCTGTAGTAACTACTGATCCGGCTACACAAACTTTATGTGCGGGTTCAACAGCCGGTTTCACCAGCAGTGCCACCGGAAACCCCGCTCCTGCTGTTCAATGGCAGGTGAGTACTAACCAGGGAAATAACTGGTCGGATATTCCAGGGGCCGTTAATGGCACTTATAGTTTTGTAACAGCAAATGGGGATGCTAGCAAACAATTCAGGGCTGTATGGACAAACACAAATGGCACTCAAAATTCAGCAGCTGCCACTTTGCATTTGAATGAAATTCCACAGGGAACCATTGCCGCAGTTAACAGTACAATTTGTACAGGCGGGAATGATTGCCTTGCAACTGGCTGCGGCGAGTGGTGGTGCGCCTATACCATGGTGGTAAATGGGAATACCTATACTAACGTAAATCCCGGACAAACTTTTACAAGCTTCACTACAGGTGAACAAAGTATCTGGGGCAGCAGCGGCTCACCCGCCAATCCATCTGTTACCGACAACCAGGCCATTGAAATTGGAACGAAGTTCAGGTCAGCACAAAGCGGATATATTACAGGTATCCGTTTCTATAAAGGTGCAACGAATACAGGCACCCATATTGCAACATTATGGAACAGCGCCGGTACATCATTAGCTACGGCCACATTCACTGCAGAAACAGCCAGTGGCTGGCAGGAAGTTAGATTTAATACACCGGTTGCCATCCAGGCCAATACAACATACATCGCATCTTATTATTCACAGAACGGATATTTTGCCATCAGCCAGAATTTCTTTGCAGGTGCTGGTGTAACAAATGGCCCGCTGACCGCCCTTCAGGCAGGGGTGGATGGAGCGAACGGAATTTATAAATATGGCGGCGGATTCCCTGACCAGGGTGGCAATGCCAATTATTGGGTGGATGTATTGTACAGCCCGGTAAATTGTTCAAACCCTGTATTTGATCTTACCAGCATTACAGCTACAACCGGGTGCACCAATACCGGGAATCCGCTGAGCAGTACAACAGTAACAATCAGCACTCCACCAAACGGTATTTTAACTGCAGTGAATCCCACCGTATGTGAAAACTTACCGGTCAGTTTAAATTTCCATGCCACATCTGGTACCGGACCATTTACACTGACTGTTAATGGCAATACGTATCCCGGCATAAACAGTGACCAGCCTTTTAACGCAGGCAATGCAGTCTATGCACCTGTTTCCATGGGAATTTTTTATGGCCCTGGTGTAACAGGCGGATCCCAGAATGTTGACAATACGTCAACAGAACTGGGCATGAAATTCCATGCATCAGTGAATGGCACTATCAGTGGTATCCGTTTTTATAAGACCGGAACAGATGTACTCAATTACACCGGTTCAATCTGGTTAAACGGGAATACTACGGCACTGGCTACCGGCGCATATACTAGTGATAATACAAATGGCTGGAAGCAGATTGATTTTGCAAGTCCGGTTAGTATTACTGCCGGTACGACTTATATCGTTTCTTATTTCTCACCCTCACCAGGTTATTACGCATATACAGCGAATGGCTTAGCAGCTCCTTTTACGAATTCACTGTTAACAGCTGAAAGCAGTTGCTATAACCAACCGGGGACAGGCTATCCTGCTTCGCCCAGCGTCGCTAAATATTGGGTGGATCCGGTATTCACAAGTGCTACAGCCATTTCAGTATTTAATCTTACAGATATTTCTTCTGCCGGTGGTTGTACAAATTCCGGTAACCCGGTGAGTACAACCCAGGTTTTGGTGAATGCTGTACCACATCCTGCAATCAGCAGTTCAGTGAATACACCGGTTTGCACGAATACCAATGTTGTTTATTCAACGGAAGCCGGCAAAACCAATTATCAATGGATTCTTGACGGAATGAAGGAACAGATTACCAGGTAATTTCCGGCGGAACAAACAATACCGTTACAGTAAACTGGCTGACATCCGGCACAAAGCAGGTAAGTGTAATTTACCAGAATCCGGAGGGCTGCTCAGGCACACCAGCCAGCGTAACAACCACTATTCATGCTGCCAGTGCTTCTATAACAAATAACACCGGCACTGCTTTATTGGATTGCAACCACCCTGCTATCAGCCTTACAGCTGCAGGTGGCGTAAGCTATGTATGGAATAACGGACTGGGGAATACTGCCAGTGTAAACATTACAAGCCCCGGAGTTTATTCTGTTCTTGTTACAGATGCAAACGGATGCAGTGCTACAGCCCAGATTTCTATCACACAAAACCTGACCACACCCGGGGCAACAATTATAAACCAGACCGGCAGCACGCAGTTAAACTGCAACACGACATCTATTCATTTAACCGCCACCGGTAATGGATCTTATTCATGGGATGGAGGACTGGGTAATCAGGCAGATGTGTATTTAACAACACCTGGAACGTATACACTTACTGTTACAGGAGTGAATGGTTGTACTTCCGTCGCCTCAGTCACAATTACCCAAAGCACTGTTCTTACAGCCGGATCAACAGCTACTGACATTTTATGCCATGGCGGAAATGCAACAGTAACTGTTACAGCAAATGGCGGAACTGCACCTTTCATAGGAACAGGCACATTTAATGTAACAGCCGGAACACATACTTATAATATAACAGATGCCAATGGTTGTACAGCATCAACCGCTATCACGGTTTCAGAACCTGATGCATTGACAGCAGCTTCATCTGCAACTGCTATAGCCTGTCACGGTGGTAATGCCACAGTAACAGTCAGTGCAAGCGGTGGAACTGCACCTTATACAGGTACTGGTATATTTAATGAAGCAGCCGGAACTTATACATACAATGTTACGGATGCCAATGGTTGTACAACTTCAACCTCAATAACGGTTACAGAACAAGACGCACTTCAGGCTACTTCTTCCGCAACTGCTATTGCCTGTCACGGTGGCAACGCCACAGTAACTGTCAGTGCCAGCGGTGGAACTGGGCCTTATACAGGATCGGG
>JADKJV010000018.1 GCA_016720825.1 Chitinophagaceae bacterium | reverse complement strand
GGTCAGCCGGTACCGGCAATAACGCCAATAGTTTCGGACAGCGGGTGAATATATCTTTCACACTCCGGCGCAATACGTTTAATCGATCATCCTTTAACCTGAACGTACAATGCCGACGGGCTACGGGCGAGTTGATATTAGCGCAATACGAATTCAGTAATATTGATTGGAGAATACTTTTCCGTTGGAAAGTCGAGAGGGAGGGGATCACCTGTTGGTGGCCTCTCTTTTTGTTGAGGTTAACCCTGAGTGTCTGAAAGAACTGCTGCGGTTGGATATTCGGATTGGATGTTGGAGGTTGGAGGTTGGAGGTTGAACCTGCAAAGATCGAAAGTCTTTTGACTGTTGGATTGTTGGATGTGTTGGATCGTTCTTAAAGCAGAGAACTGTTCAATGAACAGTATCACTTCGATTTTCGTGAACTCACTTTTTTAAGACTCTACGGATTGAATAAACATTTCCATACTCTCAACAGTCAACATTCCAACAAGGAAGAAGACTACAACCCTTTAGGGTTCAACCTCCAACTTCCAACGGCCTCAACTGGCGACCTGCTATCTTTCAGTTCACTTCCGGGCCAACTTCAACATCTTTCCCTAATTTAAGTGTACCCGCCTATGCAGTACATCGCCCCAGTCCCTTACACCCGTTGTTTTGAATCAGGCTGTATATTTTTACAAGGACATCTGTAACCGGGAACCAGTTCTTAACTTGGTTGTCGGTTTTATACTGGGGGCGTTGTCTATTATTCTCGGTTTTTTATTGAAGAAAAGCGAATATAGTTTATTGACGGCTCAGTGATGGGCGTGGCATTGTTTCTTTTATTGTAGTAGCGCTGACGGAAGAAGCTATGAAATTCATTGTTGTCAGGACTTGCCTGGAACCTGAAAGTTTTGACGAACCGCTGGACAGAGGATTGTTTATACTGAATGACGGTTTGGAATGGGCTTTGCTACAGTTGAAAACATCACACATTGTATGTACTGACTTATGCGGATCACGGACGTGGTTTTGAGATTGGCCTAGGCAAATGTTCATAGTGTACCGGCCACATCACCAATTACTGTTCCTGATGGGTTTTATTTTATAGGTAAGGCCAGGGCTTGCCGCAAGCATAAATTAAAATTCCAGCTGGCTGGTTTACTGACAGCAGGTTTTCTTTCATGGAACGTATGATTTTTTCCTGTACCTGAATCAGTTTTCCATGCTTGGTAAAACCGGAGTGCAGGCTTTGAGCGCCGGGGCAATTACCTCATTCTTGATTTCGCTGGTGCTGAGCAGGAAACGTTCAACACCGACAGTGCGATATCTGCCAGGATATTCAGGAAGAAAAGGAAGAAGAAAATCAACCCTCAGTCTGAAGAAAAATGACCGCCGGGCCACATTTCGGAAATCCGCTATTTACAGTCGAGGTATTTAGAAATATCAACGGGTGTTTCAAACTGGTACATCAAGCATTTCAATCTGGGCTCCGGGTTGGATATAACCCAGCACCTGGCTCCGGTTTACAATTTCATTGCGCCGCACGATCACTCTTGATAAGCCCGGTGTACCAGAAATAATAATCCTTTCCGTTGATTTTTGTGTAGAGTACTACCCCAGTTCTTGATTCATCCGTATTCCGTATGGGTGATTTTTACCCGCTCCATACTGATTTCACCGCTGTATCCGGGATACCTACAGCACCACGCAGAGTCTGGCTCATCCATAATGAATCATGTTTTTGGGAGGTACGATAGTCGCTTTATTCAGCGGGCATTGCAGTTTAAAACTGTCAGTCTGGGCTGATAAAACCAGCGGCCAGCCCGCAAGCAGGAAAAACAGGTACCGGAATATTTTTTTTTTTTCATATCAGGCATGACGGATGCTCAACTTCTCCGCGATCTCAGCACTCATAGCTTCCGATGAAATACCGCAACCGTTAACCAAAATACCTTTAAGTCCGTTCTGCGACTCAATGGCATATACAATGGCCTCATCTGAAGGATCTGTGTTTCCTTCAAACCGGTACTTCAACTATACTGAATTCACGAGGCGGCAAAGGTATTCCCTGGCAAACCAGGCAGTTCTCCCGGAGGTTGAAATCAGCTCAACCCCCTTTTTCAGGCCGTTAACCGCTTCTGAAACCGTATCACAGCTTTGCATCCGTACGATTTAGAATACAAAGGTAAAACGGAAACTTTGTATAAAAGCCTTACCGGGGGCGGGCCCGAAAGGTTTAACAATTGTATGATAATGTGAAAAACAAGTGCAGTTTTACCCCCTGTAAACCGTGCTTTTACGGCTATATACATTAACTTTGCCGCCTAAAATAAATCTATACTAATGTCAACGACAACGAAAACTATTGATTTCAGCCTGCCTTATAAAGTGGCAGATATCAGCCTTGCTGAGTGGGGCCGCAAAGAGATCCGTCTCGCAGAAGCAGAAATGCCCGGCCTGATGGCTATCCGTGCAGAATACGGACCCTCACAACCCCTTAAAGGTGCCCGCGTAGCCGGTTGCCTGCACATGACAATCCAGACTGCCGTTCTGATTGAAACACTTGTTGCTTTAGGTGCTGAAGTTAAATGGAGTTCCTGCAATATCTTCTCTACACAAGACCATGCTGCTGCTGCTATCGCCGCTGCCGGTATTGGTGTATTTGCCTGGAAAGGGCAGTCGCTCGAAGAAGCTGACTGGTGTATTGAACAAACCCTGTTCTTCGGTGGTAAAGACCGTCCCCTGAATATGATCCGGATGATGGTGGTGACCTCACCAATATGGTGCTGGATACTTACCCTGAACTGGTTCAGCATGTGAAAGGTATTTCTGAAGAAACCACTACCGGTGTTCACCGTTTGTATGAGCGCGTGGCCAATGGTACACTGCCTGTTCCTTCAATCAATGTGAACGACTCTGTTACTAAATCCAAATTCGATAACAAATACGGTTGTAAAGAATCACTGGTTGATGCCATCCGCCGTGCTACAGATGTTATGATGGCCGGTAAAGTAGCAGTTGTTGGTGGTTATGGTGATGTAGGTAAAGGTTCAGCTGCGTCTTTGAAAGTGCAGGCTGCCGTATTGTTACTGAAATCGATCCCATCTGCGCCCTCCAGGCTGCGATGGACGGATTTGAAGTGAAGAAAATGATTGACGCTGTTAAAGAAGCAGATATCGTGGTTACAGCCAGCGGCTGCCGCGACCTGATCACCGGCGCACATTTCAACTGATGAAAGACAAGACCATCGTTTGTAATATCGGTCACTTCGATATCGGAATTGATATCGCCTGGCTGAACCAGAACTATGGCGATTCTAAAGACACGGTGAAACCACAGGTTGACATTTATACTGTAGACGGAAAAGATATCATCATCCTGGCTGAAGGCCGCCTGGTGAACCTTGGCTGCGCCACCGGTCACCCCTCATTTGTAATGAGCAATTCATTCTCTAACCAAACCCTGGCACAGATCGAACTGTGGACCAACTATAAAATTACGAGAACAAAGTGTATGTGCTTCCCAAACACCTCGATGAGAAAGTAGCACGCCTTCACCTCGCAAAAATCGGTGTGGTGCTGGATGAACTGACAGAAGCGCAGTCGTCTTACCTGGGTATAACGAAGGAAGGGCCGTTTAAGCCGGAGCATTACCGGTATTAATTAGTTCGAGGTTGGAAGTTGGATGTTGGATGTTCTTCCAATTTGAAAATTTATCATAAATAGAAAACCCTAAGTTTTGATCACTTAGGGTTTTTTATTTACTATCTACAGCCTGGCTGAATTATTGTAATCTAAATACGCATTTCGGGCAGAATTAGAATTTTCCGAGTTAAGGGTTTAACCTCCAACTTCCAACATCCGTAAAATGGAATTCGTGGTGGGTGTGTTACGGTATACAAATTGGAATAAACCTTCACAGTTCATAGTACCTCCGTTCCGGATTGTCATTTTCACTTTACTGCCTTCAAAAAATACAAAGGCTGTTGAAGTGGCATCATAGCATTTATCAGCACCTTCTACGGAGATCAGTACCACCACCTCTTTACTGTCGGCATCAAAACTAATAGAGGCCCCGTCCAGGTAAATGAACCCGGTAGAGAGTTTGGTTTGCTTGGTAAACGGGTCTGTTTCACTGTGAAGCTTACAATCCTGGCCCATCAGGCCCATTGGCAGCAGGAGGAGAAATAATCCAATTGTTTTCATACTCAGCATTATAGATTAAAAATAAGGAATCAGGGCGACAGACAAAAGATAACAAAACCCGCTCCCGGGTTGTCCGGCATCCAAAAAATTAAATAGATTAGAGTCATGAACGAAAACCGACATGTACTCCGGGCCGCTTCCGGCAGGCTGGAAGCCCTGGGCGACGGCGTATTCAGCGTAGCCATGACCATCCTCGTGATAGAACTGGCACTGCCCGTAATCAAACCCGGGGGCGGCTGGCATGAATTTGTTGCTGCCATGAAAGAATCCTGGCATGGATTCCTTTGCTATATGATCAGTTTTGTGGTATTGGGAATCATGTGGTTTGGCCACCGGATGATGTTTGAATACATCGCCAGGACTAACCGGTATTTTATTTTCCTCGGTGTGCTTTTCTATATGGTCGTATGCCTGGTTCCCTTCAGCACCCGTTTCCTCACCCGCGATACACTGGAATGGTACACCATCATGATGTACGGGATCAACCTGAGCCTGTGCAATCTGACACTCTATGCACAATGGTCTTATGGCACAAAACGGAAAACCCTGATCGAAAGGGAAATACCGGCAGAAGTGAAAAAAGAAGCCCGTTTCCTGTTCCTGCTCTCACCGGTTGTTTATACCATTGCCATCATCATTTCATTTTTCGCTCCGGTGGTGAGTATTGTGATATATACCATCACGCCGGTGCTTTATTTATTGCCGAATAAGCTGGATAAGTACCTCCCCTGACCCCCGAAGCGATGCGGGAAAAACTTTCCAGCCTTAGGAACACTACATAGCATCTGCTTCGGGGGGGGCAACCCAGCCCGTTGGGTTTCCGTTTTATCTTACTAACTTGAATACTATCCGGTAAACCGGAGAAACAGAACCAGCACCCGGGAACATGAGAAAAATAATTGTACTCATTTTATTGCTGATCAACTGGCTCCCGGAATCCCGGGCCAGCCATATTACCGGGGGAGAAATGTATTATACTTACATTGGTCTGGTCAGCGGAATGCATTCTTACCAGGTCACCCTCAAACTTTACCAGCGCTGCAACAGCGGCAGGCAATTCCCCAACCCGACTTATGTGTCTGTTTTTGATAAGTCAAATTCGGTGCGGATTAATGATTACTCCGTAAATATCAGTTCCACTAAAAACCTGCAGATGACAAATCCGATCCTGTATCACAAACCCGCCGGAAGTTTGTTTTGATGTGGCTTATTATACTTTCCAGATCAGCGTTCCGGAAAATATGCATGGCTATGTTTTATCCAGCCAGGTCAATTTCAGGATTGCAGGGATCAATAACCTGTCACCGGGATACAATAATGTCGGGGCCATCTATACTGCCGAAATACCGGGCAATGGTGCCGCGGTGGATGGCATGCATAATACAAGTGCAAAGTTTACCGGAAGCGACTTAGTAACTGTTTGTGCCAACAATGAATTCTCGTACAGTTTTGCTGCACAGGATGATGATGCCGATGAACTCCGTTATAGTTTTTGTACGGCTTATGCCAGCACGTCAGGCGCAGGCGGTAATGCATCACCCACTGCCCCGCCGCCATTCCCGCAGGTTCCTTATGATTATCCAACGTATAATGAATCAGAACCATTGGGGCAGTTTGTAACTGTTGATCCCCTCTCTGGTTTAATTACAGGTATCGCCCCACAGGAAGGCATCTATGTTGTTACCGTATGTGTACAGGAATTACGGAATGGAAACGTAATCGCCACCCAGCGAAAGGATATACAAATATTCATAGCCAACTGTACCATCGCCTCCGCATCCCTGTTGCCGGAATATTACCTGTGCAAGAACAGCCAGACAATCACTATATCAAATCAATCTAACAGTCCGCTCATGTTACATCCGACTGGGAGTTTACAGACATTACAAACAGCCTGCTGTACAGCACAACGGGCACAACCGCTACATACACTTTTCCAACGGCTGGTATTTACAAAGTAAAGCTGGTGATCAACCGCAACCTGCCCTGCACTGATTCCACCACCGCATTGATAAAAGTTTTCCCGGGTTTTGTGACCGACTTTAATTCAAGGCATTTGCATTAACCATCCTACCACCTTTTACGGACCCCAGCCATTCCGTGTTCGGCACTGTCAATTTCTGGAGCTGGGATTTCGGGGAAAGCACTGACAGGGCTTGATGCGTCAACTTCCCAAAACCCGGCGTATACTTATCCGGTTACGGGCGACAAAGTCGTCATGTTTGTCTCCGGGGATACCAGGGGCTGCAGGGACACTTTATATAAAACAGTGTCAATTATAGATAAACCGCCCATCCTCCTTGCATTCCGGGATACATTGATTTGCATCCCTGACCGTTTGCAATTACAGGCAACCGGCACCGGGGTTTTCAGCTGGACGCCGGCCATAAATATTATTAATGCCGGCACGGGCACACCCACGGTTAACCCAATCACTACAACAACTTACTACGTAACCTTATTCGAACAAGGTTGTATAAATACAGATTCCGTAAAAGTAAATGTAGTTGATCATGTAACACTGCAAGTCATGCCGGATACAACGGTTTGCCGTGGTGATACGCTGCAACTCCGGATTAATTCTGATGGATTACACTACAGCTGGACGCCGGCAGGTAATACAATAAACCCATTGGTAAAACTGCCTTTTGTTTTCACATCCAATCCCGTGGAAACATTCCAGGTTCACGCAGTGATTGGCAGTTGTTCGGCAGATAAAAGCATTCGTGTACTCACAGTGCCATATCCGATGGTAAATGCCGGTGCAGATACCACTTTATGCTATAACACATCCGGCCGGCTCAGGGGGCAGACAGATGGCAGCAGCTGGGTTTGGTCACCTTCGCTTTACCTGAGCAATGCAAGCCAGCTGAATCCGGTAACCACACCGCCCAGGACAACCGACTATGTACTGACAGCTTTTGATACTCGTGGCTGCCCCAAACCGGGCAGGGACACGGTCAGGGTTTTTGTGCAGCCCAAAATGAGTGTTTCAGCAGGTCATGATACAGCTGTAGTAACCGGACAGCCCCTGCAGTTACTGGCAACCGGGGGAACAAGCTATAACTGGAGTCCTGCTTTTTACCTGTCATCAGGTGTTATCCCCAACCCCCTCGCATTGTTTGATGAAGCCAGCAATGGTATCCGGTATAAAGTAAGGGTGCTGAATACGGCCGGATGTGCCGATTCGGCATATGTCACTGTCAAAGTCTTTGGCACCAAACCGGAAGTTTTTATACCAACTGCTTTTACCCCAAATAATGACGGGCTGAATGATTTCCTCTTTCCTTTAGGCGCAGGCATCCGGTCAATAGAATACTTTAATATCTATAACCGCTGGGGTCAAGTCGTTTACAGCGGTAAAGGCAATTTGCCTGGTTGGGACGGAAGCATACAGGGCTCGCGCCAGGGAACCGGTACCTTTGTCTGGGAAGTGAAAGCCACTACATTCACCGGGGCAAATTATACCCGGAAAGGCCTGGTCACACTCATTCGCTGATGTGCAGAACTATTTATCCACAGTTTTAGCAGTATAGCATACATCTTGCTGTAGAGATACCCTCAATCGTGAAGTATGGATTTTGTGTTCAGGAAAAGACTCCAATTCAGCCTTGTTGTTAAAGCCGGTGACCGGTTAAGGGAATTCAACTTTAACCAGTGCAGTCCGGAACAGGTTAGCCTGGATGTAAACGTATGCACCGAAAAAGGTGACAGGCTTTTTTTCAGGATGGTAAAGTCTGAAACAAAATGGTCCATCAACCCGGCGAATGTCCCCTGGTTGTTAAAAGATGAACAGAAAATCTCCACGGCAGTGGAAGAAGCCCTGCGTAGCTGGTGATTATTTGTTTTTCAGGAACCGCTGGCGGATGGTATTTAATTCCTCTTCGCTGAGATGGGCTGTTTTCCGGAGTATGCTGATGAAATAGTCTACTTCCTCGGGGGCAGCAGGGCATCCTGTATTAGCGGTGGTTCCATCGGGCATGGGCATTCTTGAATTATTCAGTACGGCAGCTCCTTTGTCAAGTACCACCCAGTAAGGTATTCCTTCTCCTTTACCACCCTGGGCATCGCGGAAATCAGATGCACCCGGGTTTTCCAGGTTTTTCTTATCGTCTGACTCATCCAACACCAGGTGCCTGATCACATAATTTTTATCAAATAAATCCCTGCAAATGGGGTCATTGATACTGCTGTCCATCTTATGACACCAGTAGCACCAGGAAGCATGGAATATAATCAGCACATTTTTCCCTGTATTGCCTGCTTCAACACAAGCGGATTTAATAATGTCAGAAGCCGCTAATGGCGGATTCTGGGCTTGGGTAGAAACTGCAACCAGGAGGAACAGACCGATAAAAAAGGCTGATTTCTTCATACTGAAAATTTTGCACTAAAATAAAGGATTCCGGGATAGGCAGAAAGTTAAAAAGGGAGGAGCGAAAAATAGTTTCGCTTTGTTTATTGATTGAAAAACAAAATCTTTGCAGCGCTGTTATTAGCACAGTCACCAATATGATACAGGCTTATAATTTTCTGGCGTCCTGGCAACTTTTCCCCGAGAAAGGCACTTATGAATCGGGCGAAAGGCCGAAGAGCGGCATTTATAAAGTTGAATCTGTGGCTGACAGCAAGGAACTCCGGATATTCCATAACCGGGTGATGCTGGATAACCAGGCCCTGGCTTCCAATTATAAAATCCTGGCAGATGGCGGGTTGAATGATTTCGACAATCATGACCTGGCCGATAAGGTACAGGCCATCTTCCCTGACAGTATCAGTTTTGAAATCCATTTTTACAAAAAAGGGGAAATAGCCCTGAACATCATGCATGAGATTATGCCGAATGGCTATCTCAAAATTTCACAACAGGGAAGGAAAGATGACGGCTATACGTATACAAACACCGAGATCTACCATAAACAATTAAGCGTACTGCCCTACTCTGCGTCAGTTTCCGGAGCAGTGATCAAACACACGGAAGAGGGTGTAATCAAGCACAAGGCACTTACCGCTATGGAAGAGCAGACCAATATGCAGCTGGAGCAGATCCGGAAGCAGATTGAACTCCTGGCCCTCCAGGCACAGGAAATCCAAAAAAGAAAAGAACTCTCCCTGATGATCTATGGGGCTAAGCTCACCTTCAAGCCCAATATTGGCCAGATATATTATTTATATGAAAAAAATGATGAGAGCTTCATGCTTTCACTGGTCAGTCCGAAAGAATGGGGACCTCATGGCCCATTCAAGAAATTTATAGCCGGCGTGAAATTACTGGCGGACCATACATGGACTGAGATCTGACATTTTTTCCACATTCGTAGTTTTCGGAGTTGTTTTCCCGTGGAATCACTTGGGAGAAATACGGCAATTGATCCAAATCAGTAAATCACTAAGGTGTTTTACTGGACAATGCGGTAATCATGTGACTAATTTTACGCCGTAGAATTCAAACCGAAAAACCACGAACCATGAAAATCTCCGTTACCTGCATTCTCACCATTGCAGTATTTTTCACAAACCCGGCCCGGGTTGATGCGCAAAACTGCATGAACTGGGCAACTTCAATTTCCCCACAATGGCTGGACGGCAACACCAGCGGTACCGCCAATAATATTTGCGGTACGGGAATCCAGGCGACCACCACCTGTGCCTTATCCAATGGAGTATACAAACAGGCCCTCGGTGATGTAGGTGCCAAATCGCCAACGGTTTTAGGCGCTACCTATACCCTGCCCGGTTCCGCAGATCGCCTGCAAATCTGTACAGATTTTGTAAGGAACACCAACTATGAAGATGTTAATATCGTTTTCACTTCACTGGTGATGCATGCGAATTTCCAGATCGGGGATATTGATAAAGACAGTCCTTCAACTACTTCCTCGACTAGGTAACGAATTACGGGACAGATGGTGTGAACACCTATTTCCCTGTAATAACCAGAGTAGAAAGCAGTGATCCTTCTTTCCTGCAAATCAGTGGCAATACCGCATCAGTGAACAGCACACCCGGATTAGGCGGTGATGCAGCCACCGACGGTCTTGATAACCGCGGCACCATTGAAATAGATTTTGGCATCCATCCAATCAATAATATAACGATCCGTTACAACAATGCGCCGGGGGCAAACAATAATCCCGGTTACCAGGCGATCGTGATCGGTTCCGTTTATTTCAGCCTTCCTTCACTTCCGGTACAGCTCAGTCTTTTTTCAGGACATCGTTCAGGAAATAATATTGTACTGAAGTGGCAGGCTGATGACGAACAATCCCTTACCGGATATGAAATAGAAAGGAATGTAAATGGCAACTGGATCAGTATTGGCGAAACGGCTGTTCAAAATGGCAACAGCAGGCACCAGTACCAGTATACAGACCTTAACCCTTCCGGTAACACCTTATTGTACCGTCTTAAGATCAATGCCGCATCCAGTCGCGTAAGCTATTCCGGGGTCATCCGGATTTCCCAGGATGCAGGATTAGCAGGTAACATCCTGCTTTATCCAAACCCTGCAGTAAATACAGTACAGGTTAGCGTTGATATGGCCAGCGACCAGACTGTATCATTACATGTCAGGGACCTCTCCGGGAAACTGGTATTATCAGGTATCCGGACACTGTATGCCGGGAAGAACAGTTTTACGGTTGACGGGCTGCAGGCTTTGAGTGCGGGGCATTACCTGCTTGATATCACCAGCCAGCAGGGATTGGTTCTGGCAAGTTCACAATTGCTGAAACAGTAAACAGCCGGTACAAAGCAGGTCCAATCAGGTCATTTCCCTTTATTTTTGCGGCAAATAGCTGCCATGACCCGTTTGTCTGTTAACGTCAATAAAATTGCCACCATCCGTAATGCGCGGGGCGGGAATAATCCTGACCTGGTAAAAACGGCCATAGATATCCAGCGTTTTGGTGCTGACGGGATCACGGTGCATCCGCGACCGGATGAAAGACATATCCGTTATGAAGATGTACGTGCGATTAAAAAAATCATCCAGACTGAATTTAATATAGAAGGCAATTGCCGGGAACAGAAATTCACTGACCTCGTGCTGGAAGTGAAACCTGATCAGGTGACACTGGTACCGGATACCACCGGCCAGCTGACATCAGATCACGGATGGGATACGATTAAAAACAAAGTGTACCTGCAGGAGATGATACGGATTTTTAAAAATGCCGGTATTCGCGTTTCCATTTTTGTGGATCCCGACCTGAAGATGATTGAAGGAGCCTATGAAACCGGGACAGACCGGATTGAATTATATACTGAATCATTTGCCAGGGGTTTTGCAGCAGGCCAGAAAGAACCTTCAGTTGTTCCCTATGTAAAGCAGCCATGCGGGCCCGCGGACTGGGGCTGGGTATAAATGCCGGCCACGACCTAGATCTTCACAACCTCAAATATTTCCATGATCATATACCGATCCTTGACGAAGTGAGTATCGGCCATGCGCTGATTTGTGACGCTTTGTACTACGGACTTGAAAACACAGTTCAACTTTATAAAAGGCAATTGAGCTAAGAGCCGGTAACAGGTATCATTAACCAGATTAAACAAAAACCATGAGAAAATTATTTCCCGCTGCAGTTATTCTTTGCTGCGCTTTGTTTATCTCCTGCGCACAGGGTAAAAAGGAACCAAAGAAGAACCCAAAGAAACGGAAGAAATCTCCACGCACGCTGATTCATCCGGTGCACGTCCTGATATGTCAGCTGATGCAGTTGCCGAAAAATGTTTTGAGAATAATGGTTTGAAATACAATGTTCGCATCAGTTTATTCTTCAACTCTGCCACAACTGTCAGCGGAACAGTTACCAGTGCTGAATCAGGTGGTATTACCGAAGAAAAATCTGAATTTACCGGTACAAAAAACGGAGAAGAACTCACTATCCGGTTTACAGGTAAACCGCCTGTGGTTGGAGATGCCTCAGAATGGACTGATAAACCCTGGCAGTTAAAAACCGGGAACAGCAGTCTCTCCATTATATTTTCTGCCAAGAATTATGATACAAACAAGTGGGCTGATACAGAATATAAATTTGAACTTTGCCGTTAGAACAGGTTACCTGCAACCTGCAACCTGCAACCTGCTACCTGCAACCTGCAACCTGCTGCTACCTGCTACCTGCTACCTGTACCCAACCTGTTACGTTGCCGTTACTCGTAACCCGATTAGTTACTCTTCCATCATTACAAAAGCCCCCCAGTAAAACGGCTCTTTGTATTTAGCCATAAGTTGTTGTTGCGCCAGTTTGAAAGCCTTTTGTTTATTGCCGGATGTAGTCCAGTTGTTATAGAAATTAGTCATGAGTTGCTGCGTGGCGGCATCATCCACTTTCCAAAGGCTCATGATCAGGGCTTCGGCGCCTGCCACGAGAAATGCCCTTTGCAAACCATACACACCTTCCCCGGCTTTTACTTCACCCAGGCCGGTTTCACAGGCACTGAGCACAACAAGGCGTGTACCTTTTAAATCAAGGTTCATGGCTTCGTAAGAGGTCATGATGCCATTGCTGCTGCTGTCGAGCCCCAGGTTTACTTTATCAGTTTCAATAGCACCGGTAAGCATGAGTCCTGAACGGAGCAGTACATTTTCCCTGGCATTATCAGCACTCACCCCGATGGGCCAGCTGGCTTTGTCAACATCCTGCAGGAAATACCCGTGTGTGGCAATGTGCAGCACAGACAAATTTTTAGAAGATTTCAAATTCGCCTCGGTGGCATCTGCCTGTAAAAATTCAGACACCTGGTAACCTGAAGTCTTCAGCAATTTATCAATACCATCCACTTCAGTTTTTGTTGCAGGCAGCGGGGGAATTTGCGGTGAACTGTAAGTCGGGAATCCCATTAAGGTGGCTGTTTTCGTACTGTTACCATTGGGTTTCGCAGGCCGCATTACATCACGGGGATTACCCACGAGTTCAATATCCGCCAGGTTCAGCAGGAAATCACCGCCTGGTTTTTTCAGTGTATATAAACTGATCTGGTTGTATACGCCGTCGAGTGAAACGTACCATTTCTTTTTCCCTTTCAGTTCGTTCTCCAGTGGTGCCCAGAAATTTTTATAGGATTGTTCGTCGTTGATCTTATTGGCCATTGACTTGCGGTAGGTTTTGAAAAACTTTCCCTCTAAGTCATTTCCGCCAGGCAATAAGATCAGTTTAGGTTGTGAGAAATTTTTTGCCACAACCAGTGCAACATATTTCACATCGGTAGTCAGTGTCTGGTCAAAATTCCGCAAACGGATAATTTCCACCAGGGCTTCATCCGCATTCAGTTTGCTTTGGATTTCGCTGTATTTTGTTTTGGAGGTGAAATAGAATGGAGAACTCCCGTGAACTTTTTGACAGTTTTCTCCATGTCGTTTGCCACGTTTTCCAGTGAGTCCAGGTTCAGGCCCTGGTCGCGCAGGTCTTCACGGGAATATGCATATAAACGGGTCAGTTCCTCTTTCTGGTCAATCCAGGCTTCGTAATCAGCAACAAGTTCAGCGTTACCGCTGTTGCGGATTGTTTCTGTGATTTTCCGTGTGGAACTCAACAGCAA
Source organism: Chitinophagaceae bacterium (assembly GCA_016720825.1). GTDB lineage: Bacteria > Bacteroidota > Bacteroidia > Chitinophagales > Chitinophagaceae > JJ008. The sequence goes on along the minus strand of JADKJV010000018.1, from coordinate 2,658 downwards.
TCCCTTGGTAGCCACCCTGTATTCAAACAGATCATTGATGAGCTGGGGTTCTGCACTTTTAGCTTCAATGGCGAAATTGTAAAACCGCTGGAACCGGGGTGATAATATATCCCAGTATTTTGTTTTTTCCTGCTCACTCATAGGCGGGAAATAGCGGTTGATAAAATCCAGCGACCTTTCCATCACATCGTGGTAAATGCTTGAAGCGCGCTGGTAATCTTTTTGTTTCCAGAGCAGGATGGCCAGGTCTTCCTGTGACTGTACCCTGAGCGGATGATTGGGATCGAGTGCTTCTTCACGGATAGCCAATGCCTCTTCGAGCACGGGTTTGGCATCAGCAAAACGGCCTTTGTACCTGTAAAAATTCCCGAGATCGCTGATCACTTTAGCGTAGGCCGGACTTCTTTCTCCGAGATTGGCTTTGTAAATAGCAGCAGAATTTTTGAGCATCCCTTCTACCAGTGTATCCTTCTTCATCACCATGTATAGTGTGGCAAAATTATTCAGCAGGTTGGCAAACTCGGTTTGGAACGGTCAAAACGCATTGACAAACCCCGGGTATATCAGTTCAGCTTCGGAATACTTGCCTGCCTGCTGGTACATGAGTGCGAGGTTTGATAAAAAAGCAGGTGGTTCCTGGATGTTTTGCTTTCCAGTTTGAGCGAAACAGTAACCGCTTTCTTCCAATATGCGGGCGGCAAGATCATTGCGGCCGATGGACTGGAATAGCATAGCCTTGTTATTCATTACAATGGCATATGGCATACCATTATCCTGTTTATTGGATTTGATAATATCCAATGCCTGGGTGAAGTCTTTTTCTGATTCATTATACTGCCCGAGATTATAATGCAGCACCCCATAGTTATTATAAGACGCAGCAACGGCCATGTTCTTTACCAAGCTTTGATTCCCTGAGCTCCAGTGCACGCGTTGTATATTTTTCCGCAAGGGAATAACGCCCCATCGTTGTATATAATAACCCCTGGTTGGCGATTGTTTTCAAATAGCCAAAATCGCTGGTCAGGTACGCTTTTTCAAAATAGGAAGCGGCGAGGTTGAATTTTTTTTCAGCAAACAGGAATTTCTCGGAAGCAAGAGCGGTCTGCCCCATTTCAAGACTCAGTTTGGCGTTTTGCTCGTCGGTAAGATCAAGATCGCGGAGCTGAGCTGCTGATATTCCGCAGTGTGGCGAAATTTATGGCAAACTCCCTTTCTTTCACGTTGAATAAACCGGAGTTATCGCTGAGCAGGAGTGCGTAATCAAAATCGGCAGAGTCAAACTGGGATCTGTGGTTGCGAAACTGGTCAACGACAGCGTTGTTGGCTTCGGTGCGCACTTTGTCTTTCCCTTTATTAAGGGCTTTGTCTTTTATGTTCCTGAGGATTTGTGATTGACCAGGAACTGCCATCAGTACCAGCAGCAGGGGCAAAAGAATAGCCGATTTCTTCATACGGAGAATTAATTCAGTGTTTAAATTACTACAAAATCAGAACAGCTTAACCCCTGGCCCGGAATTGATATTCCCCGGGTTTCAGCAAAGGATGTTGACCAACGAGGTCATTTCCTTCGCGTTTCAGTATAAAATCTTTAAAAGATAATCAAATATTACAGGCTCTGGTTTGAAAATGAGCTCGTTTGCCAATTCACCCATTCAGTTCAAACCCGGAAAACCCCTTTCGTGGCAAAACTCTAACATAAAACATACCGCACTCAATGCCTAGGGGAAAAAAACAATTTCCCGCGCTGGTTCGCCTCACCCGCTCTTCGGCACACCGTCCTTTAAGCTGGCAAACACAAGCCGGCATAAGTGAGTTGTCTTTCCCACCATTGAGACCCTCTTCATGATCTCCTGTGATTTTCCAGCAAGGTGAAATCTACGGTGGCTGGTTGATCACTGTTGAAAACAACTTGGCCATTTTGACAGCCCAGGTTCCGCGTCCCTGCCTGTCCAGTGCACCGTAACTGAAAAAGAAATCAAACCGGCCGTTTCATCCAGTTTGGATGGAAAACATTTCATTGACTTCCCTTGAGGGTAATATTCCCAAACCGGCCATGCAGTATTCATTGACGCAAGATAAACAATCAGCCGCTACCTTATATCCTTAAACAGGATTGCTCATCACGGCAGGGGCATGTTGGTAATAATAGCAAAAACTGACCCGTTTTTTGTTGAAAGTGGCTTGGTGGTATAAAAATTTTGCTATGAGAAAGATGCTGTTGACCAGTCTGGCCGTTGCATTTTGGCCTGGTATTAAAATGCACAAATTCCTATGACAGTCCTGCCCAGTGGCGGGGTCAAGAAAGCCTCTGTTACTGAGAAATAGGTTTAACGGATGTCATTATCCATTATGACAGGCCCGGTGTAAAAGGTCGAAGGAAAATCTGGGGGTCAATATCCCGGTTGGATTTACTGATCCTGCTTCGAAGCAGCCATGCAGCTCCGCTGGAGGGTTACGCCAACAGCGCCTACAACGATTGAATTCAATACGGCTGTAAAAATTGAGGGACAGTCGCTTCCCGCAGTACGGTATGGTTTTTTGTGGCGTATGATCCCACGAGTGCATCCTGATTTTTCTAAAAATTCAGGATCGTGGGGCATTTTTATTATAATGATAAAGAAGATGCGCCTGTGTTAAAGTGAAACCGGTGGCGTT
>JADKJV010000017.1 GCA_016720825.1 Chitinophagaceae bacterium | reverse complement strand
CACTCCGCCAGTTTATCTGGCAAGTATACCGAAAGGGCGAGCAGAATAAATCCAATGAGAAAAAGGATGGTGCCGAAGCCGGCGAGGGCGTTGTAGCCTTTGGCGCCGAAAATCCACCAGGCGAATAATACAGGTACTGCTATTTTATCTGCAAGTTTGAGTTTATCGAAAACTTTTCCGCCGGCAGCTTTCAGGATGTGAAATGCGGCGAGATGAAGCATGACGAGTCCGGCGAATGCGCCCCAGGGAGTCATGTAACCTTTCAGGATATAATCCCGGTTGTAAAAATTATAACCCCAGTTATTGTAGCCCCATCCGCTGTTGGCATTATAACCGTACTGCATGCCGTAATAACTGCCGATGCCTGTGAACCTTGACATGTGAAAGAACAAAGCAAAAAAGCAAAGCACCAGGGCAAGACTTACTGTCCAGTGCGGGAAGCGCAGCAGGTTTTTCCAGTTGAAATTTTTAATACTGATATTATTTTCATTCAGCCGGTAATACAAAGCGAGTGCATAAATAATCATGCCTGCCAGGTACATCACCAGGTCAAAACCACCAGCGCCAATGGTCAGTAAAAAGCCGAGGAAATTAAATAAGACTAAATAGAGTCCGCAGAGCAGGCTGGTATTCGGATCGGTGAGCCAGGCCGGCAATTTGGTGTTGGGCTTGTCCTTGGCCAGTTCCAGTAAACAAAGAGTGGCGGCAGTAACGAGCCAGATCGTATCCAGCAGCCAGTCGTACCGGATGTAAGTGCGGGTGAGTGTGATAATCAGTTGCAGCAACACCAGTCCGGCGCCGATGAGTTCGAATAAAGGATATTTTTTTTCCTGGTATCGGGCTGGGAGGGGCATGTTGTGCTTTTGTGCTGGTTATTAATACCGCAAATTACCCCGTTTTGGAAAAGTTTGAGCTGTATTTATTATATGGCTGACTCTGCTTTAATAATCTCAGGCCCTGGGGGCAATTTTCCCGAGCAGGTTGATGAGTTCATCTTTTCTCCGTCTGGCTACGTCCAGCACCTGCCCATTCATAAGCACCACTTGCCCGCCATCACCACGGATATATTTTTTTACATATTTCAAATGTACCAGGGAGGCATTGTGTACCCTGAAGAATCCTTCCTCCTGTAGTAAGTCTTCAAATTCCTTCAGTGTACGGGAAGCCAGGAGCGGCTTGCCGGCCGTGAAATAAATCTGTGTGTAATTACCTATGGCTTCCATGTATTGGATTTCATCAACCGTTAATATTTCAAGGCCTTCCTGGGTGGAAACTGCAATTTTCTGGATAGGTTTTTTCTGGCCGGAGCTTAACTGTTCAACCAGCAGTTGCAGTCTTTCGTGCTGGCTGGTGGTTGACTTTTGCTCTTCAATTCTTTTAACGAGTTCTTTCAGCTCTGCATTGTCCACCGGTTTCACCAGGTAGTCAAAGGCGCCCAGCCGGATGGCATGAATGGCATACTGATTATAAGCTGTTGTAAAAACAAGATGGAAATTTTTATCCGGCACCTGTTCCAGCATGGCAAAGCCGTTCATGTGAGGCATTTCAATATCCAGAAACACAACTTCCGGCCTGAAATCACGGATCGCATCAAGACCTTCCAGCCCGTTGCTGCATTCTGCTACGATGGTAATTGCCGGGCAATAAGATTCAATTTTCTTCCGGAGTGCATCACGGCTGTTTTTCTCGTCATCAATTAAAATAGCATGCAGCATAGATTTCAATTTATACTTTCAATAAAACCACAACCAGTGTTCCGCTGGCCTCCCCTTTATCATCTTTCAGGTCAGTAATAGTAACAGAATTCCCGGATTGGTCATTAAACAGTTCAATACGTTCCCGGCTTAACTGCATGCCGTAGCTTTGGTGTGTAACATGCATATAACGGCTGGCGGCAGCCTGCTCACGGCCAATGCCATTGTCTTCAATCCGGTATTCCAGGATTCCTCTCTGAGTTTGGCTGTGATGGTTAAAATACCCTGCCTGTTTTTTCAGTGCTCTCAGTCCGTGGTGGATGGCGTTTTCAATATAAGGCTGAATAACCAGTGGCGGGATTTTATAATGCCCGTTCAGCAGCGTTTCATCTGCTTCCATCTTGCAGATAAATGAATTGTTGTTACGCAGTTTTTCTATTTCAAGATAAAAGGAAAGTGTTTCCCAGTCTTTCCAGAACGGGATCACATCATTTTTGCTGTTATCAAGAATATTCCGGATCAGTTTGGCAAACTGGTTGAGGTAATGGCTGGCGTTTTCCTTATCGTTTCCCAATATAAAATTGCCGATACTGCTGATGCAGTTAAAAATAAAATGCGGATTCATTTGCGCACGCAGGGCCATCATTTCAGTGGCTGCTATTTTTTGTTTGAGGGATTCCTCTTTCCGGATGGTATTCAGCCGGCGGCGGAAAAGATAATACACAGCGGCGGTGATGAGCATGCCGCTTAATACAATAAACCACCAACGGGCCCAGACCGGTGTTCTGATTGTGAAGCGAAGATGGAATATGGCATCCGGGAATTTTTTTTCCCTGACCTGGATATGATAGCTGCCGGGAGCAAGGCTTGAAAAAGCAACCGCATGGTTTTCGGGTAACTGCAGCCAGGCCGCATTGTTTATCCGGTATTCCAAGATCCACCGTTGAATTTTCACTCAGTAATAAATAGCCAAACTGGAAACTGAGGTTATTTTCCCCGGCTGCAAAATGATACAAACTGTCTTCCGGTAAGGCAGTATCATTCATCATACAATTTCTCAGGTATATTTTCCCTCTGGGAGGATCTGCCTGGAATGAAGAGGTATTCCAGGAGTAATACCCATCCATCCAGGGCTGGTAAATATTGCCTGACTGGTCAGCACTCAGGAAACTGGCATTACCCGGATGCCCCTGGTCAATCCCGAAATCAGTAAAGGTTTCTTTTTCCGGATCCATCCGGCAAACCCCGGTTGGTGTGGCAATCCATACATAACCTGCATTATCCGTAGTACACCAATAACAGATATTGCCCGGCAATCCCTGCAAACTGGTGTAACGTTTTACAGTGTCGTTAACCAGCAAATTGATCCGGTATAAACCGTTGTTTATATCCGCGAGGTAAATGGTTCCTTTATTATTGCCACATATATTGGCAATGGCTGCCCCACGCTGGGAGGGATGCAGGTTTAAAAGCAAATGCCGGGTTTGCCTGCGGTTAATATCATAAATATAGATGCCTTCATTATACACGGCAGTAACGAGGGAATGTGTCAGCGAATCATAATAGAGGTAAGCATATTCTTTTTCAGAAGCGGCGGGGATAAAATCCATAAAAGCGATGATACCAGACCGGGGTTCATACCGGCAAATACCCTGACTGCTTAAGCGGAGCCATGCAATCCCTTCGCGGTCTGTAACCAGATTCCTGACGGAATAGTCATTGTCGGGAAATTTTTTGGGAGGCAGTGTTATTTCATGTAACGACATTTTTTGCTGTTGCAACAGGTATAAATGATCGCCGGTGCTGATAAACCCCGTATCGGTGTTGTATGAGGTATAGTAACGAAGTCCTTCCCTGACTGGTTTGTTACCAAGCAGCAGGGGCGTTGCCTGGCCGGTGATTGTATTTATGTTTACTATCCGGTCTGCAAAATTTCCCATATAAACCTGTGGGAAGCCCGGCCTGTTGAATACCCGGTAAGTCTGGGTTAAACCAGGCGTTGTATGATAGGTGAATACAGTTTTTTTCTCCTGCATGCTGACAAGCCCGGATGTTGCGGCCATCCAGTAATGCTGGCCGTCGCGCATGATTTGAAAAAAATAAGTATCTGGTATGTTTTTATTACCATCCTGTTTGAAAAGGCTGAAGGTAGACGATGCCGGATGGTAGAGCAATAGTTTTTTATCTGAACAGAATATCAAGGTGTCATTGTGATAAGGTTGTATTCCATACGCAATATGCAAGCCTCTTTCATCGCGGAGGGAAGCCGGGATGTTGATTTGCTGCCATTCATTTTTTGCCGGATCAAATGAGATGATGTCATGGTCATAGGTGCCAATCCATAACTTCCCTGCCGGGTCAATGTAACTGATGCTGCTGCCATAAAAATCGTCAGATAAATCGCAGGGGTAATACCTGAACTGCCTGCTGCTGGTATGCACACTGAATAAACCATACGTGGTGAGCACCCAAAACTCATCTGTTGATTTAGGCTGTATACTGATGACGGCAATACGTGTGTGATTGCCTTTGGCCGGCTTAACGGTAGCTGCAAATCTCATCCATCCACTGCTGGCGAATGTTTGTGTGAGCGGATCAAAAATGAGCAGGTCATAGCTGCAGCCTGTCCATATTTTTCCCTGATGGTCTTCCTGTATCGCCGCAAAAAACTGGCCGATGCGTGGCAACACCAGCGTGTCAGGGGCATAATTGAGGAATTTTTTTTGGCCAGGCTCCAGCACACTGATTCCCGCTGCAGTTCCAATCCATATCCTGTCTTTTGAATCCCGGTAAAGTGTCTGGATTTCATTACTGGCAATGCTGTTGCTGTCGCCAGGATTATTGTAAAAATGATCAAAAGCATTTCCATCGAACCGGTTTAACCCGTTTTGGGTGCCTACCCAGAGGAAACCTTGTTTGTCTTTTACAAAACAGGTAACATTATTATTACTAAGGCCTTCATGGGTGGAAAATGTTTTGAATAAGTGCGGTTGCCCCTGGAGGGCTTTGGTAAAAAACAGGAAAATGAATAAAAGGGAAGCCCGCATTTGATAAAGATAAAAAATATGGATGGATCATTACCAGCCCGGTTAATACCTCACATCACCTAATGTGATTTTACCGGTTGCCGGGGTAAAGGGGGATTGTACTGAAAACCCGTTTTCCCCTATGACATAGGATAATCCATGGACAGCCACGCAGGGCCCCGGCGCTATTGTGATGGCCCCGGTTTTAAGGGTTCTTTTGAATATCCATCCACTGGTTTCCTGCAGCCATAATAAAACTCTTCCATTGTTACTGCTCCCTTTGGCACTGATCACTATAATGCCATTATCCACAGCAACACCGCATCCGAATTGATTACCGGATCCTTCTTCCGGATCGGGAATGATATTCATGCCACCGCTGTTAAATTCATCATTTATGTCTTTCGCCACTACAAATGCAGCACCGCAATCAAATATAACTCCGCCTATATCCAGCCCCGGGCAACCAATCAACAGGTTCGTTCCGGATAAGGAAACGCATTCGCCAAAATGATCTCCGGCTTCTCCATTGGTACGTGCGATGGTGGAAGCAAGGTTCCAGGTGCCACCACCCAACTTATAACAGAATACCCTTCCTTGCTCGGCATTGCCATTCGGTGAAGCAGCAGGTGCAGTAATGATCAGGTGCGTACTATCAATGGCTACTGCATATCCAAAACGGTCATGTGTGTCATTGTCAGGGTTATCAATTCTTTGGGTTTCTGTAAAACTGGCTCCATTATTTTCAAAAACATATGCCCTGCCGATTTTGCCCGGTTCATCACTCAGCCCTTTTGCGCCAACCGCGAGGTAGTTTCCGTGAATACTTACTGAGGTCCCAAAGAATTCATAGTTTGCACTGATGGAGCCCAGCAATTTCTCGGAAAAATTCCAGGTAGTCCCGGTCCTGCGGTAAATGTAAACCGCTCCGCTGGCAAAGCCGCCATCATAGGGAGCGCCAATAGCAATTATATTATCAGAAATGGCAACAGCATGCCCGAATCTCTTGCCACAAGTAGTTGGTGCAGGTGCCAGTGTTTGAAGGAACCGCCAGTTGTTGTTTTCCTTTATATATACATTCGCTTTGCCATCCTGTGAACCCGGACCGCAAAGCCAGTTGTTTTCCGGACCGCCCGCAACGGCATAATTACCATAAATGGCAACTGATGATCCCAACCGTTCTCCCTGTACGCCTGGATATTCAGCCGGAGCATTGCTGTAGGATGCGGTTAGTGACAGCCATTGAAGACCATTAAATCCTTCAAAATCTTTCAGCAGGCTATTGAAACGGATTGTTCCTGGTGTGGGAGTGGCTGCATCATTTCCAACTTGCAGTTTTCCGTTTACATCCAGTGCCTGGCTGGGTGTTGTGGTATTGATGCCTGTATTTTGTGCTGCAGCTGTTACAGAAATTGCCATCAGCAGGAGGAAAAAAAATTTCATGGAGAATTATTAGAATAAAGCAATCGGGTACTATGCAATCAGGCCAAATTTTTTAATGATGCCATCTCTTTTTTCAGGGAATCCGACAAGACCGAATTTATCCTGCAGGTCATTGATTCTTTTTGCAATAGCCGGATCTGCGGGAGTCAGGTTCCGCTGGAGCATATCGGGGATGATCTGGTGAATCACTTCTTCCAGGTAGTCCTCAAAATTCTGGTTGAAGTACACATCTATGCCCCGGAATGATTCGTTCGTTTGATTAAAGAAAGTATGCACTTTCCCATGTGGCCTGAAATGCCATCCACCTGCGGGGATTTCATAGACCTTATCTTCCACCATTACTGTTGCTGTACCATCCAATACATACATTAACTCATCCAGTTCTTTATGGTAGTGCGGGGCGGGCCCCATTTTTTTGGGAGCAACAGCAAACTCCACAGGAGAACTGCATATTTGTCTGGCTGCTCCTGATCAGTGTCCGGATATCAAGCCCGCCCGGACCCGGTTCTAACGGTTTTGGAGGCGGGACATAAAATGGTTGTAACGGGTCGGCGGACTTCCCAACTGCTGATACATGTTTTGAACTGTTGCAGGATGCCATGGAAAATAATCCGATGCCTGCGGCGGCCATCATTATTTGCTGCAGGGCTTCGCGGCGGTTGCTGGTATTATTCATGCGGGTTTGTTTAGAAGTACTAAACTACCTGCGTGGAGGTGCGAAAACCCTGTGCGTTTACTGGATGGCGGGGATGGATGATTAGCTAGCGGATTGCCCTGCATCTATCAGGAGTAAAGGGGCAAAACTATTGGGCCGTCGTGACCGGTCAGAACCTGACGGTAAGGAACGGTTGTGTCCGTCAGCCAGCGATTTATTATAATGCAGCTTGTACTTTAAGCCGTTTTAGGATAAATTCCTTTCCATTTGTATAAAACAGTTTATCACAAAAACCTTTTACATCGAAGTCGCCGGCCCATACTGCAGAATCAGTGTGTGCCATCAGGAAAGGTTTCAGCTTTTTCAGTATATATTTTTTCAGTTTTTCCATGGCAACCACAGCATCTGTGGTGAAAAACGGATTGATCAGCCCGTCGAAATCGGAGCCGATTGTGATACACTGGATGGCGTCTTCCATGGCAATATCCCCGGCATTGTGGCAAACCTGCAGGAAATGCCTGATCTGCAGAAGTACGTGGTTACTGTAATAATCATTGATAGACGGACTCGTGTTAGTATCTGTGCTGCGGGGCAGTTCACCCATTTTTATACAATCCAGCGGATTAATGCCGTTGCCAATAGGTTTATTATCCAGGCCCAGGTCTTCCCATTCTTTGGGAGAGAAATATTCTTTGTCGACCACCAGTGCGTTTTCGTCCAGGAAGTCATCAAAACTATCATCCAGGTAATCCAGGTAGCCCAGTATACGTCTGTCCATAGATAAACCGATGACACCGCCGCTTTTTATGATTTCTTCTATTTCCTCATCAAACAGGTTTATGGTTGATGTATTGAAAGCGGGGTTGAAGTCTTTCTCCTGCCCACCAAAACGGATCTGTTTGGATTTTGCTATTTCAAGATAGTATGCATCAGGTTGTCCGTCCTCGTTAAGAACAACTTCTTTTTTCGAAATGAGTTTTGTCCAGTCACGGAAATAAATTCCGGTAAATGCAGCATGCGTACATAGCAGGGGCTGGGGATTATCATAAAAATTTGCCTTCACATCAGTAATCAGGTCACGCCTGGATTTAACACTCATGTGTTTTAAATCGGGGCAAATCCCTTTATTGAAAAGACCCTGTATCACTTTCCGGCCATCCGCTGTCAATCCGCTTTCACGCGGGAAAAACGGATCGGGTTTTGCCATCTGCATACCAAACGCATGATTGCAGAGATTGGATTGCTGCATGTGCGTGGGGTTCACTGAAATAACCGGCACCTTGTTGCAAAGTATTGCCAGGTTGGCCAGAATTTCATCCGGGGGGAATCTGGTAACGCCATCATATTTATTTACTGAATCAACCAGGGAATGACAACCCTCCACTACAAAAAACACATTCACTTTATGGGGCATTTTACCATCTTCAAAGTCTTCGGTTTTCAAAACATGAAAAGTCTCTGTGGCATCAAGATAGCGCTGGAGTGTTCTGTTCATCGTAAAATCTGTGAACGCGCGCTCTGTATTATTTGCAATATTCACCAATAACTTAACGTCCAGTTTGTGACGGGAACCAGGTTTAAGCAATTTGGTCATCCCTTTAACTGTATCCGCGATGTAACTCTCCAGGCCATATAAAACGGCACCGGTGATTACGCCGCCACCTAAATTGGCCAGTTCAGCCTGGTGTATCTGTGAGGCGAGTATATTAGAAAGATCAGAACACAGATCAGGAATTGTACTCACATCTTTAGAAGTGAGATAAGAATTGATATTCGGATGTTCCGCAAATACCTGTTTGAAGACGATGTGGGTGTGGAAGTCAAAATAATCCATATAAATAGATATTAGATATCAGATATCAGATGTCAGATATCAGTTAGGGAAAAGGGTTTGCTTATAATGTAATACGGGGTTGGTTATTATTTGTTTTCGCGGGAAAATGATTGTGATACCAATCAGCAGGAGGGAATACAATGATCCCGGCCGGGACCTTAACCAAATACAATGTAATCTTTTCCATTCACAAGAACAAACAGCAACAGGGCGGTTTAGCAGGTGGTTTTGTGGGAATGTGTTGCCCGGACATGGCAGCTTAAATCGGAAATCAATCTTATTGGTTGCCTGTTTTGTCAGAAACATGTAAGAAAATCCTCAAGTTATCAACATCGTAAAAATCGCAGTATTTATACTAATGACTGTTAGCCGGATTCCATTATATTCGGCCACATTTTAGCATTCACCAAATAACATTTACCAAACCAAAATTCCAACGTAGATGAAAAAAACGCTCCTCTTCATGGCCATACTGTGCACACAGTTTTCTGCATTTGCACAGCAAAACCCGTGGAAAGTAGCCGATGCATCGCGGGTACCGGCAAATCTTTTTGCCAACAGATACCAACCCCCGGTATATCTGCTCTTCCAACTGAATGAAACTGTGATGGCCGCTACTGCCGCCACCGCACCATCTATTGACCGTGTACAGCCTTCGCAATCCGGACTGATCATTTCCATTCCCAGTGACCTGGGTGTGATGGAACAGTATCGCGTTGCCGATGCACCTGTTATGGATCCTGCATTGGCAGCCCGTTATCCCGGTATCCATTCCTATGCCGGACAGGGAATCACACATCCCGGATCCATGATCCGTTTCAGTGTGGGCCCTGATGGTTTTCACGGAATGATTTTATCACCCGACCGCCAGACCATTTATATTGATCCGGTGCAAAGGGAAAACCAATTGTATGTTGTTTATGCACGCCCGGTGCGCCCTGATATCCACAGCGGATTCAATTGCACTACCGAAGCTTCTGTAAGCAATGTTATCAATGAAGGAACAAACCGTTCTGCCGACGATGGACGTCTTCGTACTTACCGCCTCGCACTGGCCTGTACCGGTGAATACGCAAACTATTTCCTGAACGGTACAGAAACCACCGATGCGCAACGTAAAGCCAAAGTACTGGCTGCCATGAACACGCTGATGACGCGTACCAATGGTATTTACGAAAGGGATTTTGGTGTTCACATGAACCTGATCGCAAACAACGATGCGATCATTTACCTGAATGCATCTACCGATCCCTGGACTACAGAATGGAATACAAAAACACAGCAGACCATTGATGCCGTGATTGGCAACGCCAATTATGATATCGGTCACCTTGTACATAAAGAAGCCAGCGCTGCCAACAACAATGGTAATGCCGGTTGCATTGGTTGTGTTTGTAAAACCGGTTCAAAAGGAAGCGGTTTCACATCACACGTTACGCCTGAAGGAGATCCTTTTGTAGTGGATTATACCACGCATGAAATGGGTCACCAGTTTGGTGGTAACCATACATTCACTTTCCGCAATGAAAGCGGAACGGCTTCCCAGTTTGAACCCGGATCCGGTTCTACCATCATGGGTTATGCCGGTATCACCGGTGCTACAGATGTGCAGCCCCACAGTGATGATTATTTCCATGCCCGCAGTGTGGAGCAGATTTCTGACTATATCAAATTAGCCACAGGTGGCGCAGCCTGCGCTGTTACTACAATCACAGGTAACACGGCACCCGTTCCCAACGGTGGCGGCAATTTCACAATACCCAAATCAACACCATTTACTTTAACTGCATCAGCCACTGATGTGGATGGTGATATCCTGACTTATACCTGGGAACAAATGAATGCAGGAACTTCTGCAACCACCAATCCCAGCACAACAGCTACTGCTGGTCCGCTGTTCCGCAGCCGGACTTACAGCACATCGCCTTCACGTACCTTCCCCATCCTGGCTTCTATCCTCGATGGTACGAATGGTAACCAGTGGGAGCGTTTACCCGGTGTGGCACGTACACTCAATTTCCGTGTACTCGTTCGTGATAATCATGCAGGTGGTGGCAATAACAAAGATGCCAACGTGGTGATTACTGTCAATGGAACAGCAGGTCCTTTCGCAGTTACTGCACCCAACACGGCAGTATCCTGGGCCGGTAATTCTGCTCAGACTATCACCTGGAGTGTGAATTCAACCAACCTCACACCTGTCAGTTGTGCGAATGTGAAAATTTCATTGTCTACGGATGGTGGTGCTACATTCTCCACCCTCCTGGCAAGCACACCAAACGATGGTACCCAGGCAGTCACTATTCCCAATACACCGTCAAATACAGCGCGTATTAAAGTGGAAGCAGTGGGTAATATCTTCTTTGATATTTCCAATACCAATTTCACGATCACATCAGGTTCAGGTTGCGGCAGTCCTGCAGGACTCGCTACTTCCGGCATCACTACTTCTGCTGCCACCATTAGCTGGACAGCGGTTAGCGGTGCTGTATCTTATGATGTGGATTACAAACTGAACAGTTCAGCTACCTGGACAAATGCAGCAACAGCCACAACCGCCACTTCTGTTAACCTGAGTGGTTTAACAGATGGTTCATTGTATGACTGGAGGGTAAGGACCAATTGCGCTTCAGGCAGCAGTGCTTATACACAGGCACAGTTCACCACAACATCACTGGTTACCTGCGGCGCGCCTGCTGGTCTGGCTTCTTCCGGTGTTACTGCATCTGCAGCAACCGTAAGCTGGACTGCAGTTAGCGGTGCTGTATCTTATGATGTGGATTATAAACTGAACAGTTCAGCTACCTGGACAAATGCAGCAACAGCTACAACAGCCACTTCGGTTAACCTGTCTGGTTTAACAGCCTCTTCATTATACGATTGGAGAGTGAGAACCAATTGTGCATCCGGCAGCAGTGCTTATACACAGGCACAGTTTACTACAACAGCCACACAGGCTGGTTGTGTAACTGCATTTGAAGCCAATGAAACACAGGCAACGGCTGCCACTATCAGTGCCAATACTGCCACTTCCGCAGCGATTGGTTCTGCTACAGATATTGACTGGTACAGGGTGGTAACAACTGCCACAGGTAATTTCAGTGTAACGCTGACCAACCTGCCGGGCGATTACGACCTGTATGTATATAATTCGGCCGGTACACAAATCGGCAGTTCAACTGCGGGTGGTACAGGTAATGAAACCGTAACACTGACTAACCAGGCCGCAGGCACTTATTATGCCCGTGTGATTGGTTTCAGCGGTGCGTTCAGCACATCTGTATGTTATAATCTCAATTTTGGAGTTACGACTTCTTCAGGCGGTTGTGCCAATGCCCTGGATAATTCCACAAACGGAACTACTGCAGGTGCAGCAACCATTCCATTCAATACCAACGTAACCGGACTGATCAGCCCGACCGGTGATATTGACCATTACAAATTCGTCATTACAACCGGCGGAACGATCACTATTACGCTGACTACACTGCCTGGCGACTATGACCTGAAACTGCTCAGCAGCACAGGTTCACAGCTTGCCATTTCACAGGCGGGTGGCACTACCAGTGAAACCATCACCCGGACAATGACGCCAGGTACGTATTACGCCCAGGTATTCGGATACAATGGCGCGAACAGCGCAACAGTTTGTTACACACTGAAAGTGCAGCTTGGTACTGCAGCCCGTGAGAACATTTTCACGGATAACAGCAATGTGGTTAAACTGAACCTGTTCCCCAATCCGGCTACACAGGTGCTGAATGTGAATGTTTCAGGTAATGATTCCCGTAAGACGATTACGGTAATTGACATCAATGGCCGCCAGATCCAAACACAGGCGCTGTTGAACGGTAATACCAGCATTGATATCAGTAAACTGGCACGTGGAATGTATTATCTCCGTGTGAATGGCGCCGATGGTGCTATGATCAAAGAGGAGAAGTTTGTGAAACAATAGTTTTTTACCACAAGGTTCACAAAGAAATACACAAAGGGCACAAAGGATTATCGTTAATCCTTTGTGCCCTTTGCTTTGCCCGCCGTGCGCCTATGCTGAAGCTTCAGCGCAAGCATAAGCTGAAGCGGAGGAGGGTTTTTACTTTGTGCACTTTGTGGTTTTGTATTTTTCTTAAACACTCACATTGAAATCTCTCAATGCATCATTCAATGAAGTCTTCAAATCTGTACTTGGTTTACGCTTTCCGATAATCAACGCGCAACCCACCCCGAATTCACCCGCCGGAAATTTTTTGGTAAATGATCCCGGGATCACCACACTGCGGGCCGGGATACGGCCTTTCATTTCGAAAGGAACCGGGCCGCTGACATCTATAATTTTAGTTGATTGTGTAAGCACTACGTTGGCGCCAAGCACGGCTTCTTTTTCCACGATTACTCCTTCCACAACAATACACCGGCTGCCGATGAAACAGCCATCTTCGATGATGACTGGTGAAGCCTGCAGGGGTTCGAGTACGCCGCCGATACCTACGCCGCCACTCAGGTGAACACCTTTGCCGATCTGGGCACAGCTGCCTACGGTAGCCCAGGTGTCAACCATTGTGCCTTCATCCACATAGGCGCCGATATTTACATAGGAAGGCATTAATACCACATTCCTGCCGAGGAATGCACCATACCGGGCAATGGCATGCGGAACTGCACGCACACCCAGGTCGCGGTAATTTTTCTTCAGCAG
Source organism: Chitinophagaceae bacterium (assembly GCA_016720825.1). Taxonomy (GTDB): domain Bacteria; phylum Bacteroidota; class Bacteroidia; order Chitinophagales; family Chitinophagaceae; genus JJ008. The sequence goes on along the minus strand of JADKJV010000017.1, from coordinate 77,169 downwards.
CATTTTATCGTAGAATTCAAACGGGGAAAGATCCCAGGTTTGCATGGTCTGTATACTGAAATACATCAGGATCGCCTGTTTTACCCATTCATTCACCACCCAGCCTTTTTCACCGGGTGAGGCCACACGGAGGGTGCCTTTATCCAGTTCTTCAATCACTGCCCTTACGGCATCTGAATATTTCGATTCTTTCAGTAATTCCCTGTCGGCCCAGGCTTCCGCGATCAGCTGATTCATTTTTTGTTATTTGACGCGAAAATAATGCGAATCGGGGAGACGGGCCGCTGAAAAGCAGAAATGGGAATACCGGGATTCATATTTTCCATTGATCTTTGCAGTATGAATATCGGGTTCGACGCCAAGCGGGCATTCCATAATAACACCGGTTTGGGGCATTACAGCCGCACACTGATACGTTCCCTGGCGGAGTATTATCCCGAACATGAATATTTTCTCTTTAACCCAAAGCGGTCAAAACAATTCAAACTGGATGGCCCGCACCTGCATGAGTCGCTGCCGGGGAATTATATCTATAAGATATTTTCGTCCGCCTGGCGGAGCAGCTGGGTGAAGAATGAACTCAAAGCCAAAAATATCCGGTTGTATCATGGGCTGAGTCACGAAATCCCGTTTGGTATCCAGAAAACAGGAATAGTTTCTGTAGTAACAATCCACGACCTGATCCACGAACGGCATCCGGAACAGTACAATCCGCTGGATGTAAAAATTTACTCAAGGAAATTCCGCAATGCCTGCGACCATGCGGATATGGTCATTGCCATCAGTGAGCAGACCAAACAGGATATCATGGATTTTTACGGCACACCGGAACAAAAAATTAAAGTATGTTACCAGAGCTGTAACCCTGCGTTTGCTGAAAAAATAACGGAAGCGGAAAAGAAAAGGGTGCGGGAATTATACAGCCTGCCACCGGCGTATTTTTTATACGTGGGATCAATCATTGAAAGGAAAAACCTGCTGAATATCTGCAAGGCTATGAAAATCCTCAATGGCAATCCGGATTTACCGCTGGTGGTGATTGGTGACGGGAAGAAGTACAAAGAAGAAGTCAAGGCCTGGGTAGCGGAACATGGGCTTACCGGGAAAATTATTTTTCTTTCTGAAAACCACCAGGCAAAACAATCACACGGTTTCCGGACAGCCGCTGATTTCCCGGCCATTTACCAGATGGCTACAGCGATGATCTATCCTTCTTTTTTTGAAGGATTTGGTATCCCGGTGCTGGAAGCATTATGGAGCCGGCTGCCGGTTATTACATCCAGTGTTTCCTGTTTGCCCGAAGCGGGGGGAGAAGGAGCTTATTATGTGGATCCATCCAGTCCGGAAGACATTGCAACCGGGATGTATAAAATCTATACGGATACTGTTTTCGCCAATACAATGCGTGATAAAGGCTGGAAACATGCACAGGATTTTTCGCCGTTTCTTTGTGCCACATCAGTGATGAATTTGTATAAACAATTATGGTAAGTATGGAACATGATATTGAATCATGCCTGGATGTGCTGCGTAAGGGCGGGATCATCCTGTATCCCACAGATACCATCTGGGGGATCGGATGTGATGCGACGAATGAAGATGCTGTGAACAGGATTTATTCACTCAAGCAGCGTCCTGATCACAAAGCCATGATCGTGCTGGTGGCTGACGAACGGGATGTGCTGCAGCATGTGGCCGCCCCGGATTTGCAGTTATTCGATTACCTGGAAGAAGCCGCCAAACCTACCACGGTGATTTATGCAGGCGCCATTGGTCTGGCTGATAACCTGGTGGCAGAAGATGGCAGTATAGCGATTCGGATCTGTAAAGATGAATTCTGCAAACACCTGGTGAAGCGGTTGCGCAAACCGATCGTGTCCACTTCCGCCAATATTTCCGGAGAGAAGCCCCCGGCTTTTTTTGATGAAATCAGCGAAGCCATTAAGTCAGGGGTGGATTATATTCCCCAGCACCGGAGGGATGATAAAACACCGGCACAGCCATCTTCCATCATCAGGTGGGGTGATAACGGTGAACTGACAATCATCAGACCCTGATTATTCTGTACTCAGCCGCTGCAGCACATCATCCACTATTTTGCTTTGATTACTGTTTCCTTTTAATGTGGATTGAATCATTAATACAAAAGAAGCGGCCATACTTTTATCCAGGTTCAGGACCAGTGCCGCCGGATGATTGAAATTATATTCGATTTGCACAGCCATTTTCTCCAGCCATTTGACAGCGGTTTCATTTTCCCCCGTTTTAAACAGGATGTCGGCCATTTTCACAATCGAAAAGTTGACATAAGCATTATGACTGGTTGAATAATCGAATGCTTTTTTAGACCAGGTCCTGGCTTTGCCGGGTATTGCATTGGCGAAATAATAATCTGCCACTCGCTGGCATGCACTGATATAAGTATTGTCAAAAAAATCAAGGGGATGCGGTGCTGCTCCTTGCTGGTATAACGCAGGCAGTTGTATTTGGGTGTTGAGGGCTTTTTCTGTCAGCAGGACTTCTGTTTGCGTCAGGGTATCTTCTTTTCCACGTTCAGTTGTCAGCCGGTATACAAATCCTTCCTGTTGTATATATTTTGCAAGCGGTTCGAAAGTTGTTGTAAAATATATCGGCCGGGTATAAATATTGGTATTGATGATATCGAGGGTCAGGATATCACTTAAAAACATAAACTCGCCCAGTTCAGCCTGGATGTTTTTAATCACCTTGCCGGGCACGCCGGTTTTCTGGAGTTTAGCCATATCTACCGGGATGGTCAGTTTCGTATGTGTATAGCTGAGGGGTTCATAAGTACTGGCATCGGGCTGTGAAATTTTCTGGTTTTTCAGTTCTTCCAGGAATTCCGAAACGGTTTGTGCGGATGTTGAACCGGCGGCTGTCTGGTAATGCCGGGCATATTGCCAAAACTGTTTGCTGTAGCTGGATGCAGGAATGGTAAAGTCAACCACTTTAGCTGATTTAATCCAGTTTACTGCAGGAGCAAGACCCAGCAGGCTGTTGTTGATCACCGCCACATCCTTGCGGTATTTCAGGGCCTGCTGCGCATACCAAAGCTGGTAAGTATCATTATCACCATAGGTAATAATTATTGCATTGGGCGCGAGACCTGCTAAATAATTTTTCGCCATCGCCAAGAATATGGGATCCGGCGTGATACTATTCAGGTATTCGTTTGCTTTCAGGCTGTCACCAGCAAGCATCATCATGTGATAGCCATGCATCTGTTCGTTGAACATTTTCATGGCAGCGTTGCCAACAACCCCTTTATAAGCAGGATTTTTCCCGGTAAGCAATTTGTAAAAGCTGAGAGATGTGTCAACGTAATTTTTAAACTTCATGATCCTCTCAGGTGAAGGCTGTTCCATATTATCCAGCTGGGTGCGTAGTGGATCATTGTTGCCATCCAGTTGCCCTGTCTGGCTCCATAAAAACCCGGTTGCATAAAAAGAGTATGCCCTTGCTAAACCGTCGAGCATGGTATCACTGAGTGCTGTTACGTTTGATCCATAATCCCTGATCAGAGCCATTTCCCATCCGGTAAAGCCGTAATACCGGCAGCGTTCATAACCGTAGAAATTAAAAACGGAAGAAGTACCCGACAGGTAGTCGTAGATTTTAGTTTGTGCTTCCTCGTCCGACAGCCGGTCATTAAAACCTTCGAGCGGGAGGTATTGCCCGGTTTTAAGATCCCAGAATAATTGCTGTTTTTTGATGCGGTCGTTTTCGGTCTGGTTTACGATAGTAACATACCAGCCTTCTTTCTTTTTGGCCATCAGCAGGGCATCTGTAAATTCAGCTGGTTCATAGCTGTAATGGCTGAAAAAATGCCGGATCACATCGGGGTAGGGAGGAAGTTTGTCCTGCGCTTTTGCTGACTGGGTTAATAAAGAAAAGAGCAGAATCAGGGAGACGGTAATTTGCCGCATGTGTTCAGTTTTACCGAAAATACAAAAACATTCCTGATAGTTTTTCCCTGCATAACTTTGCCGCGATTATGGATATTCAATGCAGTTCTGCGGAACTGGACATACTGGAAAATATAGCCGCTGCTGCGGCCACCACCGGGTTTGAAACATACCTGGTCGGGGGCTTTGTGCGTGATAAAATCCTGGGTCGGCCTACGAAGGATGCGGATATTGTTTGTGCCGGCGACGGTATTGCACTGGCACATGCAGTGGCATCCCGTTTCAAACCGGTTCCCAAAGTGAGCTTTTTCAAAATTTTGGTACAGCCCATATTTCCGTGGACGGATTTGATATTGAATTTGTGGGTGCACGTAAAGAAAGTTACCGCCATGATTCCCGTAAGCCGGACGTGGAACCCGGAACAATTGCTGATGACCAGCTCCGCCGCGATTTTACCATCAACGCCATGGCCATCAGCCTGAATAAAGCTGATTATGGTAAACTGGTGGATCCTTTCAACGGAACAGAAGACCTGAACAATAAAATTATCCGTACGCCGCTGGCGCCGGGACAAACTTTCAGTGATGACCCGTTGCGTATGATGCGTGCCATCCGTTTTGCCAGCCAGCTTGGTTTTACGATTGAAGAAAATTTCCGCAAATGACGGCGCTGGCCGGGGCAGAGTATAAAGATGGACTTGGTCATAAAGATAATTTCTACCATACCCTGCAGGTGCTGGATAATTTATCAGCTAAATCAAATGATCTCTGGCTGCGCTGGGCTGCCATACTGCATGACATTGCCAAACCCCTTACCAAAAAATTTGAAGAAGGTCATGGTTGGACTTTCCACGGACACGAAGTCGTTGGTGGCAGGATGGTGCCGAAGATATTTACAAAGTTCAGGCTTCCTGCGCACGAAGAAATGCGATTTGTGAAGAAGATGGTGGAACTGCACCTGCGGCCGATCAGCCTCACTAAAGAGAATATTACCGACAGTGCCATCCGCCGTTTACTGTTTGATGCCGGAGATGATTTTGATGCGTTGATGATGTTGTGTGAAGCGGATATCACTTCCAAAAACAAACAAAAAGTTAAAAGGTTCCTGGAGAATTTCCAGCTGGTGCGGGAGCGTTGCCGGGAAGTGGAGGAAAAAGACCATATCCGCAGCTGGCAGCCGCCCGTCAGCGGTGAACTGATTATGGAAACTTTCGGGATTCCCCCTTCAAAACCAGTGGGATTAATCAAAGATGCTGTAAAAGATGCCATGCTGGATGGCTTAATCCCGAATACTTACGAGGCGGCTTTTGCGTTTATGATCAGTAAAGCGGAGGAACTGGGTTACAAAGTGAAGAAACCTTAATTTTGTGTATGGCAATTCTGAAATTCAGGGTCTATTTTGAGGAAGACGAAAGTGTTTACCGTGATGTGGTTATCCGGCATAACCAGTCATTCCGTGACCTGCACGATACTATTCTGAAAGGATACGAATTTGACAATAAACATAAGGCTACGTTTTTCCGCAGTAATGACCACTGGCTGCGCGGACGTGAGATTTCCCTGGAGATTTATGATCGTGATTATAAAGTAGCACCCCTGCTGATGAGTGATACGCATGTGGGTACTGAGATCCGTGATCCAAACCAGAAATTTGTTTACGTATACGACTTCAATAAAAACTGGACTTTCCTGGTTGAACTGATCAGTGTGTCCAAGGAAGAAAATCCCAAAGTCACTTATCCCTCTGTATCACGCACCGAAGGCATTGCGCCCAGCCAGTATGGCACCAAAGGCCTGCTGGGAGAAAAATTTGCTGATGTGGAAGAGAAATATGATCTCTCCCAGGTTGGTGAAGGTTTTGGTGAGAAGGATGAAGATGGTGAGGACCTGGGCGGACTGGAAGAAGCCGGCGCCGAAGGGGAAGAAGAAGTCTGATGCATCAATTCTTTTAGTTTCCAATTACAACTATTTTGAAAAGAAGACATCGCCCGGTTATGGTGTGTATTGCGGGTCCCACAGCTGTGGGTAAAACTGCCGTGGCTATACAACTGGCGCGTCAGTTCTCCTGCTCCATCATCAGTGCCGACAGCCGGCAATGTTACCGGGAGTTGAAAATCGGTGTGGCCCGGCCTTCCATGGAGGAACTGGCTGAAGTACCCCATCATTTTATTGCATCACACAGTATACTGGATGATATCAATGCTGCCTGGTATGAAAACTGGGCACTCGAAAAAGCGGATGATTTATTCCGGATGAATGATATGGTGATTGTTTGCGGCGGAACTGGTTTATACCTGCGGGCCCTCATCGCAGGTCTTGATGAAATGCCGGCAACAGACCCGGTCATCCGGCTCAGGATTCAAAATGACTACCAGGAAAAAGGAATGCCCTGGCTGATGTCAGAAGTACAATTAAAGGACCCGCTTTTTGCTGCACAAGGTGAAATGCAGAATCCACAACGCATGATGCGTGCATTGGAAGTCATGGAACAAAGCGGCCGGTCTGTTATTTCATACCGTTCTTCCGTGGCCAAGCCCCGTGATTTTGACATTATAAAAATCGGATTGGAACTGCCCCGGGAAGAATTGCGGGAACGCATCGCAGCCAGGGTCCGCAAGATGTTCAATGACGGACTGGTGGAAGAAGTGAAATCATTAGTTACATTCCGGAACATGAATGCGCTGCAGACGGTAGGCTATTCAGAAATATTTGAATACCTCGACGGAAAAATAACGCTGGAAGAAGCGGAACAGCAAATCATACATCATACAAGACAATATGCCAAGCGGCAGATGACCTGGTTCAGGAAAGAAGAAGATGTGAAATGGTTTGCGCCGGGGGATGTAGGGGGGATGAAGGAGGAAATTTTAAAAGTCTTTACCACATAGGAACATAGGCACATAGTTGCACATAGAAATACAATACGCAATTCCTAATACTTCGTAATGATACTTCTATAGGAACAGTTTCATGTATTTCCTATGTGTATCTATGTGCCTATGTTCCTATGTGGTAAAGACTTTTGGTATTGGTTGCGACTAAATCTTGAAACCTACAGTTAACAAAGCCGTACCACCCGTATATTTTACAGCAGCCCCGCTGAAAGGAGAACTGTCGAGGCGGTATCCGAAATGAACATCTTTTCCCATCGTATGTACATAAGCAGCATCAATAAAGAAACCTTTATTGCGGTAACCTAATCCTCCGCTTACCTGGAACTTATGTCCTTTTTCAGCATGACCGAGGTCTTTGTACGGATTGCCGTAATAGGATAATCCGAGACGGGCCATGACGGTTGTGAATTTTAATTCACCGCCCACTTTGAAATTGAACGCGCCTTTGTATGCATTGTCAATGGCTTTGTTCAGGTTTTTGAGATAGTCTTTTGTTGACTGGCTGTTATCGCCTTCCGGATCTGTTTTGAATGAGGAGGACGTGTAGTTCACGTATTCGATATCAGCTGTCAGGAATCCTTTTTGCTTCCGCACATCCTGGATTTCACGCAACACATAGGAAGCGCTTACCATCAGGCGGTAAGGGGAAAGCAGGCTGTATTTGAATTCAGCATCTTTCCCTTCAGTAAAGTCATGTGATGACTGAACAAGGCTGCCGTGGTAAGTTTCTGAATTGGTGGTCACTTCGGCATTGTATTTATCCGTCAGCGAATAGAAAGTGGGAGAGTGGAAAGCAAATCCCAAACGGATATATTCCGCAGGCTTATAAATCAACCCGGCCTTCAGATTGATACCGACACCTGATGTTGTCAGGTTTTCTGAAATACTTGCAAAGTCAAAGAAGTTTGTGGTATTGGAAGTGGCATCCGCCTCAGTAAAGGTGGATTGTCTTTTATAATGTAAAATTGGAATGCCCAGTGTGCCTCCGATAAAGAATTTGTCGTTATAATTAACAGCACCGCCAAAGGCTATTTCCGTAATACCACCGGAGTTGATGATATTATTTTCCTGGATTAAACCAGTGGCTAATGGTGCTCTCGATTTAAACTGGTAGTTGTTGGGGGTTCCGCCGGCAATGGTATCAATCCAGTAAGTATTAAAAGCCAGGCTGGTGCCGAATGGATATCCGGCAGCCACGTTGTTGGCGTCTTTATCATTTTTATTCCTGATTTCTTCCAGGAATTTCTGGGAATAAGAACTCTGGTTATTGATGCCACGGTACAGCATGTTGCTGCCAAAATTGGCAGTCTGGTTTATCGCGAGACTGTAAGAACTGCCATGGTATTTTTTGGTACTGCGGGAATAGTATCCTTCACTCATCACAAAACCGCTTGTACCTAATGAAGCATAGTTTTTCTTTTCTGTTTCAGCATGCCCGAAATATGTAGAGGCATTGCGGTTGAGTTTAAATCCGGGGGTGAAAACCACGTCACCGGTTTTATAAAAACCAAGACCGGCCGGGTTGACAAATAATGCAGAGATATCGCCGCCGAGGGAAGTCATGGCACCACCCACAGCCTGCTGTCTTGCAGTACCGCTGGAAGTATACCAGGAGTAACGGAGGGCATCGGCCGGTTCCTGCGCGAGGAGGCTTCCGGTCACAGGGATACATATCAGGAGGAAGAGTATTTTTTTCATGTTTATCAGCATTACAGGTACATAAATCCTGTTACAGCATGGCTGTGCAGGTTAACAATCAGGGCTTGGCAGGAATCAGAACCTTCTGACAGGTGCTGAACTGCTAGAGCTGCTGCTGGAACTTGAACTGGAACTGGAACTTGAGCTGGAACTGGAATTATTGCTGCTTCCTGAAGATGAGTTATTATTCGAAGAAGAAGAATTGTTCGAGTTGCTGCTGAAGATATTCCTGAGGAAACTGCCCGATTCGTTGTTCCTTGTCCGCGTGTTTGTATTGTTCCTCGGCGTACTGTACACCTGTGTGGTGGTGCCATTACCCAGTTTGGGATTGCGGAAATTGTTATTGGTCAGCGAATTATTGTTGTACGTATTCAGGTTGAAATTCCTGGGATGGTTATACGCTGTGGAATTCGACTTCGGGTTATTATAATTGCAATGCTGGTAATAGGGATTGTAATAGCTGTTCCAGTAAGTGTAAGGCGTCCAGGGGTTGTAACCAAAGGCATAATTATACGAGGTATACCTGTATTGGTTGGCATCATAATACCAGTCGTCGAGTGTTGACCAGCGGTTATAATTATGGACTTTCATCCGCAGGTAACGGTCCTCGTAATAGCTGTCATCACGCTGTTGATCGTCGTCATTACGGGCTGTGCGTTCCTCCACCGGCCGCAGGGGCGAAAAGTACACATCGTCCGGGGTTTGGGTGGTTTTATAGGCGGTATTGCAACTGCCAAGGGCGGCTGCTGAAACTGCAAGGAGTAGAATTACAGTTTTCATGGCAAATGGTTTAGCGGGTTAAAAATGAAGTTACTACTTTTGTGCGACTTTGTGCCGCAACAGATACTAACCCACAAAGACTCAGCCATTTGAAGAAATATTGCATGGGGGTGTGTTAAAGTGGACTTAAATAGTCGTTAGTCGGTAGTCTTTAGTCGTTAGTCGGGGGTACGGGTGGCTTTTGGGGGTGTTTTTTTTACCACTAAGGGCACGAAGAAGGAACAAAGGGCACAAGGATTGAGAGGTTTCATTTTTGAATTTTGATTTTTGAATTTTAAGCGAGTATATATTTAGTTATGAGTAAAGAAATCACATCAAGAGCAGCGGATTATTCCCAATGGTATAATGATTTAGTTATTAAAGGCGAACTGGCTGATTATTCAGCAGTGCGCGGTTGTATGGTTATTAAGCCCTATGGCTATGCCTTATGGGAAAACATGCGTGATGCGCTTGACAAAATGTTTAAGGATACGGGTCACGTGAATGCGTATTTCCCTTTGTTTGTTCCCAAAAGCCTGTTTGAGGCAGAAGAAAAGAATGCGGAAGGTTTTGCCAAAGAGTGTGCGATTGTAACGCATTACCGACTGAAAGCGGATCCGAATAATAAAGGCAAACTGATTGTTGATCCGGAAGCCAAGCTGGAAGAGGAACTGGTGGTAAGGCCGACGAGCGAAGCGATTATCTGGAGTACGTATAAAGGCTGGATACAATCTTACCGCGACCTCCCCCTTTTGATAAACCAGTGGGCGAATGTGGTTCGCTGGGAAATGCGTACGCGTTTATTCCTGCGCACGGCAGAATTCCTGTGGCAGGAAGGACATACGGCCCATGCCACCCGTGAAGAAGCTGTGATTGAGACTGAAAAAATGCTGGATGTATATGCAGATTTCGTGGAGAACTGGATGGCCGTTCCTGTGATCAAAGGTGTGAAAACACCCAATGAAAGATTTGCCGGTGCAGAAGATACTTATTGCATAGAAGCCCTGATGCAGGATGGAAAAGCACTGCAGGCAGGTACTTCGCATTTCCTGGGACAGAATTTTGCGAAAGCTTTTGACGTAAAATTCAGCGACAAGGAAAATAAACTGGATTATGTATGGGCCACCAGCTGGGGTGTGAGCACCCGACTGGTTGGCGCACTGGTTATGGCACACAGTGATGACCAGGGCCTGATCCTGCCGCCGCGTATTGCACCTTTACAGGTGGTAATCGTTCCGATTTATAAAGGAGAGGAACAGAAAGCAGTGGTGGATAAAGCCGTGAAGGAAATTATGGATAACCTGAAACGCCTTGGTATCCGTGTGAAATATGATGACAATGACAATGCCCGTCCGGGTTGGAAATTTGCCGAGCATGAAATGAAAGGTGTGCCGGTCCGACTGGCGTTGGGTGCCCGCGACCTGGAGAAAAATGAAGTGGAAGTGGCCCGCCGGGATACCAAAGAGAAAAAGACGGTGAGCCTGGAAGGCATTGCGCAGTATATTGACGGACTGCTGCTGGAAATCCAGGACTACATGTATAAAAAAGCGCTGGCTTACCGCGAAGAGCATATTTCGTCGGCCAATACCTGGGATGAGTTTGTGAAACTGCTGGATGAAAAAGGTGGTTTCGTTTCTGCCCATTGGGATGGCACCGGTGAAACGGAAGATGCGATCAAGGAAAAAACCAAGGCCACGATCCGTTGCATACCGCTGAACAATCCGCCCGAAGCCGGACAGTGTATCCTTACCGGTAAACCTTCCACGCAGCGTGTATTATTTGCCAGGGCTTATTAAAAGTTGCCAATGCCGGAAGAGCAGGAATTGTTTGAAGTGAAACTGAATGCCACCGGCAAAGAGTCTTTATTCCGGATGGTGAATACCGCCAGGTTTTTAATCCTGATACTGGTTGTTATCACAGTAATGCAGATGGCCATGGCTGTTATCCAGCTTGTATTATACAGTAATGAGTATTACGCAAAGTTTATTTCCAGGGAACAGCGCATATATCCTTATGTGACATTGCTGATCATTCTTTTCACAGTGGTACAGGTAGTGCATTTCTGGAGGGCGATAACCGATTTTAAAGCATCTTCTGTAAGGCATGATGTGGCCCGGTTTAACCAGGGTTTCAGCCGGCTAAACCTGTCGTTTACTTACGGGATAGTGAGTATGGGCCTGAACCTGTTAGTGGTGGGTTATCAGTTGGTTTATATGATAAATCTCCTGCAGAAGCTGCCGCGTTCTATATGATGGAAAAAATAATTTTGCCCGGATGCCCGGCTGACTTTACTTTTATATTGAATCAAAACACTGTTTATTATGGAACAAAATCAGAACACATCATTATTCCAGCTGAACCTGGATGCCCAAAACAGTTATACCCTGCGAAGTGCAGCTTCATGGGCTAAAGTGCTGGGTATTTGCGGATTGATACTTGGTATTTTATTTGTTATCCTGGGAATCATGGTACAGGCCGCAATCAGCCGCTATGAGTCACTCGACTATGGATACCGCTACCGCAGTTCAGGTATGAGCATGGGTACGCTGGGTAACATTGGAATGGCTTTTTATATAGTGGTGGGACTGGTTTTTGTGATTACATCCATCTTTGCGATCAATGCAGGGAATAAAATCAATGGTGGTCTCCGCACCAATGACCAGGCCACACTGAATGCCGGTTTTGCAGGGGTAAGGAATTACTTCGCCTTTTGGGCCATCATCATCATCATCCTTTTATTACTCATTTTATTAGGCGTTGCCGGAAACTTATAATGCTGACTTTATTTTTTTTATAAACCCGGTTCGCCGGGTTTTTTTATTTGGTGGAGAGGTAGTTGTAATCGCGCAACAGGATATCCAGGAAATCAAAAGGGGAAGAATTGCTTTTTATATTGAGGTGGGTTTTGATTTTATCTGCAGCGGTTTCAGCCATCCGGTAGTCCCCTTTTGCGGGCCGTTTCCAGGATGCTTTTTATGGCATTAATATCCCGGTCGCTTAACTGCATAATCTCCGGATAGGAGGGCACATAGTTATCCGCCACATGCATGAACACGGTTTGGTCAATACTCCGCTGGGTATTAACCCGGATCAGTATTGTATTGGCGAGTATATCACCCAGGCGCTGTGCTTTCCGGGTGGTTACAACAAGTACGATGTCTGTTATAAACAGGAGTACCGACATCAGCAGGGTGAGGTTGAAGCGAAAGAATATTGACAGATTGCTGATAATAATCACAACCATCATGATGTCCGAAGTCCGGATCAGCCATCTGATCAGGAACTGGCTGATCGAAGGCCTGCCTCCGTTTATATTTACCACTTTCAATCCCAGCAGTTTTTTCCCAAAGCTCTGCCCGTTCATCGTGATTTCACAAATCGGGTGGTAAATAATGATGGGAATAAAAAACACAATACCCAGGTAGCCTACATTATACCGGGTGTCGTTATCAAAATAATCGTGGCTCCTGGCATAGGAATCCATGATCGCATTGGCTATTTTAAAATAGAAAAAGAGCACCAGTATGTCCGTCAGCAATGCCAGCAGCCTCCGGTAAAATTCCGGTATCTCAAAATCGATGTCGATGTTGAAATTGGTGGGAATGCGGATGATGCTCATGGGGTAAATTTAAGGGATTGTTGCTAACAGGCAAAGGGTGGCAGGAAGCAGGTGGCAGGAGGCAGGATGCAGGAGGCAGGATGCAGGTGGCAGGATGCAGGTGGCAGGATGCAGGGAGGCAGGATGCAGGAGGCAGGATGCAGGTGGCAGGATGCAGGTGGCAGGCAACTGGTAACTGGAAACTGGTAACTGGTAGCTGGGCAACAGGCAACGCCGACTCGCTAAAAAGCACTATTTTACACCAGAAACTATCAACCCTTGAGGGAAGCCCTATTTATCAAAAAAAACAAGGATCGCTGGGAAAGGATTCAGCACCAGCCTGCGGATGATGCCGATGATATGGCCAGGGATTTTATCCAGCTGGTGGATGACCTGGCTTATGCCAAAACATTTTATCCTACCAGCGGGGTTACTGAATATATCAATAACCAGGCTTCCCGCATTTACCTCGGTATTTACCAGCGGCGCAAAGAAGAGAATAACCGGTTAACCGGTTTCTGGAAGTATGAACTGCCGATGACGATCCGCAAACACCATGGGGTGATGCTGTTTTCCTTTATCATTTTTGTATTGTTTTTTGCGATTGGCTTTTTCTCCTCTGCCAATGATCCCAATTTTGTGCGGGAAATGCTGGGTGATGATTATGTGGACATGACACTCGATAATATCAAGGATGGTAATCCGCTGGGTGTGTACCAGTCGGGTAACCCTGTCATCATGTGGCTGGGGATCATGTTTAATAATATTACTGTCTCCCTTATTTATTTTGCCAAAGGCATTGCTTTTTGTTTCCTGAGTATTTTTTCACTGGCCAATGAAGCAGCCCGCATCGGGGCATTTGACCATATGTTTTTTTCCCATAACCTGGGTACAACCGCGGCGATGGGTGTGATGATCCATGGTACGCTTGAATTGACGGCTATCATCCTGGCCTGCGGAGCCGGTATCGTGATGGGCAAGAGTTTTTTATTCCCGGGCACTATTAAAAGACTGGATTCCCTGATACGCGGGGCTAAGGATGGTGTGAAAATTGTAGTTGGACTGCTGCCGGTTTTTATGGTGGCCGCCATGTTCGAAGGATTTGTTACCCGCCATTATAAAATGCATCCTGCCATTAATATTACGATACTTGCTGCCTGTGGCATTTTTGTAGTCTGGTATTTTGTGATTTACCCGATCCTCCTGCACCGCAGGCTTTCTGTTCAATTAAACGAGGAGGATGTATGATGCGCAGTGCAAACCCATTCACCCAAATTTTTTCAAAATGCCGGATAGTGATGCTGGTAATCCTGTTCGGGATGCCTTTATCCGGCCAGGCACAGACAGAAGAGCCAGATACCACAGCTCCCCGTGTAGAAGTTGCTCCGGTGGAAATCGTTGACAGCTCAGGCGATGTAGTGGATGAAGTGAAAACGTATGACACAGATCCTGTCAATTATTTTTCTGAAATAGAATACCAGGATGAATATCCTAAAATCCATGCAAGGCAGGCCAGGCCGGGTGCAGTGCAGGATGAAAAAAAAGAAAAGGCATTCTGGTATGCTGACCTCGCACCGGATGGGAAAAAGCCGGCTGATGAAGAGAATGAGTCAATAGATATCAGGCCGCCGCGTACAAGGCTTACTGACCAAACCTGGTTCCAGAGCATTCTCTGGATTATCATCATCGGTGGTTTTGCCACCTGTATCGCCATTTACCTGAGCAGTAATAATGTGGGTATTTTCAGAAGGAAGAATGTACAGATGGCGATGGATGGTGATGGTGAAATCCCGGAAGATATTTTCGCCATCAATTACCAGCAGGAAATTGAAAAAGCAAGACAGGCGGGTAATTTCCGGCTGGCCGTGCGGTTGCATTACCTGCGTATGCTCAAGTTAATGTCAGAGCGCCAGGTTATCCGTTACACACAGGATAAAACCAATTTTGATTACATGATGCAACTGCAGGGCGGACGTTATTATGAAGATTTCTTCCGGATTACACGTGATTATGAATACAGCTGGTACGGACAGTTCCCGGTAACAGAAGATATGTATGAACTCATCCGCCATGATTTTGACAGGATGGAAAAAGAACTCAGCAAATATTGAAAAAGCGGGCACTCTATATTATTTCGGGTCTGGTGCTGGTGGGCATCGTGCTGCTGATCGTTACTGACAGCGGATCGGGCAGCAACAAAAAGAAAAAGATCGATAACCGTGTTACATTAACCCGGAGTGATAAATTGCCATATGGTACCTGGGTGGCGTACGAGCACCTGCACGATTTATTCCCGGATGCCACTCTGTCAACTGAACGCTCCGAACCGGGATACTGGGATTCATTATCCAACTCATCCGATGCCCAGGCATTAATAATCATTGTTGAACATTTCGGTGCGGATGATGATGAAATCAAAAGACTGATCCGGTTTGCAGAAAACGGGAATGATGTATTTATCAGTGCCAGTTCCGTTTCGTATGCCGTTGAAAGATTACTGCATTGCACCACCAATGGCCCCAATGAGGCACCTTTCAACCGGTATGACCGCCTTGGCCGGCTGGGTTATGAGAACGACAGTCTTTCCATAAGATTATCGGCCGATTATTTTGACAGTACCCGTTTATTTGTATTCCCCGGTTTCAATTTCAGCCATGTATTTGAAGCGGTGGATGAAACCACCACCCGGGTGCTTGGTTATAATAAAAGCGGAGATCCCAATTTTATCCATCTAAAGTCAGGGTCAGGGAATTTCTATCTCCACCTGGCACCGATTGCATTCACCAATTATTTCCTGCTGCATAAAAAGAATTTCAGTTATTACGAACAGGCTTTCTCCGTCATCAAACCGGAAACCAAAACCATTGTGTGGGATGAGTATTTTAAATACAAACGCATGACCTCAGAAGCCCCGGTGAAGAAAAAAGGATTACTGGGTGTGCTGATGCAGTATCCGGCTTTGAAATGGGCTTTGTTCACGGCTGCCATCACTCTGTTGTTGTATGCATTGCTGGAAATGCGCCGCAGGCAACGGCTGATTCCATTAATCAGGCGCCCGCAAAATGATTCTTTGGATTTTGTGAAAACAGTTGGCCGGTTGTATTTCGACAAAGGCGATCACTTTAATCTATGCCGGAAAATGGGTGCTTATTTCCTCGAATATGTGCGCAATAAATACAAGCTCAGTACCGCTTCCCTCGATGAGACCTTTATCAAGAACCTGATTTTTAAATCCGGTGCACCAGAACATGAAGTCAGGGGCATCGTTTCATTTATTTTATACCTGAATAATCCCGTGCAGGTCAGTCCGGCACAGGTAACAGAATTTCACCAACAACTTGAATCATTTTATAAAACAGCCTGATATGGAAGAACCTATTTTTCAACAAAGAACTGATCTGACTGCCCTCAACAGCGCCGTCATGTCAATCCGCAACGAGATCCGTAAAATCATCGTGGGGCAGGATGAAATGGTCAAACTGATCATTGCCGCCCTGCTGGCAGAAGGACACGTGCTGATTGAAGGCGTACCTGGTGTGGCCAAAACACTTACCGCCAAACTGGTGGCAAAGAGTGTGAATGCCGGGTTCTCCCGGATTCAGTTTACACCTGACCTGATGCCTTCGGATGTAATCGGTACACCGGTGTTCAATCCCCGTGAAGCAACATTCGAGTTCAGGAAAGGTCCCATCTTTTCCAACCTGGTATTGGTGGATGAGATTAACCGGGCCCCGGCCAAAACACAATCTGCTTTGCTGGAGATTATGGAAGAACGCCAGGCAACGGTGGATGGAAAAACTTACCCGATGTCTTCCCCCTTCATGGTGCTGGCTACCCAGAACCCGGTCGAGCAGGAGGGCACTTACCGGTTGCCGGAAGCGCAGCTTGACCGTTTCCTGTTTAAGATTACAGTGCCTTATCCTACTGAAGCGGAAGAAGAAATGATCCTTCGCCAGTTCCACCAGATGGGTAATACCACGGCTATGGATATGGTACAACCTGCACTGCAGGGCCAGCAGGTAAATGAACTGCGTAAACAAATTAAAACACTGGTAATTGAAGGCAGGCTGATGAGTTTTATTGCGAAGCTGGTGCACCAGACCCGCAACCATAAATCCATTTACCTCGGCGCTTCACCGCGTGCATCCCTGGCCATCATGAACGCATCAAAAGCCATGGCCGCGATGCAGGGCCGGGATTTTGTAACGCCGGAAGATATTCTGGGTGTGGCTGTACCAGTGCTCAGGCACCGGATTATACTGGCACCCGATAAAGAAATGGAAGGTATCACCGAGGATGAAGTAATCAAACAGGTGATCCAGAGTATTGATGTGCCCAGGTAGTGTAATTGTATTGAATTATAATCAACAAAGTGATCCGGTCATTTTACTTTAATAAAATTGTTTACTATATCGCAGGAAGTGCGTCAGTCATCTTCCTGCTCAGTTATTTCTGGCCGCCATTATTCCGTGCAGGCTGGGCCGTGCTTGCATTACTGGGATTAACATTGCTGGTTGATTTTTTACTGCTCTACACAATTCGCCATGGTGTAACGGCAGTGCGTTCATTGGCCGAACGATTCAGTATGGGTGATCTGAATAAAGTGCATATCCGCATCAAAAATGCATACCCTTTCCCGGTGCGGATGAGTATTATTGATGAACTGCCTGCGGAATTCCAGGTGCGTGACTGGCTGCGGAAAATCAAACTGGATGGTGGCAAAGAGCATGATTTGGATTATACACTCCGTCCGCTCTACCGCGGCGAATATGTTTTTAGTGACATTAATGTTTTTGCCCACGGCCCGTTACTGCTGATCAAACGCCGTTATATTTTCCCTGCGCGGCAAGTAGTGAAAGTGTATCCTTCTTATGTGCAGATGCGGCGCTACCAGTTACTGGCCGTGAGTAACCGCCTGCAGGAAGTGGGTGCCAAGCGGATCCGCAAACTCGGCCACAGCATGGAGTTTGAACAGATCAAGGAATATGTCCGCGGCGATGACTACCGCACTATCAACTGGAAAGCCACAGCCCGTAAGGATGCGCTGATGGTGAATAATTTTACAGATGAACGCAGCCAGCAGATTTACTGCCTGATCAATAAAGGCCGGGTGATGAAAATGCCTTTCCATGGTATGACCCTACTTGATCACGCCATCAACGCCTCGCTGGTGCTGAGCAATGTGGCATTGGTGAAACAGGATCGTGCCGGTATCGTTACCTTCGAGAAAAATATTGATTCATTTGTGGTGGCTGATAAAAAGACCACACAGATGAATATGATCCTGGAAACTTTATACAAACAGAAAACAGATTTTTTTGAACCGGATTTTGAAAAGCTGTTCTCCGTTATCCGGAACAGGGTTACGAACCGCAGTTTACTGGTGCTGTTTACCAATTTTGAATCCCTGGAAAGCCTCCAGCGTGAATTGCCCGCGCTAAAGAAAATGGCCCGCTATCACCTGTTACTGGTGGTGTTCTTCTATAACTCAGAACTGAAATCTGTTGTAGAAAGCAAAGCCGCTTCCCTGGAAGATATCTACATCAAAACCATCGCCGAGAAATTTGCATACGAAAAAAGGCAGATGGTCATTGAATTACATAAGAACGGGATCCCTTCCATTCTTACCACACCGGAACATCTCACCATCAATACAGTGAACAAATACCTGGAACTGAAAACCAGGATGTCTATCTGACCGCTCCCTTTTAAACTGTACATTTGCGCCCATGGATCAGGCCCCTGAGAATATATACGAAACCGGACAGGTTATCCTTATTGACAAACCTATTGAATGGACTTCTTTTGATGCGGTGCGCAAAGTCCGTTATCTCGTAAAGACCAAAAAAGTAGGGCATGCCGGAACGTTAGACCCGCTTGCCACCGGTTTGCTTATTATCTGCACCGGAAAATTCACCAAACAGATCAATAATTATATGGCGCAGGAAAAAGAATATACCGGTTCTTTTACACTGGGCGCCACCACACCTACGTATGATCTTGAATCAGAACCGGTGGATGTTAAACCTTATGAGCATCTGACAAAAGAACAAATTGAAGCTGCTACTGTTCCATTCACGGGACCGATACTGCAGATACCGCCGGCGCATTCAGCCATCAAAGTAGATGGGAAAAGAGTGTATGAACTGGCCAGACGCGGGCAGGAAGTTAAACTGGAGCCGCGCCCGGTTACCATTCATGCTTTTGAGATTACAGCAATTGAAGGACCTAAAGTGTTTTTCAGGGTAGTGTGTTCTACCGGAACATATATACGAAGCCTGGCAAATGATTTCGGACAGGCACTGGGTTGCGGTGCCTACTTAAGCAGCCTGCGTCGAACAAAAATCGGGGCATTTTCCGTGGATGATGCCATGACTATCCAGGCATTCGAAGAAAAGATCAGGAGTAATCAGAGTATGAAAGGATAACTGATACCCAGCTGGAATTGAGTTCCCTTAAAGAAATTATCCTTTGCATAACCGAACCATTTGTTCCGCAGGCTCTGGTAGGTGGGTGAAGGACTGGGGTCTTTTACTTTATGGGAGAAATCAAACCGCACAACGAAGAAATCAAAATCAACCCTTAACCCGACGCCCATTCCTACGGCAATATCTTCACCGAGTTTATTGAACCTGAAAACCTGCTCCGGATCACCGGCGGCACTTTTCATCAGCCATACATTCCCGATATCAGTAAAGAGTGCGCCATTTAATTTCACACCCGATACAGTGGTCAGCGGGAAGCGCCATTCGAGATTGGTTTCAATTTGTATATCCCCGTAACGTTCAAATAAACCGGTTGAGCCGTTGAATGCTTTTACGGTTGATCCCGGCCCCAGTTTACGCAAAGCCCATGCCCGCATACTGTTCGGTCCGCCCGCAAAGTATTGTTTGAAGAACGGCAGGTTTTTCCTTTTCTGCGGATTTTTTGTGGACTCCAGTTCATAACCTGCACCGGCAAAGAAACGGTAAGCAAGCACCGATTTGCGGAATACCATCTTGCGGGTGAATTCAGCATCTATTTTGATAAACTTATACAGGTTATCATCCAGTGTTTTGTTCCGGATAAATCCGGACAACAAACCAGACACTTCAAGGTTGGTGCGGAATACATTGATGTTTTTATTTTTCCCGCCGGTGGCCGTCATGTTGGCGGCAATAGATGAAATCAAACCATCCGTGAAAATATTCCGGAGGGATGGGTTGTTTACAAAAAGCGTTTCCAGCAACGGGCGGGGTATGAGGTTGGAGTATTCAATATTTGGAATCCGGAGATTGAAACTCATATTCTTCACCTTGAACTCATATCCGAATGAAATATTGAAAGTGGTCAGGTTGTACAGGTCCAGCCTTTCCGTATTACCTGCACTGAATGCAAATTTGCTGCGGAAGGTTTCCCTGACTTTCCCTTTGATAAATCCAAAATTGGGAATGGCACGGGGGAAATAAATTTCGTGGCTCAGTATAAACTGACGGGTTTGTACCAGGCTGCTGTCTCCGACTTCAATACCAAAACGAAGGTTGGTATTCGATTGATTGGCTGCCCGTGCAAAATTGCGGTTCAGCAAACCGAGGTTGACCGCAATACCAAACAGGTTACCGGATACGGCATTTGAGTTACTGCTTCCCTCGAGGTTTGCCTGGAAAGTATATTTCCGTGCAGGAATCAGTTTGATGGTGAAGTCCGCTGTATCCTGGTCAGGTCGCGGCAACTGGTCAATATTCACGAGCCGCCACGCACCTAAAGAATTAAAGCGGTTGATTGTTTTGAAAAAATTGCTTTGGTTATAAAGATCTCCTCTGTGCAATGAAACATTATTATCGAAAATCCAGGGTTTGAATATTTTCCGGTAAAAAACGATTATCGCATTGGCGGAATCTTTATTGTAGGTGTTCTTTTTGTACCTGGCTGAGTCAATCCCGCTTTCAGTTCCAAAGTCAGGGAGGATTGTTACCCGTCCAACATAATACTTGCGCAGGCGGCTTGTGTCAAAGCCCGGTTTCATCTTAAGTTCAATGTTGGCGGTGGGATTATTCCTTTTCTCTTTTAATTTCTGCAGGATTTCCAGTTCTTCAAACGGGTCGTTCGTAGGGCGGAGTAATGAAACGTCTACCGTATCCCCAAGCCCGATCATCATTTCGCGGGTGAATTTGAGATAACCGTTGTTCCGGTAAATTTCAGTCAGCCGGTCCAGTTCTGTTGAAACAGCCCCTTTTGCAAAAGGCTCATTTTTTTTCAACGTTGATTCTCCCGGATTTTTCACAGCAAGTGCCTGCAATTCCCGTTGGTTTGGATGTTTCAGCGGTGTATCCAGGCCATAATAAATACTGTCGAACCGGGTTACCTTTCCGGGTTTCACATTAAAATTGACAGTGGTACGTTGCTGATCACCTTTGTATGACATCACAGTATCATAAGTGATAGTATCCTTGAAATAGCCCAGTGAGTTCATCAGGGCATGCATGTAAACCACGGATTTTTCTGCGTTCACGGTTTCATAAACCGGCGGGTTTTTCATCACACTTCAACCAGTTTGGAAACCGACCGGGCCCGCATGCTGTCATCGAGTTGTCCTTTGAGTTTGGACTGCAGGATTTCGGAGGTATCATTGGAGATGTTTCCTTTAATGTTGATATTTGTTTTGAAAACAAAAGGCCGGTTAGCAGGATATTGTTTTACGATGATGCTGCAGGAGCTCAAAACAAACAGAACGGCCATAAAAACCCAATAGCTGCCCCGGAGGCAGGATGATGGCCGTATTTTAATCATAAATTGCAGGAGATTATGCTATCCAAAAACAGGATCAAAGATATTCAAACTTTAGGCCAGAAAAAATTCAGGGAGGAAGAACGGCTGTTTATTGCTGAAGGCCCTAAAATCGTTGAAGAACTGCTGCAACCAGGTATTCTGAAGGTAAAAGAGATTTTTGCGCTTGAATCATGGGCTGGCCAGCATCATTCATCCATTCCGGTTACCATCGTTGAAGAATTTGAATTAGAAAAAATTTCACAGTTAAACACACCTAACCAGGTGCTTGCTGTCGTAGAAATGCCTGAAACAGCCGGATTGCCTGATGCCGGCACTGAACCGGTACTGGCACTGGATGATATCCGGGATCCGGGGAATTTGGGAACCATTATCCGTATTGCTGACTGGTTTGGACTGCAATCTGTTGTTTGCAGCCTGGAAACAGCAGAATTATACAATCCCAAAACGGTACAATCGGCCATGGGCAGTATCGCGCATGTGCAGGTGCATTATACTAACCTCGGCGACTGGATATTTGGCCAGACCAATACACCGGTTTATGCGGCAGTACTTGATGGTGAAGACCCGGCGAAAATGCAAAAGATCAGCCGGGGCATCATTGTTATCGGCAATGAATCAAAAGGGATCCGCCCGGAGATACTTGATATGGCCACAAACAGGATTACCATTCCTGCTAAAGGAAGGGCTGAGTCCCTGAATGCCGCAGTGGCAACCGGGATTATACTTTCACATCTGATTTAACAGGAACATTAACGGAACTGGATCGCCTGGACGGGCCTGATCTTGCGTACCAGCAGGGAAGGGATCATCAGTACGAGGAAGGTGAGCAGGAGTGTGGCTGCGCCAACGGCGAGTACCTGCAGCAGATCAATCTTTACAGCTGCGGTGCTCATGTAATAAGCATCTTCCTGCAGGCGGATAAATCCGGTTTTCATCTGGAGAAATAACAAACCAAGACCTAATGCTGTTCCGATGATAATACCGAATCCGGTAATGATCAGGGAATGCCGGAGGAAAATTTTCTGGATGGTCCAGTTGGTGGCCCCGAGTGCTTTCAGTACACCAATCATCCGGATTCTTTCAAGCACAAGAATGATGAGGCAGGTCATCATATTGATAATGGCAATTACAATCATAATCACCATCAGCACATTCCGGTTTGTATCCATCAGGTTCAGCCAGTCGAATATATTCGGGGAGATTTCCTGTACGGGGACAGTGTTCCAGGTTTGCGGGAAATCATCCATGTCATAAATTTCGTCAGACACTTTTTTGATCTGGTGATAATCTTTCAGGAAGATTTCATAGCCACCAATGAGGCTGAACGGATCTTCCATGGTGCTGTCGCGGTTGAGTTGCTGGATGAGACGGATATCTCCGAGTACGAAAGATTTGTCATAATCTTCAATGCCGGTGTTATAAATGCCGGCGACTGTCAGTTTATCGGGTCTTATTTTATCAGGTTTGATAAAATAGATCAGTATTTGCGAGCCGGTTTTTACTTTGAGCCGGTCTGCAATACTTTTTGAGAGGATGATATCGCGGCTGTAGCTGCTGTCGTTAAAAGTGACCAGCCTGCCATCTTTCATGAATTCGCTGAAGTGGCTGTAATCAAAACTGCTGTCAATGCCTTTCATCAGAATTCCTTCCATGCCTTCACCTGATTTCAGCAGGGCGGCTTTGGTGGCATAGGGGTGGACGCTTTCCACCGCAGGGTTCTGCCTGATCTGGTTGATGAGGGAATCATTTTTTTCAATGATGGTTTCCTCGGAGATGATCATCTTTCCCGGTTCTTTTTCAAGGATCCGGATATGACCGAGAAAGCTGAATACTTTGCGGCTGACTGTTTGCTGGAATCCGTTGGCCAGGGAGAGCGTAATGATCATTACAGCCACACTGATAACAGTGGCCACAACCGATAACCGGATGATAAACCGGGAAAATGATTGTTGTTTTCCGGGTCCTGAGGGCGGGTTAAAAGCGACCCGGTTGGCTATAAATCCTGCAACCTTCAATAGAAAAAGTTTGTCTTCTTCAAAAATAAGGGGCTTCCGCAGAATAACCCCTTTTTTTACCCCATTTTTGCAGTATGCGTATATCTCCCGCAAGTTTTAAAGTACTCATATCCGGCTGTATGGCCCTGTGTCTGGCTGTAACCAATCCGCTGCAGGCGCAGATACCGGATCATATTTACAAGTCCAATGTGGCATCCGTAAAATTATTCAGGTCGGGCGATCCATACGGTTATCCGCTGATTACGCTGAACAGCAACGACCAGATGGAACTGCATTTTGATGACCTGGATGCTGACATGAAGAATTATTATTACTCTTTTGTGCTGTGTAATGCCGACTGGACGCCGGCGAATATCCAGCCGTATGATTATACCAGGGGTTTTCTATCAAACCGTATTACGACGTACAGGAATTCATCCATCGCACTTACCCGCTACACGCATTACCAGGCTTCCATACCGGAAAGGAATTCTGCGCCTTCGCGGGCCGGGAATTACCTGCTGAAAGTGTTTATAAATGATGATACATCCAAACTGGCATTTACAAAACGGTTTATTGTATTAACTACAAAAGCAGTGGTGGGCACACAGGTGCTCCAGCCATTTAATGCCGCGTATTTCCGCACACACCAGCGGCTGCAGGTAACGGTGAATACGGCGAATGCACAGATCAATGCTTTTTCGCCCAATGATATTAAAGTGGTGATAGTACAGAATTACGCGTGGCCCCAGGCGGTGTATCTCGACCGACCCACGATTTTCCGTGGTAATTACTATGAATACAGTGATGAAAACACAACGGTGTTCCAGGCAGGCAAGGAGTGGAGGTGGCTCAACCTCCGCAGCCTGCAGCTGCTGAGTGACCGCGTGGAATATATGGTGGATACCAGCAAAACAAGAACAGATATTTATGTAAAACCGGATGGTGAACGAAACAGCCAGGTGTATGTTTCTTACCGGGATAACAACGGTTTGTACACGATGGAAAATGCGGATGGCACCAATCCTTACTGGCAGAGCGATTATGCTTATGTGCATTTCCGTTATGTGCCGCCGGGCAACCGGGCGTATGAAGGCAAAAGCATTTATATCTACGGCGAACTCACGCAGTATGAAACCGGCGCGTCTTCCAAAATGGAATTCAACAATGAAAAAGGGATCTATGAGAAAACCCTCTTGCTGAAGCAGGGTTATTATAATTACTCCTACGTTACCAAAACCGACAGGACGCCGAATGGCAATGCTGTGTCGCTGGAAAATACAGAGGGTAACTATTACGGAACGGAGAATGCTTACCTGGTGCTGGTGTATTACCGGCCGTTTGGGGGAAGGGCAGATGAGTTAATCGGGTATAGCAGGGTTAGTTCAACTATACTTAGATAAAATTCCAAATTCCAAATCACAAATCCCAAACTGCTTATCCGATAGCATTTCTGACTAAAGACTAGAGACTAAAGACTAGCGACTACATTTTCTTCGCATCTTCCAGGAACTTCGCGAGCCCGATATCAGTCAGCGGGTGTTTCAGCAATCCCATGATAGAATCAAGGGGGCAGGTACAAACATGTGCACCAACTTCTGCGCAGCGGATGATGTGATTGGCGTTACGTATAGAAGCGGCCAGTACCTGGGTTTTGAAGCCCTGTATGGCGTAAATATGTGCAATCTGTTCGATGAGCTGAACACCGTCCCAGCCGCTGTCGTCAATACGGCCGATGAATGGGGATACATAGGTAGCGCCGGCTTTGGCACAGAGGATGGCTTGTCCGGCAGAGAATACTAATGTGCAATTGGTGCGGATACCGTTATCGGTAAACCATTTGATGGCTTTGATACCGTCTTTAATCATGGGAACTTTCACCACGATATTGGGGTGGATTGCAGCCAGTTTTTTCCCTTCTTCCACGATGCCGTTGAAATCGGTGGCGATCACTTCGGCGCTGATATCGCCGTCAACCATTTCACAAATCGTTTTATAATGGTTCATGATAGCTTCCGTTCCCTTGATACCTTCTTTGGCCATCAGTGAGGGGTTGGTGGTTACACCATCCAGGATACCGAGTTCATTAGCTTCTTTGATTTGTGCGAGATTGGCTGTATCAATAAAAAATTTCATAGCTGGGGTTTTATAAGCCGGACTTTTCCGGACGGGGGGATAAGAAGAAAAAAAAATGGCAGGCTGATTACATCGCACCGCTCAACCACCTACTCTTGCTGCCTTCCGGCCCTGGGAGGGTTCAGCAGGAGCTGGCCGTGTAAGACCTGCCGGCGCAAAGATAAGGAAGTGGAAGCGGATGGAAAAACAGGAAATGGGCGGGTGTCCGCTTTGTTGCTCGCCATGCTTTTATCGTAATATCTCAAAATAAATGCTGTTTCTCGCAGCGCTCGCAGCGAAGCAGCGAATGCAGTTTCTCGCAGCGCTCGCGGCGGAGCAGCGAATGTGAAATAGTAGACGCTTTGAGTGTTTTTAACTAAGGTCAAGGTTAGGCGGGTGGCCGTGGTGGGTGTCCCCACCCACCACTCCGAAAAGACTGTATGATATTGAAGATTTCAGTGGTTAGAAATAAATCAAAAGTTAATAAAATTCCGGTGGGTGAGGACACCCACCAGGGCACTCCATCAGGGCTAGAAATTTAGAGTGGCTTGTTAAACTTATTTATTGTGTAAAGAAAAGGAGGGTATCACAGCCGCCGTAGTGGGTGTTCTCACCCACCACTTTTTTGTACTCACCCCTATATACGTATCACAAAACCACTTTCCACCATAAACCCCTGTGTTTTTTCTTCAAAAAGCCAGTGGAAAACACCATTTTCAGATAAGACCAGTCGGTTATTTTTATTTCATGAATAACTCACTCTTGTCACCACTAAGAAATTCCCATATGGAATATGGTGAAATTTATTTTTGGACTACAACTATCCGTAATTGGTGTCATCTCCTGAAAACACACGAGTTTAAACAAGTAATTCTTGATTCATTTCAATACATGACAGATATCGGTAAAATTGATATTTATGCATTTGTGATTATGCCTAACCATTTACATACAATATGGAGCATGCTGGAGCCAAACGGCAAGGAAACACCGCAGGGTTCCTTTCATAAGTATACGGCACATTGCTTTAAAGAAATGCTGGTTGAAAAGAACCCGGCTTTGCTTGCACCGTTCAGAGTGATTGACAGGAAAAAGAGATTTGAATTCTGGCAAAGGGATCCTCTTGCAATTCCTATATATAACCGGAAAACTGCGTTGCAAAAATTGAATTACCTGCATAATAACCCGGTAATTGAAAAATGGAAACTTGCTGATGAGCCATGTGGTTATGAATATTCTTCTGCAAAATATTATGAGAGGAATGAAAAGAATTACCCTTTCTTGAAAGACTTGTGGGATGTGTTTTAATTTTTATAAGTGGTGGGTGAGGACACCCACCACGGCGTGAGGACACCCACCACGGCGTGAGGACACCCGCCACGGCTTACAAATACTTGCTTTTTTCTCGCAGCGCTCGCGGCGGAGCAGCGAATGTGAAAAAGCGATAAAATTTGGAGGTTATAATCAGAGGCAAAGTCTGAGACGGGGTTCTCAATAGTACACTCCAAAAAAATTCGAATTACAGAGTATTCGAATTCGTAAAGCATTTCCGAGGAATCGCTGCTCCGCTGCGTGCGCCGCGAGAAACAATTACATACCCGGATCCGGCAGCTTTTTAATCCAGATCGTTTTTTCAATACGAATTGCGGGGTTATCTTTTAGTACAGCAGTCACAGACACTTTTTCGGGGGTGAAATGAGCCGGGATAACCAGCTCATTTCCCTCAAAAACGGCTTGCGGACAGGTAAAAACAATTTCCCTGCTGCTCAGGGGCAGCCAATGCCCGTTCGACAACTTGCCATCCACATTGATATAATTGTGCTGGCCTTTTTTCAGGCTGTCGGTGTACAAATGAAAATAAATACTGTCCACTTTCTGGGCGGAGGTTTCATGGTGTAATGCGAGTAAAAGGGACAAGACAGTAAAAAATTTCATGCTGGTAAGATGAATGGTTTCCGGAAAGGGTTGTTTTTTGTATCCCGTAACCGGTTTAAGATTTGTTAAAAAAATCAGGTCGTTTTTTTCGGCAACGACTTATTAACCCCGATGAGTAAAAGCCCGAGCCCGACAAAAGCCGCCAGCATCACGGCGGAATTCACCAGCACTTTGCCGATCCCCAACACATCTGTATTGATAAAATAATATGGATACCATCCGGTTAATACGCCCCGCAACATGGAATAGCCAAGATACAGGGCCGGGATGACCAGCCACCAGGCTGCGTTTTTCCAGACCAGTGCTTTCCGCGGGGCAAATAATATCCACCAGAGTGTATGCAAGACCGGTATGATATCATGCAGCATTTCATCAGCCACTTTATCCAGCCCCTGGGGATTCCAGATTTTACGTAACGCAACACTGTACACAATACCCACAACCAGGATATACAGCTGGATGCCCGTCCGGGTTTCAACCCGCGTGAAAAAATAACGGAACCCTGCATCTCTTTTTTTAAGGGAATATGTACAGCTGACAGCAACCATTAAATTGGAAAGGATCGTGAAGTAGCTGAAATAATTCAGTGCCGTGTTTGTAACCCCCCAAAAGGTCCCCGGGCTTTTTTGGATCATCAGAACCAGTTGCAGTATCAGCGCTATCCAGGCTAACGCCGCAATCAATGCGGTAAGGTACCAGGCTGTATTTTTTTTCATATTGGTTTGGGTCTTTTCTTTTTGGCAGAAATTGATTTGACAATGGTAGCGCCCTGCAGCCATTGTTTTCCTTCTGGTAAATCAGCCACGGCGTTTGCGTAGGCTTCTTTCAGCAGTTTTTTAATGTAAGTTTTGGGCAGTTCATTGATTGAAGCCAGTTTGATATAACGGTACTGGCTGCCGGCACCGGATAATTTTTTTTCAGGGTCGCTGATTCTATTCCCGTAATAAAAACCAAAGTGGCAGCATTTTTCAAAAGCGGCCATGGTGCAGAAAGTATGGGATAATTTTTCTGATACAGACCAGCCCAGTGCCACGGCGTTGTAATTATCATATATGAGTTCATTCGATTTGGGATATAAATCCCATACAAATGCCCGCATAGACATGATCAGCTTCCTGATTGCCGGGGCATAAGGAAGCAGGAATTTTTTCAGGTCGCCGCTGGTTGATTTGGGCATACCTGAAATTATTAAAAGGGATTCAGATTCCCAACGGCTGATTTAGCGGGTTACTGCTGTTTTTCCAGGTAGAGTAAGATGGTTTTCTCTTTCGCGGGCAGCTCGCAATTGGCTTTACCGGATGTATTATCACTTACGATATAAAAATTACCGTCAGGATCAATGGTTAAGCCTTCCAGGTTCATGCTATAGCCCTGGGTTTTAAATGCAATTGAAGCCTCTGTGAAATTATCCACCGGCATGTTCTTGAGTGTGGCCGGTAAAGGCATGCCTTTGTCATCCACATCCATGCATTCCAGGAATTGCTGGCGTTTGTTACCCTTGGCAAAGGATTTCATGCAGTAGAGCTTCCTGGATTTGGCGTCAAAACAAATATCAGAGTAACGCCATTGCGGTGATTCCAGTACCAGTTCTACAGTAGATTCATATTTCAATGAAAAACTTTTCCCATCGGCAGCAGGAACAACAGAACAGGTATAGATCTGGGAACGGGTGAGGTCATCATTCCTTTCCCTTAACAGGTAAAATTTCTGGTCAGTTTCATTAGCCGCAATTCCTTCCATGCCATCACCATCTTTGGATTTGGCAGGGAGATTGATATTCAGTGTAAGCTGACCCAGTGCACCGGTTTCAACATTCACTTCATAAATCGCCGGGGTGTTTTCTGAAATCAGGTATAATTTATTTCCATAGGAAGTCATGCCTTCCATTTCAAATTCCTGCGGAACCTGTAAAGAAATGATGCGGTTTACCTTGGCTGTTTTGGGATCCGCCTCAATAATGATCGGGCAACGCTCTGAAGCAAAATAAAGCTTGTTATTGTGATACTTCATGCCTGAAATACAAACCTGCTTGTGGTAATCTGAAGAAAGCATAATGTCTTCCACAGAATAATGCTCAATGGTGTTGGGTAAAGGTTGGGCATGGATGGATGTTGCTGCCAACAATAAAATCAAAAGAGAGTAAATGGAACGCATAAATAGAGTTATCGGTTTTTGAAACAGTATCTGCGAATTTAGAAGAATCCGGCGTATCGGGTACAACATGAATCTGGACAGGCGGAAACTAACATGTTTATGTTTATTATGATTACTTTAAGTATAGTATAAATATTTAATATGAAAAATGTTTACGCTCAATTTCATTTAGAAGATATTTCAAAAGTCATAAGTCAAAAGTCAAAAGTAAAAAGTAAAAAGTAAAAAATCCCCAATCCCCAATTCCAAATCCCAAATCCCAAATTCCAAATTCCAAATTCCAAATTCCAAATTCCAAATTCCCAATTCCCAATTCCCAAAGCCAAAAGCCAATAGCCAATAGCCAAAACCCAAATATCTAACCGCGGCTTTCGGGATGGTCAGTTATCATTTCTTTCCCGTTTGTTTATAGACGGTGGCATGGGGATAATGGCTGCAGCGGTTTCTGCAAACCAAAATTCGTAGCGGATGGGAAGCCGGCTGTCTTTTTGCCAGTCCCGGCACGCGCTCATAAACCGTTCCCATTTTTCGGGATATGGATGGGCATACATATGCATGATGCTGTCAGTTCCGGTTTTTACCATAACTGCCAAAATGGAACAGTCGTCGCAGTTCAGACTGTCTTTCCGGTTTTCCCTGCTTCCCAGTACAGAGTCGGCCAGCGTTTGTACCTGATCAAATAATGAATCCGGTAACCGGCCATAATAAACTGAATCTGGTCTTTTACTAAACCTGGCCATCGTGTCTGCATCAACAGAAAAAGAAAAAGAACCTGTCCAGCCACTGTAATAACTCAGCTCAAAATAACTGAATGGGGTTTTGTGTCTGGCAATTGGCTTTTTTTGATTTCCCGGTTTACAGGAACTTGTCAATAGAAACACAAAGAAAAATATGGAAATAGTATTGCGCATATTGTAAACAGATGCCGGGTTTACCGGATTCCATATCATCAAAGCTGTTTGATGGATTGTACTAATTCAAGGAATAAAGGATACTGTTTATTGTATGTTGTATTGGTCGCCGTAAAATCAACCCACAGGAAGGCTTTGCTGGTTTCGATGAGTGCATAAGCACAATTGTATATCACGCCTTCATAAAGTATTTGTACCCGGTACGCAATCCCGGGGCCAGTATAACCTGCAATCAGGTTTTTCAAAAGGATGATATGTCCCGGATCCCATTTAGATTCCTGTCCCACCGAATAATCTTTTACCACCCAGTTTTCAAATGAGCTAATATCTTTGAATTGGTTTTTCGGAAACCCTTTGATAATAATGGTGTTTGTTGTAGTGTCAACCGGTGGAAGTGCCCCGCCAAACATATCTTCCGGCGTGTCCAGTATCCTGAACCAGGCAGGGGCTGTACAGGAATAACCCCATTGCTGGTCAACATGGATGATGCTTTTATGCAAAGTGTCTGCCGGTTGCTGGGCCGGCAATGACATGGCAGTTGTTAAAACCAGTAAGAAGAGAAATATCTTTTTAAGAAGTCCTTGCATGTACTAAAGATAACCAATCCCGTTTAACCACTTTGTCTTTCCTGATGTCTTTCCTTCAGCACTGCTTCTGCATCTTCCAGCGTGCAATTTTTTGCCCTTAACAAGATGAGCAGGTGATACAACAGGTCAGCCGCTTCATTCAGGAACAAATCCCTGTTATCATCTTTGGATTCAATCACCAGTTCCACGGCTTCTTCTCCCACTTTCTGTGCTACTTTGTTGATGCCTTTTTGGAATAATTTGTTGGTGTATGATTGCGGATCATTGATTGCAATCCTGCTGTCAATCGTGGATTGCAATGAATACAAAAAACCTTTCGCATCACGGTTGCCAAAACAGGTATCCTTACCGGTGTGACAAACCGGACCGGCAGGGCGGGCTTTAACCAGGATAGTGTCTGCATCACAATCCAGTCCGATGGATTGTACCGTGAGGAAATTCCCGGATGTTTCGCCTTTGGTCCACAACCGTTGTTTGCTGCGACTGAAAAAAGTGACTTTGTTTTCCTGCGTTGTTTTTACAAAGGCTTCTTCATTCATATAGCCCAGCATCAGCACCTGCAGGGTCAGGTCATCCTGTACGATTACGGGCACCAGCCCGTTGTTTTTTGCAAAATCAGGTTTCATCGGATGGGTAAGTTTTTAGTCTTTAAATAATTTTTTAATTCACGCAAAGGGATATCACCGAAATGGAAAATGCCTGCCGCTAATGCAGCAGCGGCTTTGGTCTCCCGGAATAAATCACAGAAATGATCCATCGTACCTGCACCACCGGAAGCAATCACCGGGATATTGACTGCCTCTGCCACTGCGTTGGTAATGTCGAGTGCAAATCCACCCCGCGTGCCGTCATGGTGCATAGAGGTGAGGAGGATTTCGCCAGCCCCGAGTTGTTCACCTTTTTTAGCCCATGGAATAGTGAATATAGGAGTAAGCGTGCGTCCGCCATGGGTTACTACCCGCCATTCATTGTCCACTTTCTTCGTATCAATAGCGAGTACCACACACTGGTTGCCAAAACGTGCAGCCAGCGCGGAAATGAGCTCCGGATTTTTTACGGCAGCTGAGTTAATGCTGATTTTATCAGCACCGGCACTGATCAGCGAAGCCGCATCTTCAACGGTGCTGATACCGCCACCAACCGTAAAAGGAATATTGATTTCCTTCGCGATTTTGCCCACCAGTTTCAACAATGTTTTTCTTTCCTCAATGGTCGCAGTAATATCAAGGAACACGAGTTCGTCGGCACCCTGTTGTGCATACAGTTTTGCCAGTTCCACCGGATCACCGGCATCACGCAGTTCCAGGAAATTGACGCCTTTCACCGTTCGTCCGTCACGGATATCCAGACAGGGTATGATTCTTTTTTTCAGCATATTGTTTTCAGTTCTTCCAATGTGATTTTACCTTCATAGATCGCTTTGCCGATGATCACGGCTTCACAACCAGCTGCCTGCAAGTCAGTCAAATCCTGCATAGAGCTGACACCGCCGCTGGCAATTAATTTTACACCGGTTGACGCTATAATTTCCTTGTACAGATCCAGTGCAGGTCCTCCCAGCATACCGTCACGGCTGATATCAGTACAAACAGCATATTTTATTCCTTTCGTTTCATAATTACGGATGAATGAAACCACATCAATGGCTGAATCTTCCAGCCATCCGGAGGCAGCTATTTTCCGGTTTCGGCAATCGGCACCAAGGATTATTTTCTCTGGTCCCCATGTTTGAATCCATTCGTTAAATATCTCCGGTGACTGAATGGCCACACTGCCACCCGTCACCTGGCTGGCACCATGGTCAAAGGCAGACTGTACATCGGCATTCGTCCTGATTCCACCGCCAAAGTCAATAGTCAGTTTGGTGTGCCTGGCAATATTGTACAAAACATCTTTATTGATTACCGTGCCTGCTTTCGCACCATCCAGATCCACCAGGTGCAAATATTGGATGCCCGCATCTTCAAAAGCCTTTGCCTGTGCCAGCGGGTCTTCCTGATAAACCTTGCGGGTGTTGAAATCACCTTTGCTCAGCCGCACGCATTGCCCGTTCATAATATCTATAGCAGGGATAATTCTCATAAGGCCAGGAAGTTTTTAAGGATGCGTTCACCCGCTTCCGCTGATTTCTCAGGATGGAACTGGGTGGCGTAAAAATTATTTACCTGCAGCGCGGCGCTGAAGGGCAGGATATAATCGGTCGTTGCCGCCGTTTCTGCTGTTACATCCGCATAATAACTGTGCACGAAATAAAAATTATCTGATTCTTCGATGCCATTAAATAATTCACCTTTCAGGGCTGACAGGTTGTTCCAGCCCATGTGCGGGATAATATCTGTGGAAGGAAACAACCTGACTGTATTATCAAACACGCCGATGCATGTTGTATTTCCTTCTTCGGATGCCTGGCAAAGCAGTTGTAAACCCAGGCAGATGCCAAGTACCGGTTTTTTATAATTCCGGATCAGCAGGTCCAGCTCCCTTTCCCGCAGCCAGTTCATGGCAGAGCCTGCCTCGCCTACACCAGGGATGATCAGGCGGTCTGCGGCTAAGACTTGGGCAGGATCACTGGTAACAACTGATTCCGCACCCAAACGATCGAGTGCGTTTTTTACAGAGGCAATATTGCCGGCATTGTATTGGAGTATGGCTGTCACAGGCTTCCTTTTGTACTTGGTATGCTGGCATTGCCTGTTTTATTTACCGCCATGCGGATGGCTTTGGCAAATGCCTTGAATATGGATTCGATCTTGTGGTGTTCATTCTCACCGGTAGCGGTGATGTTGAGATTGCATCTTGCTTCATCGCTGAATGATTTGAAGAAATGCATAAACATTTCAGTGGGCATTTCCCCGATTTTCTCACGCTTGAATTCCGCCTGCCAGTTCAGCCAGGGACGGCCGCCAAAATCAATGACTGCCTGTGCCAGGCAATCATCCATCGGTAATAAAAAGCCGTAACGTTCAATGCCTTTCTTACTGCCCAAAGCTTCGCGGAAGGCGGTACCGAGACAAAGGGCAGTATCCTCAATGGTGTGGTGTTCGTCTATTTGCAGATCGCCGCTTACTTTGATGTCAAGATCAAGCAGGCCATGCTTTGCAATCTGTTCCAGCATGTGGTCAAAAAATCCAAGTCCCGTTTGAATTGCTGACTGACCGGTACCATCCAGGTTGATGCCAACAGTAATGGAAGTTTCTTTCGTTTCCCTTTTTACTTCAGCTTTTCGCGGCAGTTTTTTCAGGAAGCGATAGATTTCTGCCCAGGAAGTGGAACTGAGTACCGCGTTATTATTTTTTTCTTTATTGAGGTATATTGCTTTGCAGCCGAGGTTTTGTGCCAGCTGGATATCTGTCAGCCGGTCACCGATTACGTAAGATGCATCCAGGTCATAACCGCCTTTCATATAATGTGTGAGCATTCCGGTGCCGGGTTTGCGGGTAGGCAGGTTTTCTGCGGGCATACTTTTATCAATCAGTATTTCTGCAAATACAACACCTTCGTTTTTGAAAGCCTGGATGATTTTGTTTTGTGCAGGATGGAAATTTTCTTCCGGGAAAGAAGCAGTACCTAATCCATCCTGGTTGCTTACCATTACCAGTATGAAATCAGTTTCTTCTGCAATCATAGATAAATAACGGAATACACCCGGGTAGAATTCCAGTTTCTCCAGACTGTCAACCTGGAAGTCAATAGGCGGTTCAATAACCAACGTGCCATCCCGGTCAATGAATAAAACTTTTTTCATGCGAGTATTGTTTTTAATGCGGTGATAAATGTTTTGTTTTCTTCTGCTGTACCAACGGTTACCCGGATGCAATTCCGGACCACACTATGCCTGTTGCGTGTGATGATTTTTTGCAGTACCAGTTTTTCATACGTGTCACTGGCATCTGCCACTTCAAAAAGGATAAAATTGGCCTCCGTGGGGTATATCTTTTTAACAGCAGTAATTTCTCCCAGTGCTTTTTGCAAAACAGTACGCTCAGCAAGGATGTCAGCCAGGTTTTGCCGGCCCTTTTCAAGCGCCTGCAAAACAGCTTCCTGGTTTGGTCCGCTGATATTATAAGGTGGTTTCACTTTATTCAGGAGTTGGATGATGGCTGCTGATCCAAAGCCAATCCCGACCCTTGCCGCAGCCAGTCCCCATGCCTTGCTGAATGTCTGCATCACCACCAGGTTAGGGTATGCCGTCAGTTGCCGGCACCAGGATGGTTGTGTCGTGAAATCAATATAGGCTTCGTCAATTACCACTATGCCTTTGAAACGGGAGAGGAGAGTACTGATTGATTCTGCTTCCAGGCAGTTGCCGGTTGGGTTATTGGGAGAACAAAGGAAAATGAGTTTGCAGTTCGTGTCATCCAGCACCGGGTTTATCCTGCTGATATCAGGCTGGAATTGTTTATCCAGCGGGATTTCGATCAGGGAAACATCATTCACTGCAGCTGACACGGCATACATGCCATAAGTGGGAGTCAGTGTCAGTATCTTGTCTTTCCCGGGTTCACAGAAAATGCGGATAAGCAGGTCAATGATTTCATCGCTGCCGTTGCCCAGGAAAATATTTTCCGGACTGATCCCTTTTTGCTGGCTGATGACGGTTTTCAGTTTTTGCTGGTGCGGATCGGGATACCGGTTGAGTGTGCCATACGGATTCTCATTCGCATCCAGGAAGATGCCATCACTTCCACTGTACTCATCGCGGGCGCTGGAGTAAGGTTTCAGTGCCAGTATATTTTTTCGGGCTATTTGATCAGGATTAAACATGTTCTATTTTTTTAAACGGATTGTCACCGCATTTTTATGGGCCATTAATTCTTCTGCTGATGCCATTTCTTCAATGGCAGGGCCGATTGTTTGCAGTCCCTGCCGGGTCATTTGCTGGAAACTGATTTTTTTCAGGAATGAATCAACCGATACACCGCTATAGCTGCGGGCATAACCGTTTGTAGGCAGTGTATGGTTTGTACCGCTGGCATAGTCGCCGGCGCTTTCCGGACTGTAATCACCCAGGAAAACAGAACCTGCGTTAGTGAGCTTATTTACAAACCTGACTGGGTTCTCCGTGGCGATGATCAGGTGTTCCGGGGCATACTGGTTACTGAAGCGGATACACGCTTCCATATCCTTTAATAAAATGGCCTTGCTGTTTCTCAGTGAACCGAGAATTATATTTTTTCTAGGCAATACAGCGGTTTGCTTTTTTAATTCTCTAATCACTTTATTGATTAAAGCCCGGCTGTCAGATAACAGGATCACCTGGCTGTCGGTGCCGTGTTCCGCCTGTGATAACAAATCGGCAGCAACAAAAGCGGCATTGGCCCTTTTGTCTGCAATCACCAGCAATTCAGAGGGGCCTGCAGGCATGTCAATCGCCGTACCCGTTTGCTGGGCATATTGTTTGGCAGCAGTCACATACTGGTTGCCGGGCCCGAATATTTTATCTGCTTTTGGAATCGTGGAAGTGCCCAGGCTCATAGCGGCAATAGCCTGGATGCCGCCAACAGCGTAAATATTTTTAACGCCTGCCAGAGATGCAGTATATAAAACAGCGGGATGTATTTTACCGTTTTTACCGGGCGGGCTGCAAAGGATGATGTTTTTGCATCCGGCAATGCGTGCGGGTATAGCCAGCATCAGAACCGTGGAGAACAAGGGAGCTGTTCCCCCGGGGATATAGATGCCTGCCGTTTCAATGGCTCTGGGTTCAACCCAGCAGGTAACACCTTTACTTGTATTAATCTTTTTGCTTTTAGTAAGCTGTGCTTTATGGAATGTTTCAATATTGCGTGCAGCGAGGCGAATTGCTTTTTGCAGGGCAGGGGAGACGGATTTCCTGGCATCACTGATTTCTGCTTCACTGATTTTTAAAACAGGATTTTTGACCCGGTCGAATTTCGCGTTGTATTTTATTACGGCTTTATCACCCTCTTTATTAACAGCGGCAAAAATTTCTTTCACCAGGGATGACAGATCAGCCTGTTGCATTTCTGGACGCCGGCAGTACATGGCCCATTTCTTTTCAATTGGCAGAATGATTTTTTTCATAGTCATTTTTTCAGATCACCATTTTTTCGATGGGTAATACCAGGATGTCACGGGCACCGAGTTCTTTCAGTCCGGCTACAATATTCCAGAAATCATCTTCTTTCACTACAGACTGGATGCTGCTCCAGCCTTCCTGTGCCAGCGGGAGTATGGTAGGGCTTTTTAATGCAGGTAACAGCGCAGAAATGGCGGCAATGGCTTCATTGGGTGCATTGAGCAGGATGTAGTCATTTTCAGCGGCATTTAAAACCGCCATTATGCGGAATAGCAATTTTTCGAGGATGACTTGTTTCTCAGCTGGCAAGGATTGGTTTGAAATCAATACTGCTTCACTCTGCATCACGATCTCCACTTCTTTTAATCCGTTCATGAGTAAAGTGCTGCCAGTGCTTACAATATCAAAAATACCCTGTGCCAGTCCGATGCCGGGTGCTATTTCAACGCTGCCGCCTATCTCTTCAATTTCGGCTTTGATATTTTTTTCGGCAAAGTACTTACGTAAGATGCGCGGGTAACTGGTAGCTACCTTTTTCCCGTCAAACCAGCTGAGACCGGTGTAATTCTCCCGGTTAGGAACGGCCAGGGATAATTTGCAGGAAGCAAACCCGAGTTTTTGGATTACGGTAACCTGTTTGTCTTTTTCTTTCACTTCGTTTTCACCGAGAATACCCAGGTCAGCAACACCCTGTTCCACATACTGGGGAATATCATCATCACGGAGGAAGAGTACTTCCACCGGAAAATTCCGGGCTTCTGTTTTCAGTTTTCGGTCATCATTGGGCAGTTTAATCCCGCATTCTTTCAGGAGGGCCAGTGATTTCTCACTGAGGCGTCCGCTTTTCTGGATGGCTATTTTAAGTTTACTCATATACTTTTTATATGGCCTGAGCAAACGGGTGGGAAATAAAAAACCCGTCTGGTCTCAGACGGGTTTTGAATATTATATAATCATATCAATTCCTTCCCGTGTGAGAGATGGTATGAGTATGATGATGATGTAAAATGTTGTTGAGCATATTCGGTGCTAAGAGGCAAAGCTAGGGGTTTATGCCCGAAAGGGAAATTATTTGTGTAAAAACTTTGTTAAGTGCTAACGACTGTTGGGGAGTTATAGCTGTTGGCTATTAGCTATTGGCTTTTGGCTGGCAGTTATACGCGGCAAGCAGGAGTTAATTGCTATTGGCTGTTAGCTATTAGCTTTTGGCTAACAGATAAACGCTGCGAGTCAAGAGCTAATAGCCAAGTGCCAATAGCCAAGTGCCAATAGCCAAGTGCCAATAGCCAACAGCCAATATACATATCAGGAAGAAAACTGTTCAGATTCTCCGTTTACCCTATCGGCAGCAAACTCATCTTTCCTGAACCACCTGATCCACACAGAAGGAATAATAATCCCCGGAGCGTAGGCAAAGATTAAGACGGGCATTTCAAGGACAATAAAAGTAATGACCATGCCGGTTAAGGCCACAACTGCACAGGCGGTTTTAAGATATAGAACGGGAGCATCCCATTTTGAGATAAAATAATAAGCCAGGTAATAGAACAGCAAAGCCGGTAATGAGAAAAAAGCGCTGTAAACAACAACCAATAACCAGACAAAAATGCTACTGCCGTCTGACATAGATCCGCTCGTGATCAGCGTCCATATAAAGAGTAAAACGGGAGATAATACCAGGCAGGCTGACCAGACATAAAATGGATAGAATCCATCTTTTTTGGGGGGAATTGTCAGGTTTAGCGGCTCCATATTGGCATTTAGCTTTTGGCTTTTAGCTGTTGGCTTTAGGCTGTTGGCTCTTAGCAATTAGCTATTGGCTTACAGTTATACGCTGCAAGCCAATAGCCAATTGCCAATAGCTAACAGCCTAGAGATACTGTCCATCTACAAGCCACTTCACAATTCTTTTCAGCGTAAACTGGTTTTTATCAATGCTGGCATCAGCAGCCAGGATTTTATCAGCCTGTGGAATCGGAACCACGCGTTTGTAATTGTCTTTAGCGGTAAACATTTCCATATTCTGTGCGTTGTTGCCGCCGGTAAATGAGAATTTGGCGATCGTTACACCGGAAGGCAATGCGATTTCATAAAAATCAACACCATTGCTGCTGCCGGTATTTTTGAAAGTACCGATGATTTTAGAATTCTGTTCAATGGTATGATCCTGCTTGATATCAATCGGCCAGGCACGGTTGCGGTTTACCGGTGTATAATCAACGGCAATACGGGGTGTAACACTCTTTGAAGCGATGAATTCTTTTACTTTGGTTTCATCCACTTTATCATTAATAATGATGCCGCTGGTGCCAATTAATTTGGCGAATGATTTCTCCTGTCCCAGTGCCGCGATCTTAAAGATGCCCACCTGGTTGGCTGTTAAAAACGTAAGTCTGTAGAAAAGATAAGAGTTGTCGTTTTTATCCTGCTCAAACTCTGTGGCTACCACAGCGATAATGAGTTTTTGTCCCGACATGGAAAAAACTTCAAACGATTTTGTAAGCCCGAAATTCTGTTTGGTGACTTCCAGTTTGGCGTAATCTTTTCCATCAACAACAATCAGCCCTTTTTTATAGTCCACATCCTGGCTGAAGGCAGATAAACAAATCATGGTCGCAAAAGCGAGTAAAATTGTCTGGCGCATGCAATAAATTTTAGGTTAAAGGTAAGATACCGGACTCAGAGATGCGTACAGTCTGTTTTTTACATATAAATCATCACTGTTAAGGACCCAGTCCATCCCTGAATGCGATCCCAATTACAACCAGAAACAGGAAAAAGGAGATACAGGCGGCCAGCAGCAGGGCAAAGACGATCCTCGAAGTTTTGGTGAGTGATTTCTTCCTCCAGAAAACAGGCAGGGTGATCAGTGGTGTGCAAAACATGAGTACCCACAGCGACTCCCCAATAAAATCAATGATTTTATCATGCATATAATATAATTAAAGTGCCGGGGAACAGGGCAAAATTAAAGGTTGGGTAATTCTGTGCAAAATAAATCACTGCTCGAAAATAATCTTACAATCAGGTAATGCCCTGTGCAATACTTCAATATCTTTTTCGGTAAGGGGATTGCCGGTAAGTCCGATGAATTTCAGTGAAGTGAGCTGGCGGATGATCACAGGCAGTTTCTGCAAACCACACCCGAATAAAGAAAGATGTTCCATTCGGCAATTGGCAAATCGCTTCTATATTTTCGAGCGGGAGATTATCATCAAGAACCAGCTCTTTGAACTTAGTTAGTTTCGAAATTTCTTCGGGCAGGTTACTGATGGCGTTTACATTCAGGCGCAGTGTTTCCAGGTTGTCAGGTTCCCTAAGTCCGTTGGCAAGACACTGACGGCCCAGCAACTGTCACCACCATAATCGCAATCCATCCCGTTATTGATAATTCCCGGAGAGTTGGTCATTTTCCAGACAGAATCTGGGATCTGGTCTGATTTCAGTTCGCGGCAGGAAGCCCTGTAGATTGTTTCAGACGAATAATTTTTTTACAGCCTGTTCTGCTTTTTTCCTGGTTCACCTGGCCATTGGAAAGAGGGGCATTAAAAAAATAGACCAGCTAAATGTATATGGAGGTTTTCATTGCTTGTTTCTTTAATGGTCATCTGCAAATCCCAGTTCAATTTTGATATAATGAATTCCCAGAAGCAGTCCCTGGAAGTATTCGCCCATTTTAAATGCGGGGATCATTTGTTTTTGGAGTATATCAGCAGTTTCTTCATCCGTTATTATTCCTGTAATTCCCTGGCCATTGCATATCCTGATTTTCCGGAGCGAAGCACTGAGCCCGATAAAAATACCATTTTGTTTAACAGGATCGCCAACGCCCCAGCGGTTGGCAATGGCCAGTACGAGGCTGTCGAAAATTTCCGGGGTTGACTGGGTGCTATCCAGTGTCAGGATGCCGATCTGTACCCCGGATTCCTTTTCAAAATAACTGAGCACTGAATCCAGGTAATTGGTTTGCTCAACGGTGAGAATATGTTCCAGGTCTGTTGTCCAGGATCTTGCTTTTTCAGGTATGCCCAGCTGGGCATTGACCGATAAGGTAAAGGCGGATAATAAAATGAGCAGGAGCGATCTGGCCATATATCAAATATAAATGAAACCGGGCTGACAGGATTTCGGGATACTTGGATTAAATTCGGTGTCTAAACTTATTTCATGAAAAAATGGTTCTCCATATTACCTGTTACCTGCATTGTTGCCAGTTTATGGGTATTGCCCATGCATGTGAATGATGCCGGGCCGGATCAGGAAATTACACTGCCGGCAGGTTTCAAAGCAGAAACTGTGGTTAAGTCGCTGGGCAGGAACCGGCACCTCGCGGTAAATTCCAATGGGGACGTTTATGTGAAGCTGGAAAAACTGAAAGACGGAAAGGGGATTATTGTACTCAGGAAAACGGGTGACGAATACAAACAGGTAAATGCATTCGGTGATTATATCGGTACCGCTGTGGTGATACATGGCGGCTATGTGTACGCCAGTTCCAACACAGATGTATACCGCTACGCGCTGAATGCGAAAAATGAAATTGCCAATCCAAACCAGCCGGAGCGGATTGTAACAGGGCTTGTAGTTGGCGGCGCACATTCTTCCAAATCCCTTGCATTGGATAATGCCGGGAATTTATATGTTACTATCGGTGCTCCCTCCAATGCCTGCCAGGTAGTTGACAGGGCCAATGGTTCACCGGGACAGGATCCATGTCCGCTACTGGAAAAAACAGGAGGTGTCTGGCA
This sequence comes from Chitinophagaceae bacterium, assembly GCA_016720825.1. Taxonomy (GTDB): domain Bacteria; phylum Bacteroidota; class Bacteroidia; order Chitinophagales; family Chitinophagaceae; genus JJ008. The sequence continues at coordinate 35,042 of JADKJV010000017.1, read as the reverse complement.
ATTCAAGGCCAATAAAAAGACCAGACCTATGCGCAGGGGGACCCGTTATGTAACTGGTATCCGGAATATTGTAGGCGTTTTCTGGAATACCCAGCAAGGCCAGTTGTATGGTGTCCAGCACGGGCGTGACCAGTTATCGCAGCTATTTCCCAATATTATAACGACCAGCAAAGTGCAGAACTGCCTTCGGAAGAATTTTTCCTGCTGAAAAAAGGAAGTGACTTCGGATGGCCATATTGTTATTATGATCACCTGCAACAGAAAAAAATTCTGGGGCCGGAATATGGTGGTGACGGGAAGAAACAGGATCGCTGTGCCGGTAAGGATAAACCCATCATGGGATTCCCGGGTCACTGGGCACCCAATGATTTAATGTTTTACACCGGGAAAATGTTTCCGGAGAAATACCGCAACGGGGCGTTCATCGCATTCCATGGTTCCTGGAACCGGTCGCCGTTGCCCCAGGCAGGTTACACAGTCATTTTTGTGCCTTTCAAAAACGGAAAGCCTTCCGGTAATTATGAAGTATTTGCAACCGGGTTTACAGGACGTGAATCTATTGCCGGTTCGGGCCAGGCTAAATACCGTCCATGCGGATTAGCGGAGGGACCGGATGGGGCACTCTACATTTCAGATTCAAAAGAGGGGAGGATATGGAAGGTGAGTTATGGGAAGTAACCACAAACCACAAACACAAGCCAGGCCGCGCCCCCCGCCCCCCTAGGACTGTATAAAGTATTGTATTCTTTGTGTGCTTTGTTTAACCCTTGTGCATTTTGCATTGACCGACATAGCGAAGCGTAGTCGGGTGGTAAAATGTATTCCCTTCCTTTTTAATAGTCGAATTTTCTAAACCATGGTTCAATCATGATTGGGTCCAGTTCACTGTAAAAATGGATGAGCAGATTAAGCTTGGTTCTTATCCGCGGGTACTTTTCTACAAATTCCCAGAATTTCGGATCGGGTCGGAAGAGATTTTGAGCAAGTGTGTTCACGTCGTTTTCCAGGCTTGAGTATGCATATTGCGTCAGGAAGCCTTTCTCTGCAAGTTCACTGTCGAGATCCTGTGAAGATTGGTTTTTACGGATGGCGCCAACGCCTGCTTCCGGGTCGTTATAATCGAAACCTTCAATATTAGCGGCTTTCCAGGCAGCGGTGTCGAGGTATTCCGGATGATTCCGGTACAGGATACTGGAGAATTCGTGGTGGAAATTCTGTTCCAGGTAGTAATCAGTATACCCGTTATCCTCGCCGTCGTTAGTAAAATAAAGTGCATCGGTGGAATTCGTGCCACCATATCCTACTCCGAAAAATGACATAGCGCGGAGGAAGTAGACTGTGTGCAGGTTTTTGGTCAGGATTTCTGCCGGGTATTTCCCCAATGCCGTTGCCATTATTTTTTTCGAATGGGGTATTTCATCGTTACTGATGCTTTGTCCGGTTGCGCTGGTGGGTGCTGGTACCCAGTTGGAAGGGAAAATAGATAAATCGTATGTGAAATGGATTTCAACTCCCCGGATTAAGGTATCGGTCTGATAAGTTTGGGTAAATGCAATCAGCGGCAGGCAGAGAACGGGGATTAGTATTTTTTTCACACGGTAAAGCTAAAAAGAATTGGTGATTCCGGCTTTTTGCTTTTATATTTGCCCTGTATGCAACAAAAACAAAATAATCAGTGGTGGTGGCTTTCAAACAACATTCGGGGTTTGTAAGCAATATTGCTATTGTACTATATTATACAGCCCCGGAACATTCCGGGGTTTTTTATTGTTTAAAAAGATATCATGCGGAAGATCAGTCTGGATACGGTTTGTAAAAAAATGCTGGCAGATGTATATACGCCGGTGGGGATATACCTGCGCCTGCGCGACCGTTTCCGGGATACGATCCTGCTGGAGAGTACAGACCATCATGCCTCGGAAAACAGTTATTCATTTATATGTATTAACGCCATAGGTGGTGTGGAAATCCGTCATACCGGCATGATGGAGTACAAGCTGCCCGGACAACCTCCACAGAAAACAGCATTACAGGAGCAAACAGATATCCCGGCTTTGCTGCATGAATATATGCAGCGGTTTGAATGCCTGCCGGCTGCAGACGCTGAAGCCCGTTTTGCCAGGGGGTTATATGGATATACGGCTTATGATGCTGTTTGTTTTTTTGATAAAGTGAAAGCCAAACCACTGCCACAGGATGACATTCCCCTGATGCGTTACCGGTTATACCAGTATGTGATTGCCATCAATCATTTCAGGGATGAATTGTTTATCTGTGAAAATGCAATTGATGGAATAGAAAGTGAAGCCGGGTTGGTTGAATCCCTGATCCGCAGCAAGGATGTGCCCGTGTATCCTTTTAAGGCAGTGGGTGAGGAGATTTCAGTTATGGCAGATGAGGCTTACCGTGATATGGTACGCAAAGGCATTGCTTCCTGCCACCGTGGTGATGTATTCCAGATTGTACTCAGTCGTCGTTTCCAGCAGGGATTCACCGGTGATGAATTCAATGTGTACCGGGCGCTGCGCAGTATCAATCCTTCCCCTTATTTATTTTTCTTTGATTATGGTGATTATAAACTGATGGGTTCCTCTCCCGAAGCGCAACTGGTCATTAAAAACGGGGAGGCGATTCTTCATCCGATTGCAGGTACTTTTAAAAGAACCGGTGATGCAAAGGCTGACCGCGAGGCGGCAGACAGGTTATTAACGGATGCCAAGGAAAATGCAGAGCACGTGATGCTGGTTGATCTTGCACGGAATGATCTCAGCCGGTATTGCACCAACGTGACTGTTTCCCATTTCAGGCAGGTGCAGTTTTTCTCACACGTGATTCACCTGGTGAGTGAAGTACGTGGTACGTTAGCGCCGGGTTATAATCCTTTTGCCATTTTCGCCAAAACATTCCCGGCCGGTACGTTAAGCGGGGCGCCCAAGATCAGGGCGATGGAACTGATCAGCGAATATGAACCTGTGTCGAGGAGTTACTATGGTGGCGCAATCGGTTTTATGGGATTTGACGGTGAATGTAATCACGCCATTATGATCCGTACTTTCCTGTCGAGGCATAACCTGCTGACCTGCCAGGCCGGCGCCGGTGTGGTCGTGGCTTCTGATCCTGAAAGTGAATTGCAGGAAGTGAACAATAAACTCAATGCGCTGAAAAAAGCCATTCTACTGGCACAAACCATCTGATATGAAGATCCTGGTTTTTGATAATTATGATTCGTTTACCTATAACCTGGTACACCTCGTGGAGAAAATCACGGGTTTGAAAACGCATGTGTACCGCAATGATGAACTGCCGCTTGAAAAAGTAAAAGCGTTTGATAAAATTATTTTATCCCCCGGACCTGGCATACCGGAAGAAGCGGGTATGCTGCTGCCGCTGATAAAAGAGTATGCGTCGACAAAATCCATTCTGGGTGTTTGTCTCGGTCACCAGGCAATCGGCCAGGCATTCGGCGGCAACCTGGTTAATCTCGATACCGTTTTCCATGGTGTGGCCACACCGGTGCATATCAACAGGAATCTGCCTGCCAGGGATATTAAAATATTTGAGGGATTAGCCGATGAAATAACGGTAGGCCGTTATCACAGCTGGGTGGTAGATAAAAATAATTTTCCCGCTGATCTTGAAATCACTGCGGAAGACGACAATGGATACATCATGGGTTTGCGTCACCGCACACTGGATGTGCAGGGCGTGCAGTTCCACCCGGAAAGTGTGCTGACGCCGGAAGGGGAAAGATTGATGAAAAACTGGCTGTATGAATCCTGAACAGTTTGTTTTCAATCAGACTGCAGGTTCAGCGGACACTCTTTGTGTGCTTTGTTAAACTTTGTGCCCTTTGTGGTTTTGTATTTAAAAAAACAAATGAAAAAAATCTTACAATATCTCTTCGAACACAAAACCCTCAGCCGGGAATCAGCTAAGGATGTGCTGATGAATATCGGAAAGGGCATATATAATGAACATGAAGTAACAGCATTCATGACAGTATATCTCATGAGCAGTATTACCATTGATGAACTCCAGGGATTCCGGGATGCTTTGCTTGAACTTTGCGTAAAGACAGATCTTGAACAATATGAAGCCGTTGATATAGTTGGTACGGGTGGGGATGGAAAAAACACTTTTAATATTTCCACACTGGCTTGTTTTATTGTGGCGGGTGCCGGACAAAAAGTGGCGAAGCACGGGAATTACGGCGCATCTTCAGTCAGCGGTGCCAGTAATGTGATGGAGCAACTGGGTTATACATTCGGCAATACAAATGACAAACTGAAAAATGAACTTGATAAAGCGGGTATTTGTTTCCTGCATGCGCCTTTATTCCATCCGGCATTAAAAACGGTCGGGCCTATCCGGAAAAACCTGGCCATGCGTACTTTCTTCAATATGCTGGGGCCGATGGCCAACCCGGCCAATCCTGCCAGCCAGCTGGTGGGTGTGTTCAGCCTGGAAATGGCCAGGATCTATACTTACCTGCTTCAGTTGGGCGGCAGGCCATTTACCATTATTCACAGTCTGGATGGGTATGATGAAATTTCACTGACAAATGATACCAAGGTGATCACACACCAGGGGGAGAAAATATATACACCGGAGCAGCTTGGTAAAAGAATGGTGTCGCCGGCGGATATACATGGCGGAAACAGTGTGGAAGAAGCGGCTAAAATATTTACGAAAATCCTGCAGGGTGAAGGAAGCTGGTCGCAGAATGCCGTGGTGCTGGCCAATGCGGCCATGGCGCTGTATGGTACCGGGAAATATATAAAATATGATGATGCTTACCAGGCAGCTGTTACCAGTTTGGAGAGTGGTGCTGCCGGGAAAGCGCTGCAGACATTAATCAGCATACAATAATTGAAAATAAAGAGATCATGAGTACTGTTCTGGACCAGATCGTGGAGAACAAAAAAAAGGAGATAGAAAAATTCAAAGCGCTGAGTCCTGTTTCGCGTTTTGAGGAGAAAGGTTTTTTCTGGCAGATTGCCACCCGTTCCCTGGCCGGCAGCCTGCTGGCGCCCGGATCAACCGGTATCATTGCAGAGTTTAAACGCAAGAGCCCCAGTAAGGGTTGGTTTAAAACCAAAGAGCTGGAAGTGGAACCTGTGGTGAAATTTTATAACCAGTCTGCTGCCGGCATTTCTGTTCTTACAGACGATTTATTTTTCGGCGGTGACCTGGATGACCTGATACAAACCAAAGTGATTACCGACGTCCCGGTTCTACGCAAGGATTTTATTGTTGACCGCTGGCAGATTGCTGAGTCCAAGGCTTTTGGCGCAGATGTAATTTTGCTGATTGCAGCCTGCCTGACGAAAGCGCAGGTGAAGGACTTCGCCGGTTATGCGCAAAGCATCGGACTGGAATCTATACTGGAAGTACATAATGAAGCAGAGCTGGATCATTACTGTGATGAAGTGAGTATGGTGGGGGTGAATAACCGGAACCTGAAGACGTTTGATGTGAACATTGAAACCTCATTATCATTAATCAGTAAAATACCGGCCGGGAAACCTGCCATTGCTGAATCCGGTATTAATGACCCCGATAGCATTGTATCTTTGAGGCAGGCCGGGTTTAAGGGGTTTTTGATCGGGGAGCGGTTTATGAAAGAAGACAAACCCGGGGAGGCCTTTGATCAGTTCGTTAAAAATTTATTATGAAAAAAGTCTTTACCACCCACCTACGCTTCGCTCCGGCGGGCAAAGCATAGGGACATAGGTGCACATAGGAAATACAAATAGAACTTTTCCTATAAAAGTGACTTTTTGAATCTTATCGATTTGCGTAATGTATTTCTATGTGGCCCTATGTGCCTATGTATCTATGTGGTAAAAACTCTATAAAACCAATCTACAAATATGAATATCAAAGTTTGCGGCATCACACAATTTAAACAACTCACCCAGTTAGAAGGATTAAGCATTGATTATGCTGGTCTCATTTTTGTGCCCGATTCCCCCCGGTTTGCGGGTGATAAACTCAATAAGTCAGAAGTGAAAAAAGCTGACCTGGATATTAAAATCACCGGCGTTTTTGTAAACCCCGAGATGATTGATGTGCTCGACGCGATTGATGAATACGGTCTTGATGCTGTCCAGCTTCATGGTGAAGAAACGCCTGAAATGTGTGAAGACCTCAGTGCTGAAGTGGAAGTGATTAAAGCTTTCCGCATAACTGATGATACGGATGTGGATGCACTCGTATCGCCATATGATGGCGTATGTGATTTCTATTTATTCGACACCGGCGGCCAGGAGAAACTGGGTGGCACGGGTTTGTCATTCAACTGGGATAAACTGAGAAAGGCGCGGATAGAAAAACCCTTTTTCCTCAGCGGGGGAATCAGCCCTGATGATGTGGCAAAAATTAAATCATTTTCCCATCCTGATTTCTTCGGTGTGGATATCAACAGTCATTTTGAAAAAGAACCCGGTGTGAAAGACATGGCCGCAGTTTTGCAGTTCAAACAGGCTTTCAAAAAATGATGGAGCAGCAACATTCATATACACATCCCGACCAGCAGGGTTATTACGGATCATTCGGCGGGGCTTGGATACCGGAAATGCTATACAGGAATGTGGAAGAACTCCGTTCTAAATACCTGGACATTATCAATGACCCGGTATTTGATGCTGAATTCAGGTCATTGCTGAAAGACTATGCAGGGAGACCTACGCCTTTATACCTGGCTGAAAGGCTTAGTAAAAAATTCAACTCAAAAATTTATCTCAAGCGCGAGGATTTGTGTCATACCGGGGCGCATAAAATCAATAACACCATTGGCCAGATTTTACTGGCAGGCCGGCTGGGTAAGAAAAGGATTATTGCTGAAACCGGTGCCGGTCAGCATGGAGTGGCAACAGCAACAGTTTGTGCCCTGAAGGGACTGGAGTGCATTGTGTATATGGGTGTAAAAGATATTGAGCGGCAGGCGCCCAATGTGGCGCGAATGAAAATGCTGGGTGCACAGTGATACCGGCGGCCAGTGGCAGTCAAACGCTGAAAGATGCCACGAATGAAGCCATCCGCGACTGGATTAATCACCCGGATGATACGCATTATATTATAGGCAGTGTGGTGGGGCCGCATCCTTATCCGGATATGGTTGCCCGTTTCCAGAGTGTGATCAGTGAAGAAATCCGCTGGCAGCTGGAAGAAAAAACCGGATATCCTAATCCCTCTAAAATAATAGCCTGTGTAGGCGGCGGCAGTAACGCAGCAGGTGCATTTTATCATTACCTCGATGAATTATCCGTGGAACTGATCGCTGTTGAAGCGGCGGGTGAAGGTGTGGAGACAGGCAAAACTGCAGCAACAACCCGAAAAGGAACACCGGGTATTTTGCATGGCAGCAAAAGCCTGCTGATGCAAACGGCCGATGGACAAGTGGTGGAACCGCACAGCATTTCTGCTGGATTGGATTATCCCGGTATCGGGCCGCTGCATGCACATTTGTTTGAAAGTGGCCGCGGGAAATTCCTGGCAGTGACTGACCAGGAAGCCTTGGATGCGGCTTTTGAATTAGCCAGACTGGAAGGGATTATCCCCGCATTGGAATCGGCGCATGCGATTGCAGCGCTGAAGCAAATCGTATTAAAGGAAGATGAAAACGTGGTGATCTGTTTGAGCGGGAGAGGGGATAAGGATTTAGCAACTTATATGGTAGCCTCGGATAGATATTAGCTATTAGCTTTTAGCTATTGGCAATTAGCCATCAGCCAACAGCCAATAGCCAATAGCCAACAGCCCAAAGCCAACACCTAATAATGTAGTTATGAAAAAAACACTCCTACTCCTCCCACTGTTTTTCCTCTGTTGCAAAACCAAGCCATTTGTGAAAGTGGATGTGAACGCAGAAAAACTGATGGCTGAGTGTTCAAAGAAATCGGAAGGGGTGAGTTTGAATTCGAATATTGGCGGAGAGCGTTTTGAATTTGAAGAATGCCTGGCGTATGACTTTGACAGTAAGCTGGTGACGGCTTACAGGAAAGGGGATACGCTGGTGGTGAATATTCCCAGGCCGGGGGCGGGAGTGCCACGGTCTCTTTATAAACTTACGATGGATGTGGATGCATATCCCCGTTATGGTTTTATTACGATAGGTGAGAATACGTTTACAATTGTTGCTGCAAAAAACTGATACATGGGCCGGTTAAATGATTTATTCAATAAGAAGAAAGAGGATGTTCTCAATGTGTATTGCACAGCGGGATATCCCCGGCTGGATTCAACGATCGAAGTGATGGCTGCATTGCAGGAGCATGGTGCTGATATTATTGAGCTGGGTATGCCTTACAGTGATCCGCTGGCCGACGGCCCGGTGATCCAGCACAGCAGTGCAGCAGCACTTGAAAATGGGATGACTATTTCTATACTGTTTCAGCAATTGAAAGAACTCCGTCCCGGGATCAGGATTCCGGTTATTTTGATGGGATATATGAACCCGGTGTTACAGTATGGATTTGAAAAATTTTGTATAGATGCGGCTACCTGCGGAATTGATGGGCTGATATTACCGGATTTACCCATACATGAGTTTGAGCAGACATATCAGGGAATTCTGCAAAAAAACGGTCTGGATTTTATCTTCCTGGTCACCCCGGAAACACCTGCGGAAAGGGTACGTAAACTGGATAGTCTCAGCACAGGCTTTTTGTATGCGGTGTCGTCGTCTTCTACTACTGGTCAGGATACCGTCCGCGAGAGCCCTGCGCAATATCTTCAGAAGCTGTCAGAAATGGGGCTAAAGAACCCGGTCCTGGTGGGATTTGGTATCCGCGACAAGGCCGGTTTCCAGGCTGCCTGCAGCCATGCGGCTGGGGCGATCATAGGCTCGGCGTTTATTAAAGTGCTGGAAAACAGCGTTAATGTTAATGCCACCACAAAATCCTTTTTATCGTCTGTATTGGGATAATCGGTCTTTTAACAACGGGCCGCATTTTATACATTTGTAAACTGTTTCCGGCGGGGCCGGATTTTTAAATATAAATACAGGTATGAAAAAATTTCTTTTATTGTTTGTATTGATTCCTCAGTTGCTGCTGGCACAGGTCCCTCATGGATTTCAGATTGAGGGTAAACTGGATGGGTATCCCGACGGCACTGATGTAAGGCTGATTAAAAATGGTGAGTCAGTAGAAATGACATCTGCGAAATTGCAGAAAGGGAAATTCGTGCTGAAGGGTTCTGTGGATGAGCCGGTGCTTTGTTTTGTGATGATTGGCCAGGAGAAACCGGTTGAACTGTATGTTGAGAATACCAATATTTCCTTTAAGCTGAAAAGTTCAAATCCCCCTGTGTTTGAGGTGGAGGGTTCATCTTCACACCGTGATTTCCTGGATTTTACAAAATCGTTTGTGCCGGTGGCCCAGCAGTTAAATGCCTTGGCACAACAGGTGAATATGGCGAGGGTACCCGGTCCGGCCCGTGATTCGCTGATGGTGACTTTTAACCAGCTCCAGGCAAACCTGCAGGCAGAGATAGACCGGTTTGTGAATAACAAACCGAAATCTGTGGTGACTCCTTTTTTGCTGAATGTAACCTTACCAGTTTAATGAAGATGTAGTGATGCTGGAAAACAGGTTTAATAAACTTGATCCTAAGGTGCGCAAATCAAATGTTGGAAAGGAACTGCAGGAATTTATTGGTGATAAAAAAATCGGGGCTGTTGGTACACTGGCGCTTGATTTTTCACAGCCGGATACATTAGGTAATATGGTTTCCCTTTCTTCTTTCCGTGGCAAATATGTGTTGGTTGATTTCTGGGCAAGCTGGTGCGGCCCATGCAGGAATGAAACCCCAATGTGGTTGAGAATTACAATCATTTCAAGAATAAGAATTTCACGGTGCTTGGTGTATCACTTGACCGTCCGGGCCAGAAAGCCAAATGGCTGGGTGCTATTTATGAAGACGGCCTGACGTGGACACATGTAAGTGACCTGCAGTTCTGGAATAATGCAGTGGCGAAGATGTACCGGATTAGCAGTATACCCCAGAACCTGTTGCTTGATCCGCAGGGAAAAATTGTTGGTAAGAACTTGCGTGGCCCGGCATTGGAAGCAAAGTTGTGAGTTGCTTGGGTGTAATTAAGCAGAGAAAAAATAATAAATACAAACCCGGACGGTAGCGTTCGGGGTTTTTTGTTTCGAAGAACGGGGTGAAAGAACAGGGCTGCCAGCTTTCAGAAGGTTGGAAGCTCTAAGGGTATTCAATTTTCTTCAAATAGCCATGTGAAAAATCCCGTACAAAAATGTTTTTTAACTGCAAATGTGTGTTGGGAATCCAGGATCTTTAGAATCGTTATTCTGGCAGGTTGCAGAGTTTGTTGAGTATCAGTTGGAAAAAGGGCTTCCAACTTTATAAGGTTGGAAGCCCTTAGGATATTCATTTTTCTTCAATTAACCATGTGAAAAAAACTGCTCAAAAATGTTTTTTCCCCACCCCGTTGTCAATTCACATCCTTTCCCGCTTTCAGTTTCTCAATCAGCCCCGTCACCACATTTTTATTCTGCTGATCCGGTGCCAAAGGCAATGCCAGGTTTGCATATTTCAGTGCATTTTTAAAATCACCGACGCCTGAATACCCGCGGGTCATACCCATGAGTGTGGTATATTGATTGGGGTGTTTATCAAAATTCATTTTGAATACCTCAAGTGCTTTCTGCGGATATTTTAGTCCGAGTAACTGACGGCCATACTGGTGCACCTCATTCATACTGCCGAACGCCAGTGCTTTTTCCATGATGGCTGTGGCTTCAGATGACCTTCCCAGTTTATCCAGCACCTGGGCCTTTGTACTCTGTGCCTGGAAACTCCGGTCGCCGCCAAAAGTGGTACTGCTGGCTGAGTCGGCCCACAACAGTGCTTCCTCCAGATTCACATTATGCTGCACACACCATTGGGCCGCCTGGTTCCAGCTTTCCCAAATAAACCCTTTGTCAGTACGAAGCTCCTGCCGGAATGAAGCCAGCTGGTCATTGATATAATCCACTTCCAGCTTAAAAGGAATCGCCAGCTTTTCCCATTCAAGCGAAATCACCGCTGCATTCTCTGTCTGGTTAGTGAATTCATATTTCAGCCATTCCACCGGATTGGCCAACGCCACCGGTTTCACTTTAACACGAAGCGCATCTTCTTTATCATTATAATAAAAATGCCCCCACGATCCTGAATTTTTAGAAAAAATCAGGGTGCACTCATTGGGATCATACGCCACAAAAAAACCATACCGGCCTGCGGGAAGCGACTGTCCCTCAATTTTCACAGCCGTATTGAATTCAATCGTTGTGTTTTCATTGGCGCCCGCCCTCCATGGAGCTGCATGGCTGCTTCCGAAACCGGGATCAGTAAATCCAACCGGGACTAATTGACCCCAGATTTTTCCTTCCCGGCCTTTTACACCGGGCCTGTCATAATGGATAATGACATCCGTTAAACCTACTTTCTCAGTAACAGAGGCTTTCTTGTTCCCGCCACTGGGCAGGACTGTCAGCGGAATTTGTGCATTTAATACCAGGCCAAATGCAACGGGCAGGCAGGTCAACAGCATCTTTCTCATAGCAAAATTTTTCTACCACCAAGCTATCAACAAAAACGGGTCAGGTTTTGCTATTATTACCAGCATGCCCCCTGCCGTGATGAGCAGCCCTGTTTAAGGATATAAGGTAGCGGCTGATTGTTTATCTTGCGTCAATGAATACTGCATGGCCGGTTGGGGAATATTACCTGCAAGGGGTCACTGAAATGGCCTCCGGATTCAAACTGGATGAAAACGGCCGGTTTGATTTCTTTTTCAGTTACGGTGCACTGGACAGGCAAGGACGCGGAACCTGGGCTGTCAAAAATGGCCAGGTTGTTTTCAACAGTGATCAACCAGCCACCGCAGATTTCACCTTGCTGGAAAAATCACAGGGCGATCATGAAGAGATTCTGGTAATGGTGAAAGACAGTAACCCACTTATATGCCGGCATATGTTTGCCAGCTTACAGGAGGGTGCGCCGGAGAGCTGGGTGCAGGCGAACCAGCGCGGGGAAATTGTTTTTCCCCCTGCTGCATTCAGTGCGGTATGTTTATTGTTAGAGTTTTGCCACGAAAGGGTTTTCCGGTTTGAACTGAATGGTGAATTGGCAAACGAGCTCATTTTCAAACCAGAGCCTGTAATATTTGATTATCTTTTTAAAGATTTTATACTGAAACGCGAAGGGGATGACCTTGTTGGTCAACATCCTTTGCTGAAACCCGGAGAATATCAATTCCGCCAGGTTAGGCTATTCTGATTTTGTAGTAATTTAAACACTGAATTAATTCTCCGTATGAAGAAATCGGCTATCCTTTTGCCCCTGCTGCTGGTCGATGGCAGTTCCTGGTCAATCACAAATCCTCAGGAACATAAAAGACAAAGCCCTTAATAAAGGGAAAGACAAAGTGCGCACCGAAGCCAACAACGCTGTCGTTGACCAGTTTCGCAACTACAGATCCCAGTTTGACTCTGCCGATTTTGATTACGCACTCCTGCTCAGCGATAACTCCGGTTTATTCAACGTGAAAAAGAAAGGGGAGTTTGCCAATAAATTCGCCACACTGCGGAATATCAGCAGCTCGCTCCGCGATCTTGATCTTACCGACGAGCAAAACGCCAAACTGAGTCTTGAAATGGGGCAGACCGCTTTTGCTTCCGAGAAATTCCTGTTTGCTGAAAAAAAATTCAACCTCGCCGCTTCCTATTTTGAAAAAGCGTACCTGACCAGCGATTTTGGCTATTTGAAAACAATCACAGCCAGGGGTTATTATATACAACGATGGGGCGTTATTCCCTTGCGGAAAAATATACAACGCGTGCACTGGAGCTCAGGGAATCAAAGCTTGGTAAAAAGAACATGGCCGTTGCTGCGTCTTATAATAACTATGGGGTGCTGCATTATAATCTCGGGCAGTATAATGAATCAGAAAAAGACTTCACCCAGGCATTGGATATTATCAAATCCAACAAACAGGATAATGGTATGCCATATGCCATTGTAATGAATAACAAGGCTATGCTATTCCAGTCCATCGGCCGCAATGATCTTGCCGCCCGCATATTGGAAGAAGCAGTTACTGTTTCGCTCAAACTGGAAAGCAAAACATCCAGGAACCACCTGCTTTTTTTATCAAACCTAGCACTCATGTACCAGCAGGCAGGCAAGTATCCCGAAGCTGAACTGATATACCAGGGTTTGTCAATGCGTTTTGACCGGTCCAAACCGGAGTTTGCCAACCTGCTGAATAATTTTGCCACACTATACATGGTGATGAAGAAGGATACACTGGTAGAGGGATGCTCAAAAATTCTGCTGCTATTTACAAAGCCAATCTCGGAGAAGAAGTCCGACCTACGCTAAAGTGATCAGCGATCTCGGGAATTTTTACAGGTACAAAGGCCGTTTTGCTGATGCCAAACCCGTGCTCGAAGAGGCATTGGCCGGTGAAGAAGCACTCGATCCCAATCATCCGCTCAGGGTACAGTCACAGGAAGACCTGGCCATCCTGCTCTGGAAACAAAAAGATTACCAGCGCGCTTCAAGCATTTACCACGATGTGATGGAAAGGTCGCTGGATTTTATCAACCGCTATTTCCCGCCTATGAGTGAGCAGGAAAAAACAAAATACTGGGATATATTATCACCCCGGTTCCAGCGGTTTTACAATTTCGCCATTGAAGCTAAAAAGTGCAGAACCCCAGCTCATCAATGACCTGTTTGAATACAGGGTGGCTACCAAGGGATTGCTGCTGAGTTCCACCGGAAAATCACAGAAACAATCCGCAACAGCGGTAACGCTGAACTTGTTGCTGATTACGAAGCCTGGATTGACCAGAAAGAGGAACTGACCCGTTTATATGCATATTCCCGTGAAGACCTGCGCGACCAGGGCCTGAACCTGGACTCACTGGAAAACGTGGCAAACGACATGGAGAAAAAACTGTCAAAAAGTTCACGGGAGTTCTCACAATTCTATTTCACCTCCAAAACAAAATACAGCGAAATCCAAAGCAAACTGAATGCGGATGAAGCCCTGGTGGAAATTATCCGTTTGCGGAATTTTGACCAGACACTGACTACCGATGTGAAATATGTTGCACTGGTTGGCGGCAAAAATTTCTCACAACCTAAACTGATCTTATTGCCTGGCGGAAATGACTTAGAGGGAAAGTTTTCAAAACCTGCAAGTCAATGGCCAATAAGATCAACGACGAACAATCCTATAAAATTTCTGGGCACCACTGGAGAACGAACTGAAAGGGAAAAAAAATGGTACGTTTCACTCGACGGCGTATACAACCAGATCAGTTTATATACACTGAAAAAACCAGCCGGTGATTTCCTGCTGAACCTGGCGGATATTGAACTCGTGGGTAATCCCCGTGATGTAATGCGGCCTGCGAAACCCAACGGCAACAGTACTAAAACTGCCACTTTGCTGGGATTCCCGACATACAGCTCACCGCAAATTCCCCCATTGCCTGCAACAAAAACAGAAGTGGATGGCATTGATAAATTGCTGAAGACTTCCGGTTACCAGGTATCAGAATTCGTTCAGGCAGATGCCACCGAAGCGAATTTGAAATCTTCTAAAAATTTGTCTGTGCTGCACATTGCCACACACGGGTATTTCCTGCAGGATGTTGACAAAGCCAGCTGGCCCATCGGGGTGAGTGCTGATAATGCCAGGTAAAATGTACTGCTCCATTCAGGACTCATGCTTACCGGTGCTATTGAAACTGATAAAAAAGTAAACCTGGGGCTCGACAGCAGCAGCAATGGCATCATGACCTCTTACGAAGCCATGAACCTTGATTTAAAAGGTACACGCCTTGTTGTGCTCAGTGCCTGTGAAACCGGCCTGGGTGAAGTAAAAGCCGGGGAAGGTGTGTATGGTTTGCAAAGGGCATTTCTCGTGGCAGGCGCCGAAGCCCTGATCATGAGCCTTTGGAAAGTGGATGATGCCGCCACGCAGCAACTCATGACTAATTTCTATAACAACTGGACTTCATCCGGTAATAAACAAAAGGCTTTCAAACTGGCGCAACAACAACTTATGGCTAAATACAAAGAGCCGTTTTACTGGGGGGCTTTTGTAATGATGGAAGAGTAACTAATCGGGTTATGAGTAACGGGCAACGTGTAACAGGTTGCAGGTTGCAGGTAGCAGGTTGCAGGTTGCAGGTAGCAGGTTGCAGGTTGCAGGTAACCTGTTCTAACGGCAAAGTTCAAATTTATATTCTGTATCAGCCCACTTGTTTGTATCATAATTCTTGGCAGAAAATATAATGGAGAGACTGCTGTTCCCGGTTTTTAACTGCCAGGGTTTATCAGTCCATTCTGAGGCATCTCCAACCACGGGCGGTTTACCTGTAAACCGGATAGTGAGTTCTTCTCCGTTTTTGTGTACCTGTAAATTCAGATTTTTCTTCGGTGCCGCCACCGGATTCGGTACTGGTTACAGATCCGCTGACAGTTGTGGCAGAGTTGAAGAATAAACTGATGCGAACATTGTATTTCAAACCATCATTCTCAAAACATTTTTCGGCAACTGCATCAGCTGACATATCAGGACGTGCACCGGATTAATCAGCGTGCGTGGAGATTTCTTCCGTTTCTTTGGGTTCTTCTTTGGTTCCTTTTTTACCCTGTGCGCAGGAGATAAACAAAGCGCAGCAAAGAATAACTGCAGCGGGAAATAATTTTCTCATGGTTTTTGTTTGATCTGGTTAATGATTCCTGTTACCGGCTCTTAGCTCAATTGCCTTTTATAAAGTTGAACTGTGTTTTCAAGTCCCGTAGTACAAAGCGTCACAAATCAGCGCATGGCCGATACTCACTTCGTCAAGGATCGGTATATGATCATGGAAATATTTGAGGTTGTGAAGATCTAGGTCGTGGCCGGCATTTATACCCAGCCCCAGTTCGCGGGCCCGCATGGCTGCTTTTACATAGGGAACAACTGAAGGTTCTTTCTGGCCTGCTGCAAAACCCCTGGCAAATGATTCAGTATATAATTCAATCCGGTCTGTCCCGGTTTCACGGCTCCTTCAATCATCTTCAGGTCGGGATCCACAAAAATGGAAACGCGTATACCGGCATTTTTAAAAATCCGTATCATCTCCTGCAGGTACACTTTGTTTTTTAATCGTATCCCATCCGTGATCTGATGTCAGCTGGCCGGTGGTATCCGGTACCAGTGTCACCTGATCAGGTTTCACTTCCAGCACGAGGTCAGTGAATTTCTGTTCCCGGCAATTGCCTTCTATATTAAATTCAGTCTGGATGATTTTTTAATCGCACGTACATCTTCATAACGGATATGTCTTTCATCCGGTCGCAGATGCACCGTGATCCCATCCGCACCAAAACGCTGGATATCTGTGGCCACTTTTACCAGGTCAGGATTATTCCGCCTTGCGCATTACGGATAGTGGCAGTTTTATTGACGTTAACAGACAAACGGGTCATGGCAGCTATTTGCCGCAAAAATAAAGGGAAATGACCTGATTGGACCTGCTTTGTACCGGCGTTTACTGTTTCAGCAATTGTGAACTTGCCAGAACCAATCCCTGCTGGCTGGTGATATCAAGCAGGTAATGCCCCGCACTCAAAGCCTGCAGCCCGTCAACCCGTAAAACTGTTTTTCCCGGCATACAGTGTCCGGATACCTGATAATACCAGTTTCCGGAGAGGTCCTGACATGTAATGATACAGTCTGGTCGCTGGCCATATCAACGCTAACCTGTACTGCATTTACTGCAGGGTTTGGATAAAGCAGGATGTTACCTGCTAATCCTGCATCCTGGGAAATCCGGATGACCCCGGAACAGCTTACGCGACTGGATGCGGCATTGATCTTAAGACGGTACAATAAGGTGTTACCGGAAGGGTTAAAGGTCTGTATACTGGTACTGGTGCCTGCTTTGCCATTTTGAACAGCCGTTTCGCCAATACTGATCCAGTTGCCATTTACATTCCTTTCTATTTCATATCCGGTAGGATTGTTCGTCATCAGCCTGCCACTTCAGTACAATATTATTTCCTGAACGATGTCCTGAAAAAAGACTGAGCTGTACCGGAGTGAAGGAAGGCTGAAATAAACGGAACCGATCACGATCGCCCGTAACCGGGATTATTGTTTGCTCCCGGCGCATTGTTGTAACGGATCGTTATATTATTGATTGGATGGATGCCAAAATCTATTTCAATGGTGCCGCGATTATCAAGACCGTCGGTGGCTGCATCACCACCTAATCCGGGTGTGCTGTTCACTGATGCGGTATTACCACTGATTTGCAGGAAAGAAGGATCACTGCTTTCTACTCTGGTTATTACAGGGAAATAGGTGTTCACACCATCTGTCCCGGTAATCGTTACCTGGTCAAGGGAAGTAGTACTTGAAGGACTGTCTTTATCAATATCCCCGATCTGGAAATTCGCATGCATCACCAGTGAAGTGAAAACGATATTAACATCTTCATAGTTGGTGTTCCTTACAAAATCTGTACAGATTTGCAGGCGATCTGCGGAACCGGGCAGGGAAGGTAGCGCCTAAAACCGTTGGCGATTTGGCACCAACATCACCGAGTATGTTTGTATACTCCATTGGATAAGGCACAGGTGGTGGTTGCCTGGATTCCCGTACCGCAAATATTATTGGCGGTACCGCTGGTGTTGCCGTCCAGCCATTGTGGGGAAATTGAAGTTGCCCAGTTCATGCAGTTTTGCGCATCAACCCGGGGTGGGTTGTGAAAAATACTGCAATGGTGAGAAATGCGGGTAACGGAGATTTTCATGGTTCGTGGTTTTTCGGTTTGAATTCTACGGCGTAAAATTAGTCACATGATAACCGCATTGTCCAGTAAAACACCTTAGTGATTTACTGATTTGGATCAATTGCCGTATTTCTCCCAAGTGATTCCACGGGAAAACAACTCCGAAAACTACGAATGTGGAAAAAATGTCAGATCTCAGTCCATGTATGTTCCGAAGTAATTTCACGCATGCTATAAATTTCTTGAATGGGGCAAGGTCCCCATTCTTTCGGACTGACCAGTGAAAGCATCAAGCTCTCATCATTTTTTTCATATAAATAATATATCTGGCTAATATTGGGCTTGAAGGTGAGCTTAGCCCCATAGATCATCAGGGAGAGTTCTTTTCTTTTTGGATTTCCTGTGCCTGGAGTACAGTTTCAATCTGCTTCGGATCTGCTCCAGCTGCATATTGGTCTGCTCTTCCATAGCGGTAAGTGCCTTGTGCTGATTACACCCTCTTCCGTGTGTTTGATCACTGCTCCGGGAAACTGACGCAGAGTAGGGGCAGTACAGCTTAATTGTTTATGGTAGATCTCGGTGTTTGTATACGTATAGCCGTCATCTTTCCTTCCTTGTTGTGAAATTTTGAGATAGCCATTCGGCATAATCTCATGCATGATGTTCAGGGCTATTTCCCTTTTTTGTAAAATGGATTTCAAAACTGATACTGTCAGGGAAGATGGCCTGTACCTTATCGATCAGGTCATGATTGTCGAAATCATTCAAACCGCCATCTGCCAGGATTTTATAATTGGAAGCCGAGTGGTTATCCAGCATCACCCGGTTATGGAATATCCGGAGTTCCTTGCTGTCAGCCATAGATTCAACTTTATAAATGCCTCTTCGGCCTTTCGCCCGATTCATAAAGTGCCTTTCTCGGGAAAAGTTGCCAGGACGCCAGAAAATTATAAGCCTGTATCATATTGGTGACTGTGCTAATAACAGCGCTGCAAAGATTTTGTTTTTCAATCAATAAACAAAGCGAAACTATTTTTCGCTCCTCCTTTTAACTTTCTGCCTATCCGGAATCCTTTATTTTAGTGCAAGAATTTCCGGTATGAAGAAATCAGCCTTTTTATCGGTCTGTTCCTCCTGGTTGCAGTTTCTGCCCAAGCCCAGAATCCGCCATTAGCGGCTTCTGACATTATTAAATCCGCTTGTGTTGAAGCAGGCAATACAGGAAAAATGTGCTGATTATATTCCATGCTTACTGTGCTACTGGTGTCATAAGATGGACAACAGTATCAATGACCCCATTTGCGGGGATTTATTTGATAAAAATTATGTGATCAGGCACCTGGTGGTGGATGAGTCAGACGATAAGAAAACCTGGAAAACCGGGTGCATCTGATTTCCGCGATGCCCAGGGTGGTAAAGGAGAAGGAATACCTTACTGGGTGGTACTTGACAAAGGAGCTGCCGTACTGAATAATTCAAGAATGCCCATGCCCGATGGAACCACCGCTAATACAGGATGCCCTGCTGCCCCGAGGAAGTAGACTATTTCATCAGCATACTCCGGAAAACAGCCCATCTCAGCGAAGAGGAATTAAATACCATCCGCCAGCGGTTCCTGAAAAACAAATAATCACCAGCTACGCAGGGCTTCTTCCACTGCCGTGGAGATTTTCTGTTCATCTTTTAACAACCAGGGCGGGACATTCGCCGGGTTGATGGACCATTTTGTTTCAGACTTCACCATCCTGAAAAAAAGCCTGTCACCTTTTTCGGTGCATACGTTTACATCCAGGCTAACCTGTTCCGGACTGCACTGGTTAAAGTTGAATTCCTAACCGGTCACCGGCTTTAACAACAAGGCTGAATTGGAGTCTTTTCCTGAACACAAAATCCATACTTCACGATTGAGGTATCTCTACAGCAAGATGTATGCTATACTGCTAAAACTGTGGATAAATAGTTCTGCACATCAGCGAATGAGTGTGACCAGGCCTTTCCGGGTATAATTTGCCCCGGTGAATGTAGTGGCTTTCACTTCCCAGACAAAGTACCGGTTCCCTGGCGCGAACCTGTATCTTCCGTCCCAGCCGGGCAAATTGCCTTTACCGCTGTAAACGACTTGCCCCAGCGGTTATAGATATTAAAGTATTCTATTGACCGGATGCCTGCGCCCAAAGGAAAGAGGAAATCATTCAGCCCGTCATTATTTGGGGTAAAGCAGTTGGTATAAAAACTTCCGGTTTGGTGCCAAAGACTTTGACAGTGACATATGCCGAATCGGCACATCCGGCCGTATTCAGCACCCTTACTTATACCGGATACCATTGCTGGCTTCATCAAACAATGCGAGGGGTTGGAGGATAACACCCGAAGACAGGTAAAAAGCAGGACTCCAGTTATAGCTCGTTCCCCCGGTTGCCAGTAACTGCAGGGGCTGTCCGGTTACTACAGCTGTATCATGACCTGCTGAAACACTCATTTTGGGCTGCACAAAAACCTGACCGTGTCCCTGCCCGGTTTGGGGCAGCCACGAGTATCAAAAGCTGTCAGTACATAGTCGGTTGTCCTGGGCGGTGTGGTTACCGGATTCAGCTGGCTTGCATTGCTCAGGTAAAGCGAAGGTGACCAAACCCAGCTGCTGCCATCTGTCTGCCCCCTGAGCCGGCCGGAGGTGTTATAACATAATGTGGTATCTGCACCGGCATTTACCTGCGGATATGGCACTGTGAGTACGCGGATGCTATTATCTGCGGAACAACTGCCAATCACTGCATGAACCTGGAATGTTTCCACGGGATTGGATGTGAAAACAAAAGGCAGTTTTACCAATGGGTTTATTGTATTACCTGCCGGCGTCCAGCTGTGGTGTAATCCATCAGAATAATCGGGTTGCAGCGTATCACCACGGCAAACCGTTGTATCCGGCATGACTTGTAGTGTTACATGGTCAACTACATTGCTTTTACGGAATCTGTATTTACACAACCTTGTTCGAATAAAGTTACGTAGTAAGTTGTTGTAGTGATTGGGTTAACCGTGGGTGTGCCCGTGCCGGCATTAATAATATTTATGGCCGGCGTCCAGCTGAAAACCCCGGTGCCGGTTGCCTGTAATTGCAAACGGTCAGGGATGCAAATCAATGTATCCCGGAATGCAAGGAGGATGGGCGGTTTATCTATAATTGAAACTGTTTTATATAAAGTGTCCCTGCAGCCCTGGTATCCCCGGAGACAAACATGACGACTTTGTCGCCCGTAACCGGATAAGTATACACCGGGTTTTGGGAAGTTGACGCATCAAGCCCTGTAGTGCTTTCCCCGAAATCCCAGCTCCAGAAATTGACAGTGCCGAACACGGAATGGCTGAGGTCCGTAAAGGTGGTAGGATGGTTAATGCAAATGCCTGTTGAATTAAAGTCGGTTACAAAACCCGGGAAAACTTTTATCAATGCGGTGGTGGAATCAGTGCAGGGCAGGTTGCGGTTGATCACCAGCTTTACTTTGTAAATACCAGCCGTTGGAAAAGTGTATGTAGCCGTTGTGCCGTTGTGCTGGTACAGCAGGCTGTTTGTAATGTCTGTAAACTCCCAGTCGGATGTAACTATGAGCGGACTGTTTGATTGATTTGATATAGTGATTGTCTGGCTGTTCTTGCACAGGTAATATTCCGGCAACAGGGATGCGGAGGCGATGGTACAGTTGGCTATGAATATTTGTATATCCTTTCGCTGGGTGGCGATTACGTTTCCGTTCCGTAATTCCTGTACACATACGGTAACAACATAGATGCCTTCCTGTGGGGCGATACCTGTAATTAAACCAGAGAGGGATCAACAGTTACAAACTGCCCCAATGGTTCTGATTCATTATACGTTGGATAATCATAAGGAACCTGCGGGAATGGCGGCGGGGCAGTGGGTGATGCATTACCGCCTGCGCCTGAAGTGCTGGCATAAGCCGTACAAAAACTATAACGGAGTTCATCGGCATCATCATCCTGTGCAGCAAAACTGTACGAGAATTCATTGTTGGCACAAACAGTTACTAAGTCGCTTCCGGTAAACTTTGCACTTGTATTATGCATGCCATCCACCGCGGCACCATTGCCCGGTATTTCGGCAATATAGATGGCCCCGACATTATTGTATCCGGTGACAGGTTATTGATCCCTGCAATCCTGAAATTGACCTGGCTGGATAAAACATAGCCATGCATATTTTCCGGAACGCTGATCTGGAAAGTATAATAAGCCACATCAAAACAAACTTCCGGCGGGTTTGTGATACAGGGATCCGGATTTGTCATCTGCAGGTTTTCAGTGGAACTTATATTTACGGAGTAATCATTAATCCGCACCGAATTTGACTTATCAAAAACAGACACATAAGTCGGGTTGGGGAATTGCCTGCCGCTGTTGCAGCGCTGGTAAAGTTTGAGGGTGACTGGTAAGAATGCATTCCGCTGACCAGACCAATGTAAGTATAATACATTTCTCCCCCATTAATATGGCTGGCCCGGGATTCCGGAGCCAGCTGATCAGCAATAAAATGAGTACAATTATTTTTCTCATGTTCCGGGTGCTGGTTCTGTTTCTCCGGTTTACGGATAGTATTCAAGTTAGTAAGATAAAACGGAAACCCAACGGGCTGGGTTTGCCCCGAAGCAGATGCTATGTAGTGTTCCTAAGGCTGGAAAAGTTTTTCCCGCATCGCTTCGGGGTCAGGGGCCACGGACTTATCCAGCTTATTCGGCAATAAATAAAGCACCGGCGTGATGGTATATATCACAATACTCACCACCGGAGCGAAAATGAAATGATGATGGCAATGGTATAACCACCGGTGATAGCAGGAACAGGAAACGGGCTTCTTTTTTCACTTCTGCCGGTATTTCCCTTTCGATCAGGGTTTTCCGTTTTGTGCCATAAGACCATTGTGCATAGAGTGTCAGATTGCAAAGGCTCAGGTTGATCCCGTACATCATGATGGCGTACCATTCCAGTGTATCGCGGGTGAGGAAACGGGTGCTGAAGGGAACCAGGCATACGACCATATAGAAAAGCACACCGAGGAAAATAAAATACCGGTTTGTTCCGGGCGATGTATTCAAACATCATCCGGTGGCCAAACCATGATACCCAATACCACAAAACTGATCATATAGCAAAGGAATCCATGCCAGGATTCTTTCATGGCAGCAACAAATTCATGCCAGCCACCCCCGGGTTTGATTACGGGCAGTGCCAGTTCAATGACGAGGATGGTCATGGCTACGCTGAATACGCCGTCGCCCAGGGCTTCCCGGCCTGCCGGAAGCGGCCCGGAGTACATGTCGGTTTTCGTTCATGACTCTAATCTATTTAATTTTTGGGATGCCGGGCAAACCCGGAGGAGGTTTTTGTTATCTTTTGTCTGTCGCTTTGATTCTCCTTATTTTTAATCTATAATGCTGGAATGAAAACAGTTGGATTATTTCTCCTCCTGCCTTGCCAATGGGCTGATGGGTGGGATTGTAAGCTTCACAGTGAAACAGACCGTTTACCAAGCAAACCAAACTCTCTACCGGGTTCATTTATGGACGGGGCCTCTAATAGTTTTGATGCCGACGGTAAAGAGGTGGTGGTACTGATATCTGTAGAAGGTGCAGATAAATGTTTTGATGCCACTTCTACAGCCTTTGTTTTTTTGAAGGCAGCAAAGTGAAAATGACAATCCGGAATGGCGGTACTATGAACTGTGAAGGTTTATTCCAATTTGTATACCGTAACACACACCACGAATTCCATTTTGCAAAAACTCACAACCCAGAAACTCAGTCAGATTATTGTGCAGAAGGGAATAATGACAAAGAAACTATTATCAAAGCCGGTCCAGCTGAACAGGAAAGTGTGATTAAGCTGGGTGGGTGTTTGGTGGAGGAGGCGAAGAAGTTGATACAGTAGGGTTGGAGGTTGGATGTTCGAAGTTGGAGGTTGAACCCTAAAGATCGAGGTCACCTACTTTGTTGGAATGTTGGAATGTTGGAACGTTGGAATGTTTCTCACTTCCGGAGAAACTCTACAATACTGAAAAGACCCTGAGCTTGTAAACTCAGGGTCTTTTAAATCAGTAAAGAAATTTCTGATTGAAAACCAGAGGTGGTTTGAGTGATTTCGGTGACTCAGAATCTTCTCATCGGCAAAACGGCGTGGTCAATTTTTTTATCGTAAGTATTGAAACTGGCTCCGCCTCCAATAACAGCAAAATATGCCTGATTTGGACTGGATTCAGATGAACTCCAGTACAAGTCCATTATATAAGTAAGCCATTGATGAAAAGTCATGTGGTCAGCGAAGTAACGGATTTCTTCAAGAGAGGGCAGAAACCAGTCGTCATATCCGTTCAGCACCAAATTATTGCAATATGCTGCTGCGGTGCCGGGATCGTTGTTACTGCCGGTTACTATTGCTTGTGTATTCGGATATCCACTACCGATCGTAGATGAAGTTCCACCGATCAGTCCATAGTTGTTGTTAGGCTGGTAAACAATATGTTGGGGGTTCGGCTGCAATCAGGCCATGCATACCGCTGCTGTCAACAAGCACTATATAACCCCCATCGTGATGATTCCTGCTGAGTAAGGTGATTGGAGGTGATAAATGAATCAAGTCTGCTATAAGCGGTTCAGGCATTATTTGTGGCGTATGCGCGGATGTAATGTTTTTTATTATAAATGAGCCCCTTTAATGTATCTGTGTACTGGCCATCAGCACCGGGCCTGTTTATTGTATGTCCGCTGCTATTCTCCAGCGTAAGATTTCGTTCTGTAGCCGACCAGCAGGTACCTGCAACTGTGGGCGTAGAGCCGGTTGTCATATCTACTTTGTTGATTACAACAGCAGTATTTACACCAGCGGAGGTAACACGAACATCGTATAGTTTTGGAGTGATATCCGTTTCTTTTTGTGCAGGCTAGTATTCAGAATAGCAAAAAAAAGCGCATTATTATTTTTGGAATTGTGTGATCATTCTACAATTATAGAGTCTGGTAATTGTGTGTTAGGATTGATGCAGGGAAAACCATTTTGTTTAATGTACTGTCAAAACATGTTGTCTGGTGATGAGTCTCCTTAAGCACGAATCAGGCTTTCGTGCCAATGGAAAGCTTTCACGTCTTAAAGCTAAATTTGAACTAAGCCCGGGCCTGTCAACACTTGGTATTGCTGAAACAAACATATCATAATAGGTTGGGCTGACCAGCGAATCTGTACCTACAAAAAAACGGAAGTATCTGGGGGTTGTGCCAATTCCAGTTGCAGGGGAAATGGACATCCAAAAATCGAAAGTTCCATTTGGTTTTCCAAGTGCATTAAAATAAGTAATCGTTGTTGTACACATCTGGGTGATTCCAATAGTATCGATTTGTAATGGGAAAGTTGCAGAATCTACATTTTTGGGTTCTGAACACCAAAACGTTTGAAAGTACCAAAGCCGTTTTTGAAACAGATAAGGTGTATTTGCCAAAAGGTACCAGGCTGAAATTGTATCTTCCCCCCTGGATAGTCTGTGTGCTATAACTATTAGAGCTGTTACTAAGTGTGACTGTCACGCCATATACATCGTTAGTTGATACGCCAAATTCGTCATGCACTTTCACCGTGCCGGCTATATCCCGTGCTGTTGGATCAGATTTTGAGTCCTTCTTTGAACAGGCATATAAATTCAGGACGGAAATAGATATTAGTAAATAAAGATACCGCATATAATAGTTTTGAATTGTTGGTAAGGAAGCTCCGGAGTAAACATAAGAAAAATAAAGTATATGGAAAATGACCTTAAGGGTAAGTTGGCAGTAATAAAAGGAATAATAATGCTGGTCCGGCAGAGCAGGAGAGTGTGATTAAGCTGGGTGGGTGTTTGGTGGAGGAGGCGAAGAAGTTGATACATTAGGGTTGGAGGTTGGATGTTCGAAGTTGGAGGTTGAACCCTTAGCTCGGAAAAATCCAGTGATGTTGGAAGTTGGATGTTGGAAGTTGGAGGTTAAACCCTTAACTCGGAAAATTCTAATTCTGTTCGAAATGCGTATTTAGATTACAATAATTCACCCTGGCTGTAGATAGTAAATAAAAAACCCTAAGTGATCAAAACTTAGGGTTTTCTATTTATGATAAATTTTCAAATTGGAAGAACATCCGTTTGGTTAGAGAATGAATTGCTCATTACAAATGAGGGGTGACCGGTAGCGCAGCCAAGGTTCACCAGGCGGCCTTCAGCCAGGATGATGATATCTTTTCCGTCTACAGTATAAATGTCAACCTGTGGTTTCACCGTGTCTTTAGAATCGCCATAGTTCTGGTTCAGCCAGGCGATATCAATTTCGATATCGAAGTGACCGATATTACAAACGATGGTCTTGTCTTTCATCAGTTTGAAATGTGCGCCGGTGATCAGGTCGCGGCAGCCGCTGGCTGTAACAACGATATCTGCTTCTTTAACAGCGTCAATCATTTTCTTCACTTCAAATCCGTCCATCGCAGCCTGGAGGGCGCAGATGGGATCGATTTCAGTAACAATTACACGGCAGCCTGCACCTTTCAAAGACGCAGCTGAACCTTTACCTACATCACCATAACCACCAACAACTGCTACTTTACCGGCCATCATAACATCTGTAGCACGGCGGATGGCATCAACCAGTGATTCTTTACAACCGTATTTGTTATCGAATTTGGATTTAGTAACAGAGTCGTTCACATTGATTGAAGGAACAGGCAGTGTACCATTGGCCACGCGCTCATACAGGCGGTGAACACCGGTAGTGGTTTCTTCAGAAATACCTTTCACATGCTGAACCAGTTCAGGGTAGGTATCCAGCACCATATTGGTGAGGTCACCACCATCATCCAGGATCATGTTCAGGGGACGGTCTTTACCACCGAAAAACAGGGTTTGTTCAATACACCAGTCAGCTTCTTCAAGTGACTGCCCTTTCCAGGCAAATACACCGATACCGGCAGCGGCGATGGCAGCAGCGGCATGGTCTTGTGTAGAGAAGATATTGCAGGAACTCCATTTAACTTCAGCACCTAAAGCAACAAGTGTTTCAATCAGAACGGCAGTCTGGATTGTCATGTGCAGGCAACCGGCTACGCGGGCACCTTTAAGGGGTTGTGAGGGTCAGTATTCTGCACGGATAGCCATCAGGCCGGGCATTTCTGCTTCTGCGAGACGGATCTCTTTGCGACCCCACTCAGCGAGGCTGATATCTGCCACTTTATAAGGCAGGCTGAAATCAATAGTTTTCGTTGTCGTTGACATTAGTATAGCTTTATTTTAGGCGGCAAAGTTAATGTATATAGCCGTAAAAGCACGGTTTACAGGGGGTAAAACTGCACTTGTTTTTCACATTATCATACAATTGTTAAACCTTTCGGGCCCGCCCCCGGTAAGGCTTTTATACAAAGTTTCCGTTTTACCTTTGTATTCTAAAATCGTACGGATGCAAAGCTATGATACGGTTTCAGAAGCGGTTAACGGCCTGAAAAAAAGGGGGTTTGAGCTTGATTTCAACCTCCGGGAGAACTGCCTGGTTTGCCAGGGGAATACCTTTGCCGCTCATGAATTCAGTATAGTTGAAGTACACCGGTTTGAAGGAAACACAGATCCTTCAGATGAGGCCATTGTATATGCCATTGAGTCGCAGAACGGACTTAAAGGTATTTTGGTTAACGGTTATGGTATTTCATCGGAAGCTATGAGTGCTGAGATCGCGGAGAAGTTGAGCATCCGTCATGCCTGATATGAAAAAGAAAATATTCCGGTACCTGTTATTCCTGCTTGCGGGCTGGCCGCTGGTTTTATCAGCCCAGACTGACAGTTTTAAACTGCAATGCCCGCTGAATAAAGCGACTATCGTACCACCTCCTAAAAACATGATTCATTATGATGAGCCGGACCTTTGCGTGGTGCTGGTGAGTATCCCGGATACAGCGGTGAAATCAGTATGGAGCGGTAAAATCACCAATACGGAATACACGGATGAATCAAAGAACGGGGTAGTACTCTACACAAAAATCAACGGAAAGGATTATTATTTCTGGTACACCGGTTTATCAAGAGTGATCGTAAGGCGCAATGAAATTGTAAAACCGGGCCAGGTGCTGGGTTATATCCAGCCCGGAGCCCAGATTGAAA
Organism: Chitinophagaceae bacterium; assembly: GCA_016720825.1. Lineage (GTDB taxonomy): Bacteria > Bacteroidota > Bacteroidia > Chitinophagales > Chitinophagaceae > JJ008. Next base: position 7,058 of record JADKJV010000017.1, on the reverse strand, counting down.
TGCTGATGTACCAGTTTGAAACACCCGTTGATATTTCTAAATACCTCGACTGTAAATAGCGGATTTCCGAAATGTGGCCCGGCGGTCATTTTTTTTCTTCAGACTGCGGGTTGATTTTCTTCTTCCTTTTCTTCCTGAATATTCTGGCAGATATCGCACTGTCGGTGTTGAACAGTTTCCTGCTCAGCACCAGCGAAATCAAGAATGAGGTAATTGCCCCGGCGCTCAACAAGCCTGCACTCCAGGTTTTACCAAGCATGGAAAACTGATTCAGGTACAGGAAAAAATCATACGTTCCATGAAAGAAAACAGCTGTCAGTAAACCAGCCAGCTGGAATTTTAATTTATGCTTGCGGGCAAGCCTGGCCTTACCCATAAAATAACCCATCACAACAGCAAATGTGGCATGGGCCGGTACACTCAGGAACATTCGCTTCAGGCCAATCTCAAAACCACGTCCGTAATCCGCATAAGCCAGTACATACATGATGTTTTCAACTGTAGCAAAGCCCATTCCAACCATTACCGTATAAACAATCCCGTCCAGCGGTTCGTCAAAACTTTTCAGGTTCCAGGCGTAAGTCCTGACAACAATGAATTTCATAGCTTCTTCTGTCAGTGCCACTATAATAAAAGAAAACAATGCCACGCCCATCACTGAGCCGTCAATAAAACTATGGCCTGCTTTTCTTTCAATAAAAAAAACCGGGATAATAGACAACGCCCCCAGTATAAAACTGACAACCAGGTTAAGAACTGGTTCCCGGTTATAGCTGTCCTTGTAAAAAATATACAGACTGATCACAATACCGGGTGTAATGGCCAGGGCGATGTATTGCATAGGCGGGTACACTAAATTAGGGAAAGATGTTGGAAGTTGGCCTGGAAGTGAACTGAAAGATATGCTTCAAGGGTTGGAAGTTGGAGGTTGGAAGTTGGAAGTTGGAGGTTGAACCCTAAAGGTTGTAGTCTCCTTCCTTGTTGGAATGTTGGACTGTTGGAGAGTTGGAATGTTTATTCAATTCGTAGAGTCTTAAAAAAAGTGAGTTCACGAAAATCGAAGGGATACTGTTCATTGAACAGTTCTCTGCTTTAAGAACGATCCAACACTCCAACAATCCAACAGTCAAAGATTTTCGATCTTTCAGGCTCAACCTCCAACCTCCAACCTCCAACATCCAACTATAGAAAAGAGGCCACCAACAGGTGACCTCTCCCTTCGACTTTCCAACGGAAAAAGCTATTCTCCAATCATTAATACTGAATTCGTATTGTTAGTTAATATCAACTCGCTCGTAGCCTGTCGGCATTGTACGTTCAGGTTAAAGGATGATTTATTAAACGTATTGCGCTGGAGTGTGAAAGATATATTCACCCGCTGTCCGCAACTATTGGTGTTATTGCCGGTACCGGCTGACCTTGAATATTCAACATACAAACCGGTGGAAGCAGTCAGTGTCCAGTTCGCATTGTCCAGGGTGTAATTCTGTACTCCAGTGGATGCAAACGTGAGGCTGTTATTGAACACGATATTATAACCTGCCGGTTTGAATATCCGCAGGGTGACCGGTGTGGCTGACCTGCCTGCAACTTCTGTGATATTATAAATCATCACAACTTCACTGCCATTTAAAGGGAAGAGATTGGATGTGAAATCAGAACCCAGTGTGAGATCGGTATTGCCTGGTTCAGTGATAGTGAATGATACAGGCTGTTCGCAGTTGTGTGCGTCCTTCACTGTAGCAGTATAATTCCCAGCAGCAAGACCGTTAAATGTTCCTGATCCGCCATAGCTGCCATTACCCAGTTTGTACTGGTAAGGTGGCACACCTCCGGTGGCTGTAACCGTAGCACTGCCCGTGGGATTCCCTGCACAGGTGAGATTGGTTGTTGCCGTCAGTGTCAGGTTCAATAGCGGCGGTTCTGTTATGCTGGCGCTTGTCTGGAAACTGGCTGAACAGTTATTGTTATCTGTAACCGTTACTGTGAACTGGTATAAGCCGGGTAACAACCCGCTGATGTCTTTTGTACTTGCTGTATACCCACCGGGGCCAGTCCATGCATATACATAACTGTATGGCGCAATTCCTCCCTGGGCTGTAAATGCAACACTCATTGATCCGTTTGCAGAACCAAAGCAACTGATATCTGTCGCCGTGGCCTGTGGCCCGCTGAGTGCAGTGATCGGATCGGGTTGAGTAACGGTAACACTTGCCGTTGACACACATCCGCCGGTACCGGTAACAGTTACACTGTATAAGCCCGTTGTATTAACTATAATGCTGCCGGTGGTTGCACCGGTTGACCATAAATAGGTTCCGCCGCCGCTGGCTGTTAATGTAATGGAAGGTACTGAGCAAATCAATGCCAGTCCGTTATTGCTGGTGATGCCGGCAACAGGAAGAGCGTAAACAGTCAGGCTTACTTCGTTGGTATTGGTGGAACCGCCTGTGTTTGTCCATACAGCCCTGAACTGGTGACCATGATCACTGATCGTTGGTGTAAAACTGTATGTCGCAGTGGTAGCACCGGATACGTTATTCCAGGTTCCGCCATTATCGGTACTAACCTGCCATTGTACAGTTGGAGCAGGTGTGCCGGTGGCTGCTGAAATGAATGTTACTTCAGTGCCTGTACAAACTGCCTGGGGCAATGGTTGTGTCGATATAACAGGCGGGTTATTACCCGGGGTTGTGAAACTCCAGATCGGACTGGTAATGGTATTCACACCATCACTTACTTCCACGTACCATTCATATTCCGAACTCGGATCCAGTGAAGGCCAGTTCATACATGTTTGTGTAGCGGATGTAACATTGTTATTTGTTCCAATCAATGTAAAAGCCTGCGTCAGGTTTACAGGTAACGTAAACTGGCTGCCGGAACCGGTAAATGATGTATTGCTGTAAGGCGAATATGTTTTTACAGATATCTGGTTCTGGTTAGGTATAAACTGCATGATACGCAGGTAGCCATTACCACCATTGCTGTAACCGCTCTGGTAATCCGACATCAGCGTGTGCACGGTATTGCCAAGATATGTATCAGATCTCCTGCCTTCACCCGGCACGTGACCGGCCAGCATGAGTATCAGGTTGGCATTATCCTTAAGTTCATCATAGATTTTTTGGCCGGGTCCCTGGAAAGAGGCCGGATTACCTGTGCCAAGAATGTTATGACTGGAAATAATTCCCTTGCGGTTAGGGTAAGTCTTCAGCAGGTTATCGGCCCAGTCAAGTACAGCCTGCAAAGAAGTGGTTGTGCCATTGGCATAATACTCAATACTGATATGTATAAAGTCAATACCACCGCCACTGAATAATTCATAGTGATTATCATTATTTGTACCGAAATGCCCGCCATAGTATGTCCTGCCGGTAAAACGGGTTGATCCGAAATACTGGTTATAATACTGGTTGGTGGAATTGGGATCACCAATCACGCCCTGGTCATGGTTGCCTACACAAACACCATAAGGAATGCCATACGGTGAGAGGGAAACCTGGTTCTCAATAATTTTAAAGGCCGTGTCTGCCCTTTTCCACTCGATCTGTTTATCAGCGCCCGGCGGGTTGTCACCGTTCTGAACACAATCGCCTAATTGAACAACAAATGCAATGCTGCTGTCAATGAGGTGATTCGAAATCCATTGATTCTGCGCTTTAAAAATTCCATTATGTCCGCCACCGGCACTGTTAGTGCCCTGCACTTCTTCTGTGTAGAACTGGGTGTCTGGTAAACCTATAATGGTGAATTTATTTCCTGAAGATGTTTTCTTCCTTCCATAAAACTTCACGTTGAGCGGACTTCCTTCCGGATCGCTGACAGTTACACAAATATTCGGACTGGTTGAACCAGCATTTCCAAGATGAGCCGGTGAAGGACTGGTGGGCGGATTTGGCGGCAGGTTAACCGGAGGTACTGTTGTGTATACAACGGTTAATTTGGGTCTGTCTGCCTGTGAGGGATGTTCCCTGGATCTCAGCTGCTGGCCATCATCAGCATCAGTTCCAATCATCAGCCATCCGTTATTTACCACTGTGCCATTTACCCAATCCTGGATCGTTGAAGCGGGCAATGTAATTGTTATCGGACCAACATAAGTATCCACGCCGGGCCAGTTGGCATTAACTGCTGTTTCGGCATCCGTATTGTTTGTTAAGAAATAACGGTTACCAATAGATGCATAGGTTGTTGTTGCTTCATCCCAGGGAACGAGCATGCGGTGCATGTTAAAGCCCTGACCTTCCACGCCAACATAAAATTGTAATTGGGCAGAAACGATGGTTGCGCCTGAAGGGATACCGGATAAATCAAATTTCAGTAATGATTTTCTTTCATCAGCCGGTGCAAGTGCCGCATTTTTATCCTGGACGAAAGATGTATCGGCTCCCCTGACAGTTGCCGGAGAATTATCCCATATATAAGTATCTCTTGTTCCGGTATAGCTGTTAACGCCATCCTGTAAAACAAGTGTGTTGGAAACATTCTGTGCAGTACCGGTAACCGCTACATTCATAGTTGTTGCACCCGGACTTGTATGCTGGATGTTGCCGCTCGAAGTACCCGGTGATGTGCGGTACAACCGGACATAAATGGTAGTGGGGGCAACAGTACCTGCTGTATGCAGTAATGTAATAGAAGGATCGTAATCACCGCCAAGGATAGTTGATATTTCATAATCTGCCGGTGCAGTAATAACAATATCATTGGTAAGACTGGAGCAGGATACAATATAGCTTTGCTCGGCAGACGGTGTACCGGGTACGCCTGTAAATGCAGCAAGTGGAGTGCCGGATATAACGATGCTGGGACCAAATACCAGGTTGAAAGGAGCACCGGGTGTAACCCAGCTGTATCCTGAACCGGTTACTGTTCCGGTAACACCAGATCCTGATGTTTCATTCACAACAGTGCCAGTTCCTTCGTTCAATCCCCATCGGGCCAGTAGCCCCGGCTGTGAGCCGCTGATTTCGGCATTAATAGTACTGCGGATTTGAGCCAGTGTGCGTGCATTATTCCATATCCTCGCTTCATCAATCACGCCCTGGAATTTACCGGCAGCTGTGCCCGTTGAACCAATCATGGTACCGAGTGCAGCATGCTGGATGCTGGACCCCTGCGGGAATACAGCAGCAGTGAGGTTGGTATTGGCTTCAAGATTGCCGTCAAGGTAGAGGCTGTAAATACCACCGGAGAAAGTAACAGCAGCATGATGCCATACGTTACTGGTAACTGGGGTAACACCTGTTATCGGGTGATTCAGTCCCGGACTAACAGAACCTGTTCCTTCTTCAAAATCTGCAGCAATTACATTGGTAACTGACTGTATACCGAGAATGAAATTCGCATCTACTGTACTTCCTTCAGCTTCTGGTGAGCCTTTGGTTATAATCGGAATGATGTCAATGCCGCTGGTTCCGGTTGTATTCGCAACACCAGTGCCTGTTCTTTTAAACCATGCTTCCACCGTGTAGGATGGGGTGGCAACTGCGGCCGCAACACCGAATGTTACATAGGCGCCTGCAGATCCCAAATCGAGCGCATACGTGGGTGCCGCAAGTGTGGTAGCACAGGCTGTATTTGAATAGGTGGATGCAAGTGTATTCCGCACAGCCCTTACCTGGTAGCAATAGTTGGAAAGTGTGCTCAGGCCGGTTTTTGAATATGAAGTTGTATTAGCCGCTGCAGTAGCTATAAGTGTAAATGGTCCGCCGGGACCTGTGGTTGACTGTTCAATTTCAAAACCGGTTTCATTGGAAGAATTATCAGTCCAGCTTAACTGGATGACGGTATTTGAAGACGGTGTTGCAGTCAGTCCAGTTGGCGCATTTGGAGGTGTAAATGTAATATTGAAAGGGGCGCCGGGTGTAACCCAGGCTGAGCCTGTTCCTGTAACAGTTCCATGAATGGCAGTTCCGGTGGATTCATGTACAAGGGTACCTGAAGTTTCATTCAGTCCCCAGCGGCCGAGTAATCCGGCTTGTGTGGTTGCCAGTTCCTGGTTGATAGATCCCTGAATTTGAGCTTCACTTCTTGCAGCGTTCCATATCCTGGCTTCATCCAAAACACCCTGGAAGAATGCAGTTGATCCGCCGCCATTGGTGGTGCCGGTTGATGTTAACATGGTACCGAGTGCTGTATGCTGGATAGATTGTCCCTGTGGCCAGATGGTTGGTGCTAATGTAACTGATGCTTCCAATAAACCGTTCAGGTATAATTTAAACTGGTTATTGCCGAAGGTTGCGGCAGCATGGTACCACACATTATTTAAAATAGGGGTGGTGCCTGCAATCGGGTGGTTATCGCCCGGTAATAATGATCCGGTGCCTTCTTCAAAATCAGCGGCCAGTACATTATCTGATGAGCGGATACCTAAGATATAATTCGCATCCACATTGCTGCCATCTGCTTCGGGAGAACCTTTGGTCAGTAATGGCACGACAGTGATTCCGTTTGTTCCGGTTGATTTGGCAGTTCCGTTCCGGTGCGTTTAAACCATAATTCAATGGTGAATTCCTGTGAGGCTAATCCGGGTGAAGCGCCATAAGTAACATAGGCAGATGAGGCGCCCAGGTCCAGGCCATTCGCACCTTCAGCAGGTGTGGTTGCACATTGTGGTCCGTTATATCCTGAGTTGCCGGAAATATTGATAGCGCGTATCCGGTAACAATATTGGTTATTCCCTGTTACACTGTTATCAGCATAAGCAGTAATGTTAGCAAGGGGTTGTAAGCAAAGTATATGTTCCGGCAATCCCGGTTGTAGATCGTTCAATCTGGAAACCGGTTTCAGTAGATGCATTATCTGTCCAGGTAAGATTTACCAGGAATGTATTCGCTGCTGTTGCAGATAAAGCGGTGGGTGCATTTGGCGCTACATTAAAAGGTGTTGCGCCGGTAACCCAGGTGGGTGTATTTACAAGTGATAAAGATGGATTCGCAACAATGGAGTTTCCGGCAGATGTGCCAGCGCCTTCATTCAGTCCCCACCGGCCAACAAGACCAGTGCCTGACGTTAATTCCAGATTCATGTTCGCTGAAATCTGGGGTTGCGTA
>JADKJV010000016.1 GCA_016720825.1 Chitinophagaceae bacterium | reverse complement strand
AATTCCCATTCCCCACCCTGTTTATTTCATCCGCCGCGCCGCCTTCAGACCGGTTCACCGGTTTCATGGCCTTGCCAAACCGCCAGCTGAAACTTAACCGCATGACCCTTGAATCCCATTTTACCACGAAAGGTTCGTGGGCATTCTGGAAAGTGGAGTAACCGGAATAGTTCTGGAAAGAGGTGATATCGCGGACACTGAGTTTTAATGTCCCTTTGTTCTTCATGATTTGTTTGGAAATACCTGCATCCAGTTCGCCCTGGGGCTTCAGCCATTCCTGCAGGTCAATCTGACCTTTGGTTTGATAATAACCACTGATTTCAAATCCCCATCCTTTTTAAACCTGAACTGGTTGTTGATGCTGATATTCAGTTGTGTGATTCTCGCTTCAAGGGGCGCCCACACCTGGCCTTTGATGATCTTGTGGTTTAATATAGCCATGGCAGTAAGGTCCCACCATTTGGTTAATGACTTTTGAAAAGTTTCTGAAATAACAAAACTCCTGAATGACCCCACATTCCCTTGTATAAATGATAATATTCCCGTTTACATTACTGCTGTTGGAATCAATGATGAATATCTGGGAAAAATAATCGCGGAGGTAGTTGTATGACAATTCTGTTGTCAGCATCTGCTTATACGTATACACCAAAGAAAAATTCCAGGTGTACTGCGGTTTGATATACGGATTACCCGCTTCAAAAGTATACTTGTTCAGGGTGGTAATAAATGGATTCAGTTGCTGGAACTGCGGCCGGTCAATCCTTCTGCCCAGCCGGAAAGTAATCGTGTTGTTGCTGTCGGCTTCGTATGACAAAAATCCCGTCGGGAAGAAACTGCCGTAGTTCTTATTGAACGCAGAATCTTTCACCACTGCATTACCCAGCTGGTGTGCTTTATAAGAAGTGAATTCAAAACGCAAACCGGTTTGCCAGTGCCATTTGCCCTTTTGGGCATCCACCGATGCATAAGCTGCACTGATTTTTTCATTATACAAAAAGTGATTACTCCGGCTCAGGTCAGGCAGCCAGTTGTTGTTGAAGAAATAATAGTAATCCGCCAGGTTATCTGTTTTGTTGATCGCCGTTTTCAATCCGGTCTCTAACAGGAATTTTTTGAACCGCCTGGAGTAATCGGCCTTCACCGTGAAAATATCGAGTTTGGAAGGGATCACACCTTTCGTTGCCGCAATTTCGCTGCCCGGCGTTACTAACTGTGTCTGGTAATTCTGGTCGCCGTTAATATTAAACCGCACATAATCGAAATCAGCAACCAGTTCGCTGTTCTCACTGAATTTATGTTTACCATTTATATTCACCCCTGCCCTTCTGAATTTGATGTTATTCTCACCCCAGGTATTAATAGTGGAATCAACATGGTAACCGGGATCCATCCACTGAATGGCGCTGAAAACTTTCCCGTTCCTTTCAAATATCCCGCCGGTAAATACAAGTCCCAGGGTGGTTTGTTTGCTTACAAAATAATCAAGACCTGTTTTCAGGTTATTCCCTAACTGGCTGTTTTTGGTAAACCCGGGTTGTTCCAGCAATACAGAATCTTCATTATTGGTGTTGAAATATTTCCGCAACGTATAAAGTGATTGTTTCTCGTTGCTGGCGCGCATGCCATAATTCAGGAATAAATTTATTTTCCGTTCCGGTAGTTCAGGTTAAGTGAGTTTCCTGTTTTGGGATAGAAGCCTTGTCCGACACTCAGGTTTAGCGAACCATTGAAGCCTTTCAGCCTGTTCGCTTTCATTTTTATATTGATGATACCGGCATTACCCGATGCATCATATTTGGCGCCTGGATTTTCAATCAGTTCCACCACATCAACCTGCGAAGCACTCATACCTGATAAATAGGACTGCAGGTCGGCTCCGCTCAGCTGCGTGGGTTTGCCATCAATCAATACCAGCACCGAAGGTTTCCCCTTCATGATAATGGAACCATCTTTAGAAACCGTGATACCGGGCGATTTCTCCAGCACATCCATCACAGTGGCCCCGGCATTGCTGATACTGGCATCCGGATTGATCACGGTTTTATCAGGCAGGAAACTGGATGAGCGGTTTCTTCGATACCACTTTCACGTCCGCTAAAGTGACATTACTCCGTTTCAAGATAATGCTGTCCGAATACCTGGTATTTATTTCCAGGTCTATCAATGACCCGTAGGCGATATCATGCCCTGACACACCGGCCTTCACCAGGTATTGTCCGGCAAGCAAATCTGAGAAAATAATTACGCCGGAAACATCGGCTGGCCCCGAACGAATGACTGAAGAATCGCGTTTCAATAAGGAAACCATTGCGCCGGGCACTGCATTCTTCTGTTCATTCACCACTGTAATTCGGATACTCCTTTTCACAGGTTCCTGGGCAGGGAGCCGGGTACAAAAACATATTAGAACCAAATAAAATGTGAGTTTACGCATGCAGTTCAGACTATCAATGAAAGTATTCAAAGAAATCAAGAAATAATTGTGGTTTTCTTTCAGTGGTAAAAAGGGTGTATGAAATAACTGCAAATGTTCTAAAAATTGAGGTTTTAGTTTCTTCACAGCGTTCAGAATGAACTTTGATTAAAACAAATATTTTTAGCCCCCGATTCTTACCAATTGTATTCCGCTGCTCCCCCGAAGTAGATCTAAGGATCACTTCGGGGATTCTCCGCTGCGGCCGCTGCGGGAAATATTTAGCTTCCCCAAACAGTGAGGAAACCCGAACTCAGTGAGGGAAATCGAACTCAGTGAGGGAAATCGAACTGAGTGAGGGAAATCGAACTGAAAGAGGGAACTCAATCTGAGCGAGGAAACCAATTGTATTCCGCTGCGTGCGCTGCTCCCCTGCGGCCGCTGCGAGAAATAATTAGTTTCTGGCAGTGAGGAAACCCTCACAGCTTTTTAGTAGGTTTGCAAAAATCCCCTTCTCATGTACGATTTTTTCAGTGGCAAAGTAGTCGTGGTAACCGGCGGTTCCGAAGGGATCGGCAAAGCGCTGGTTGACTTACTCATTGCCAAAGGCGCTAAAGTGGCTACCTGTGGCCGTAATCATGATAAGCTGTATAAACTGCATGTTGAACATCCCTCTGCTGATCTGTATACCAAGGTTACGGACGTGAGCTCGGAAAACGACTGCCGCAGTTTTATTGAAGCCGCTATCAAGAATTTCGGGGGCATTGATGTACTGATCAACAATGCCGGTATTTCCATGCGTGCCCTGTTGAAAGAAGCGGATACAGAAGTTTTCAGGAGAGTGATGGACATCAATTTTTACGGAACCGTTTATTGTTCCAAATATGCGCTTCCTTCTATTACAGAAAGAAAAGGGACTATTGTGGGTGTTTCTTCCATTGCCGGTTACCGGGGTTTGCCCGGCCGCAGCGGTTATTCTGCCAGCAAATTTGCCGTGCAGGGTTTCCTGGAAGCAATCCGTACTGAACTCATGGGCGATGGTGTAAACGTAATGTGGGTTTGCCCCGGCTTCACCACCTCCAATATCCGGAATGCTGCATTAAATAAAGATGCCCAATCACACGGCGAAACACCGATGGATGAAGGGAAAATGATGCCTGCCGATGTTTGTGCCCGGTTCATCCTCAGGGCTATCCGGAAAAGAAAAAGAACACTGGTTCTTACTTTCACCGGAAAGCGCACTGTATTCCTCCAGAAATTTTTCCCCAAACTGGCCGATAAACTTGTCCGAAAATTTTTCTTTAAAGACGGGGAACTGGTGAAGTAACCAAAACCGACTGAAAACAACCGATGCCCATCATCACCCTTACATCTGATATCGGTAACCGGGATTACCTGGCCGGCGCTGTGAAAGCACGCCTGATGCAGGAAAACCCTGCGTTCCAGATCGTGGATATTTCGCATCATATTTCACCATTCAATTACCCGCAGGCTGCTTATGTCTGCCGCAGCGCCGTGAGGCATTTCCCCGCACACAGTTTCCACCTCATCCTTTTTAACTTATTTGAAAGAAAACCGGACCAGCTTTTACTGGCTTTCCATAAAGACCAGTATTATCTCTGTGCCGATAACGGCCTTCTCACCATGATCCTGGAGGAAAAACCGGATATGATCATGGGCATTCCCCTGTCGCCCGACCAGCCCCGGGATACTATTTTCTGTGCCGGCATCATGGCCAAAGTGGCAAACCAGCTCGTGAATGGTGAGCCGATCCGCTCCATCGGGAAACCGGATCCTGAATACCTTGAAAAAAACCACCTGCGCCCCCTGCTGGTGGAAAACCGCATCGAAGGACAGATCATTTTCATTGACAATTTCGAAAATGTGATAGTCAACATCACCCGTGAGCAATTCGAAGAACAACGCCGCGGCAGGGATTTCAAAATCGTCTTTAAAAGAGATGAAACCATTGATAAAATCAGCGAATCCTACGCCGATGTAAATGAAGGGGAAAAACTGGCCATTTTTAATTCCGCCGGCTACCTCGAAATCGCCATCAACAAGGGCAATGCAGCCGGGCTTTTTGGCCTCAAAGGCTTTACTGAAAAAACAGGCCAGGTCTCCAACCAGCTCCAGAACCAGCTCCCCTACCAGATGGTCAGGGTGGTTTTTGAATAACCCAGAGTTTCCCCCCGCCTCCGGAGTCCCGACTAACGACTACCGACTAAAGACTAGCGACTGTTTTTTACCACGTAAAGCCCTATTTTTGCTTTCTTTCAAAACCAAGCATTTATGAAGTTCAGAAAAGTCAATAATATTACCGGATGGGCGGTGTTTTTTATTGCGTTTGCGACCTATTTCCTGACCCGCGAAGCCAGGGGTAGTTTATGGGATTGTGGTGAGTTTGTGGCCAGTGCCGATAAGATGCAATTGCCCCACCCTCCCGGTGCACCGCTTTTTGTGCTGTTGGGCAGGTTTTTCATCATACTTTTTGGCGATGATGGTCATTCTGCCGCCAGTGCTGTCAACTTTATGAGTGCCCTGGCCAGTGCCGGTACAATCCTTTTCCTTTTCTGGAGCGTTACACACTTTGCCCGTAAGATGTTTGTAAATGCAGGTGAGGAACTGAGTTCTTCGCAGCTGTATACAACCATGGCGGCCGGTGTGGTGGGCGGTTTAGCCTATACATTCAGTGATTCATTCTGGTTCAGTGCCGTTGAAGGTGAGGTGTATGCCTTGTCATCTTTCTTCACTGCCCTCGTTTTCTGGTCCATGCTGAAATGGGAACATGCAGATGAAAGAGCCGGGAATGATCCGTTTGCCCGTGCCCGTGCTGACCGCTGGATTGTTTTCTTATTCTTCATGATGGGATTGTCAATCGGCGTTCACTTGCTGAACCTGCTGACGATACCCGCTATCGTAATGATATATTATTACCGCCGTTATGCAGCCAATACCAAAGGTGCTATCCTGGCATTTGTATTGGGATGTTTGATTACCGGTATTGTGCAGCTTGGCGTGATACAGTATTCTATGAAAGCCGCCGGTTTATTTGATGTATTCTTTGTGAATTCAGGTGGCATGCCTTTCTTCTCCGGATTCACCGTATACTTTGTATTATTAGCCGGTTTGATTTTCTGGGCACTGCGGATGAACGAACAAAAAATCAACCGCACACACCTGACTGTTTTCTTTGTACTCTTCCTCGCTTTATCTGCACTGCCCTTTATCATTGCACTGGGTTCTGATGCAGGCAAGGTGTTTAAATTTATACTCGTGGGTGGTCTGGGTGCCGCAATCGCCCATTTCATGAAGCCCACAGCGATGCGCATCATGAAACTTTCCCTCTGGTGTTACGCGTTTATGCTCCTGGGTTATTTCATGTATTTCACTACGATGATCCGTTCGAATGCCAATCCCGCGATTGACATGAACAACGTGGACAACCCGATGAACCTCGTGTACTACCTCAGCCGTGAACAATACGGTGAAGCGCCATTACTGTACGGACCGCATTTTGTTGCGAACTACAAACCTGATCCTGAAAGCCCCAACGGTATCGCCATGAAGAAAGGCGAAATGAAATATGTGAAGGGCAAGGACAGGTATATCCCCATCGGCACAGATGATAAACCCACTTACCTGAGTGAGGATATGCAACTCTTCCCCCGTATCTGGGATGGCAGTAATGACCAGGGACATGCGGATTTCTATGCTGACTGGCTCGGACTTGAAACAGATCCGAATACCGGCCGATACCAGGCACCGAATGTGAAAGACAATGTGCAATGGTTCTTCACCTACCAGATGGGTTTGATGTACTGGCGTTATTTCATGTGGAATTTTGCCGGTAAACAAAATGATATACAAGGCCTCGGTAATAAACGGGATGGTAACTGGATTTCCGGTATCTCCTTTATTGATAATGCCCGGTTAGGGGACCAGTCTAAACTACCGGAGAGTATTCGTAAAAACAAAGCGCATAATACACTCTTCCTCCTGCCCTTCCTGTTGGGTATGGTGGGATGTGTTTACCAGTATTTCCGAAACCGGAAAGACTGGATAGTCAACTTCCTGCTCTTTTTCTTCACGGGCATTGCGGTAGTGCTCTACCTCAACCAGCCCGGTAACCAGCCACGTGAACGGGATTATGCCTTTGTGGGTTCATTCTACGCATTTGCTGTGTGGATCGGACTGGCAGTGGTTGCTTTTGTAAGAATGGCAAAAGACCTGACGGACAAAGAAAGATTCCAGAACACCATTGTATACGGTTCTGTGCTGACGTTCCTGATTTCACTGATGTCAACAGCACCGGGCCCGATTGGCGGCATGGTGATCGCGTCTGTGATGATTACAGCCATCTATGCTGCATTCGTAACCGGTCTTACCTTGTTGCTGCGGGCGATATCAAAGAACGGGGAGAATGGCAAATTGCTGAATATTGCTTCCTCCATTGTGTGTCTGGCCGGACCGTTAATTATGGCCCAGCAGGAATGGGATGATCATGACCGCAGTCAAAAAACGGTAGCACCGGATATTGCCCGTGACTACCTGGAAAGCTGTGCACCCAATGCCATCATCTTCACTTTTGGTGATAATGATACTTATCCTCTCTGGTATGCCCAGGAAGTGGAAGGTGTGCGTCCGGATATACGTATTATCAACAACAGCTTATTGGGTATAGACTGGTACATTAACCAGCTTCGTTATAAAGTAAATAAATCAGATTCACTGGATGTAATCTGGAGTCCTGAACAGATTGAAGGCCATAACCGTGAATACATGCGTTACAGGCCGCAGGGAGATAAAAACAAATACTGGCCGTTATACCAGGTGATGAAAGAAATCCTGGGAGCCCCGAATTATGATGAAGAAACCAAACGCGATGTTGGTCTCGGTTTCCTGCCCGTTTCTAAATTCTCAGTACCTGTTGACCAGGCAGTGGTTAGAGCAAACGGCACTGCTTTTGCAAAAGACAGCGTGGTGAGCAGTATGGATTTTGAAATTCCTGAAGGCAAACTGAGTGATGGCCTGGTACGCAGTGACCTGATCATCCTGAACATCATCGCTTCCAACCAATGGAAACGACCGATTTATTTCACTTCACCATACGGGGATCTTGGTTTCGGCCAATACCTCCGCAAAGATGGATTATCATACCGCCTGGTACCTGTTGTAAATAACTATCCGCAGCGTTTCTGGATCACTGACAGCCTGCTGCGTGAAATGGTAAGAAGCGGCACCCAGATCCGCGACAACAGCGATTCGATGTACGGCAACCTGATGAATAAATACCTCTTTGGAGGTGCAGAGAAAAAAGGTGTTTATTTCGATGAGGAGAACCGCCGTCACCTGATGACACTCCGCGCACTTTTTGCTGAAGCAGCCGGTAACCTGGCTGACCAGGGCAAGAAAGATGAAGCCCTGCGCCTGCTGGATAAAGCTGACAAAGGCATCCTGGAAGAAAACATGCCTTATGCCATGGTGAGCCGCTACAGCAGCCACAACCAGAACAGCCTGTTGTTCCTCGAAGCCTGTTACAAAGCCGGCAACAAGCAACTGGCAGGTAAGGTCAGGGATGCCCTGAAAAAGGATTTTGCGGAACAGCGTGCTTATTATGAATATATCAGGGAGAACCAGCCTGATCTCTACGGCGCTTTTGAAAGAACCGAAGTACCGCTGAATGAAATCATGATGCGTATTTTCGACACTATTGAAAGCCGTTACAATGCTGCACCTGTTACACCGGGCAAACCTGATGAAACGGTTCCCGGCCGTGTGAACAACACGATCCAGGACACCAATAGCAACAAGGCCCCCAATTAAAAGAATAACTGATTTTGAAAACCCTTCCGGCTTACCGGAAGGGTTTTTTATTTGAACAGAATCGCCGTTAACTTGTTATTAATAACCGAACGGCCCGGATTTCCGTAAATTGTATACATGAGAGGTTTCCATTTTTCAAAATATGACCCAGGCAGCGGCAAGAGCAAATTTGAACAGTTGCTTGACCTCTTCACGCAGCTGCTTACCTATACCAGCGGGGATGTGCAGGAAGCCATGCAGTGGCTGAATGAACTGGATAAACAATACGAACTGACCGATGACGAATACGGGATGGGTGATTTTATTGAAGACCTGAAAGAAAAAGGTTTTATCAGTGAGAATACAGAAAAAGGGAAATTTGAAATCACCGCTAAAACCGAACAGGGTATCCGCAAAAAAAGCCTGGAAGAGATTTTCGGCAAACTCAAAAAAACAAAACAGGGTGATCACCATAGTTTCAAACCCGGTCAGGGTGATGAAGCAACTTCTGATACCCGCCAGTTCCGTTTCGGGGATATGCTGGAACAAATTGATTTCACCGAAAGCATCCGCAATGCACAGATCAATCATGGCATTGATAATTTCCAGATGCAGGAAGATGATTTGAGTATCCGGGAAACTGATTTCAAAGCGCAGACCTCCACCGTGCTGATGATTGATATTTCACATTCCATGATTTTGTATGGTGAAGACCGGATCACGCCGGCCAAAAAAGTGGCCATGGCACTAAGCGAGCTGATTAAAACCCGTTACCCCAAAGACACACTTGACATTGTTGTGTTTGGCAATGACGCCTGGCCGATTGAAGTGAAAGACCTCCCCTATCTCCAGGTCGGGCCATACCATACCAATACTGTTGCCGGACTTGAACTGGCCATGGATATTTTACGCAGGAGGAAAAACCCGAACAAACAGATTTTCATGATTACAGATGGCAAGCCCACCTGTCTGAAAATCGGGAAGCGTTATTATAAAAACAGTTTCGGTCTCGACCGGAAAGTGGTGAACCGCTGTATCAATTTAGCAGCCCAGTGCAAGAAACTGAAAATACCCATTACCACTTTCATGATTGCAACGGATCCTTACCTGCAGCGGTTTGTGCAGGAGTTTACGGAAACGAATAACGGGAAAGCGTTTTTCGCATCGCTGGATAAGCTGGGGGCGTTTATATTTAAGGATTTTGAAAGCGGGAGGAGAAAGACGGTTTATTAGAAAAATACATTTAACCACAAAGTTCACAAAGGAGTACAAAGAGCACAAAGTTGTTTAACCTTTGTGTCCTTTGTTTTTGCCTTGTGTACTTAGTGGTAAAAAAACAATATGAAAGAGATTAAAACATTCGGTGAGTTAAAGAAAAGTGGTTACAAATCCAAATCCATCCGGGATGAAGTACGCCAGAACCTGATCGCAAACCTGCAACAGAATGAACCCAGTTTCAACGGCATTGTAGGTTATGAAGAAACCGTTATCCCCGATGTGGAACGCGCGCTGCTCAGCAAGCACAATATTTTATTCCTGGGGTTACGCGGTCAGGCAAAAACCAGGATGGCACGCCAGATGACCAACCTGCTGGATGAATATATTCCATACGTCAGCGGAAGTGATATCAATGATGATCCTTTTAACCCGGTATCCCGTTTTGCGAAAGATATACTGGAAGCCAAAGGGGATGATACGCCTATTGACTGGCTGCACCGCAGTGAACGGTATGGAGAGAAACTGGCCACACCGGATGTGAGTGTGGCTGACCTGATTGGTGATATTGATCCCATCAAAGCTGCGCACCTGAAACTGAGTTTTGCAGATGAACGTGTGCTGCACTATGGAATCATTCCGCGCAGTAACCGTTGCATTTTTGTAATCAATGAACTGCCCGACCTGCAGGCCAGGATCCAGGTGGCATTGTTCAATATTTTAGAAGAAGGCGATGTACAGATCCGCGGCTTTAAACTGCGGTTGCCATTGGATATCCTTTTTGTATTCACGGCCAACCCGGAAGATTATACCAACCGCGGTTCGATTGTAACGCCTTTAAAGGACCGGATTGAAAGCCAGATACTGACCCACTATCCCAAATCCATTGAGCAGGCCCTGGAGATTACCGGACAGGAAGCCTCCTTCAGCGATGAACAATCATCCCTGGTGGATGTAAGCGACCTGATCAAAAGGCTGATTGAACAGGTGGCCTTTGAGGCGCGTAACAGTGAACTGGTGGATAAGAAAAGCGGCGTGAGTGCACGTCTGACCATTTCTGCGTTTGAAAATGCGGTGAGTGCTGCTGAAAGAAGGGCCATCATCAACCATGAAAAAAAGACACAGGTCTGGATGAGTGATCTCGTGGGCATTATTCCCTCTATTACCGGTAAAGTGGAACTGGTTTATGAAGGCGAACAGGAAGGTCCTTACCAGGTGGCGATGAATTTGGTTGACAAAGCCATCCGTACCAGTTTCGCCACTTATTTCCCCAACCCGGATTCACTGAAAAAAAGAAGGAATACCGGCAAGCCTTCACAGGCAGAAAAACCAGATGACAATCCTTATAAACCTGTTACGGCCTGGTTCGATAAAGGCAATCATCTCAATTTGAATTTCAGTACGTCAGACAAAGACAAGCTGATTCAGTTATATCATGTAGATGGTCTTCACTCACTGGTGAAAAAATTCTTTCCTCAGGCTAATGATATGCAGTCTGCCCTCCTGATGGAATTTGTACTGCACGGACTTGCCTCCTATTCGCTGATCAGTAAAAAAATATTTGAATCCCAGATTGAGTTCAAGGACCTGATCGGAAGTATGATGGATTTGGGGGAGAGGGATTTGGGAGAGGAATTTGATGAGGAAGCTTAGCAGTCGCTAGTCGCTAGTCGCTAGTCGTTAGTCAACCAATCAAACGACTAGGGATTGCCTGGTAACTGACGACTAAAGATTAGAGACTAGGGACTAACGACTACTTCTTCCCTCCAAACTTATATCCAAACGACAATCCACCGTAATAAGGAATAAAACCTCCATTACCGAAGACGGGACAAACAAATGCACGGAAGATGAATCCGCCTATTTTAGGCTGCATCCTGTAACCAAGTAATACGTGCCCAAAGGTGCCGCTGAAATCGCTGCTGCCGCCATTCACGTTACCGAGTACAGGTGTTACACCGGCACCCAGTTCGAAATAATTTTTCTCGTCTTTTCCAACCAGGTAGTTGACTCCTATAGGAATGAAGATCATTGTTACATTATCCCCAAATCCATCATTGAGCGTGAAACCACCAACACCAACTCTTCCTCCGATACCATCATCTTTTTTAGTGAAGCGGGTATCAAAGTTGATCGATGCCAGTCCGGGGCCACCTAATTCAGCAAAAGCAGATTGGGCAGTAACATACTGGCTGGCTAAACAGGTGAAAATGGCGATGAGTAAGAATTTCCGCATAAAATTGATTTTTTGATTGGCGTTAAAATATGAAATTCCGGAATAGATATTATGAAGCTATATAATATTAACTTCTTTTTCTAATTTAATGCCGAACTTTTTCTCAACAGATCCGGTGATTTCATTGGCTAATGCAATAATATCTGCCCCGGTGGCTGAACCATAATTTACCAGCACAAGCGCCTGTTTATTAAAACACCCGGCATCACCCTTCCTGTATCCTTTCCAGCCACATTGTTCGATCAGCCAGCCTGCTGCAAGTTTAATCGCATTGTTACTAGTATGAGCCGGGATACCGGGAAATTGCTTTTGTAATGAATTAAATTGTTCCTGGCTGATGACAGGGTTCTTGAAAAAACTGCCCGCATTACCTGTTACAGCCGGATCCGGTAATTTGGATTGCCGGATATGTATTACAGCATCCGCAACCGCACGAAGTGATAAATCCTGAACGCCCATTCTTTCCAATTCCTGGCGGATCGCACCATAAGTGGTATTAAACTGCGGCTGCTTCCGTAACCTGAATGTTACATCCAGTATTACAAACTGTCCTTTGTATTTATTCTTGAAAATACTGTCACGGTAACCAAATTCACAAGCCTGGTTTGTAAACGTACTGATTACACGGTCGTGCATGTGCATGGCCTTTAATTCAAACAGCACATCTTTCACTTCTGTTCCGTAAGCGCCGATATTCTGCATGGGAGACGCACCGGCTGCCCCGGGAATCAATGCCAGGTTCTCCACGCCCGCATATCCGTGGGCAATACAATATTCCACGAAACCATGCCAGTTTTCACCGGCGCCTGTCTTTATAAAGACAAACTCTTCATCCTCTCCAATTTTTTCAATGCCTGAAATTTCATTTTTCAAAACCAGTCCGTCTATATCCCGGGTAAACAGCAGGTTTGTCCCGCCGCCCAATACAAGCGCCGGAAGTTGTTTAAATGCTGACAGGATTTCTAAAAGACTATCCGCCGTATCAAATGCCGCAAAGTAACGGGCGTTCACATCCATCCCGAAACTGTTGTAAGGCTTTAATGATATATCCTGCTTGACTGGCATGAAACAAATTTAGTGATCAGAGTGCATCCACATCGGCAATTACAGTAACGGATTTAAAACTGGCCAGCTGGTGCATGATGGCCACCTGTTCCAGAATATCTTTTTTGCAACGCGCCATGATCCGGCTGTCGCGGGGCAGTTTCAGCAGCAGTTCCATGATATACTGGTTCCTGACTCTTCCCACAACAGGTTCTGCGGGTCCTACCATCCAGGTTCCGTATTTGGGCTGCAGTTCTTTGGCAAAATATTTGGCGGCCTTATCAACCAGTTCTTTGAATTTATGACGGAAAGTAAGATGGATAAGCCTGCTGAACGGAGGATAGGAGAACTGTTTGCGCTTATCCAGTTCCGCTTCATACATCGCGCGGTAATCATGCAGTTGAACCTGCTGCAATACGGGATGTGTGGGTTGTGAAGTTTGCACCACCACCCTTCCGGAAGCATCTTTCCGGCCTGTACGTCCGCTTACCTGCTCAATGAGCTGGAAAGCCCTTTCATTCACGCGGAAGTCGGCAAAATGAAGCAGGCCGTCTGCATCCGGGATACCCACCAGGTCCACGTGATCAAAATCGAGTCCTTTCACCACCATTTGTGTGCCCACCAGTATATCCACTTTTTGCTGTTCGAATAAACGGATCAGCGTGTCGTGCGCGTTTTCCCGCGTACTGCATCTACATCCATCCTGGCCACTTTGGCAGCAGGGAAAAGTTCCTGTAATTGTTCTTCAATTTTTTCAGTGCCGAAATTCCGCTGGATGAAATCATGATTGCCGCAGGCCGCACAGGTATGCACGGTTGGATACTGGGTACCGCAGTAATGGCAAACCAGTTTGTTGTTCAGTTTATGGAATGTGAGTGAAACATCACAGTATTTACATTGGGGAATCCAGCCGCAGGTCTTGCAAAGCTGGTAAGGTGAATACCCTCTCCGGTTCTGGAAGATGATCACCTGTTTGCCTTTTTCCAAAACGGCTTCAATGCCGTCCACCAGCGGTTGTGAAAAAATGAGTTTGGTTTTATCCTTGTTAATCTGCTTGCGGATATCAATGATTTCAACTGCCGGCAATTCCCCGTCACCGAACCGCTGGGTCAGTTCTGTAAAACCATACTTGCCCGTATGTGCATTATAATATGATTCGAGTGAAGGTGTGGCGCTGCCTAGTAATACTTTCGCCTGGCAGATAGATGCGAGGTAAATAGCCGCATCCCGCCCATGGTAACGCGGGGCAGGCTCCTGTTGTTTGAATGATGAATCATGTTCTTCATCACAGATCACCAGTCCCAGGTTCTGGAATGGAAGGAATACAGATGACCTTGCACCGAGTATCACTTTGTATTCTTCTGTTCTCACTTTATGCCAGGTTTCCACTCTTTCATTCTGGGAAAACCTCGAATGGTAAACACCAATATGCCCGCCAAAATGTTTTTGCAGCCGCCGGATAATTTGTGAGGTGAGCGCAATTTCCGGCAACATATATAAAACCTGCTGTCCTTTTTTGAGATATTCTTCTATGAGCCTGATATAAATATTGGTCTTGCCCCCGGAAGTAACCCCATGGAGCAACCCAACCGGTTTCTGTTCTAATTTTTTACGCACTTCATCCAGTGCGATTACCTGCGCGTCAGACAACGTGAAATCTATATTGATATTCCTCGGCAATTGCGGAATCCTGTCCACGTTCCTTTTTTCTGCAATCAGGATCCCTTTTTCCACGAGCCCTTTTAATTGTGCATCACTGGCACCGGCTTTTTTAAGAAGCTCAACTTTACTTACCTCTCCGCTCATTTTTGCAAAATGGAGGTAAGCGAGCAGTAATTCCATTTGTTTGGGCGCACGGGTCCAGCCATTGAGCAGTTCAGCCAGTTTTTCTTCATCCTGGTAAACAGGATCAAGTACGACAAAGGTTTCTGTTTTGGCCGTATAACCCTGTTTCAGGGCTTCCCAGACAAAACAAACTTTTTTGCGGATCAGCCTGCTGGTAACGGGATAGGTATCTGCTGAGTCCAGCAATTGCTGGATTTCATTGAGCCGGAGTTCTTTTTTAATCAGCAGGGCTTCGGCTACAATATATTCATCATGATCGAGGTCGCTGAAATTATCCCCGTACTCTTCATTAAAAACCAGGATCGTTTCACTGGATAATTTAAAATGCGCCGGCAAAGCGGCGGCCATCACTTCCCCTTCACTGCACATATAGTACTGCGCCATCCATTCCCACAGTTTCAACTGGGGTTCCAAAACCACGGGTTCGTTATCCAGCACGTGGATAATATCCTTGGCTTCAATAAATGCCGGCTTGTCCGATAAAATCTTTTTGACGATGCCCGCGTATTTCTTGTTTTTGCCAAGATTCACTTCCACCCGCACGCCGGGTTTTACCGATTCCAGGAGGGATTCGGGGATGGCCCAGGTGTAGTTCTTCGGGAGGGAAAGGGGTATGATGATTTCAGCGTACAATGGCCGAAATTAATGAAAAGTAAGGAGGTTGGGGGTTTAACCACAAGGGGCACAAAGAAATACACAAAGTTCACAATGACTTCTGCTTTGTGAACCTTGTGTATTACTTAGTGAACCTTGTGGTAAAAAAGGAAGTGGGACGTACTGGGCTCGAACCAGTGACCTCTGCTCTGTCAAAGCAGCGCTCTGAACCAACTGAGCTAACGTCCCTTTATATGATCCAATCAGAAATCTGATTCACTTTCTCTGCATGATACGGAATCTGTACCCTGATATAATTATCCGTGTACCCTTCCATCATCCCGTGTTTTGAATGGCCTTCAAACAATACGGGCCTCGACTGCCCTGCAAATTGCTGCGTAAAATACTGCATCTTCATGTAAGAAAGATTCCGGAGGGTTTTATTTCTTTCATGGCGGATATTCACCGGCACAACGGGCTCCAGTTCCAGGGCATACGTGTTATCCCTTTCCGAATAAGTAAACACGTGCAGGTAGCTTACATCCAGTGCATGCAGGAAATCAAAGGTTTCTTTAAATGATGCTTCATCTTCTCCCGGGAAACCAACAATCACATCCACACCAATGGCGCAATGGGGCATCAGGGATTTAATATAAGCCACCCTTTCTGCATATAATTCCCGCTTATACCGGCGGCGCATCAAACCCAGGATTTTATTGCTGCCGCTTTGCAAAGGAATATGGAAGTGGGGCATGAATTTTTTACTCCCGGCTACAAAACGGATGATTTCGTCAGTAAGGAGATTCGGTTCAATAGAAGAAATCCGGTAGCGGTTTATGCCCGGCACTTCGTCCAAAGCCTGTACGAGTTCGTAGAATGTTTCCGTATGTTCTTTTAAGCCCTCAGGTCCTTTGCCAAAATCACCGAGATTAACACCAGTGAGTACAATTTCTTTTACACCCTGCGTGCCCAGTTGATTAGCATGTGCGAGTACATTCTCTATGGAATCACTGCGGCTCTTGCCACGGGCCATGGGAATGGTACAGAATGAACAATTATAATCACAGCCGTCCTGCACTTTTAAAAATGTGCGTGTCCGGTCATTGACTGACCAGGAAGAATGGAAGCCGGATAATTCTTCAATATCACAACTGCAGATTTTAGCCGGATCCCCTTTAGCCAGTTCGCGGATATGACGGGCCAGGTTGAATTTTTCGGCTGCACCCAGAACGAGATCTACACCAGGGATTGATGCAATTTCCACTGGTTTAAGCTGGGCATAACAACCAGTAATTACCACCAGGCTTTCTGGACTGCGGCGCTGGATGCGGCGCACAATCTGGCGGCACTCTTTATCGGCATTGTCAGTCACAGAGCAGGTATTAATCACATATACATCAGCCTGGTCGTCAAACTCTTTTTCTGGAAACCTTCCTCTTCCAGCATACGGGAAAGGGAGGAACTCTCTGAAAAATTCAGTTTGCAACCCAGGGTGTGAAAAGCGACTGTTTTGCTGAGTGACATGGGGGGCGAAGTTACGAATTCTGGGTGTTATGAGAGTCTTTACCACATAGGAACATAGGCACATAGAAGCATACATTACGCCATTCCATATACTTCGAAATGTCACTTCCTTAGGAAAAGTTCTTTTGTATTTCCTATGTGTCCCTTTGTGCCTATGTTTCTATGTGGTAAAGACTTTTAAGGAATTCCTTATTTTTACCCAAAGCAAGCCCGTGAACCAAAAATGGTACCCTTTATTGATTATTATCGTCCTGGGCGGACTGTTGTTTTACCTGAAAAACTGCAGGGAAACTGCGCCCAAACCCAGTCCGAAGAAGGATATCACACAGCCGAAGCGGGATCCGGCGTCAGGTGACCCGGACCGTGACAAAGGCTTTGACCGCAGGACAGCATTGCTTGAATACAGCAAACACGCTACCTGCCGCATGGATTGCCGTCATATTTCCAAATCGGAAG
Organism: Chitinophagaceae bacterium; assembly: GCA_016720825.1. Taxonomy (GTDB): domain Bacteria; phylum Bacteroidota; class Bacteroidia; order Chitinophagales; family Chitinophagaceae; genus JJ008. The sequence goes on along the minus strand of JADKJV010000016.1, from coordinate 42,589 downwards.
TGGAAGAGATCATGCGTGATGGTAAAATCAATTATAACAAGAGTGATTTACAAAATGCCCGTTGCCCGCGGTACGCGGTGGAGGGTGTTACGTCAGACAACCAGCGGGTTCGGATTGTATATGCGCAATGTAATAATGCTACAACAGTGGTAACGGTGATTGACCTCGAAACCGATTTTGAATGCCATTGCCCCGGGGATGATGACAAATACAAAAACCGCAACTGATGAAGAAGTTGTGGATGCCTTTCAAATTTATTTACAGCATTTATGCACTGATCACTTTTGTAGCTGTGATGCTGCTTGTGCTGCCCTTTGCAGTGATCGGCAGTTTTTTCGGAAGGATCCGGGGTGGCAATATTGCCATCTGGCTTTGTATGCGCTGGGCGGATATCTGGTTCCCGGTCATTTTTATTTTCCACCGCACAAAATTTGAACAGCCGCATGATTTTAAGAAGTCATTCATTTTTGTATCCAACCATATCTCCTATCTCGATGCGGCCATATTATGCAAGGCTTACCGGCAGCCGCTGAGGCCGTTGGGTAAATCAGAAATGGCGAAAGTCCCGCTCTTTGGTTTTATATACCGGAATGCAATCGTTACGGTTGACCGCAGCAGTGCCGCTGAAAGAGCGAAGAGTGTCCGGATTTTAAAATCTGTAATTAGTAAAGGAATATCAGTTATGGTATTTCCTGAGGGCACTTTCAACATGACGACAGAGCCATTAAAAGAATTTTATGATGGTGCATTCCGGATTGCAATTGAAACCGGCACACCGGTTAAACCCGTTATCTTCCTGGATGGGTACAGGCGCATGAATTACCATTCTGTATTTTCCATGACACCGGGCCGCAGCAGGATTGTTTACCTGGAAGAAATCCCTGTGGAAGGACTTACCCTCGCAGATACAAAAATGCTGAAAGAAAAAACTTTCCAGCTGATGAAGGAAAAACTAATTGAACATGGCGCCGCCTGGCGCAAAGCGTAATTATTCAATAATTATTTTCCTTGCCTGCTGCCACCTGTCCCCTGCCTCCTGCCAACCTGCCACCTGCATACCTGCTCCCTGCATCCCTGCTCCCTGCTCCCTGCCACCTGCCACCTGCAACAAATAGTTCCCTGCTGGCACATCCGTTAATTTGAGAACCAACATTCCGCCAGCAGAAACACTGCTTTTTTTCCAAACAATCTGTCCGTTCATATTGATTAATGTAATACTGAAAACGGGGTTACCGGAAACAGGCAGGTTTGTAATTTGAATTTCACGGCCTGCTTTTACAGGATTCGGGAAAACCAGCATGTCAGCGATACCCGAAAAATCAAGCATGCGGATTGCGGTATAAGAAGTTTTGTGCGGTTCAATGGCTTTAATGCGGTAGTAGTTCTTTCCTTTTGCAGGACTGACATCTTTCCAGGTATAATTATTTTCCGGATTCCCCTGACCGTTGATTAATTCCAGTTGCGTGAAATGGATTCCATCTGTACTTCTTTCCAGTGCAAACCGGACACCCGGTTCTTCCTGGGTTGTTTTCCATACAAGAGAGGATACAGTGCCTTCTTTCACTGCAGTAAATGAAATGATTTGTAAAGGCAATGCCACTGAACCCACGTCTCTCCTGCCCCGCATAAAACCGTCGGGGTAACGCCAGGGGCCATAGATCTGTCCGGTGATGGCTTTCGACGGATCGTATTTCACCCGGGCGCGGACGTAAGTGGCTTTTGTGGGAACTTGTTTGGCTACTGCGTTTTTAATTTCAGTGCCATTTAATCCAAGCATTACATAGTTTGCCTGTTCTGCAGTGAATGCTACGCTGTTTGTGATGGGATTGCCGGTAAAAGGCTGCCCGTTTTTAATTGTTTGCCATACCAGCTTGGCCCGGGTTCTTCCGGTAAATGATTTAGCGTATAAACCAATGCCGAATAAATTCGGGTCATACATATTCGCCTGCTGGATGGGGGTTACGAGATCTGAATTGTACAGCCGGAGATTAGCACGCACACTTGTGACGGAATTTCCATAGTGAATATAGCACCCGCCTTCCATGGATTCAGGATTAGTGTACCCATTCAGTGCTGAACCTATATCGCTATATCCATCTCCATTTACATCACCGAGAGCAGCAACACTGTAACCCAGCTTCCAAAAAGCCTGGTTGCTTTGCAGGCTAAAAGATGCAGTCGTATTTAAACCGACAGGCCTGCCCAGGAAAACTCCTGAAAAACCCTCACTAACCTGGCCTGCTGCAAATTCAGGAGCGCCTACCAGTACATCACTGTAACCGTCCCCGTTTATATCACCGGCAGTTGAAACGCTAAAACCTGAATAACTGCCGGCAACTCCGCTACCCACTTTTGCAGCCGGGACTGTATTGACCCCGGTAAGACTTCCCATATAGATCAATGCGGCTCCGTCGTTAACGACCAGGTTATCATAAGCAGGTGCCCCGACGATTAAATCGCCAAAACCATCCGCGTTTATATCCCCGGCACCTGATACTGAATTCCCAAACAAGGCACCAGCTTCATTTGATTCAATGAGTACGGAAGGGCTTGTATTGATCCCGGCACCAGATCCATAATAAACATAAACAGCGCCTTCAAAGGATTGTCCATTCTGATAATAAGGTGCGCCGACCGCAATATCCCCAAAGCCATCCCCATTCAAATCACCAACACCAGATACAGATTGCCCCATACCACTTGATGCCACATTATTTGTAAGTACTACCGGATATAAATTTGTTATTCCATCTGATGAGCCCATCCACAACAACGCTGCACCCGGGTTATTCACACCAGGTCCGTAGCCGGGTGCTCCTCCCAGTATATCGCTGTACCCATCACCATTCACGTCACCTGCGGATGAACAGGAAATCCCAAGTTGGGCATTATATTTATTAGACTGGAGCATGCAGGCGGGTACCGGGTCAACACCTGCTGGTGAACCATGATAAACATACAAGGCCCCCTCATAATAATCAGTTACCAGGTTAGATGAGTAATTGGTTGCACCAACCACAATGTCACTGTATCCGTCACCATTTACATCGCCTGCACTTGATACAGAAAAACCAAAGTATACATTGAGAATATCAGCTTCTATTATCTGTGTCGGGGTATAACTTATTCCATTTGTGTTTCCATGGAAAATAAACACGGCCCCTTCGTTCGAAAGGGGATTATCATATAAGGGAGCACCAATGATTACATCACTATAACCATCTCCATTAACATCCCCGGCACTGGCAACAGAATTCCCAAAACCGCAATCGATCTGGTCAACCTGAAGTACAATGGATGGTTGTGTAAGCGGCAAATCCGGCGAGCCCTGGTATAAATAAACCCTCCCCTCATCTGCTTCCGGATTATCATAGGCGGAAGCACCAACTAATATGTCACTGAAACCATCTCCATTTACATCACCAGCAGAAGCAACACATATACCAAATTTACAGCCAGCCTGGGGGCCGCTTACAAACCATGCCGGACCGGGTCCCAACAGTGCACCCTCTGCACCCATATAAACTAACGCAGCTCCCTGATTCGAAATATATGAAGCAGCCCCAATAATAATATCGCTGAGTCCATCGCCGTTTACATCACCAGCACAATTCACGTAACTGCCGACATTAGCGCCTGGAAAACCTGTAATTGACTGAAATGGTGCTACAGAGAGTCCTGAAATTGATCCTAAGAAAAGCAGTACCCGGCCCTGATCGGCTATTCCCCCATCCCATCCATACTGACCAATAACAACATCACCGTATCCATCGCCGTTTATATCCCCGGCTGACGATATTGAGTTTGCAAACATTGACAGTGCTTCACCACCAATGTATGTCCACACAGCATTGGCAGATAATCCAGTGGCGGAACCGGTATATAAATAAGCTTTTCCTTCACGCAGCAGTGTATTCATAAATAATGGAGCGGCAACGAGCACATCATCGTATCCATCACCATTTACATCCCCTGCTGACGAAACCCCATTGCCTAAATATAATTCACTGGCGGCACCATAATAGGCGCCTGATTGTTCCCCGATATGTGACCATAAAGGCGTTGTGTTGATGCCTGTGGCACTTCCTGCATACAGGAATACCTTGCCATCGTTGAGCAGAGTGGTGGTAAATTTCGGAGCACCTGCTATAATATCACTGTACCCGTCACCATTCACATCACCTGCACAGGCAACCGATTGTCCAAACTGGGCATTGTTTACATCGCTTTGTATGAGCAGGGAAGCAGCAGCGGGCAATCCGGTGGCGCTGCCATAATAAAATGTAATCCTGCCTTCATTTGTTTGCCCGCTGGAAAACCAGGGCGAGCCAATTACGACGTCGCTGTATCCGTCTTTATTTACATCACCGGCTGTTGATACGCTAAAGCCGAACCACTCACCAGCCATAACCCCTGCATATGTACGTGAAGGTCCAGGAGAAAGCCCGGTTGCAGCGCCCATATATACATTTACCACGCCGCAATCAACTGTTAAACCATCATAATAATAAGCACTGATCAGTACATCACTAAACCCGTCGCCGTTTACATCACCGGCACTGCACAGTGAACGCCCCACCTGCGCATTGGGCTGGTTACTTTCAACAGTCCAGGAAGCAGTAGTACTGAGCGGATCAATCGTAACTGGATAGACAACATCCTTTGTTTGTACTTCAATTGAAATTTCGTTACCACGCACAGCAAAATAAGCAGGCAGGGATTTATGATTAGCATCCCAGGCCTTCAGGCTGCTGTAACTGATATATACCGGGTTCTCATTATTTTGGTGCAGTGCTGAACTTCAGCTCCTGATTATTTACGGCATGGATTTTCCAGTCTTTATTTACTTCCAGATGAACTGCCAGTGAAACCGGATTATCTTCAGGCTGTTTTTGTATAATAAAATTCTGTCGTACGCCCTCTTCATTATTGATATACTCCACACTGAATTCATCTCCGTGGGAAAACATGAGGTCATTTCCCTGTTGCGTGGAAACGGGGTCAGCATGCAAGGCATATACAGGTTGATTTCCGCAGTAAATCCCTTTCACCCGCAATTTCATTTGCCAGTCACCGGCTACATCCACCCTTGGTTTTAACACAAACGCATCTGCCGAAAATTTTCCCTGTAGTTGTTGTTTCCGGTTAAAAGACTTAAACAGTTTCCCGCCCTTTTCGCCATGAAACTGATACTCGCTGGCTTCAATATTTTTAATAGCCGCCTGATACCAGTCGGACTGCTTAAGTGCCGTTGTATCATTTTGCTGAACTGTTGCCTGGAGGGAATTGCTTCCATGAATGGGTAAGTCGGGCACTTTAAAATGACTGCCTGATAACGACCCGGGTTTTACCGTGGAAGGGTTTGCGGTCCTGAAAACCGGAACCAGTAAAAAAAAGGATAAAAAAATACCAATTGTGCGCATAAAATTTGTGTTTACAACCGGCATTCAGAGGATAACAGATTACGGGAATAAAAATATCCGGAACTGCAACACAGGCCTTACCCAGAACTGGTGAGATTTTTTGAATTTGGGGATTGGGGGAAAGTGGGTTGGCAAAGAAATCAACAGCGTTTCTAATAACTCAGTATTCCTGCAAGCCTGACAGCAATATTAAAATTGGCGATGGAAGTGATTGAAAAAAAAAGACCTCAGTATTTACTGAAGTCTTTTCTGTGGGAGTTGATCCCGCACTTGCGGGAAACCGCCGACCCTCCCGCACGCAGTGCGGGATGCGCTGAACCAGCAGCAAAAAAATGACATAAAAAAAAGACCTCAGTGATTACTGAAGTCTTTTCTGTGGGAGATTGATCCCGCACTTGCGGAAACCGCCGACCCTTCCGTGCGCAATTGGATGTGCTGAACCAGCAGCAAAAAAATGACATAAAAAAAAGACCTCAGTGATTACTGAAGTCTTTTCTGTGGGAGTTGATCCCGCACTTGCGGGAAACCGCCGACCCTCCCGCACGCAGTTCGGGATGCGCTGAACCAGCAGCAAAAAAATGACATAAAAAAAAGACCTCAGTGATTACTGAAGTCTTTCTGTGGGAGTTGATCCCGCACTTGCGGGAAACCGCCGACCCTCCCGCACGCAGTGCGGGATGCGCTGAACCAGCAGCAAAAAAATGACATAAAAAAAAGACCTCAGTGATTACTGAAGTCTTTTCTGTGGGAGTTGACGGGTTCGAACCGCCGACCCTCTGCTTGTAAGGCAGATGCTCTGAACCAGCTGAGCTAAACTCCCTTTTTGGGACGGCAAAGATAAGGGCGGGGGGTATTCTTTCAAAATATTTTTATCGCTTTTTTTAACGCTATTTTGCTGTATGGCAACCACTTACTGCAGCTATGTGGCCGGGGCGGGAAAAGACTCGGTTCATAAAGATTACCATGACAGGGAATATGGCTTCCCGATCAATGACGATAACCTGCTTTTTGCAAGGCTTGTGCTGGAAATAAACCAGGCCGGACTGAGCTGGGAGACGATCCTGAAGAAAAAAGACAATTTTTTCAGGGCTTTTGATCAGTTTGAACTCCGGAAAGTCGCCAGATACACTGACAAGAAAAAAGCAAGCCTGATGCTGGATGCAGGAATCATCAGAAACCGTTTGAAAATTGAAGCCGCTATCCATAATGCCGGCATCATTCTTCAAATTCAAAAAGAACATGGCTCATTCCGGCAATGGCTGGATCATCATCACCCGAAGACCAAAGAAGAATGGGTAAAGTTGTTTAAGCAATCTTTCCGTTTTACGGGAGGTGAAATAGTGAACGAATTCATGATGAGTACCGGATACTTGCCGGGTGCCCATACTGCAGATTGTCCCATCTATAAAAAAGTGATGAAACTCAAACCCAAATGGGCGGAGAAAAAATAATCAGTTTGGATTGACTTCAGGCAGGCGGTAATGCTGGCCATCCAGCACAAATAACTCATCTATTTCCCAGCTCCAGTACTTACTTAAAGGGGATTTTTCGAGAATTTTTGCAACCTCTTCTTTGTCTTCTGCATTGAGTGTAATCCATGAACGCTGGGTTTCCATACTCACTGCATAATGATCAATTGTTCCTTTATTAATCAGGTAATTGATATACGTCCTGTGTGGAGGCACCAGACTCATGAATTCATCACTCATCTCAAATTGTATGGTAGCAAGGTATTTTTTCACTTAGATAAATATAAGACAATTCAATTCCGGGGAAGTTGCATCATCCGGAATAATTTGTCCACCTACCCGGGTAGTATTACTACTAAAAAGACTAATCCTGCTTATCTTAACTTGAATTTATTATGAACAGTTGCCTGCAGTTGTTTAAAAACCAGCGGCATTTACTAACCTGATTTGAAAGATTTATGGGAATATTAACTGGATCGGGGGAATATCGGTTTCCCGCAAACCATTGTGCAGCTTAGGATTGTATCCCTTTAACAGCAGGTTTCAACCTTTACTCCTTTGCTGACCGTTATCATAACCATACAGTATACCAACTTCCAACATTTTAATTAATTTTGCACCATGTCCGATAACAAATCAAATACATCCGCCAAAAAACAGGCAGACACCGACACGCTCACGCTTGTTGACCACACCTGCAGCCTGGTGGTTTGGAATGATGAAGTAAATACTTTCGAATGGGTGATTGAAACCCTCGTCGAAGTATGCGGTCATTCACAGGAACAGGCAGAACAGTGTTCCTATATTATCCACTACCAGGGCAAGTATGCCGTTAAACAAGGCAGTTTTGATGACCTGAAGCCCATGTGCGAAGCCATTACCGAACGGGGCATTAATGCCACCGTGGAAGTGATGGCCTGATCACAGTCAATTTCCAATTGATAATTTTATTTTAAAAAAGGGAGATCGCGGCCATAATCATTGCCCGGCCCGTCAATTTTTCGGAGATTCAGGATATGAAAAAAATTGCCCTCCTCACCTGCTCCCTGGTTTTGCTCGGATTTATTTGCCAGGCCCAGTACTTGTATGATGCTTCCGGCAGGACCGTTGGCCGGGTAAGCGATAATTATATATATAATGCTTCCGGCAGGACGCTGGGGCGCTTCGATGGAAATTATATTTACGATGCTTCCGGCAGGACACTGGGACGCACCGATAACAATTATATCTATGATGCTTCCGGCAGGACACTCGGCCGGACCGATGGTGATTATATTTATGATGCCTCCGGCCGCACGCTGGGCAGGACAAGCGGTGATTACTGCTACGATGCATCAGGCCGTACAATCGGCAGAACCGACGGCGTTGACCGGAGATCAACCATCCTCTTCTTTTATTTCTTCTTTCGCGATATTCAATAGAAAACAAAAAGCATATCAAAAGAATTTCCTGATAACTTAGAACTCTTTTCACTAAACAGTTTCCCCATTACTGCCATGCCGGTTGCTTTTATCCAGGAAGATTTATATTTCCCGCCGGTAATCAATGCCGAGCCAGACGGCCTGCTTGCCATCGGCGGTGATTTATCCCCTGAAAGATTATTACTCGCTTACCGCAACGGGATTTTTCCCTGGTTTTCGGAAGACGAACCCATTTGCTGGTGGTGCCCCGATCCGAGATTTGTTTTATTTCCGGAAGAATTCAAACTGAGCAAATCAATAAAACCACTGCTGAAAAAAAATGTATTCCGTTTTACAACGAACCAGGCATTCAAAGATGTAATACATGCCTGTAAAAATGTACCACGCGCCGGACAGTCAGGCACCTGGATCACCGATGAAGTGGAACAGGCTTATACCAGGCTGCATGAACTGGGTTATGCGCACAGCGCAGAAATCTGGCAGGATAACCGGCTCGTTGGGGGTTTATATGGAATACGTATGGGCCTTGTATTCTTCGGGGAAAGCATGTTCTCTTTAGTAAGCAATGCCTCCCGTTACTGCTTCGCCAAATATGTGGAGCTGCTTATTCAGGAAGGTACAGCAATGATAGATTGCCAGGTATATACTCCTTTCCTCGAAAGCATGGGAGCAAGGATGGTGCCGGGGGAATATTTTTCTAATTGCCTGCGGGAATGGATTCCACCTTCTGTTGCTTCAGATACCAAGTGACCTGGTATTGGCAGGCATTCCTGTGACGCGGCTGGTCATCCCCCGGGGTATTCAAAGAAATACATTGTAAACAAGCTGCAAAAGCAATCAGAATATGTTTGCTGAAATCTATTTGCGGCCATGTGTCGTTTGGCCGGAAAAGAAAAAGCTTTTTATACGTGCTGTCATCTTTTATTACAAACCTGTACGGATGTTGTGCCAGTGCCACAGTTGCAATCTGGTAATAGGCAATATGCGGCAGGTGGATGATGGTTCCGCTCGTATCAGGCCTGAGTTTCAGATAACTCTCCTCCCAGCGGCCTGTTTGTGCCTCCAGGCAAACTGGAAGGAAACTTGCCACAATGAAAAACAATCGGATAGACTTCATTTATTCAGGATGCGATCTGCAATTAATTTACATAAATCAGAAACGGGTACCCAGGTAGTGCGGCAGCATCGCCCTCCATGTATTCCAGTCATGCGGCCACTCCTGCCCCCACACATCGAGTTCATACCAGATGCCTTTATCATATAATACTTTGGCGAATCGGCCACTGGCTGCCGGATCTTCATAAGACCCGCTGCCGGTAAGAATATGGATATGGGAACTGCGGCGGATTTGTTCCAGCACGTTATGGTCAGTCAGGTTCTGCATAAAATGCCAGGGGCTGTTGAAGTACACATCGTCATCGAAATGCCCTTTGGTATATTCCGACAGGTCATATACACCACTCATGGCAATCACGCCATTGATAAGATCAGGTCTTTTCAGGAACAGGTTCATACTGTGCAGGGCACCGAAAGAGGCTCCACAGGTGATAATCGGTGTTTCGGCACTGGAGCTGTTGCGGATAAAAGGAATGACTTCCGTAAACACATAGTTATTCCATTGCTGGTGCCGGATGGATTTGTCACGCGGATTGATATTGTTATTGAGCCAGCTTTCGTTGTTGATGCTGTCAATAGAATACACTTTTACCTTTCCGCTGTCAATAAACGGTGCAATTTGCTCCAACAGCTGGAAACGTTCGTACTCGAGGTAATCGGCGGCGGCTGTTGGTACCAGCAGCAGGGCAAATCCATAATCGCCATACACAGCGATGGGCATTTCTTTATTCAGGGATGGGCTGAACCAGGAAGTTTGTTCTTTTTTCATCAGATCATTTTATTGTTAAAAGATTTATTGCATTTCAGGAAAATACACCATCCTGCAATTTAATACAGGTTTTTCACCACGGGGTACAATCACAATAATCCGGCTGGTAATAGTCTGGCCAGTCCGGATCGCAAAACCGATCTGTGCACTCACCGTCCTGTACCTGTCACGAGAGTATTCATCCGGAACCCTCGCCGTGGCATAATATGGCTTTGCACTTACCGTTCCTTTTTTAGCAGTCAGCCTCTTGCCCGTGGCATTGGTGCAGTAAAATTCAGCTATCATGGCAGCTTCCTGTTCCGAGGCTGAAATATTTCCGGTCCAGCCGGATTTTATCGGAATTAATTTAAGACAACCACTGTTATTTGTAACAAACAAATCAATTTCATACCTGTCATAATCTTCACCCTTCACCTCTTTGGTCCCTTCATTACTTATAAAATAACCGTATTGCAATCCATTGTATTCATACGGTTTGTTCTCTTCCAGATCAGCTACCTGTTGTGCATTGCCGGTGATACAAAAAACAATGGCAGATATCAATAAGCAGAAGCGCATAGCGAATTTTATACGAATATAAATTGAAAAATGATAGTGTGCAGTATACACAGTCATAACCAGAACTGGTATTATTTATTGATCTGGAACATTTGTTTAGTGTATTATAGTGCAATTTTCGTTAAATACTTAAATGTTCACAAATTCTGCCTTTATTTTTTGCTGGTTATAAAAGCTGTATGTACTTTGCCCAACCATACTTCTTAATACCACCTGAGATTCCGAATCCAAACCGTTTAAAAAACTGATGAGCGTACAACGCGGGAACTGTATTTTTCGTCACTTGTAAAGCGTGTACTTATTGTACGCCTCAACATTTGGAATTATTTTAAAGATTAGTAGCAATGAACGACTCTCTGGTTAGGATTATGCTTGTGGATGATCATCCTGCAGTACTTGCATCCTGGAAACTTTTACTGGAAAACAACCCCCGCTATGCTATTGTAGCTGAATGCAGCAGTGGCGAATGTGCGGTTTCCACAGCCCCCAGGGTTAAACCCGACATCATGTTGCTCGACCTGAATATGAAACCCATGGATGGATTCCAGGTACTGGAACACCTCAGGCAGCACGAACCGAATATCAAGGTCATTGGCATGACCGTTAATAACCTCCCCCGCTATGCCCGCAAACTGGTGTCTATGGGCGCCCGTGGCTATATCACCAAAACCTCCGGGATTGATGAAATTAATAATGGCATCGACCAGGTCATCAGGGGCGAATTCTTCGTCTGCGAGGAAGTGAGGGTAAAAATGCAGCCCGAAGACCTCACCTACCTGAATTAAACCCCGTTTTCCGGTTGCCAAACCCGCAAAAGAAGGTAATTTTGCGGCTTTATGGAACTTAGCAAAAATTTTGATCATCTCTCCGCAGAACCACGCTGGTACCAGCACTGGCTGGACAATAAATATTTCAGCAGTACACCCGATGACCGGGAACCGTATACAGTAGTTATTCCCCCGCCCAACGTTACAGGCGTGCTTCACATGGGGCATTGCCTCAATAATACCATCCAGGATGTGCTGGTTCGCCGCGCCCGGATGATGGGTAAGAATGCCTGCTGGGTACCCGGCACCGACCATGCATCTATTGCTACGGAAGCCAAAGTGGTTCAGATGCTCAGGGAAAGGGGTATCCAGAAATCATCGCTGAGCCGGGACGAATTCCTGTCTTACGCCTGGGAGTGGAAAGAAAAATATGGTGGTATTATCCTGCAGCAGCTGCGTAAAATGGGCTGCAGTCTCGACTGGGACCGCACCAGTTTTACCATGGACCCGGAATACTATAAATCTGTTATCGGTGTATTCAACGACCTCTATAAAAAAGGATATATCTACCGCGGCAAGCGGATGATCAACTGGGATCCCCGTGCCAAAACTGCATTAAGTGATGAAGAGGTAATCCGTAAACAGACCCAGCAAAAACTGTATCACCTCCGGTATAAACTGGATCTCCCCGGTGAGGAATATATCCAGATTGCAACAGTTCGTCCGGAAACCATCATGGGCGATACGGCCATCTGTGTACATCCCAAAGATGAAAGGTACCAGCATCTCCATGGCAAATTTGCTTTTGTTCCGCTCATCAACCGCCGGATTCCGATTATCACCGACGAATATGTTACCATGGATTTTGGTACCGGTGCACTGAAGATTACTCCGGCGCATGACATGAACGACAATATGCTCGGCAAAAAACACGGGCTGGAAGAAGTTGACATATTAAATGAAGATGGTACGCTGAATGAAACCGCACAGATTTATGTGGGTCTTGACCGGTTTGATGCCCGCAAAAAAATTGTAAAGGAACTGGAAGAAAAAGCGTTCCTCGTTAAAACAGAAGATTACACCAGCGAAGTTGGATACAGCGAAAGAACAGATGTAGTTGTTGAGCCAAGACTCTCTTTACAGTGGTGGGTGGATATGAAAAAGATTTCAGCACCTGCACTGGATGCGGTGATGAATGAAGATATCCGCTTCTACCCTGCCAAATTCCGCAACCTGTACCGTCACTGGATGGAAAATATCAAGGACTGGTGTATCAGCCGCCAGCTTTGGTGGGGTCACCGAATACCCGCCTGGTATGATGAGGCCGGAAATGTGTACGTAGCCCATTCCGAAGAAGAAGCCTTTGCCAGGGCAAAAGCCGGATGGGAAAAGGAATCCAATTTATACCAGGATGTTGAAAAAAGACTTTACCAGGATGAAGATTGCCTGGATACCTGGTTCTCTTCCTGGCTCTGGCCCTTTGAAGTGTTTAAAGGTTATAGTAATCCCGGTAATCCTGAAGTTGAATATTATTATCCCACGCAAACACTGGTGACTGCCCCGGAAATTATTTTCTTCTGGGTGGCCCGGATGATTATGGCGGGTTATGAATACAAAGGTGAGAAACCTTTCAATGAAGTTTATTTTACAGGAATTGTGCGCGACAAACAGGGCCGGAAAATGAGCAAGAGCCTGGGGAATTCCCCGGACCTGCTGGCACTGCTTGATAAATATGGCGCAGATTCAGTTCGCTTTGGTATAATGATTTCCTCCCCGGCCGGTAATGACCTGTTGTGGGATGAAGGTTCGAATGAGCAGGGTTTATTCTTCGCTAATAAAATATGGAATGCCCTCCGGCTGGTGAAAGGATGGGAAGAACGTGCGACGGATATCCCGCTTAGCCAGTCAGACCGCTTTGCCACAGACTGGTTCAACAGCCGTTTGCAACATGTAAAAGCAGAACTGGAAGGCCAGTTCCGTGAGTTCAGGCTGAGTGAAGCACTGAAGACTATGTACTCACTGGTATGGGATGATTTCTGCAGCTGGTACCTGGAATGGGTGAAACCGGGCATGAACCTTCCTGTAAGCCGTGAGGTATATACCAAAACACTTGGCTATTTTGAAGAACTGATCCAGTTACTGCATCCCTTCATGCCATTTGTAACTGAAGAAATTTATCATTTGCTCAAAGAGCAGTCTGACGACCTGACTGTAAAACAACTGAAACCTGCCGGGCAGGCTGATACCGCTTTGCTGCAGCAGGCCGGTTTACTGAAAGAAGTAATCAGTTCAATCCGGGATACGCGGAATAAAAACCAGATCAAACCAAAAGATCCTGTTCACCTGTTTATCCAGACTGAAAATAACAGCACGTATGAATCATTGAAGGAAATCCTCTGCAAACAGGTGAATGCAGAATCGATGGCCTTTACTGATAAAACCGTTCCGGATACTATTGCCATTGTAGTGCAGAAAGATACTTTCTATATAAAAAGCACAGTGGCCATCGACAATACCCTGCAGCGTGAACAAATGGAAAAAGACCTGGAGTACCTGAAAGGTTTCCTGGTTTCCGTGGAGAAAAAATTAAGCAATGAAAGGTTTGTGCAGAATGCGAAACCGGAGGTGATTGAAGCGGAAAGGAAGAAGAAGGTGGATGCGGAATCGAAAATAAAAGTGATTGAGGAAAGCCTGAAAGTGTCGAATAAATAATTTTTTTTCACCACAAGACACACAAAGAAATACCCCCGCCTTCGCTTAGCTTCGGCGGATAAGAAAAGTCCACAAAGAGTAAATCTTTGTGGACTTTGTTTTAACCTTGTGCCCTTAGTGGTAAAATGTATTCAGCTCTCCTTCTCATTTTTCTTCTTCGATCTTTCGCTTTTACTCGAGTGCATCCACTTATTCACTTTGTACATCAGCCAGGCACTTCCACTGCCCAAAATAGCTCCCGCTATTACATCAGTTGGATAATGCACCCCCAGATACAACCTTGAATAACTGATAACGCAAGCCCAGCTGTAAGCGGGTATAGCTACAAACCATCTTGGATAGGCGATCGTCAGTGACGTAGCCATTGAAAATGCTTCTGCCGCGTGGCCGGAAGGAAATGATTTATTCTTCGCATAAATCACGGGGATAAACGTAGTATCATTTACAAAAGGACGATCCCGTCCAATCGACAACTTCATGATCCAGGTAACTGCCTGTGCGGTGGCAATGGTTTCAGTTACATACAGCGCCTTTTTGGTCATTGTTTTATCGTGGGATGCAAGTCCCGCTACCAGCAACGTGGCGGGAGCTGCCAGGCAAAGCGGGTTATTGAGTTTTGACAGATTGGTAAATAGCTTGTTTTTGGAACTGGTACGGTGGTCTGCCATTCTCCTGAGCATGTTATATTCCCAGGTGTCTTTTTGCTGTGCAATGGAAGGGACGGATACTGCAAATAAAATGATGAACAGTAAAATCACCTTGGGATTCAGGGTCATTGGGGTTAATAGTTTAAATTATAAAAGTGGTTCAGTATAAGTGGACAATATAAAAGAAATGACAATCGTAACAATTGACTAATGTCCTGTTAACCCTCAGATAACATAAAACGCATAAAAAGAAGGGAAGAATAAAGTTAAGTTGTACTATAGCACAATGCGTTTACCTTGGAATAATGCTTACCGGAAGGATAAATTCAAAAATGGTCCCTTTGAATCCATCAAACTGGTCAGTATCCAGCAGCCGGCTGATCCGGAAACCAAATGTGAGTGGATACTGGTTCCACCATTTGGTATCGGCATAGAACTCGATACCTGCACTGCGCTGGTCGCGCGTAGTCAGTTTATCTTTTGAATACACTTTGGTAAAATCATAGAAAGCATTCAGCCTGATCCGTTGTATGTAAAGCAGATTGGCAAATCCCCAGTCGGGATACAACAGCGGGAAATGATAATTGGCAGACATACGCCACATCCTGGAGAAATAACGGCCGGTATAACCACGGGAGTAAGCAAAGCGGTCGCTGAAAGAAATTTGTGAAAGTGTATCCCTTTGCTGGAAAGAACCGGTCAGCACAATACTGTGTGCAGGCATAATGCCGGGCAGGAATACAGCAGCACTGCCAATAAACTGGTAACCGGTAAACCGGGTGATAGCATGGCGGTGATTCAGTGTATAACTGATACCTAGCCGCGGGTAAATATGCTGTGCGGCCATTTCAATCTGCCTGCTGCCGGAGATAAAATGCTGGAGATAACTGAAGGAAGTGTTACCGGCCGAATCGCCATAGTAGCCTTTATTGAATTCATTTCTCAGCACATAAAAACTGCCGGCGCTGAATTGCCTGTAGGTTTTTCCTTTGGCGTAAGAAATGGGAATACTGAAACCAATTCTTGAATCCAGCTGGTTCCAGGTACGGGTTTTATTTCCTACTGCAGCATCCCGGTTAAAACTGAGTTCACTGCCTGCCTGCAGGTAAGGGAACAAACCGCCAAACACCGTGGTGAAACCAACCGAACTGAGTTTCTCGTTTTGGTTATAGGAATAATACAACTCTGTCTGCATGGTATTGAGTACATTTTCCCCATACACAGAAAAAGTAAATACAGGATCTGAGTAATACGGACGCCAGCTGTGGAAATTGAGCAGTCGTGTTGATTTTTTATACCTGGTGGATGCAAACTGCCTGACCGGTAATTTCTCCCCAAGTAAGTTATTATAATCACTGGCATGGCTGACCGGGAATTTAGCGGCGTAGTTCTCTATCTGCTGTCGGCTTATTGCTGTCCACGCAGCCGGATCAATCACTGATTTTTTAAGCTGGTACCCTTCCGCAGTAAAAGCCGACCAGGTGAGCTGGTTACCCGAAGCATTTACAAAATAACTTCCCTGTTTGTCCTGCGTAATATTGAAAACCTGCTGGTCGCTGAGCCTCACTGCATACAATTCATCATTACCGCTATAACCTGCCGTAAAAAATACATAGCCGTTGGATACGGACGGGTATCCCACCACATGGAATGAAACAGGCGTGATGGTCTTTATTGTTTTCGTGGGAATATCGGCCAGTGCCAAAGCCATCCTGCCATCGGGATACCGAAGGGCCGTTACCAGTGTATGATCATCGGCGAATTTCGGATCCGTAAATAAACTGACTCCGGGATCAGTGATCGCGCCCAGCACTTCACCTGTTGTTGCATTCAATATGCGGATAGCCGATTTTCCATCAGTGCCGGCATATACAGCGGCTACCTGCTGACCATCCTCACTGATATCCGGTGTAAAATATTTGGAACGGGCCGTGATTTGTTTTTGTTCACCGGTTTTTGTGTCCAGCACGGTAATCACACTGTAATCACGCCAGCGCCAGCGCGGATCAGAGGTATAAGAGGCATACACGATTTTGCCGTTGCGGTAAGAATACTGGTCATCAATGGAAATATCCTTCACAGCAATTTTATGCTCCCCATCTTTATCATGGAGGTAAAAAGCCGCCCGTTTATCATAACGCTGTTTCAGGTAGATGATTGAATCGCTGCCTGCCCTGTAAGGAAACTGGTATGACGTAACTGTTTTTTTATTCACCGGGAACAGGAAATCCTCACGTGTACTGGCCGTTCTTTCTGTTTTGGATTTATACCAGTCGAAAGCCTGTTGCAGGAAAGTTTTATACTCCACCCCGCTGTATTTTTTCACAGCCACCTGGAACGGATAAAGCAATCCCTTGAACGCACTGGCATCTTTGGTCACTTTGGTCCAGAATTCAGGCCCGTATTTTTCGCGGCCATAATTCACCAGTAAATAGCCGAGGTAGTAATGATTGGGAACAAAATCTTTGAAAGAACCATTCCGCAGTTTCATCCATGTATATTTCTTCCCTGACTGCCAGAGTGCCGGGAAAACATTCATGAAAAGCGGAAGCCTGCCCCTGCCCTGCCCGGTGACCGCTGTTTCCTGGAATACCGCATCACCTTCATAAAACCATTCGGGGATAGCTGCATTCACGGCAAGGGTGTAGCCATCTTCCCCGAATAAAAATTTCATCGTCTTGCTGATACCCTGCCTGAAATTATTGAACTGCTGCACGTGCCGGTATTCATGAACCGCTAACTGGTCAGCCCAGCCAATACTTCCTTCCTGGAAATTATTGAACACCGGTGTCAGGAAAAACTCACTCCGGTATGGCCCCATTCCCACATAGCCATTCGGAATTACTGTTTGATGCTGTAATACGATATTGACTTTATGTAATTCATTGCCGAGTGAAAATGGTTTAACGGCCGCGAGATAATGCACAATCGATGAAATCCGGTTCGCCTGGCTGTCGAGCCCCGTTGGATATATCACCCTCACCGTATCCGTATTGATCTGTTTCCACTTCTGTTCTGGCGGTGTGCCGCCGAAGACCTGGGCCTGCCCGGTAGCTGAGAGCAATAATAGGAGGATGATGAGAGGGGATTTCATGGAGGAAATTTATCGAAATAAGTTGGAAGTTGGAGGTTGGAGGTTGGAGGTTTCTTAAATCCGATAGTTTCCTCATTTTATAGAAACAGGTTGAAAGACGTATGTTGGAATGTTGGATTGTTGGATTGTTGGAATGTTCTGCAATCCGTAGTGTTCCACACAATTAGTTACTCTACAATTAACGGAGTGCTTTAATCTGTATAGTCTTTTCGAATAAATGAACAATCCAACTCTCCAACAACCCAACATTCCAACAAAAATGGAGTCTTCAATCTTTCGGGTTCAACCTCCAACCTCCAACTTCCAACCTCCAACTTTCCCCTACCTTTGCAAGATGTCCGAAGACCTCCTCCTAACAACCGGTACCAAAAAAGACCAATACGAGTCCCTCCTTCCGCAAATTAAAGCCCTGCTGGAAGGTGAAGAAGACCTGATCGCCAACCTGTCGAACCTGGTGGCTGCGCTGAAGCAGCAGTTTGGCTGGTTATGGGTGGGGTTTTACCTGGTGAAAAAAGATGAACTGGTGCTGGGGCCTTTCCAGGGACCGATTGCCTGTACCCGGATTAAAAAAGGAAAAGGTGTTTGCGGCAGTAGTTGGGCGGAAGCGCGTACACTGGTGGTGCCTGATGTGGAATTGTTTCCCGGCCATATTGCCTGCAGCAGTGCTTCGCGGTCTGAAATAGTTGTGCCTGTGATCAGGAATGGTGAAGTGGTGGCCGTGCTGGATTGCGACAGCGAAATGCTTTCTTGTTATGATGAAACGGATCAATATTATTTAGAACAAATCGTGAATATCCCTGAGTTCTGAGCACCTCCATACACGCATCATCCTCATTACCGGTAAGGTCCAGGGTGTTTACTTCAGGCAAAGCGCCTGCAAGACGGCTGATGAATGCGGCTGCACGGGTGAAGTATGCAATCTGCCTGACGGATCGGTAAAAATAATCGCCACCGGCACCAGATTCCAGCTGGATGAATTTGCGGAATGGTGCAAATCAGGGCCACCCCGTGCAAGGGTTGTAACAGTTACTGTTACGGAAACTACATTACAGCAGTATAAGGAATTCAGGATTGTGAGATAGCCTTAAGATTTCAGGTTATCAAGCATGTCCATTGTCATCGCAGGAAGATTGTATTCTTCTTTCCAGCCCCAGTCTGTGCGCGCTACTGAATCATCAATACTCTGCGGCCAGCTGTTGGCGATGGCCTGGCGGTAATCGGGTTTATAACTGATGGTGAAATCAGGAATGTGTTTTTTGATTTCCGCCGCGATTTCTTCTGGTGAAAAACTCATCCCGGAAATATTATACGACGTGCGGATCTTGATTTTAGATGCCGGCGCTTCCATGAGTTCAATGGTGGCACGGATCGCATCCGGCATATACATCATGGGCAGGTAAGTTCCTTTCTCCAGGAAACACTCATATTTTTTTTCATCCAGCGCTTCATGGAAAATTTCAACGGCATAGTCCGTCGTGCCGCCGCCGGGTGCAGATTTATATGAAATGAGTCCGGGGTAACGCAAGCTGCGCACATCCACGCCAAAACGCTGGTAGAAATAATTGCACCAGAACTCACCGGCGAATTTGCTGATACCATAAACGGTTACCGGTTCGATTACTGTTTGCTGCGGGCAGTTTTGTCTCGGACTGGTGGGACCAAACACCGCAATGGATGAAGGCCAGTATACTTTCTGCAGTTTTTCTTCCCGGGCAATATCCAATACGTTGAGCAGGCCCTGCATATTCAGGTTCCAGGCCAGTCCGGGGTTCTTTTCACCCGTGGCAGAAAGGATGGCAGCCAGGAGATAGATCTGTGTGATCCCCTGGCGGATAACCTGTACATGCAGCATTTCCTTATTCATTACATCGAGCGAAACATAAGGTCCGGTTCCAACCAAAAGCGGGTTTTGTTCCCGCAGATCCGAGGCGATCACATTTGCATTTCCATATAAAGCGCGTAAAGCCAAGGTCAATTCAACGCCGATCTGTCCGCTGGCACCGATCACCAGGATTTTATCTTTCTGCATACAAGCAATTTGTAAACAAAGATTGAACTCCCGCTCATAAATTCCAAATCCAGTTCTGCTAAATAAATCCGTCCGGTTCCGGTAATTTTGCCAAATGGAAGCATTTCTGAACAACCTTTTCAGCAAACAGGATTACAATCCCCGTTCCTTTTTTTTACTCGCCGGCCCCTGTGTGGTGGAAAGCGAGGAATTAATAATGGAAGTAGCCGGTGAACTGGCTGGTATCAGCAAAAACCTGGGGATACCGTTAATTTTTAAATCATCTTACCGCAAGGCCAACCGCACCAGCGGACAATCCTTTACCGGCTTAGGCGACCAGGTTGCTATGGAAATGCTGCAAAGAACCGGAGCGCATTACCAGTTACCACTAGTTACAGATATCCATTCACCCGAAGAAGCAGCGCTCGCAGCAAAATATGTGGACGTACTGCAAATCCCCGCATTTTTATGCCGGCAAACCGATCTGCTGGTAGCTGCCGCCAAAACCGGCAAAATCATCAATGTAAAAAAAGGGCAGTTCGTCAGTGGCGAGGCTATGAAATTCGCAGTAGAGAAAATCAGGAACGCCGGCAACCAGCAGGTGATGCTCACTGAACGAGGAACCACTTTTGGCTACCAGGACCTGGTAGTGGATTACCGAAATATACCGGCCATGAAAGCGCACGGTGTGCCGGTGATCATGGATGTTACACATGCATTACAACAACCCAATCTTACCTCAGGCGTAACCGGTGGCAATCCCCAGCTGATCGGCACCATCGCCAAAGCGGCCATTGCTGCAGGTGCTGATGGGATATTTATTGAAACACACCCGAACCCTGCGAAAGCGCTGAGCGATGGGGCGAATATGTTGCCGTTGGAAAAGATGGAATCGTTGATGAAGGAACTTATGAGGATAAGAGAGGCAGTAGTGTAAATTTTATATTT
The DNA here is from genome assembly GCA_016720825.1 of Chitinophagaceae bacterium. Lineage (GTDB taxonomy): Bacteria > Bacteroidota > Bacteroidia > Chitinophagales > Chitinophagaceae > JJ008. The sequence continues at coordinate 21,657 of JADKJV010000016.1, read as the reverse complement.
TACCACAAGGAGCACAAAGAAATACACTCTCCTTCGCTGCGCTTCGGCGGGCAAAGCAAAGGCCACAAAGTTTTTAACCTTGTGGCCTTTGTGTATTCCTTTGTGTGCTTAGTGGTAAAAAAAAATTACCTCAGATCTATCTCCACTACTCCCGGATATTTCTTCTTATCAAATACAAACAGGTTATCTGCCTGCGGCAGGTTTGTTTTCATGGAAGTAACAGTATAGATATATTTGTTCCCGCCATTCTCCAGCACTTTAGTACTGAAAATCGTTTTAGCGGTTTTGTCAACCTGCAGGTAAACGGTATGGAAGGGTTTGCTTTTGTCTGTCGGAGTCAGTTTGATTTCCTGGATGGTTTTGCCACCAACTTTTTGATTCGCCATTCATGAAATACAGGAAATCCTTATCGTAGAAATTGGTAAACAGTTTCTGGGGGGTGATGTTGCCGGCGGAAGGATCCACTTTGCTGATCGTTACTTCGTTGGCAGATTTGTCATAGTTCCAGATCGTGGTGCCGTCGCAGAAAATTTCCTGGCCGATGAAAGCCACTTTGTATTTCATGCCTTTCATCAGGATGGTACCCTTTTTTTCTGACAGTTTTTTGCCGGCTGCATTCTCCACTTTATATGTAAACTCGGCTTGTACGGATGTGAAAGTCTTGAACTTAGCACTCACCGCATCCAGCACAGCCTTGGCTTCGGGGTCACTTTTCTGGGCGATTGCTGCGAAACTAAAAGCTAGAAGAACTGCTGATAAATAGAATTTATTCATGATCTTTTTTTGATATAAAGCCGGGCCCTGTGTGCTATTGACCGACCAGCGGTCTCCGGGCAAGGCGGGCAAAGATAATTGAAATACAGGAAAAGGATGATTGACTGGAGTCAGGGGTTGCAAATCATGGGATTATTAACAAGTCAGTGGCTTCGGCGGCTTCGACGGAGCTCAGCCTGCTCAGCCAACTTCGACGGGGCTCAGTTTAGTAAATCCAGATGCTGCTGCAGTTCCATTTCCGTTTTAATCAGTACATCCCTGGCTTTGCTGCCCTGGTTTGGACCAACGATACCGGCGGCTTCGAGCTGGTCCATCAGGCGTCCGGCCCTGTTATAGCCCAGCTTCATGCGTCTTTGCAAGAGTGATGTGGAGCCAACCTGGTTCTGGACGATCAGCCTGGCAGCATCTTCAAACAGGGAATCCCGGTCGGACAGGTCGAAATCCCTGCCTTCGAGTTCTTTTTCATCCACATATTCCGGCAGCAGGAAGGCCTGGGGATAGCCACGCTGGTTGCCAATAAAGTCAACTACTTCATCTACCTCCGGGGTATCAACAAAAGCACACTGCAAACGGGTTACTTCAGCATGATGCGAAACCAGCATATCCCCTTTTCCGATGAGCTGTTCGGCACCGCCAGTATCGAGAATAGTGCGGGAGTCAATCTTGGAAGACACTTTAAAAGCAATACGGGCCGGGAAGTTGGCCTTGATGGTACCGGTGATGATATTTACAGAAGGACGCTGGGTGGCAATGATCAGGTGAATACCTACCGCACGGGCCAGCTGGGCCAGCCGCGCAATGGGCATTTCGATTTCCTTGCCGGCTGTCATGATCAGGTCGGCAAACTCATCAATCACTAATACAATAAACGGCAGGTACTGGTGTCCTTTCTGCGGATTCAGTTTACGCTTGATGAATTTCTCGTTGTATTCCTTGATATTCCGGGATCCGGCTTCTTTGAGCAGGTCGTACCGGTTATCCATTTCAATACAGAGCGCGTTGAGTGTATTGATCACTTTATGCGTATCGGTAATGATCGCTTCATCTTCACCCGGCAGTTTGGCGAGGAAATGTTTTTCAATTTTCCGGTAAATACTCAGCTCCACTTTTTTGGGATCTATAAGAACCAGCTTTAACTGGGAAGGGTGCTTTTTATACAGCAGTGAAACCAGGATCGCATTTACGCCCACAGATTTACCCTGGCCGGTGGCACCCGCCATCAGCAGGTGTGGCATGGATGCCAGGTCAACAATAAAATTCTCATTGTCGATCTTTTTACCAATCGCAATGGGCAGGCTGTAATTATTAAACTGGAATTTATCAGACGCGAGCAGGGTTTTCATGCTCACGATTGATTTTTTCATTGGGTACTTCAATACCAATTGTTCCCTTACCCGGGATTGGTGCAATGATACGGATACCGAGGGCCGCGAGACTGAGTGCGATATCATCTTCCAGGTTTTTAATCCGGGAAATACGCACACCGGCTGCCGGTACGATTTCGTATAAGGTAACGGTAGGTCCGACGGTTGCAGAAATCTTCTGGATTTCGATCGAATAGTTCCGCAGTGTGGAAATGATCTGGTTCTTGTTATTCTCCAGCTCATTGGTATCCTGCACAATTTTATCTGTGCCGTGATTAGCCAGTAAATTCAGTGTGGGATATTTATAATCACGCAGGTCAAGCGTAGGCTCATACGGCGGCAGGTTCTCCACAACTTCTTCTGCTTTCTCTTCTGCAGGAGGCACAGCTTTGATTTCGAGTTCCAGGTCATCCTCCGGTTTTTTGGAAACCGGTTTTTCGGTGATCGGGAGTTCAATGGTCGTACCTGTTTCAACCGGCTTCACAGGTTCAGTAAAGGCGTCGGCCTTGTCTTCATGCGTATGCATGATTTCATTCACGATTTCTTTTTCAGGACTGGTTTCTGACGCTTCTATTTTTTCAATCTGGTCTTCGAGACTTTCCTCTTTTTCTATCACCGTAAACTCATGCAACGGCTTTTCTTTTTCCGGTACCAGGATCATACCACCGCCTTCCTGTTTGAGTGTATTCTTTTTATCTTCTGCTTTTGTGCCGTTTGAATAAAGGTCATTGATGGTTGCACCGGTAACAACAGGCACTTCTTCCGTGACTTCATCTTCCCCGGATACATCCACGTTGCCTGTTTCTTTTTTACCGGGCCAGCTGAATACCGGATTGAACTGCCAGATAAAATACCCGGCGGCCAGTAACAGTAATACAGCACCGGTGCCTACAGTACCGAGTGCGCCGCGGAGTTTATCGTTGATCATATCCCCTACGCCACCACCGGCATTGGTGCTGCCGGATAAGAATGACAGGGACACGGACAGCACAAGCAGTCCGACAGTAATATATTTCAGGTTGCGCCAGATAGAAAAAACTTTCCGGCGTAGGAGCAGGTTCACGCCTACTACAAAGAAGAATGTGCAGAAGAGGTAACTGGCAATCCCGAATGCCTTATAAATAAAGAAATGGGAAACAATGGCGCCAAAACGTCCCAGTAAGTTTTTTACCGGTTCATCATTTCCAAACAAGGCGCTCAATCCCTGGCGGGCCACGCCAAAATCCTCTTTCCAGGTAAACAGGTAAGAGGTAAAAGCAATGAAAAGGAAAAGGGCGATCAGGAGGAAAACGGCACCGGTGATTTTCCAGGTCCTTTCATCCTTTACAAGGGCTTTCAGGTCTATAGACTGCTCCTTGTCAGCCCGGAGTGTATTCGGGGCTGGTTTTTCACCTTTTTTGGTACTGCCTTTTTTCACTTGCTTTTTCTGCCTCGTTGCCATGTGCGCAAAGATAATCAGTTTGACCTTCAGGCAGCAGCCTGAAGCGGGTGGAAATGGGCGTTTTAACCTTATAAAATTACCGGAAAGTGGTATGTGCGACACTGGCAGCTTTGACATTGATATCTTACATTTGGACTGATTCAATCAAACCATGCTTCAAAACCGATTGCGCTGCTTACTGCTTTGCATTTCCCTGGTTGTTGCCGGCTTTCAAGCCGGTGCACAGGATACGTTGCAGGGAAACTGTCCTGACATCAGCCAGGTCAGGCTTTTCAGCTATATCACCAAATCGGTTTATACAACGTACCGGAGCCCGGGTTCAGACTTCAAAACCGATTTTCCGGGTTTTGTTTTCCAGACCGGTTTCCGGCATAAAAGCACAATCCCGAACAATTATGTATCGAAGAAGCTGGTAGAAAAATTTACCCTTTGTAACCAGTCAGAGAAGCCGGATTCAGTTTATTATTTCCCGGGGTTTTATTACAAAAACATAGTGCTTTACCGGCTGGGAGCCGATAACCAGCCTGAATTGATGACCCGGGTTGTGCCCCCGATAGACGACAGTGTGGGATTCAGGCTCATCGTGCTGGCGCCTCACGACACAATTACATTCCTGGCAGATCTCACGTTCGCAAAAACGTATAATAATACGATACGCCCCAGGCTGGTGAAACCTGTTTACCTCAATGGGTTTATTGCCGAACTGCACCAGAACCATTATAACAACGACCTCGTGTCGTATGTGCTTTGCGGCTTATTGCTGATGATGGTGCTCTTCTCTTTTGCCAACTATGTGCAGGGCGCCAACAAAGAATTCCTGTATTATTCGTTTTATGCACTACTCCTGGGTGTGATGCTTTTTACGCAGGCGTTCTACAGTTTCCATACCACGCGTGTGGCCTTTTACATGGAGGCCTACCTGGATTTTATCATGCAGGGTATGGGTTTGATTTTTTACATGTTGTTCATGCAACGGTTCCTGGAAACTAAAACACAGCATCCGTTTGTTTACCATTTGTACAATACCGGAATCATTATGATTTCTGTATCGCTGATCCTGTACAGTTTTTTCCACTTCCTGACAGATAATTTCATGGCCGAAAACAGCGTGGAGAATATCACCAAGTTCCTGCTGCTGATCATGATTTTAATATTCATCATTTACAGCGGCCGCAGGTGGGATGACAGATTGCTCCGGTATGTATTTTGGGGGAATCTCTGCCTGTTCATCTTCTCTGTGATTTCACAGCTTGCTGTTTTATATTATTCAACGGTTAAATCACTGCCCGGCGTTTTCAGTTCTTCGATATTTTATTATGAACTGGGTTTATTGCTTGAGCTCGTGTTCTTCCTGGCCGGCCTGAACCACAAAAACAGGCGCAGGCTGATTGCACAGACCCGGGAAAGGGAAACACTGAAAGCCCAGAACCTGCTGAAAGAATATGAAAAAGAACTGGCGGTTTATAAAGCACAGCAGGCAGAAAGGGAAAGGATTTCCGCTGACATGCATGATGAGTTAGGTTCGGGGATGACGGCCATCAGGCTGATGAGTGAAATCGCGCGGAATAAAATGAAAGAGAATACACCGGTGGAAATTGAAAAGATTTCTTCTTCTGCAGATGATGTGCTGAATAAAATGAATGCCATCATCTGGAGTATGAACAGCGGCAACGACACACTGGATAACCTTATTTCTTATATCCGCTCTTATTCACTGGAGTATTTCGAAAACACACCGATCACCTGTAAGATTTTTGTACCGGATACCATTCCCGACCGTGAATTGGCCGGCGACAAGCGCCGTAACATTTTCCTTTGCATCAAGGAAACCCTGAATAATGCGCTGAAACATTCCAAGGGGACTGAAATCAGCATCCAGATCACCATTGACCAGAACCTGGTCATCGTCATCCGTGATAATGGCAAAGGCGTGGATATGCAGCAGCTGCGCAAATTTGGAAACGGGCTTAAGAATATCGGCCGCAGGATGGAGAATATCGGCGGCACGTTCGCCATCGAAAGCAATGGCGGAACGATTACCACACTTACGCTACCCCTCTGATTATTTTTTGCGCATAATAGCGGGCACGATGCAAAGCCAGCCGGCAATCATCAGTATACCGCCCAAAGGCGTGATGGGCCCCACCCACTTGTAATTGGCAGCCCCGTTAATTTTCAGGATCGTCAGCAGGTATAAAGATCCGGAGAAACATATAATCCCGGCAACCATCAGCATGCCCGCAATCCGCAGGAATTTCACATCTGCGAATTTGAACAAAATTGCAATGCCAAGCAGGGCCAGCGCATGATAAAGCTGGTATTCCACGCCCGTCTGGTAACTGTGTATGATAGCAGGATCTGTAGTCAGTTTTTGTAAACCGTGTGCGCCGAAAGCACCGAGAGCCACACCGGATGCACCCAGCATCGCGGCGGTTACGGCATAAGATTTATGCATGAAATATTTTTTCGATTAATCGTTCTACTTCTAAAGGTTCTTCTTCCACATGGATGGAAGCCTGCTCATAATAAATCCGCCGGTCAGCCAACTTACGGGAAATAAAATGCTGCAGCTGGTTTTCGTCCAGGTTGCTGATCAGCGGCCTTTGCTCTTTTTCTTTCATCAAACGCTGCACCAGTATATCATGATGGGTATTGATCCAGACCGTAACCCCTTCATCATTCATGAAATCAATATTATTGAAATAACAGGGTGTCCCTCCCCCACAGGCCATTACAAAACTGTCATGACTCAGCGTAATCAGGTGCAGGATTTCTTTTTCCATTTCCCGAAAACGCTCCTCACCATCCGTATGGAATATTTCCGGAATAGATTTACCGGTATGCGACACAACCTGCTCATCGAGGTCAAAAAAAGGCATCCCGAGCTTTTCGCTCAGTTGCCGGCCCCAGTGGGTTTTGCCGGTGCCCATGAAACCGATGAGGAAGATTTTCATGTTTGTAGAGTCATTAAAACTCGAAAGTCAAAATAAAATAAAAAGAAAGTCAAAATAAAAAGTCAAAAACAAACCTGAAAATTTGAAAAACATCGCCCAAAGTCAAAAATCAAAAGTCAAAACATCAAAGGCTGAAAAATCATTTTGTATCAAAATCAAAAATTAAAAAATCTGAAAGATCGAAAATTCATTATCGTTCAGTTATTAAGGCACGCCGTTCTTCCGGACTTTCAGTCTTTCTGACTTTAGGACTTTTTGACTTTTTACTTTTGACTTTTGACTTTTGAATTTTGAATTTTGAATTTTTACTTAAAAGCATTCAACCCTGTTACATCCATTCCCGTAATCAACAAATGAATATCATGAGTGCCTTCGTACGTAATCACACTTTCCAGGTTCATCATATGACGCATCACCGGGTACTCGCCGGTAATACCCATACCACCCAGCATTTGCCGGGCATCGCGGCAGATATTGGTGGCGATTTCGCAGGCATTTCTTTTGGCCATGCTCACCTGCTGCGGTGTGGCTTTGCCGGCACTCATCAGTACACCCAGCCGCCAGTTCAATAATTGTGCCTTGGTGATTTCAGTAACCATTTCGGCCAGTTTTTTCTGCTGTAACTGGAAACCACCGATTTCCCTGCCGAATTGTTTTCTTTCCAGTGAATAACGCAGTGCTGTATCATAGCAATCCATGGCGGCACCAACGGCACCCCAGGCAATACCGTAACGGGCTTTGGTTAAACAACCCAGCGGGCCTTTTAAGCCTTTCACGTTCGGGAAAATATTTTCTTTAGGAACTTTTACATTGTCGAACACCAGTTCACCGGTGGCTGAAGCACGCAGGCTCCATTTGCCATGGGTGGTGGGTGTGGAAAATCCTTCCATGCCTCTTTCAACGATCAGCCCGTGGATATCACCGGCTTCATTTTTTGCCCATACCACAGCAACCTGAGCAAAAGGCGCATTGCTGATCCACATTTTGGCGCCGTTGAGAATGACATGGTCGCCCGCATCTTTAAAATTAGTGATCATGCTGCTGGGATCAGAACCATGGTCAGGTTCCGTTAAACCAAAACAGCCCAGCCATTCACCACTGGCCAGTTTGGGTAAATATTTTTGTTTCTGTGCTTCACTGCCATACGCATTAATCGGATGCATCACCAGTGAGCCTTGTACTGATGCGGTTGAACGCACACCACTATCACCCCTTTCGAGTTCCTGCATCATCAGTCCGTATGAAACATAATCGAGACCGCCGCCGCCATATTCAACAGGAATAGTAGGGCCAAAACAACCCAGCTCGCCCAGTTGCTTTACGATATGCTCAGGAAATTCGGCGCGTTGGGCATAATCTTCAATAATCGGGGAAATTTCTTTCTTTACATAAGAACGAACCATGTCACGGATCATCAGGTGTTCTTCGGTGAGCAGTTCATCTATCTTAAAATAATCGGGACTTATAAAATTATCTGTACGGGCAGCCATAGTGCAATCGGTTTAATAGAACACAAAGGTAACGGTTATCAAAAAAATGAGGATATTGGGGTTATGAATGCCGACAATCAAGCCAACTGGCCAAACAGCCTGATCGCCATCATAGGTGGTGCTGCGGCTACTTTAATTGCCGCACTGATTACCTTCCCGTTGATGCAGGCAACTGCTGAACCTTATTTCGAATTAAACTTTGGGGTAAAAGATCCCGGCATGTCAGCCAATGATATTATTTTCCTGCTGATCGTCACCCTTTGGCTGGCGCTGGCAGCGCTGGCAGGCGGACTGGTAACAGCCTTAATCTGCCGTTCCTTTCATTACCGGCATGCCGGTGTATTGATATTTCTCAGCCTGATATTTTACGGATATATTTTTTCCGACTCACCCAGAAAAGGCGAGCTTATTTACATCTTCCTGATGTTGCTTTGTACAACGGGTGGTTTTCTGGCAGGAACAAGTATCGGCAAGCGGATTTCACTGAAAAGGAAAGCAAAAAATCAACTGCTCCCTTAAGCCATTGGGCTGTAGATTTTTAAATAACCTGCCATTTCCTGCTGGTAGGCTAGCGCCGCTGCAGCTGCTTTTTCCGCAAAAGCCAGCGTTGTATCGGCATAAATAATTCCACGGCTCACATTTACTAATATTCCAACATCGGCAATCATGGCTTTGGCTGAAATCTCCTGCAAACTTCCACCCTGTGCACCCACACCGGGAACGAGGTAAAAATGTTCAGGTGTTATGGCGCGTATATGTGTGAAGGCATCTGCGCGGGTGGCACCAACCACAAACATCAGGTTACCGGGCGTACCCCAGCCAGAGACTGTCCTCAACACTTTTTCATACAACAGTTCACCGCCTGCTTCCTGCAATTCAAAATCATGTGCACCGGGGTTGGAGGTTAATCCGAGTACAATCCCCCATTTATCCTTATGATTTAAAAAAGGCTTTACACTGTCTGCGCCCATATACGGCGCAACGGTAATGGCATCAAACGGAAGTGTTTCAAAAAAGGCTTTGGCATACTGGTCGGCGGTATTCCCGATATCACCGCGCTTGGCATCTGCAATGGTGAAATGATTCGTACCAATATAATGAACGGTTTTTTCCAGCGCCTCCCAGCCTTTCAGACCGAGGGCTTCGTAAAAAGCAGTATTTATTTTATAAGACACACAGGTATCCCGCGTGGCATCAATGATCGCTTTATTAAATGCAAAAACAGGATCTTTCTCCTGCAAAAGATGGGAAGGGATTTTGGTGATGTCTGTATCCAGACCCACACAGAGATAGGACTGCCGTTGCCGGATCAACTCAACCAGTGCTTGTCTTGTCATGCCCCGAAGGTAAGAAGCCGCCCCTTAATGACGGTCTTTCAGTTTTGATAAAATCCAGTGTTCTATTTCCGATGTGTGGTAAATCGTATCCACATAAGGCATAGTCATCAGTTCGGCCATGATGGCTTCCTGCTGCAACCCGCGGCGGAGTGCTTCCGAATAGCGGATATGCGGACTGAAAGTAACCTGCGAATATGCGGGTATCCATTCATCCGGGTATTTCTCATGCAGGTAAGCTTCAATTTTTTTCTGCAACAGGAACTGCGGATCGGCGGTGCGCTCCCGCATTTCCGTGAAATTCCCGATGGCCAGATCAGCGATGGCGTCAGCATCGGGTTTGCGTATTTGCTGGAAATTCTCCAGGATCTGCGACCAGTCTTCATTGTACTGGTCAATCAGTTCATCCAGTATCCGGCAATCTTCAAAACCGCAGTTCATGCCTTGTCCGAAGAAAGGCACAATGGCATGTGCCGCATCACCAATCAGTGAGAAACGGTCGCCGCGGATCCAGGGATAACATTTTACGGTTACCAGTGAAGACGTGGGGTTGCGGAAAAACTCTTCGTTCAGTTCCGGCATCAGCGGGATCACATCTGCAAAATTCTCCTTGAAGAACTGATCCACTTTCTCAGTAGTATCCAGTTTGGCAAAAGATTTTTCACCATCAAACGGGAAAAATAACGTGCAGGTGAATGTATGGTCAATGTTGGGCAGTGCAATCAGCATATAATCCTTGCGTGGCCAGATATGCAGTGCATTTTTTTCCATGGCGAAACCACCGCCTTCAGCCGGGGGAATTGTCAGTTCCTTATACCCACAGTCAATATAGTATTGCTGGTAATTGAATTTATCATGCTTTAACTGGTGCTCGAGCCTGGCTGCAGAAAATGCGCCATCGGCACCAAAAAAAAGGGAACTGGTAATAGATTGCATCTGGTCGTCCGGCATACCATAATAAGTGGTCATGCTGTCCCAGTCAATGGATTCCAGTTTACTGTTGAAATGGATCTTCACCCCTTGTTTTTCTGCGAGGTCCATCAGTCTCGCATTGAGGGTACCGCGCGAAACAGAATTGATGTATTGTCCCTGTTTACCATAAGGCTGGAAGGCAGTACTGCCATCAACATTATGGATAAACCGGCCGTGCATGGGAATAGAAATGGTACGGATGGCGTCTGCCAGTCCGACTTTCTCCAGTGCCAGCAATCCCCGGTCACTGAGTGCAAGGTTGATAGACCGACCGGCGCTGATCGCTTCTTTGCGCATGTCGGGTCTTCTTTCAAAAATGTTGACCGTATAACCACGCCGGGCGAGGTAAATGGATAACAGTGATCCAACCAGACCGGCTCCTGCAATTGTTACGTCTTTTTTCATAACCGGGATTTCAGGTAAGTTAAGATTAGTGGAGGATGGAATCTATGATTTTCCCAAATTTCCAGATATCTGTGAAATTATTATATAGCGGAACGGGTGCTACCCTGATTACATTGGGTTCCCGCCAGTCGGCGACTACCCCCTTTTCTGTCAGCGCATTAAAAACATCGCGGCCCTTGTCCAGCATCAAAATAGATACCTGGCAACCCCGGGCGGCAGGATCTTGTGGCGTGATCACTTCAATAATCGGTTTTGCCTGGCGTTGATTTATATCAGCCAGTATAAAATGAAGATAGGCCGCCAGTTTTTCCCTTTTGGCATGCAGGTTATCCATTCCGGCTTCTTCAAAAATATCCAGCGAGGCTTTATGCGCTGCCATACTCAGCACCGGTGCATTACTCAGTTGCCAGCCTTCTGCGGTGGGAATAGGATGAAACCCTTTTTCCATTTTGAAACGGGTTTCCTTGGTATAACCCCACCAGCCGGCAAACCGGGGTAAATCCGGATTGCTGATATGTTTTTCGTGGATAAAAGCACCTGCCACTCCACCCGGACCCGAGTTCAGGTATTTATAAGAACACCAGCAGGCAAAATCAACCTGCCAGTCGTGCAGCCGGAGTTTTACATTTCCGGCGGCGTGGGCCAGGTCAAATCCTGCTACAGCACCCGCGGCATGTGCTGCCTTTGTAATTTTTTCCAGCTCATAAAACTGGCCGGTATAATAATTCACACCGCCCAATAAAACCAATGCCAGTGAATCGCCATGCAGGGCGATGGTGTCCAGAATATCTTCTATCCGCAGGGTATGTTCACCTGCACGGGGGGAAATTTCAATCACAGCTTCCTCCGGATTCAAACCATGATAACGTGCCTGTGATTCAAACGCATATTGGTCAGAGGGGAATGCGCGGGCTTCACAAATAATTTTATAGCGTTGTTTGGTGGGACGGTAAAAACTGACCATCAGCAAATGGAGATTTACGGTCAGGTGGTTCATCACCACGACTTCCGTTTCGCGGCAGCCAACGATGGCAGATAATTGCCTGGTAAAAATTTCATGATAACTCAGCCAGGGTTTTTTGGCGTGGAAATGACCTTCAACACCCAGTGTAGCCCAGTCATCCAGTTCCTGCTGAACATATGCAGCAGTTGTGCGGGGCTGCAAGCCGAGTGAATTGCCCGTGAAATAAATACTGTCCTGCCCATGTACCTGCGGGATATAAAATTTGGTACGGAATTGTTTGAGCGGATCAATGGTATCCTGTTCAGCCGCAAAAGCCGCGGAATTGATAAGGTTCATGTTTTCGGTTTTTACAGCGTAGCAATTACTTTTAGTTCTATCGAAATGGGTGTGGGCATGCTTTTCACTTCTACCGTGGTACGGCAGGCCTGCACTTCACTGAAATATTCCCCATAGATTTTATTATAGATCGGAAAATCAGTTTTCATGTGCGTGAGGAAAACTGTCACGTCCACTATTTTATCCCATCTGCTGCCACTCGATTCCAATACCGCTTTTACATTGGCAAATACCGCATGGCATTCCGCTGCAATATCATGTTCCAGGATATTCCCTTCAGCATCCTGTTTCAAGCCGGGAATGGAATTATCCACCGGGTTGCGCGGGCCGATGCCGGAGAGGAATAGGAGGTTGCCGACTTTGCGGGCGTGGGGATAAGCACCTAGCGGTGAGGAGGCGTTGGTTGTATTTATGATGGAAGACAATGTTGAATGTTGAGTTTTTGAATTTTGGCAATTGGCTTTTGGCTATTGGCTTTTAGCTAAGGGCTTTTTGACTTTTGAATTTTGTTTTTTTACCACAGATTACACAGAGTAAGGCACAGAGTTCACAGAGTTTTTGGTTTGGGTTTTGGATTTTGGGTTTTGGAATTTGGTTTTTGGTTTTTTTGACTTTTGAATTTTGACTTTTAAAATTGAAACACATACCAAGTTTAATCCTGCTCATCTAATATCTGATATCTAATATCTCATATCTGTATGCAAACGTTTTTCGCTTCCGTAAAAAACCGCAACGCCTCCCACCCTCCTTCACGTCCAACCCCGCTGTTTTTCACGCCGCCGAAAGGGTTCTCAAATCACGCAGCAGCCAGCAATTGATCCAGATGATGCCGGACTGGACTTGCGCGGCGATCCGGTTTGCTTTTGAGATGTCCTGTGTCCAGATGGTGGCGGCTAATCCGTATTGTGTGGCGTTAGCCAGTGACAATGCTTCTGCTTCTGTGGTGAATGATTGCAGGGTGACAACGGGACCGAAAATTTCTTCCTGGTTGGTGGCACAGTTGGGGCCGAGACCTTCAATGACGGCAGGACTGATGAAATATCCTTTTTCACATCGGCCGGCCGGGTGAATGGTTTCCCCGCCGCATAAGAGGGTTCCGCCTTCGGCTTTTGCTTTTTGGATACAGCCGAGGATTTTATCGTAATGGACTTTGCTGACAATGGCGCCTTGTTTTGAATCGTCATGCAATGGATCGCCGACTGACAGTGCTTTTGTTCTTTCAACAAATTCTTTTTTGAATTTATCATACACGGAAGCCTCAATGAGTATGCGGCTGCCGCAGAGACAAATTTCCCCCTGGTTGGAAAAAGAAGACTCGATGGTGGTCTTCATCATTTTATCCCAGTCGCAATCAGCGAAAATGATATTGGGATTTTTCCCGCCCAGCTCGAGTGATAATTTTTTAAACTTCGGTGCGGCGAGCGATGCGATCCGTTCCCCGGCCCGGGTACTGCCGGTAAATGAAATGGCTTTCACCGAAGGATGTGTAACGATGGCTTCACCGGCGCCCGGACCGGTACCATGTACAATATTCAAAACACCGGCAGGTAAACCGGCTTCTATACAAATACGGGAGAGCAGGAATGCTGTGACGGGTGTTACTTCGGAAGGTTTGGCTATAACACAGTTTCCTGCAGCAAGAGCCGGAGCAATTTTCCAGGTGAATAAATACAGGGGCAAATTCCAGGGACTGATACAACCCACAACACCCAATGGATGGCGCAGTGTATAATTCACGGCTTTGTCAGTCATGCTATGCGATTCTGCCGCAAAATGCATGATGCCTGTGGCAAAAAACCTGAAATTGGATGAGGCGCGCGGGATATCCACTTTTTTACTTAACCAAAGTGGTTTGCCGTTATCGTTGGATTCTGCTAGAGCCAGTTCATCCAGGTTCTCATCAATGAGTTCTGCAATGCGGTTTAAAATCCGGAAGCGGGTTTCGGTACTGCTGCGGCTCCAGTCAGGAAATGCTTTTTCTGCAGCAGCCACTGCAATGGCAATATCCTTTTCGTTGCTGTCCGGAATCTGTCCGTACACTTCACCGGTTGCGGGGTTCACGTTATCGATGAACTTGGCGCTCAGCGGTGCGATGAGGTTTCCGCCGATATAATTTTCCAGGTGATATGGTATGGAAAGTTTCATGTTTATATAAGGATCAGATACTGCCGGTTCTTCCACCGTCCACAGGAATACTGGTGCCATTCACATAAGATGCCGCCGGTGAGGCCAGGAAGGCGATCACGGCCGCAATTTCCGATGCAGCGGCAAATCTTTTCATGGGCACTTCTTCCACCATGTTTTTCTCCACCAGTTCAACCAGTGTATTCCCTTTTTTCGCCAGGTTTTCCATCAGCGTGGTTAATCGCATGGTGGACGTAAATCCGGGCAGCACATTATTGACTGTAATATTAAATTGTCCGAGTTCGTTGGCCATGGTTTTAGCCCAGCTGGCCACGGCACCGCGGATGGTATTGGATACACCCAGGTTGCGCAGGGGGATTTTGACCGACGTGGAAATCACATTGATGATCCGGCCATACCCTTCCGCTTTCATGGAAGGTGTAACCGCTTTCACCAGGATGTGGTTACAGACCAGGTGCTGGTTAAATGCTTTCAGGAAATCTTCTTCTGCGGCTTCTGCAATGGGACCGGCTGGCGGGCCGCCGGTATTGTTGACCAGGATATGTATTTTTTTATCCTTTACATATTCGTTGATAATAGCACGGAGCTCCTCCGGACGGGAAAAATCTGCCACGATATAATCATGTTCCTGTCGCAGTGAAGTATCCAGTTCACGGATGGCTTCCTGCAAGGCCGTTTCATTCCGGGCGATCAATGTACAACTGGCACCGAGCAGGGCCAGTTCTTCTGCAGCAGCCAGTCCGATACCCTGTGTACTGCCGCAAACCAATGCGTGTTTACCTTCCAGCGAACAATTCATGGATTCAAACCTACGGCAAAAAGTTGTAATTTCATTTTGCCCTTATCTTCAAACCTTAAACTGTATTTTATGTCAGTCATAGCCCCCTTTAACCTCAAAAAATGGATTGAAGAAAACCGCGATTTGCTGAAACCGCCCGTCGGCAATCAATGTGTGTATAAAAATGCAGAAGATTTTATTGTGATGATTGTGGGCGGACCCAACTCCCGGAAAGATTACCATTATAACGAGACCGAAGAATTATACTACCAGCTCGAAGGTGATATCACCCTGAAAATAATTGATGACGGTGTGCCCAAAGATATCCCGATCAAAGAAGGTGATATGTTCCTGCTTCCACCCCGTACACCGCATTCACCACAGCGCGGGGCCGGCACAGTCGGACTGGTCATAGAAAAAATCCGCAAAGAAGAAGAAGACGGCTTCCTCTGGTTCTGCGAGAATTGCGGCAATATGTTATACGAAGAAAAACTGGTGGTACATGATATAGTAAAACAGTTGCCGCCGGTGATGGAAGGTTTTTATTCAGATGAAGAGAAACGGACTTGTGATAAGTGTGGAAGTGTAATGTTGCCTCCGGGTAAGAAGTAAAAAAGTGCAAAATTCAAAATTCAAAATCTTTAAACTGACCTTTCCTGCATTTTCAGAACACCATGGATTTTCGAAACTTTAGCGTTTTGATTTTTGAATTTTTACTTTTGACTTACTGACTTTCAGTCGCTTCGAGCTTTAGTGTTTTTATTTTTGAACTTTTTTGAATTTTCAGACCAATGAAAATTGACATCCACACTCATATCATGCCGGAAAAAATGCCTAACTGGACAAACAAGTTCGGCTACGGCGAGTTCATCCACCTGGAGCACCGCAATTGCCAGGCTTGCATGATGAAAGCCGATAAAGTTTTCCGGGTGGTGGAGGAGAATTGTTTTAAAGAAGAGGCGCGGTTGAAAGATATGGATGAGACGGAGGTGGATGTGCAGGTCTTATCTACGATTCCTGTTTTATTTAATTACTGGGCCAAAGCGGCGGATGGACATGAAACGTCCCGTTTCTTTAATGATCATATTGCAGAAACAGTGAGCCGACAGCCAAAACGATTTACCGGTTTGGGTACGGTGCCTTTGCAGGATATTGACTTAGCCATAAAGGAACTGGAACGCTGCCGGCAGGAATTAAAAATGCCGGGTGTGCAGATCGGGTCGAATATCAACGGAATGAATTTATCGGATCCTGCCCTTTTCCCTTTTTATGAAGCGGCGGAAAAAACTGGGTGCCGCCATTTTTGTACATCCCTGGGAAATGATGGGAGAAACACAGATGGGAAAATACTGGCTGCCCTGGCTGGTGGGTATGCCGGCGGAAACGGCAAGAGCGATTTGTTCGATGATATTCGGCGGGGTGTTTGAAAAATTCCCTGACCTGAGAGTGGCATTTGCGCATGGCGGGGGGGCATTCCCTTATACACTCGGCAGGATCAAACATGGATTTGATGTGAGGCCGGATTTGGTGGCAGTGGATAATGCGGTGTCACCGGAACAATACCTCGGCAAGTTCTGGACGGATGCGTTGGTGCATGATAAAAAGGCATTGTCATTCCTGATAGATACAGTGGGTGAGGACAAAGTTTGTGTGGGTTCGGATTATCCGTTTCCATTGGGGAAAAGGAACCGGGCGAGTTAGTTCGTAAAATGAAACTGGAGAAAGAAAAGCAGAGAAAAGCTTATTGGTACTCAAAGAATTATGCTGCAGTGAGATGAATCTGAGTCAAGTGTCAACCCTTATTTAGAAGCGGATTTGATTTTACCACTAAGTTCACAGAGAGCACAAAGGAAAGAACAAAGTAACCCAAAAAGGGTCTGTTCTGGGACCTGACTTTCAGGTTTTGAGGCGGGTTTTTGTTTTTTACTTTGAATTTTGAATTTTGACTTTAACAGGTTTTTCAAACAAATCCGGATAATCCGTTATTATCCCATCTACCCCCATTGCCTTCAGCTCATTTATTTTTTTAACATCATTCACCGTATAAGGCACCAGCAGCATATTTTTAGCATGGCACTTCTCCACCAGTTCCTGGTTGACCAGTTTGTAGTCGGGACTGTAGATGGTTGGGGTGAAACCCAGTATCTGCAATTGAAGCTCGATTGCTTTTTTATCAAAGTCTTCAATGAGTAAGGCGGTTTTCACACCGGGGAATTTCTGGTGCATGTATTGCAGCGTGCGGACATCAAACGACTGGATGATTACGCGGTCACTGATTTTCCGGGAGAGGATTACAGCCATCATGGCATCGACAAATACTTCCGGGCCGGGGTGGTATACGTTATCAGTAAAGGCTTCTGATTTGGTTTCAATATTATAATGTGGTTTGGCGAGGTGGTGTTCGCTGGCATAGGCTTCTGCGCTGTCGATCACATCGGCGAGGAGTGGTTTTACGGCCGGCATTTTTTGCTGGCGGGGAAAACGCGGATGGGGCTTCATGCCGATATCATATTTCAGCACTTCCGCATAATCCATGCGGTAAATGTTGAGATTCCTTTCTTCGGCTTCTGTTACAAAACTGCCGTCAGGCTTGGTAGTGATTTCATGGTTAAAGAAAGGCTCGTGGGAAAGGATGGCTTTCATATCGCGGGTGAAGCTGACATCCATCTCCAGGGTGGTCACCCCGAGCTCGAGCGCTTTGAGCATGGCGGGAATAGTATTCTCGGGCATCAGGCCACGGCAACCGCGATGGCCTTCCTTATCAAAATTATCTTTAATTTTACCTGGGATAGGTTTTGCATTACCCGTTGTCGGGTCTGGTGTACCGCTCACGGTTTGCTTAGGCGTACTGCAACCCAATACCAATACCGCGAATGCCGTCAATGAGAGGAATTTCATACCTGAAATATACTGGATTTCCGGGCTTCCATGATTTCTGCGATTTTCAGGGCATCCCCCTCCTGCTTTTTCAATTCGCGGATGATATTTTCAAAGCTCACCACGTCCCGGTTCTGGCTGATTTTGCAAACGTTGTCCAGCTCGGTCACTTCTATTTCTATACCCACAATGGCTTTTATCATTTTCTCTGTATACTCGTCCGGCAGGTTATCATATACTGTTACTGATTCCTTATTCCCGTTTTCAAAATGAAGCGACAACCGCTTCATAATCTCCACCAGTTCCTGCTCACTGGTAAAACGAACGGGGCCGCGGGCATGTACTGACATGTAATTCCAGGTGGAACCCATGTGGGGATTCGTTGTGTACCAGTTGCGCTTACGTAGCAATGCGGCCCTGTAAACAATACAAGCGCTTCGGGGCTTTCGGCTAAAGCAAGCTGGTGATCAGATTTCCGGGCGATATGACCAGCTAATACTATAACTTCCCGTCTCTTTGGGTAATCAGAACCGGTACTTGGGTGAGTTCAACCCGGCCAGAAATTCTGGTTGATATGAGCGTAACAAACGGATTTGATTCCATGAATGATATTACCTCATCCCGATTATGCACTTTATAGTGGTTATAGTTATACATCCCGTTAATGTTTATGTAACTGTTTTTGTTTTTTTCTTACTTTATTCGCTTCATCTTTCCTGTAACCGAAAGCATCCAAAAGCTGGCTTATAATTAGAGAGGAAAGGTAATAAAAATGCAAACCACAGAGTACACAGAGTACGGCACAGAGGACACAGAAATCGTGCGCTCTATTACGCAAAACTGAAATTTCGAACGAAATCTGGTTTAGAATAAAGCAGCTTTAGCTGCTTGACTGTGTACTCTGTGCAAAACTCTGTGTCCTCTGTGGTAAAAAAACAATTTAAGCGGAACGAGTAACCTACACAGTTGCCGCAATCTTCTCCCGCCCCGATATTCGCATTCCCGCATTGAAATACTCCGAACAACAAACGCCGCAAATGAACGGAAAGCAGCTTTCGTGATCTCATCGCTCCCCATCATCACCGGCACTCCCGCATCCCCCCCTTCGCGTATACCTTGTACGATTGGGATTTGACCAAGGAACGGAATATCATATTCATCAGCGAGTCGTTTACCGCCATCTTTACCGAAGATGTAGTATTTGTTTTCCGGGAGTTCAGCCGGTGTGAAGTAACTCATGTTTTCTACGAGACCGATAACGGGCACATTGAGCTGTGCCTGTCCAAACATGGCAATTGCTTTTTTGGCGTCAATTAATGCCACATCCTGCGGGGTGGTTACAATGACAGCACCGGTTACAGGAACGGTTTGCATTAAAGTGAGGTGGATATCACCGGTGCCGGGAGGCATATCTACGACCAGGTAATCCAGTTCATCCCAAAATACATCCGTTACAAACTGGCGGATGGCGCTGCTGGCCATCGGGCCGCGCCAGACCACGGCATTTTTTTCGTCTACCAGCAAACCGATACTGATCAGTTTGATGCCGTATTGTTCGAGCGGGGCAATCATGGGTTGCTCCTGGCCTACATCCACCATCATGGGACGCTGTCCGCGTACACCAAACATGATGGGTACACTGGGACCATAAATATCTGCATCCATCAATCCCACTTTCGCACCACCCTGTGCCAGGGCCAGGGCCAGGTTGGCGGATACGGTGGATTTACCCACACCGCCTTTACCACTCACGACAGCGATAATATTCTTCACTTTGGGGAGCATCTTGCCTTCGTCGGTACGCTTGGTGGTGGTGTTGGATGTGAAATTCACTTCCACCACGGCGTCTTTACTCACCAGCAGCTTCACGGCATTCACACAGGCGTTGCGGATCATATCTTTCATCGGGCAGGCCGGTGTGGTTAATACCACCGTGAATGAGACGTTGTTGCCTTCCACTTTAATATCCTTCACCATATTCAGGGTCACGAGATCCTTTCCGAGGTCGGGTTCCTGTACATTGCTGAGTGCTGCGAGTATTTTTTCTGTAGTCATTTTCCAAGTATTTGTTAAATCTGGGGACGAAGGGCAAAGTTAACCAGAACCGGGGGCAAATTGATTTACGAAATCAGCAACTTGTCTTTATTTTTGGCGAAGTGAAGAAAATCCTGCTTTTTACCTTTTTACTGGGACTGCTTATACCTGCTGGCCTGAAAGCCCAGTTTGAAACTTCCCGTGATTCTGTTGTTCAATTGTATGGTGTGGTGATGACCGCCGACAGTCTCGTGGGCATACCTGCCGTGAGTGTGATGGTGAAAGGCCAGAACCGCGGAACGATCACGAACAGCCAGGGCGTGTTCTCCATCGTGGTGCTGAAAGGCGACCAGGTTGAATTTTCGCACGTAACGTATAAGCCTAAAACAGTAACTATCCCCCGCAGCCTGGAAGGCAACCAGTTCAGTGTGGTGCAGCTGATGGTAGTAGATACCGTTTACCTGCCTGCAACCATTATCAGGCCCCGCCCTACCCCCGATCAGTTTGCCCGTGATTTTGTGAATACTAAAGTTCCGGATGATGATATTGAAATAGCCCGCCAGAATACCAGTGCCACCAAACGCCGCATCTTGATGCGAACCATCCCCGGTGATGGTGGTGAAGCGACCAAGATCCAGTTCAACCGGATTGCCACGAAAGCAACTTATGCAGGGCAGACGCCGCCGCAGAATATATTCAATCCGGCCGCCTGGGCGGATTTTATACAAGCCTGGAAACGGGGAGATTTTAAAAATAAAAATTAAAAAGTCAAAAGGGCTCACTGAATGCCTGACTCACTGCTGCAGTGCAGGGCGTAGCGATGCTATTTTTGTAACCCTAAAGTCCTGTGGATTTCCTTTTTAAAATTAAGCAGCGTCATTTAAAACGCTTACTGACTACCAATTCCTTGCTGCCTGGAGTATACGTATAGAACCCCTCTCCGCTTTTTACACCGAGTTTACCGGCAGTGACCATATTCACCAGTAACGGACAAGGCGCATATTTGGGATTGCCGAATCCGGCCTGTAAGACCTGCAGGATGGAAAGACAAACATCGAGACCGATAAAATCGGCCAGTTGCAAGGGTCCCATCGGATGGGCCATGCCCAGCTTCATCACGGTATCAATTTCTTCCACACCGGCAACGCCTTCAAATAAACTGTACACCGCTTCATTGATCATGGGCATCAGGATGCGGTTGGCAATAAAGCCGGGGTAATCATTCACCACGCAGGGAATCTTGCCGAGTTGTTTGCTCAGTTCCACAATCTGGCTGGTTACTTCCGGTGAAGTGGCATACCCGTTTATGATCTCCACCAGTTTCATCACCGGTACCGGGTTCATGAAATGCATACCGATCACCTTATCCGCACGGCCGGTGGCTGAAGCGATTTTAGAAATAGAAATAGAAGAAGTATTGGTGGCGAGGATCGTTGTTCTGGGGCAGAACTTATCCAGCCTGTCAAAAATCTCCAGTTTGACATCAATTTTCTCTGAAGCGGCTTCCACCACCAGGTCAGCATCTTTCACCCCATCCACAAAACTGGAATCGAGCACGATATTCGCCAGGGTGGCTTTTTTCTGCTCTTCCGTAATCCCCCCTTTAGCCACCTGTCTGTCAAGATTCCGGGTAATGGTGGCCACCGCATGTTCCAGTTGGGAAAGGGATACGTCTATGATGGTTACATGAAATCCGTTTTGGGCAAATACATGTGCGATGCCATTACCCATGGTGCCGGCACCGATTACAGCAATATTTTTCATATACAAGCTTTTAGAGGTCAGAGAT
>JADKJV010000015.1 GCA_016720825.1 Chitinophagaceae bacterium | reverse complement strand
ACATCTTTCCTGATGGTGGAGAGAGGGAGAGAAGCTTTTTTTTTAGATTCAGGTTTTGTAAGCAGATATGATGCGACAACAAAAACCTATTATTTGCATTACTTCATGGTTCAACGCGGTCGTCCTGATTTAATTTTTTTCATGATACATCGGTCGCTTTACCCTTTGAAAGATTTCGGCAAAATGGCTACCGGTGAAACCAGGTCACTTTTCGTGAATTTATTATAGGCGCCAGCGCATACACACAAGAATATTGCAGCAGCAATAAACCCTGCCTGACACACAACAGACTTCACCTTATGGTTGCAGAAATGAAGTTGTACGCAGCTCCCGCCAGCGTTAAGACCATCTATAATAATCTCATTAATTCAACAGGTCATCAATCCTGATTGCATCCAGATAAGGCTCAAGCTGTTTCGTATTTTGGAATACCCGGTATTCTATGATCTCTTTGCTCTTATAACAGCAAAAAGTTTCAACATAATACTCGTTCAATTGAAACAGGAAAACAAGCTGGTTGCTGAGTTCCCTTTTGGCGATAGCTACTCCCTGGGTTAAAACAGTGGATCTCTTGTGATCCTCGGGCAATGCGATAAATTCTGATAGTTTCATAAATGCTTAATTTTTACAGTTAAGTGAAAAAGGCAATTACTAAACTCGCTTATGGCAACATCGTTATCATGTCATCATTTGCGAAAATCAATGAACTTATGAGGCAGAGACAATAAAATATGAGGCAGAAAAAATGCCGTTAAACGGCAGAGACAGAACACAAATATAGCAGTGAATCCAGATATTCCAAATTTATTCCTGCGCAGGGTAGTGTATCAGTTTGGGTTTCTGTTTTTACTTAATACGGTAATATTCTTTGGAAATGACTCTACCCCTGCCGGGGCCCACCCTTTTAAAGGATATCAAAACAGCTCACAATATGAGCCCATAGAAACAGTAGCCACGCCCACCCGAGCCCGCCTGCACACCGTCCTGAATTATTATAGTAGTAGTTGTTATTGCAATAATGCAAACCTAATACTCAATAAAAAACCAGCAATGGGAAAAACATCTGATGGAAATGATATTTTTCCCATAAATCTGACAAAAAACTGATTTTGAAGCACTGCATTTCAAATTGATTCACTTCCGGACTTCATCCGGATACTATTTAACTGGCTGTTTTGCTTACTTCCGCTCTTCCGTAACCTCCAGCACCAATTTCAATATCGACTCATAATTCTTCCCCGACGATTCCGATAAAGCCATCTCACAAGTCCGGGAAGAAGAATAGTATCCGTCATAATCAGTCAGGTTCACTTCATTCACCTCTTTGCGCGTGGCCGATAAAGTCAGGTCGGGATAATAAAAACCGCGGTCACCGGCCATACCGCAACAGCCGGCGAAGACCGGGTAATCGGCACGGACAGCACAGGCTTTGCCAATCGCCTGCAGTTTCGGCATAGAGCCCATTTTTGTGACAGAGCAAACCGGGTGGAAAACAATCTTGTCTTTCAGCTGTGTGATCTTCAGCCGTGGTATTACACTATCGGCTACAAAATCGATGACATCCACAAAATGCATTTATCGTAACGGATTTTGTTTTCATCTGTCAGGTAATTCCGGTAAGTTTTAACCGTCTGCGTACAACTCGTTACATCCAGTATCACCGGGATCTTTCCTTCTGAGGAAGTCGTCCAGAGTTTTTGAATATTGGCATTGGCCGTTTCTTTAAACGCAGTCGTAAATCCTTTGGATGAATACAGCTGTCCGCAGCAGGCCCCGCCAATTCCTTTCGGGATAACCACCCCTATATCTGCCCTTTTGCAAACTTCCATGAACTGCTCGCCACTTTCACCGCCCATCATCCGGGAGATACAGGTTGTAAAATAGATGACTTCCTGTGCCGCTGTGGCAGATTTCACTGAATGTAGTCTTTTACCCGGTCTGCGGATCTGGTTTGACCATAAAGGGAATGAAGGCATGATGAACCTGATGAATTTTGTCAGCCTGATCATGTATTTCTTTCCAAAGATCCGGTTCATAAGTAAAGAGGAGCTCACGCCAAGGCGGACCATTGATTCAACAAATCCGAAATTGCGCGCAACCCGCATCGACAACCAGTTCTGGAACCCGGAATGGTTTTCCCGGCGCAGTCTTTTTACCAGGTCGCCGGTGTTAATGCTCACCGGGCAATTCACCGCACACATACCATCCACCGCACAGGTTTCCATACCGGCATACCGATAGTCTTTTAATAATGCTTTCCGGCCAGCCCGGTCACCTGTATCCTCCATCCGTTTGATGGCCCTGCGGATAACGATACGGCGGCGGGGGGTTAAAGTCAGATCGCGGCTTGGACAACTCTGCTCACAATAGCCGCACTCAATACATTTATCCACTTCTTCTTCCACCACCGGCATTACTTTCAGGTCATGCACATGCGCCTGCTTGTCTTCTGTAATAATGATTCCCGGATTGAGCAGGTTGGCGGGATCAATAACGGTCTTAAGTCTTTTCATCACCCGGTACGCGGCAGGTCCCCATTCTTTCTCCACAAAAGCAGACACGGCACGGCCAGTACTGTGCTCGGCTTTCAAAGCGCCGTCGTATTTATTCAGTACGAGATCAAACAGGTCCTGGTTAAAATGCTCAAACCGGTCAATATCTTCTTTGGTGAAAAATCCCTGTGATATTACAAAATGCAGGTTTCCGTCTTTGGCATGACCAAAGATGATCCCGTTCTCATACTTGTATTTTTCAAAAAGTAATTGCACATCCGTTACAGCCTGTCCCAGCCGCTCAATCGGAAACGCTAAATCTTCCAGTAAAGCCGATGTGCCTTTGGCCCGCATACCCGCCACAGAAGGATACATGCCCTTTCTGATTTTCCACATGATAGCCTGCTCCATTGCATCCACTGTAAACTCAGGAGGGAACAACAGCGGCAAACCCGAAAAAACAGGTTTGGCTTTTTCATATTGATCCGCCAGCTTCTCCGGATTTGTTTCCTGGAATTCACACAGTATCGCTGAAGCCCTGGATGGCAGGTCTTTTAATATCCCTGGAACGCCGGGCATATTCTCCACCGAACGCAGGGATGCACGATCCATAAACTCCAGTGCAGCAGCCCCGGTTGTAATCAGTTGGGGAATGGTACTGCAGGCCACTTCCGGGTTTTCGAAATAAAGCAACCCGGTCATCTTACAGGGCAGGTCGGGCACCGTATGCATAACCGCTTCCGCAATAAAGGCCAGTGTTCCTTCACCACCAATGATCACATGCGTGAGGATATCCAGTGGTCTTTCAAAATCCACAAATGCATTGATACAATAACCTACCGTGTTCTTCTGTTTATTTTTTTCCGGATGCGGGTAACCAGTTCCGGATCATTTAAGATCTCCTGGCGGAGATTCTTGATTTCATTCGCGATCTCCGCAGCTTCTGTTTCAAACCGTTTATGATCCTCTTCTTTTTCTGAATTAAACACCATACCGTTCGGCAACACAAAGGTCATCGACTTCAGGGTGTGATATGAATTCTGCACCACCCCACAACACATGCCACTTGCATTATTTGAAAGGATACCACCCATCATCGCAGCTGTGATAGAAGCAGGATCAGGGCCAATCTTCCGGCCGTATGGTTTCAGCGCATGGTTTACATAAGAACCAATAACAGCAGGCTCAACCCCGCACCGAGTTCCCGTTATTTTCGGCAACTACTTTTCGCCAGTAATTGCTTAAGTCAACAAGGATTCCGTCTGTAACACCCTGTCCGGATAAACTGGTACCCCCGGCCCTGAACGTAACCGGTATATTATGCTCATGGGAAAATGCGAACAGTTTTTTTATTTCTTCAATGGATTCAGGCTGTACAACGGCTTTGGGTAACAGGAAAAAATGACTGGCATCACTGGCGTAAGCGTAACGGTCTATCAGGCGGGTTTTCACACGGGCCGGAGGTAAAATCCGGAGCAGGCCTTTTTCTAGTTCTTTCATACTTTCCGATTTTCAATACAAGCTATTTCAAAAGTCTGAAAAACTCTGATTCATTTTTCTGATATGAATCATAAAGCAGACAAAATATCGAAAGATGGCAGGAAAGCAGAACGAAATGGTTATTGGAAATATTATTGGGAAAGTCTTCACTTAAGGATATTACACCCGTTAGGCCATACGTGTCTGGTTCGTCATAAAGGCCGGAAAAACGAATTCCCTCATTATCAGAAACCGGAGCCGGTCTGATTAATTCACGATTTTTTGCAAATCCCGTTTACACAGGCATAACCTGAAGGACAAACGATGCCACAAGCACCGCAATTACCGGGATCATTTTTTATAATTACACATTGCCCGTTGCAATTTACCTGGCCAGGCGGGCATCTCAGTACACAGGCGCCATTTACACAGATATAACCTGCAGGGCAAACAATATTACAATTTCCGCAATGATTCGCATCGGACTTAAGCGTAATGCACTGACCATTGCAGTTTACCTGTCCGGTTGGGCAGCGCAGCACACAGACACCGTTTACACAAGTGTAACCAGTCGGGCAAACTGTATTACAGTTTCCGCAATGATTCGCATCGGACTTGAGCGTGATGCACTGTCCGTTACAGTTTACCTGTCCCGGCGGGCAGCGCAGCACGCAGACTCCGTTTACACAAGTATAACCTGTCGGACAAACTGTATTACAGTTCCCGCAATGATTTGCGTCGGAATTAATGGCAATGCATTGTCCGTTACAATTTACCTGTCCGGGAGGGCAACGCAGTACACAGGCTCCGTTCACACAGGAATAACCTGCCGGGCAGGTTATATTACACCCGCCGCAATGATTGGTGTCTGACTTCAGGTCTATACAAACTCCATTGCAGTTAGTGTAACCTGCCGGGCATGGGATCTGGGACTTTGCGACCGGTATCATTAAAAGACTCCAGATTATGATATATATGTTTTTCATAAATCCTTTGTATGGGTGACTAAAATTGAAACTGTTTTGTAAATATTCAGGTTCCCGGGTGAAGCAATGTGAAAGAACTAACCTTTGCGAACAGGCATTGGCACATCATGGATGGCATTGTATTTTTTAACTGTGTACGCATTGGATCAGCCTGGAGTAATTCATATTCTTCAATGACCACACGATAAGGTTGTCTCTTAAATTTTTCATCAAGTACAATTTTTCACTGAACTGTATTTCGTCATTAACAACCTGTTTGGCTGAAATCTCAAATTGTTTTTCCATTGCCACGGTATTAACCATTTTGTTTTTAATCCTGACAAATGCCTCGTCCGTTTTTGTGAAAGATAATTCTTCGATAATTATTTTTATTCGGCTCTTAATGAAAGGGGCAGATGCATTGGCGGTAAAAGCATTTTTGCATAACTGGTGAAGTGCCTCTTAAGTTAATTGTAAAAATATTTTCGCTGCTAAGTCAATGGCTACTGTAACAGTCCGGGGAGGAACAATTTGTATCCAGTCAGTCTGAACAACACTGCTTATACACAAATCTGTTCCTTTCGCGTTATCCCGCAAAGAATGTCTCTGGTAGCGGCACAGTGCCAGTTTGATAAACGGGAAATAAGCTTTGTAACAATTCACCGGTATATCAGCATAATATAATTGCCGTTCTTCATCATATAATCCGTTATACGCAAAAACAATTACCTTTTCCGGAACACTTTTTTTGTCTGGTATCAGCGAAACAACATCTTTATCCGCGCTGAACGGGAATGTAAAGTCATCCGGGGTGGGTGCGTTATTATTATTCAGGTCACCGCCGGTAAAAATGGGGTCTTTGCCCCATAGGGTAAAATGCCTGGCCAGGTCGGGGTTGATATCGCCCATACAGAAAACCACGCCAAGTCTTTCGCCTTCTCCGCTGCTGAACCAGGGACGCTTCAGGTAGACCCGGATATTGCCGGTCCGGTAATGGGTTTCGGTATTCCCGCCATCACTGAATTTGGGTTTGCTGGCCCAGTTAAATGACGGGATTACATAATCAATTAATGGCACAGCCGGGCGTGCTGAACTGAGAATATTCACCTTCCCGTTATTGGAGCTGTTAAATTTATCAGCTGTTGTATTGTCAGTAAAAACGGGGCCATCATTTGTAATGAATAACTTCTCTTTACTTTTCTTCAGCATGCTTGTAAAATATTCGCGGTAACGGCTGGTCGCAACCGGTTTGTAATTGATCCAGCGGTGCCTGGTGTCACCAAATTCGTGGATAACCAGACCTCCTTTTTTTTCAGGCTCATTACTGGTGGCTGCCGCATTTCCATATATTCTCTGATTGAAGTAATCAACCGGAATGGAAATCACATGGGCTGATTTATTTGATATTTTAGGACCATTATCCGCAAAATCATCCATATGCTCTTTCCAGAAAGCATCAATACTAACCTTGTCGGTACTCCTTCCGTGAACGGATAGGGTTGTCTTCAGTGAGGCGGTAGTCTCATTTTCCTTCCGTGAAGCCTGGAGACTGGTTATTTGCGGAGGATCCAATGGCTGCTGAATGGCATGAACCAGTGTCAGCGTTCTCCAGGGACTGATCATCCAGTGTTTCCCTTTTCGTGCATTACCGAGTGTGATCAGCATTTTACCCGGATCTGCTTTGCTGTCAGTTTTCTTTCCCAGGATTTGATAGAGACCCGATTTTCCCAGGATATCCTGCGGGCGCCAGAAACTGGCATAGTTAAGCGTTGCAGTTATCCCTTTATTCAGGTAAACAACAAGTTTGCGTTCTGCCATATCCCATTCACTGCTCTGGTTTCCCTCTTTCAGCTGAACCCTGAATGATTTCGGTGCCAGCCATTCCTCTTTACTGATGGGCCTGGCGGTATTTTCTGTTATGGCTTCGTCTGAATAAAAACTGCAGTACTTAGCTTCTCCTGTTTTCCAGCCGAGGAGTCTGATTTATTATCCAGAAAAAAGACGACACCGGCTGCATGGATCAGCCAGATAAGTAAGCGGCAGGTTTTTCACATCGGGGTACACAAAACGGCGGGCTTCTTCAAAACTCTGCGGTTCATCCATATTCCCATTCGGGTTTTGATAATTTGAAAAATCTTTCTTCCTTCCCGTTAAACAGGGTTATGCTGTCATAATCTTTGTCCTGCTGTTTTGTTTTTCCCTTCCCGATTCCTTCGAACATATCATGTAACTCCGCCATGATTTGCGTCGTCCGCGGCGCCTGGAAGTGACGGGTGGCAACCGGTAAAAACCGCATCCGGTCAATTACACGGCCTTCATATTCTTCAGCAGTTAATTTAATATTACTCCGGATCACCATCCGCTCCAGGGATTCACCATCCCTGATTTCACTGGCATATTTAATAACAGGTGTGGGAGTGGGGTCGTATCTGCGGTAAACAATGTCATTTATAACCGTATCATTGCTGTTTTCCGGTTCATAATCACAAGGCAAACTGTTCCCCGCCAGATCAACCACCCTGATTTTAATTTTATACTTCCTTCCAAAATGCAAGCGGGGCAGTGAGCCCTTCACGATTTTACTGTCCGTTTCCAGTCTGAAATCCAACAAAATCAGGCAACAGGTATTTTTCTTTCCTCTGTCTCTTTATTAACAGTGTCTTTACCGGGAGCCGGGTTGTTTATGGCAATGCCGGGTTTTCTTACACTCAGACTCCAGCCTTCCCATCGTGCAATGACTTCACCAACTGCAAGCGCTTTTTCGCCTCCGGTTTCCTGGGCCGCACTGATCTGTATAAACCTTCATCTTCTTCATTACTGCCCAGTAGTATTTTAGTGCCCTTTCCAGTTGGGGCATAACTATAAGTATCCATTCTGCGATGCAGGGAAAACCATCCGTCTTTTTCCCCTTTTTCCGGATGAGCAAGCTTGTATGCATGGTCATAAATGTCCATTCTGTAACCCTGCACCAGATCATCAGCATTTAAACTTTCAGACGGGTACAGAAAAGTTACCGGATCCCTGTTATCTGGTAAGCCTGAAGCTGCCCCGGAGAATACAAAATCATACAGGTTTTTGCTCCTTTCAAATTTGCTGAATAAAACACCAGCATGTCCGTTTCTTACAATGCCAATGCCGCTTGACCGGAGGGTGGGCAGGCCTTCATTCCGCTGATTGTAATTTTCATGTTCTTCCTGATTCTTAAACGATCTTTTCTTATGTGCTTCCGAGAGCAGGGAAAGATGCCGGGCTCTGGACAGTACCAGGTTATCTGCCTGGTTACACAATTTTAATGCAGCGCCGTCAGTATCAAACTGCACTACCATGAATTCAGGGTTGTTATTAATTTTAAGCAACCCTTTATCAATAGCGCTTCCGTTTGCCGGTTGTAAATAAAAACCTTTTTCTGTTTTTTTCGTATGCAACCGGCGGACAGGATATGGTGGCTGCATCCTTAAAATGGATTCCGGCAGGTATGATCCGGATGGTTCCTTGCTTACCCAGTGCGGCTATAGCCTGTTCGGGAATATCAAAATCCAGCACCAGTCCGAGCTTTCTTTGCAGCAGCGGGTAGCCGGATAAGATGGATAATATATCATGATATTCAAAATCAGGAACCTTCGGTGATGGCCTTGTGTTATTCAGGTGCGATAATTTACTTGTCTCTGCAGTATGGAAATTTTTCAGCTGGGCAAAATCTGCTGCGGGCACCTTTTCCGCTTTAAACGGAGTGCTTTTATTTCGTTTCAATGTATCCCGGAAAGTGGCGAGCGGTGATGAAGCCAGAAAATCATTTTGCGTATAAAAGTCAGCGTGAAAAGGTGAATTGGAGAGTTTCGGAGGAGAATCAGGCAGATCTTCCTTAATACTCCATTCGGAGAGGGCTTTCAGGTCAGTCCATTTGCTGGTGAAGAATTCTTCATCAGGCAGCACATCGCTTTTTTCGGTGCCCACATACTGATAGGTGTCTTCTATAAATCCCGTAATGTGTTTTACCGGATATGATTTTATCGGAAAAATTGTGAGGTCCTGGTTCTCTTTTTTATAACTCCTGACTTTAATTTTATCAGTAAAAATTCCTGTACATATTTCCGTTCAGCAGGTCTTTTTTAACCAGCGTCACTGGAAATTCAGCGCCGTTTATTTTCAGTTTAAAATTTGTGCTGTCTATTTTTTCAGGCCACTGGCGTATATCCTGAAAAAGCGCTAACGTACTGTTCTCTCCTGCTTCCAGCTGAATAGTTACTACTGCAGAAACAGAGGCCTTTATTTCGTTGTTAACAATATGAAAGGCCGGCAAGGCTGTAAAAACAAATTTTTGACCGGTAGACATAAAAAAACATTTAAAGTAATGTTCATCCGTTTACCTAGGCGGCAAATCCATCGCTATACTCGTTCCAGTCCGGTTTCGGCATCAGCATCGCGAAAGTCGGATCGCCACTGCTGCCGCTGAAATCCCGTTTAACATGCAGGTCAACGGTTTTGGAAAAGAAAAGCAGTTCGATCTTTACTTTGAGTGTTGCTTCTCCTGAAGCTTTTTCATTTTTGTATTCCAATGCCAGATAAAACTCAACCGAAACTGTAATCAGGGCTAATACACTCATGGATCCGTTTATCCGCACAAAGCCTGTCGGTTCAGGCCGTATTTCCGGCATTCATTTTCATTTTAAAATAAATGCCACCCATTACACTTACTTCACCGCTGGCAACACCGATATCCATAGAAAGGGCAGCACCGAATTCAAGAGAGGCTTCCATCATCACCAGCCCATGCAGGTCGAGTTCCATACCAAAGAAACCACTGCCGCCCAGTGCAGAAACAGTAAGTACAAAAGGTTTATCGCGTTCACTGACATTGAAGCGCATCGTCATTGGTGCACCGGTAAAGGGAAGATTGATCCGGGCGGCCAGGTTTAAATTACCTAACAAAAAACACCCGATACTCAGATCTGGCACAGCCAGGGTATAACCTGTTTTTATTCCTTCTTTGGTTACATCCAGTTCGGGCGGATCACTGAATCCGTTACCAGGTATGATATCCCTGATTCGCTGAATGAAACGAAGAGGGCCATGGAATATTATTGTATCAGCTTTGCTGTCAGCCGTTTCATCGCCAGTATCAACACCTAATTCCACATTGAAATCAACCTTTGTGTCTTTTTCAACTTTGAACAGCACTTCCTTAAACCGGATTTCAATAATATCAAACAATTTCACCGAAAAGTTTTTAACCCCTGATTCGGCGGTAAATTCCGGGACAATTTGCCCGCCTTCTTTAATCTGTTCTAAATTGGGTCGTTTTATAAGCGTGGTTATATAGATATTCCTGTTTCTGTTCTCTTTTTCTTTGCGCTCTTCGTTTTTTTTTAATTATTACCGGATCGGTTTCATTACCGTGTGGTGATGGGGGTAAGGGCGGCATTTTTTTAAAGGTCATGGACAATATGCCTTCAAGTTTGATTTCATTTTCAAAATCCTTTGCATCCGGGAACCAGTTATAGTGATAGCTTTCGGCAGTTGGTAATTTAATTCGCTTTAAGCCCGGTATTGGTAAGTCGAAGTTTTTAACTTCATTCAGCAAGTCCGTGTTCAGATTGTCGAGGTTTTGAATTTCATCAAGCGTCGCCATCCCTTTTTCCTTCAGCTGGCTGATGGCAGCCTGTTTGTCTGCAATCTGGGATTTCAGGCTGTCTATTTTTGCAGTTAACCCGTTTACTTTACCTTTTATCTCTTCAGCAGTTTTCGATAACCCGTTTTCCAAACCCGCCAACGGAGTAAGGTTTACAATTTTCCGAAGGTCCACAATACCAAACAATTTGGGCAGCAGGCCATCCAGCCCTCCGCTGAATACATTCTCTGTATCTATCTCTGCCAGACTTTCAGCACTGGTATATAAAGACTTCATTTTTTCCATCTTACCGCCAAAAGCTCCCTGTAATTTGGATAAACCGGTTAGTGTAAAGTTGGGAGACAAGCAGCCGCCGGTTTTATCACTGTTGCCGTCAAATTTTACAGTTTTTGGTTCGTTGCCGGTAAACTCAGCGAAAACCTTTCCGATATTTGGGGTTGCCTGATTTTCAGAATCATCAATGAGTGTTATAGTGGAAGCGACCGGCTGGCCGGTCAGGGCGCTGGCGGATGGCTCAACTATTTTTATTGATTCGACTTCGGGATAGAAACAATGGAATTCATCCCTCACATCTATCTCTTGGCAGGAAAATTTAATCTGATCCGCCTCAAAACTGGTATCTCCGGGAACCAAACTATCCGCCACAGCAAAACACTGATTTTTCAGCTGCGCTGTTTTTGTGATATTGTTTCCGTTTTTGTATTGCTTAATCAGCGTAGTGAGGTCTGAAGATACTCCTGCACTTCCGCTTACACCAGTATATCCGGTTGATACAAATACAAGCGGCATTTCAAAATGAATTTCATTGCCTTCACTGTCTACGGCAGAAATCCTGAACGGGAATTCTGCAGCTCTAACTTTAATAACGCATTGTTTTTTCTCTCCGCCGGAACTCAACTGGCTGGCAAACGGTTCAGCGCCACTGCTGATGGGTGGCGTAATAGTTGTATGGATTGTTACTTTACGAAACGGAAAAGCTAAAAATTTGTCTTCATTTCCATTCCCACGGGGCATAAATGATTTTTCGGGCTCTGTGATAATGACAAAATCTCTTTTGCGGTTCAATGCGTAATTCAGTTCTGGTTTGCGCTCGGTAATTGTTACAAACACTGCCTTGTGACCAAAAGGCATAACATTACCCGCTCTTACCACTTCAACATAATGATCCCTTGCCATGGTGGCTTTATGACTCCATTTGAGCAGATCTGTGGGAAGGGTTGCATGTTCTGCATCTTCCCGGGGAATTGTGAATTCACTGTCAAGCCAGGCACCAAGTGTACTCAGCATCATCCGCTTCACTTGTATAGGCCGGGGCTGGTAGCCTGGTATTGACCAGTCGCTGCTCAGGTGCACAATTTTGTGCCTGTCATTCCCTGACATTGATTCCATATAGGCGGAACCAATTTCATTCTTCGGAAATAATGAAATTGTTTTGACGACCCCGGTTGGAATGGCTAACACATCTACGCCCCAGAGTGCACGCATAGTCAGCAGTAATTTATCGGCGTCTGTTTCACCCGGCTTGTTCTTAAACCCCTGCAAGGCCAGCCGGCTATGCCATAATTCATAAATCTGTATTGGGGCATTTTTCTGTAAGTCGAATAATTTTAATTTATGATCATGTGCAAACGTGTGAATCCCCGCCGGAGATAAGAAAAGCCGCCAGGGCATTTCAATCGATGTTTCCAGCTGATCCGGCGGTCCTGCTGTTTTTGAACGGAATAAATCAGCCAATGCATTAATACTTCCGCCGTTTTTTATCCGTTCCAGCCGGTTCAGTTCTTCCTGGGGGAGCCGGGAAACGGCCAATTGAAGCTGTTCGACCTTATCTGCGACACGGCTTGCATGATTCAGGGCGGCATTTCTTGATTTAGTGGAAGAAACGGGTGGCAGTTTTTTCAAAATATGGCTTGCCTTTGAAGGACTGCCAATACCACCGGATCCCTTTGCCGGATTAGTATTAAGTATTTTACCAATCCCGGTGTTACTGTTTGGAACCAGAATCTCTCCGTTATAATAATTTACAGGTGCAGCGGCTCTGCCATTTACCCGCAATTTCCAGCTGGAAAAACTGAGCAGGGCTTCCGTCGTAAGTGGAAGCTCTGTGATAACAGCCGGGATTTCATATACAAGCCGGCTGTCATCTGCTGCAAATGCCCGGGCCGGCAATAGCGGAGTTTGATCCTCAGGATACGCAGTCTCCGCAATGCTTTGTGTCTGGAAGCTGATAATAG
Source organism: Chitinophagaceae bacterium (assembly GCA_016720825.1). Taxonomy (GTDB): domain Bacteria; phylum Bacteroidota; class Bacteroidia; order Chitinophagales; family Chitinophagaceae; genus JJ008. The sequence continues at coordinate 11,825 of JADKJV010000015.1, read as the reverse complement.
CGTAAGCATCTGTATTCCCTTTCCGGTGGAGTTTTTTATCATTCCGGATTTCAAAATTGAAAAAACTGAATTTCAGGAATAACAGATCTTGGGGTCTGTATAAATACAATTCGGTATCTGCAACAAGGCTGCCGGCATTTTTTAATAACAGTTCTTCCGTAAGTGAGAAATCAGTATTCCCAAAACTTTTTGAAACAACCAGAGAACTGCCAAGACCTATGAGTTGTAAAAAACGCCTCCGGGGTTTATTAAAGGGCTGATCAGAAGAGCCAGAGCCCTTTTTACGCTTTGCAGAATTATTTTGGTAAAATAAATTCATACAATCCGTTTTATATAAGAGCAAGTAATTAAATGTACATCTATATATAATCAGAAACTCTGATGTCAGTCAGTATTAAATATGCCGGCGATCTGAATCACCTGTTCTTCGTTGTTTTTAAATCAAACTATGGTTGCAAAGCACAACAATAATCAGTCTTCGTTTGCTTTACTGTATTGGTTTTTAAATATTTGCTTCCTGTAACATTAAAGACAATTTCCCGGGAAATCCTGTTGTTAGGTATTTTATTAAAGCAGATAAAGAATATTTAGCAGAAAAAATTCCAATAATAAAAATGTCTGTATTAATAACTGAACAATAGTTGAAGTTGTTATTCATTTAGCCCGTAACCTGTTGAATAACTAGTTATGGAAAATCATTGAAGAAAATTCCTGAAAGCATGCATTTTATCCCTTCTTATCTTAAGCATTACTTTGCCGATTTATTCTCAATGATGCCGGCCGGTATTTCCGGGCAGTCAATCTGTCCTGTTTTTTTGCAGGCCGGATTGTAGATTGACGGCTTGCAAAATTTGCTCATGGTTCTGGCCGGATGAAATGTTTGCGCTCCACAGGCATTTCTGGCATAGCGTGTCTGGCAGTACTGAAATGCAATAACACTGTCTGAAACATTACCCTTTCTGCGCATATATCTTGTTTTCCGGTATTCAGAATATAAACGGGGAATAAGTATTTATACTTATTTTTAACTACCAGATAAAAAAGGTAGACTTTACAGAAAAAACGTATGTATTTCTCATGGCCTGTCTTATTTATCTGTTTTTATTTATCAATTATTTCAACACTTAATCCTAAAATTTCCTACATGAGAAATGTTTACCTCTTGTTCTTTTGTTTATTTTTCTCTACGTTGATGAATGCACAATCAGCGGCGAATTACAATTTTTCCACTACTACCACCGGGTCTTTAACGGATATGTCGTCCGGCACTACCCAGTTGCTGGCGGCTAATGTGGATGACACGCCCTCTCCGCTGACAAACATCGGGTTTGACTTTTATTTCCAGGGTGTGCGGTATGCACAGTTCTCTGTAAATGAGAATGGTGTACTCCGCCTCGGTGCCAGTGCCCAGGCTTCTACTCCTTACAAGCCGTTGGGCCAGGCGGCTCTCCCGATCATCACGGCTTATGGTGCTGATCAGCGAACCCATGCCGGGGATGGTAAAGTTCATTACAAAGTGACCGGCTCTGCTCCTAACAGAACGCTCATTGTTGAATGGCTGAATAACCAGGCCAATTTCAACACGGGAGGTACTGCCGATCTTACTTACCAGGTTCTTCTTTCAGAAACTACCGGTGCTATACAGTTCATATATGGAAGTATGACCATGAGCGTGGCCGGCGCGGCTTCTACAGATTCAAGGGATCCGCATATCGGTTTCTCTTCAAGTAATGTGGCTAATGCTGTTGGATCAGTTACTGCTGCACAAAGCGGCACACCTGCGCCAACCTTCGATGGCGTTACTGCCTTACCCGTGGCAAATCTTTATACAGCAGGTGCTATCACTGCCCTGACTTCTGCTGCCAATGGCAGCCGGAGAACTTTCAGTTTTACACCTACAACAACTGTGGCACCCACTGCACTGAATTTTACATCTGTTACTGCTACAGCCATGACACTTAACTGGACTGACAACTCCACTGATGAAACTGGCTTTGCGATCTATCGGTCCACCGATGGTATCAGTTATACATATGTAAATACAGTAGCGGCAAACACTGTAACCAGTGCGCAAGCATCCCTGACGCCAGGCACTAATTATTTCTGGCAGGTTTATGCCATCCGGGAAACCATTTCTACCCCGGCTTCCGGCAGCCAGGCTACTGTACCTCCAGGTAACGTTGTTTCTGCAGGAAACGGTTTGTGGAGTTCTACTGTGCCCAATGCACCATGGCCTGGTGGTATTGTTCCCACAAGCAATGATATCGTAACTATTGCTAACGGAACTAACGTGACTATTGATATTCCCACGGCAGTTTGTTATAACCTTATTGTGGGTCAGGGTGCCAGTGGTGTACTGGACTACCTGTCTACAACTGCCTCCACATTAACTGTAGGCAATAATGTAACGGTTTCGGCAGGAGGTGTTTTCCAGTCTGCAACTACCGGCACTATTACCAATCATAGTTTATCTGTAACCGGTAATATTACTAACAATGGAACGATTGATTTCAGCACCAATGGCAATACGGCTGCTGCGGTTATTAGTTTTACCGGAAGCAATAACTCTGTATTTTCCGGTACGGGTACAACCACAAATCTTTTCTCACTGGCCATGGCTAAAGCGTCCAGGTCAGTGGAAGTGGAACTGAACCTGTCCAGTTTTACTGTACGTGGATTAAGTGCTGCAGCAACAGGTGCATTGCTTACTTCCAATTCCGGCGTTGGTACACTGAAGATCAGCGGTACGAATACTTTTGCCGGTAATTTATGGTCTGTTGCAGGTTATACGATCCCTGCTACATTAGGCTTTTGGTTAAACAACCCCAATTTTACAGTGAACGGCCAAAACGGCTCACCCACGGTGGCGGGGTTATTGAGAATTTCACAGGGTACATATAATATTGGTACCGCTACTGGTAATTCCATGGGCTTCAGTGCCAACAGTGTGGTAATCATTGAAGGCGGTGCTGTAAATTCAACAGGCCGGTTTGGTGTTGCAGCAGCAACCAATGCTGTTTCATATACACAATCAGGAGGTACTGTTACAGTTTGTACTGTTGGTAACACGTCTACCACTTTATCCAGTTTTGATTTGGGCACATCACTTACCTCTTCTATTAACTGGAATGGGGGAACAGTAGTTTGCCAGCTGGCTAGTACAGCTGCTTCTGGTCCGCGTGATTACCGCAACCAGGCCGGTGGCGGTTTAGCGGGTGTGCCGGGCGGAACCCTGCAAATGGGTAATGCTGCATCAGGTGCTGCCAAATCATTTACAATCCGCGGGGTTGTTCCCAGCCTGGTGATCAATAATGCTTCAGCAGGTCATACAGTTGCCTGGGATATTACACTTGTAAATTATAATAACCTCTGCGGCAATATTACCATTAACACGGGCTGCACATTGAATTGCGGTAATGTCGTATTCCTTTTCAACGGCACCGTGCTTACCAATAACGGAACACTGACCCATAATGGGGCCAGCTCCAATTTCGTTTGGTTCCTGACATCTGCTCCGGTTCTGTATACAGGTACAGGAAATGTTACTGCACCTATGACGGCCATGGGAATACAGGCGGATCAGGGTTTAACTTTTGACCTCACATCCCCGAATGTAACAGTAAATGCTGTCCGGCTGTTTAATGGTAATGTTACAAACGCAAATAAGATCACACTTGGCAACGGTGGTACCGCCACCAGTAATGTACAGATTGGTAACACCACCACACCAACAAATGCAGGTACATTCGACGTGCCATTTACATTTAACCTGGGTACCGGTGGACAGACAATGAGTTATTTACGGACGAATACGGCTTCAAGGACTATGGGCCCTGAAATCAACCCGTCCAGGGTACTTACCACACTTACAGTAGACGACAATGATGCCTCACATACCCTTACACTGGGTGGCGGCAATCTTACTGTATCTTCCGGAGCAACACCAACTTTTACTTTTACCAATGGAAAAATCAACCTGAACGGAATACACTCACTTTAGGTTTTGACGCAAGTACTGCTGCATTGGCAGGTGCGATGACCACCGGTGCAACATCTTATCTGTATAATGGTTCTTTTAAAAGATGGATCAGTGCCTCTACCGGTAACAGGGATTTCCCCATGGGAATTGCAACTTTTAAAAGGAACGCTTCCATTAATTTCACAACGGCGCCAACTGCCGGTGGTTCACTTACCGCGCAATGGGTTTCTTCCCCGGGCGGTTCCAATGGTCTTCCTTTACTGGAAGGTGCGATTCTTGTTTCCAAAACTGCACCTAACGGATACTGGACCATCTCCGCTGCAGATGGTTTGACAGGCGGTAATTATACAGGCACCTTTACTGCCAGTGGAATTGCCGGCATAGTGGATGTGACCCAGCTGGTACTCGTAAAAAGACCCAATGCTGTTTCACCCTGGATATTGGATGGAACACATGTAACCGGATCGGGTACTTTGGCTGATGCAATTCTTTCCAGAACAGGTATGAGCGGCTTCTCTGATTTCGGTATCGGGTCAAATGACCTGACTACACTTCCGGTAAGTATGCTCAGCTTTGGCGGACAAAAAGAAGGTGCTGTCAACAGGCTTCGCTGGACAACTGTTTCAGAACAAAACAACCGCGGATTTGAAGTACAACGTTCTGCAGATGGAATCAACTATTCTGTACTTGGATTTGTGAACACCAGCGCTGCAGGTGGAAACAGCTCCGCTGCACTGAGTTATATGTTTGATGATAACAATCCCGGCGGCGCCAAATACTATTATCGCCTCCGCCAGGTAGCCAACGACAATCACAGCAGATTCAGTAATGTGATACTTATAAAAGGAGAGAAGGCTGTTACCATGACTATTGAAGGTCTTTATCCTAACCCTGCCAATACAAGGGTAAATGTAATGGTTGGAGCACCTGCGCGCGACAGGATAACGCTGTTAGTAGTAGATATGTCTGGTAAAACGGTATTGCGTCAGTTGGTAAATGTGGAAGCAGGCAGTAATACTATTCCGTTAGATATCAGCAATCTCAGCACCGGTAATTTCTTTGTCAAATTAATTTGCAACAGTGGTTGCGAATTCGCTGTCAGCAAACTGGTGAAACAATAAATGCTCATCAAAGCTTTCTTGTATATGAACTCCGGGTTAACTACCCGGAGTTTTTCTGACAACCGACTGCATCAGTTAAGTACTGGATTCACGCCGGCAGCTGTTTCCGGCCGGCAAAAATGATATACTATATGATATCCTGCGTTCGGCCATTGTTGAAATGATATTGAACGAAAAGCCGCCAGTTTTCATTCCTGGCGGCCTTTTTTAAGCCGCAACGGTTGTATGTATTACCTCATTTCGGTTTCAAAGTGGTAAATGAAATCTCATTCCCATACACCGTACCTGCTGTTGTAGTGCAGTAAGCCCTGATGTAATATTTCAGATAAGGGTAAGTCCGGTCATCTCTGATCTGAAATCAACCGGGCCCATGCTGCCTTTGGCCACACCGTATCTCTTGTTTGTGATATCCGGGTTAGGTCCCTTACTGATGCAAACACCGACCGTTTTTGGGGACTTGGCAGGATCTGTAACTGAAAAATAGCAATCCGCTGAAGTGGCAGTGATATTTTTCACTGATTTTGTTACTACACTGACCCCCGGTGAATAAACATGGTTGGTTGCCGGTTTGTAGGACGGGCTGACCATAAACAACCAAATAACAGGAAGTAAAACGTAATGAAACCCGTAATGCATATTGTGTTTCATATATGGCTATTTTAATCTGATCATTTAAAGAACTGGCTTTGCAAGTATTACCCGACTGTTAATTTAGTTCAACTATTCGGGATGAAAGTTGATAAGGATCAGTGTGCAGAAATCATTAGTCGCTAGTCATTAGTCACTAGTCTTTAGTCGGGAATTCAGGGTCGGAGGGTTAGTTGGTTGTAAGGTGGTATATAATAGTCATGGTTCGTTATATAAGATGGGCTGGTTCAGGTTTCGCTGGGGGGGTCGGGTTCGGGAGGGAAGGACTGCTGCGTTCGCCGCCCCGTTGCGGTCGCTGCGAGATACAGTTGCTGGTCGGTAGTCGTTAGTCAATACAGGGGAAGGAATAAATAATTCTGGGCAACATGGCACTTGATTTAAGTGGTACCTTTAAAGACATGAAACTTTAGCTATGAATAAATTCAAATACACTTTCCTGATCCTTTTCTTCGCGATCAATACATTTTCAGGAAACGCCCAAAGCGAGGGCAAGGGCAGTCCGAATATCATCTTTATACTTACCGATGGTTATGCCAGCAACCTGGTTGATTTTATGCCAAACCTGAAAGCCATGCAAAAGGAAGGCGTAACCTTCAGCAATTATTATGTCAGCAATTCACTTTGCTGTCCTTCACGCTCCTCTATATTTACAGGTATGTTACCGCATAACAGTGGTGTGCAGACCAACACAGTTCCAAATGGTGGCTACCAGGGTTTCATGGATCATGGAGATGCACAGGAAAGTTTTTGTGTAGCGCTGCAGCAAACAGGTTACAAAACCGCCATGATGGGTAAGTTCCTGAATGGATATTTGCCACGTACCCACGAGCCACTTCAAGGCTGGTCTGACTGGTTTGTAGCCGGCGGAGGATACCGCAATTTCGATTATGACATCAACAGCAACGGGCAAATTTTACATTACGGCAATGCGCCGGAAGATTATCTGACCGATGTACTCGCTGCCCCGTACCGACAGCCTGATCAGAGCGTGGAAAGACCATCCTTTCTTTATTGAAATAGCAACCTTCACGCCCCATGCACCTTACATACCGGCTCCCAGGCACCTGAATCTTTTAAGAATCAAAAAGCACCCCGTACCCCGACTTTTAATCACCAGGCAGACAGTACAGCACCTGACTGGCTTCGTCAGTTACAGCCTTTAGGGGCTAAGAAAATAAACAAGGTTGATGAAATTTTCCGGAACCGCTTACGGTGTATCATGTCTATTGATGAAATGCTGGGTAATATACGCAAAGTGCTGAAAGAAGCGGGGGTGAGTGACAATACCTACATTTTCTTCAGTTCTGATAACGGCTACCATTTAGGTGATTACTCCATGGTGCAGGGCAAGCAAACACCTTTTGACATTGATATCCGTGTGCCCCTCATTGCCTGCGGACCTGATGTTGCCAAAGGTAACTGGCAGCAGGCCATTGTTTCAATATTGACCGGCACCCACTTTTGCAGCACTCGCGGGTACAAAGCTTACGGGTAATCCGGATGGAAAAGATGTTCAGCAATTTCTCCGCGATCAAAACACAGAGAAAATTGACTGGCGCAATTTTGCCATCATCGAACACCGCCGGGTGAATTATGATGTCAACGACCCCGACCGCCAGGAAGCTGAAGATGGCAGGCTCCCTTCATATACGGCCCTGCGTTTTCACAACATGCTGTATGTGGAATATGAAACCGGTGAAATCAGTTGTTATGATGTACAGAAAGACCCTTACGAATTAAAATATGGCATCAACCCTTTCCGGCAAGATGAAGAAAAACTGCATGCCATTTTACTCGCTGCCAAAAACTGCGGGGATAAAAACGGATGCTGGGGTGGCAAATGATGAAAGTGGGAAAAGAGTAGTGAATTCTCCTGCAGGCACAAGCAATCGTTAGGTCACATCCTGAAATTTAGTTCAGTTAAAAATCAAGTATACTTCATAAGGTTTTGAAAGCACGTTTGCGAAGTCAATACTCAGTATAACGTCAAAACATTTAAACGGCAGACCTTTTGCGCCTTTTATATTAAAATGTGTGACTATTTTTCCCGTGGTTTCATTTGAATAGGCGGATACTTTTTCTTTTTCGACGACTGATTCACTTTCCCATATGCTGGCATCCAGACAGGCCATGATGTCCTTACATATCTTTTTATAAAAATCATCATTTGCTCCATATTCCTTTGTCGAAAACAGGACCTCTTTATACCGTGCATCGATTTCCGTTTCGGCGCCTCTGATTAAAGTATTACTGGTAATTCGGTAATCATATGACATCTCAGGGTCTTCGAATCATATGGTGCCAGTGGTGGTAGGCAATAGATCCCAGTTTGCCTGCCACTGATTCATCAGGTAGTTCAATCGCTGGCATAGATTGAAATTATTACTGAATGCCATCTGTGCAGAGTCAAGGATAGTATAACCGTAATAGAATTTCCCCGGTCACAGTCTCTTCATAAGATGAGAATATCAGGAAAAAACTGGTATCGGCAGGTGCCGTAAATGAATTGTCATCCGGTCATTGTTTTCCTTTGTTATACGGGGTACGCCAAATGATTTTCCATCCCCAGTGGAATAAAATATCAGATAGGGCTTGAAAGCATTGCTTTCCATATAAAAAATAACACCCATTCCTTTTTTTAAGCTGAATGGGCAATTCTTTATAATACCTGTTATTGTTCCGGTTATCGGTTGAAAGCAGTGAACTGCTGTCAATGCCATTTAATACTGGTAACAGATGTTTGTGCGCCAGCCATGAAGCTGCAAAATGACAGTAATAAAGAATAAATTTCATTGATTTATTTTTAACTCATAAATATTTTAGCTGAACTACCAGTTTGCCAGTATATATAATGCTTCTTTCCTCACGTTTTCCTCCGGATGATTATTATATTTTTCAATCACAGGTATGTATTTCCGGTCATACGTCAGTGACAGCAAATACAATGTACTTCGGATTAAAATTGGGTCCGCATGTGTCTAACTTACAAATCAACAGCTCAAAGTTTATCCCGGATAAATTCACCGGGTACAAATAAGCACGCTCAATCACGCTCACCAACCGCCTGCTTACTTCCGGTACAGTTTCTTTACTGAGCAGGATCACCAGTTGCTGTACGGTTTCGGGGTAGCCATCTTCATGCGGATAAGGATGTTCTATATAATCGCCGATATCAAGCGAGATAACCTGTTTCATATCGGGGTCACCTGTTTCAAACTCCTTTAAAAGGTGTTGAATAAACGGATTCATGCTTACTTATTCCGGTATTCAATTAATGAAAACGTCATATTTTCAAACGTACCCGTTTGGTTTCCTTCTACATAGCAGCCGGCTTTATTACCCGGCAGGGTTGCTGAATAAAATGTATGCCAGCTGGTCATTAACATGGAAAAACCATTTTCCATCCGCTTGTTCGATGGACAGTGTATTGGTTGAATAATCATTCTTATAGATTGCGCCGGCATCACCTTTGTAAATAGATGTCCAGTCACCGTTTATGAATTTCCCTATTTCATAGCTACCGTCAGACGCAATGGTAAAAACATAAGTATTATCAATATCCTTTTTCCCAAAGCATAGCCCGAACTGCTTATCAGTTGCGCCATTCTGATGCGAGGCTTGTACCTCGAATTTAAAATCTGTCAGGCCCATACCGGCCATAGCCAGTGCAGGCATAAAATACCCGTCACTTTTGTGTTCAACGCAGTAACCCAAATTTGGGAAAGAACTTTTTGTTGATGTATTATTTAATTCATCCCAGTTATTATTATTGGTCCATAATTGATCATAAACCATACTGTTGTAAATAACTTCTTTGGCCTGCTCTGGTAAATTTTCAGCCAGGGTCCAGTCAAAAATTTTGAAAGTGCGTACTCTGATCAGCGCATTGCCGGGGATCCAGTACCCGAAATTTTCCCCTAACCGTCCTGCGTTACAGGTAAATACTTCTTTGTCGTTAATCCTGAAACTCCAGGTTTGCTTCAGTTTAATGATGGTTAATTTATTGTAGAAAGAAAGCCCGTTCCGGGTAGCGTGAACGGCACTGCTTAAAGTAAAATTCTTAAGTACGACCACCCCTGTATCAATTGTTTCTTTAATGCAAACGATCCGTTATTGGTGATTAAGGAAACTAATAGGCATGCTGGTCGTGATTGCCGAATACAAGTCCGAACGGACTATATCTTTTGATCAAAATTCTTTGTAACGTGGTCTCAATTTTATAATCATGCGTTTCATTCCCGGGCATATTAAATGTATGCAGCACAATATTTTGATCCGGTGTATTTGAGTTCAGGTTGTAACCAAAATCAATACTGCATTTTAGCTTGCTGTTACTGTCAACCCGCCATTTATTATCATTGTTTTAAAATTCTCGTTCACGATCCAGCCGGATGTTGGTTTTTTTCGGGTGGCGAGGCTACAATAGCTTCCGGGCTTTTAAATGGAATGCAAGAAATGTTTAAAGTTGTTATGTAATGTTCTGAATGCGCAATGCCCAACACGGCCTGTGGCAAATTGCCAGTAGATTTCACTTTTCGGAGATAATATATTGAGGGCATTCCCTTTCACCTGCCCAGATTTTGTGAAAACGAATCCCGGCAGGCATTTCTCAGCTGGATAACCGGAGTTGTCGTTATATTTTACCGCGTCGCGAATGAAGCATGATTCTCTTTAAGAATCGCATAAAAAATGTTTATGTCTGGGTATAAGTTCAGCTCCGGAATTTTATCTTCCGTTAAATGAACAGATGTGGCAAAAATCCCCGAATCAACCTTGTCTGTCGGATCTCCTTTGATATATTCAAAATTGTTTTTGGCACTTTGAAAAATCAAAGGGAAAAGGCTGCACAAATTCCCCGAAGTAGCTACCGGCGTACCTGTAATGATGAAGTCGTCATATTCTGCTTTTATATTTTCCGCCGACACGCAGCAAATGGACCGAAAAACGCCTGGCCGTAGTGCTGTCTGCCACCGAACCATTTATTACGAGATACCAGTGTTTTCCTTGTTTTTAATTTCAAACTTGTTGACTGGTTTCAATCCCTGCTTCAGCAAAGGCGTTTTTGGAAATCGGGGGTAATTACATGGACCGTATTGTTAGTAAACAGAGTATAATGCATATTCGCCTTTTGCATCTGCTGCAAAACAGTAATAGGCATATTTGTTTGAACCGAAAATGAAGCCATATTCGCCCGGCCCGTTTATTGCAATAGTTTTTATACTGACACCAATCGTGAAATCTTTTGAACTGTCTACACCTGCCAGAATTTGGGCGTAATGGTATTTTGCATTTTACTGTCAATGACATATTTGCCGTCAGCCAGTTTTTACAGACAGATTGGCAATATCTCCGGTAACCCACTTGTATTGTTTGTTGAAGTCCTCTTTTAAAACTACTTTCAACTGTGCTGAACTAAATTGAGTAAACAACAGGAATAACAGGAGCGCAGGAGTCGACTCATAACACATATTTGATATGCCGAAACTATCCTGTTACAGTATATGAGGCAATACTCCCGATAGAGTATTCTTGATAAGCCCTCAGGTTGTGGTTTTGCTTAGCAGTAACAGAGACAGTCACCGTGGTGCCGATGGCAGGAGAGGTCAATTGTCGGTTCGAGGTTGCTTTCTTCCGCCCGTTGTTTCATGTTCTGCAATCCAAAGTGGCCGAGGACGTCTAAACCAGTATCAAACCCTTTTCCATTATCACTTATCCGAACCGATAAACGGTTGGTTGCAGATGCAGCGGTGATATGGATCACAGTTGCGCCGGAATGTTTGCAGGCATTGGTTATGGCTTCCTGGCAAATCCGGAATAATTGCAGGGCCTGTCCTGAGTTCAGCTCAAATCCTTCAGTAATATTTTCTTCCGTTTGTAATTGAATTGACGCATAAGATTCTATAAATCTGGCGGCATGGTTTACGGGGTTGTCGAAAAATTCAACACCACTTATTTTGTCTTTATTCAGCACCCAGATGGTTTCCCGCAAAGTCTGCATCAGTTCACCGGTTCCTTCTTCAAGACGCTTCAGTTTGTCGTTTGTTTCAGGTAATTGCGGGCGTGCGGGTCAGCTGGGA
>JADKJV010000014.1 GCA_016720825.1 Chitinophagaceae bacterium | reverse complement strand
AGCTTCACGGTCCATACATCACCTGACATAGCCAAAGCAATCGGGTGTTTATGATGGTACCGGGAGGATGCGTGGGCAGAGAGTTCGTGATCCAGTGGCAGTACTTCACCTTCAAACTGAATACCTTTTATCTGGAGGTGATTAAACTTATCAGGTAAGATTGTGCCAGCTACTATGGGATTTGCTTTCATGTTAATGGTGTGACGGGCATCATCATGGGTTTTGAAGTACAGGAGTCCGTCTTCGGGATAGAAAGCATAAAAGAAAGTAAAACACCAGGGCTTTCCTCTGCATCCATGGTACAGAGATTGCCGCAGGTTTGCTTGCTGATGAAATGGATAATTTTTTCGTTCATGATATTTTTATTACACGTGCAGGACAATCACGGGCTATGTCGCGCTGGTGTTCCACTTCGCTGGCAGGTATTGCCAGTACGTAGGTTGATTTTTTCTTCTCTCCGCCTACCAATGTGGCTTTGCCGTCTTTGCGTGACAAGCGCCAGTATTCAGGTGATCTTTCATGGCAGATATTGCAGCCAATACATTTATCGCGGTAGTGGATCAGCTTAGGCATTCCCTTCAGATAAAACTTTATATAATTTAGCCGTTACTGATACTTTCTCTGCAACCGGTAAAGTAACCCGGTCACCTTTTTCCGCTACCTGTGCGGGTTCTCCATTCACCATCAACGTGTCAAGTGTTTCCCTGATCATGCCAAAATTCGGGCTGGTGATCATCACCGTATCACCCTGCTTCAGCTGGCCTGATTCAACTACAAATTCACCCACTTTGATTTTCGGATAATATTTGGCACCCTTGCCCAGGTAAATTTTCTTTTCAGTAGCAATGGAACCCGGCTGTTTGGTCCATTCACCCATTTGCCGGCCGAGATAATATCCTTCCCAGAAACCCCGGTTATACACGGTCATCATCCTCTTCTCCCACACTTCCACTTTGCGGCAGAATAGCTGCCATCTTCAATCGATTCAATAGCTTCCTGTAACAGGATGTCACCATATCGACATAATCCCCGGGCCTTTGGAACTTCCTTCAAATTTTAATACCGAAACACCAGCCTCTATCACACCTGGTCGAGTATACCAATAGTGCAAAGGTCCTTGGGCGACATAATATATTCCCCGTCCACTTCCCAGGCATCACCGGTTTCGGGATCTGTAACGGTATAAGGCCGGCGGCAATTCTGCACACAGGCACCGCGGTTGGCAGATGCATTATTACTGTGCAGGCTGAGGTAACATTTTCCGGAAACAGCCATGCATAAAGCACCATGTACAAAAATTTCAATCTTCACCAGTTCACCGGAAGGGCCGGTGATTTTTTTACGGCTGATTTCACGGGTCATTTGCTCCACCTGCTTCAGTGTCAATTCACGGGCAGGGACTATCACATCCGCAAAAGCGGAAAAGAATTTCACGGCTTCAATATTGCTCACATTGGCCTGGGTGGAAATATGGACAGGAATGCCCATTTCGCGGCAAACGCTGATCACGGCAAAATCCGCAGCAATCACAGCATCAATTTTATGCTTTTTGACTTCTTTCAGGATACTCTGCACCAGCTGCGCATCATGATCGTACATGATGGTATTAAGCGTGATATACGCTTTTGCACCGGCTGCATGGCAGATCTTGCCAACTTCTTTAATATCTGCTGTTGTAAATGGCTTGGCTGATCCGGCGCGCATATTGAGCTGCTCCACGCCAAAATAAATGGCATTGGCGCCCGCCCGGATGGCGGCCTGCAGGCTCTCAAATGATCCGGCCGGAGCCAGTAATTCCACCTGTTTTTGCTTCATCCGCAAATATAAAGACCTCCTGCCCCAGAAAAAATGACCTGAAACTGAGCCTCCTGAAAATCATGGCCTCCCGTATCAAAATCAGCCTGAAAAACGAAATGACTGCCTATTTTGCCTTCTTTCAGATCACTGTTTTAACCAGTTTATCTATGCTCAGCGTTACCAAGATTTTCCGCTTTGAAATGGCCCATGCACTGAATGGCTACCAGGGACCCTGCCGTTTTATCCACGGCCATTCCTATGAACTGCATGTAAGCATCTGCCCGGTACATACCAGCCATGAATACATCCCCGCGCCGGGCATACTCTATGATTTCAAAGAATTGAAAAAACTGGTGCAGGAAACGGTGATCTCCCGCCTCGACCACCACCTGGTGCTCTCCGCCGAATACATGGAAAAAGAGAAACCACAGCAAACGGAAGAAAATCTTTTTATCATGGATGCAGAGCCTTCTGCTGAAAATTTATTGCTATGGATCAGGCATAACCTGCTGATTATTTTACCGGCAAGCATTAAACTGCATGCTTTGAGGTTATACGAAACGAAGGATTCCTATGCTGAGTGGAGGAGTGAATAGAATTTTACCAAAGTGCACAAAGATTAAACACACTACGGCTTTCGGCGGCAAGGAGGACACAAAGGGTTTTCTTCTAGAGTACATCACAAAGGACTGCAAACTTTAGGTTCGCCGAAAGGAGGGCCATTTCTTGCTGTTTATTGGAGTTTTGGAATTCTTTGATTTTTCAATCCATCACAGACTTCAGTCAAAAGACGAAAAAGCCTTTAGACTTTGTAAAAGAAAACCATCCTCACGGATGGCTTCCTTTTATTTGTCATTATACCCAAAAGTGACATAGTTACGGGCCGCTTATTTCACGCCCTCCAGGATTTTGATATAATTCGCCCGCTCATACGCTGTCGGGTCGGAAATATGCTGCTGGCTCATGCTTCCGCGGAAAGCCTGCAGGTTATCAAATCCCATGCGGTACATCCAGTCCTGTAATTCCTTGTTCATGGATTTCAGGTAAGGAATACCGTTTTTATACAGTGAAGATGCAGTCATCACTGTATCTGCACCAGCCAGTAAATATTTGATGACCTCAATGGCGCTTTGAACACCGGTAGTGGCAGCCAGCGACAGTTTCACTTTGCCATACAGTAACGCAATCCACAGTAAGGGGAGCCTGATTTCGCTGGATTCACTGTAATTCAGGTCTGTTTTCACCACCAGTTCATTGATATCAAAATCGGGCTGGTAAAAACGGTTGAATAATACGAGTGAATCAGCACCGGCTTCCTGCATCCGGAGCGACATATTGCCGATAGCACTGAAATAAGGATTCAGTTTTACAGCCACCGGGACTTTTACAGCCGACTTGATACTTTGGATGATGTTCAGGTAACGGTGTTCTACTTCTGCAGATGACATCGCGATGTCTGCAGGAATAAAGAAAATATTCACCTCAATACCATCTGCACCGGCCTGCTCCATCAGTTTGGCATATTCAATCCAGCCTTCATTGGTAATTCCATTCAGGCTTCCGATAACGGGCATGTCCACACGGGCCTTGGCCTTACGGATTTGCTCGAGGTATTCATCGGTACCTACATTGTAATCATCCAGATCCGGGAAATAATCCAGCGCTTCAGCAAATGAATTGGAAGTGCCTGCAATCACGCCTTTGAAACCGGCTTCTGCTTTTTTGATCTGTTCTTCAAATAAGGAAAACAACACTACGGCACCGGCCCCGTTATCTTCCATCTTTACGATATTGTCGGTCTGCTCACTCAGGGTGCAGGCTGAAACCATAATTGGTGATTTCAGCTTCAGTCCCATATAGTTGGTTTGCAAATTCATACTTGATATTTAATTATTAGGCAATCGGTACAAAATCACTGGCTTTCTTCGTGGCCATTTCCTCGTACGTTTTCCATTTCAGGTTTACCAGGTCCTGGGCATGCTTCATCAGCAGTTCAGCTGTTTCAGGATTTGTCATCGTGAGCACTTTATAACGCAGCTCATTGTAGGCATAATCCCTCAGTGACATGGTCGGTCTTGGTGAATCCAGTACGAACGGGTTCTGGTTTTTCTTACGCAGCACAGGGTTGTATCTCAGCAACGGCCAGTGACCACTTGCCACTGCTTTGTTCTGCTGGTTCAAACCATCTTTCAGGTCATAACCATGCGCAATACAATGGCTGTATGCCAGGATCAGTGATGGACCGTCGTAAGCTTCTGCTTCACGCATGGCCAGCAGTGTTTGCTGCGGGTTGGCACCAAATGCCACGCGCGCTACATATACATTTCCGTAAGAGATCGCCTGCATCGCCAGGTCTTTTTTACCACCGGACTTACCACCAGCCGCAAATTTTGCAGTAGCAGCAGTGGGTGTTGATTTGGAAGACTGTCCGCCGGTGTTTGAATACACCTCGGTATCCAGCACGATGATATTAATATTCCTGCCACTGGCCAGTGCATGGTCTACACCACCATAACCAATGTCATAAGCCCATCCGTCGCCACCAACCAGCCAAACACTGCGGCGTACGAATTGGTCGCAGACAGAAAGCAGATGTGATGATGCTGATGACTTTATTGAGGCTAATTTTTCTTTCAGCACCTGCACTCGTTGGTGTTGTTCTTCCAGTTCAGATTCATGAACCTGTTTGGCATCAATGATACTTTTTACAAAATCAGCACCCAGCTCATCTTTTAATTCAAGCAGATACTGTTTTGCCATATCCAGCTGTTTGTCGGCAGTGATGCGCATACCCAGTCCGAATTCCGCATTGTCTTCAAACAATGAATTTGACCAGGCCGGACCGCGGCCGTCTTTATTGGCAGCCCAAGGTGTGGTGGGCAGGTTACCGCCATAGATGGAAGAACAACCGGTGGCATTGGCCACGAGCAGTCTTTCACCGAATAACTGTGACAACAGTTTTAGGTATGGTGTTTCGCCACAACCTGCACAGGCACCGGAGAACTCAAACAAAGGCTCCAGGAATTGTGCACCATGTACAGTGGAGAAATCAATTTTAGAACGGTCGTTCCAGGGGATGTTTTCAAAGTATTCAATATTCTTTTTCTCCATTTCCAGGATCGGCTCTTTTTCACCCATGTTGATGGCTTTGCGGGAACGGTCTGCTGTATCTGTAGCAGGACAAACTTCCACACACAAATTACAACCGGTGCAATCTTCCACATACACTTCAAGCGTGTACTGTGTTTCGGGGAAACCCCTGGCATTGATCGGTGCAGATTTGAAACCTTCCGGTGCTTTCTCTGCATAATCTTTATGGTAGAACTTAGCCCTGATCACACTGTGCGGACAAACATACGCGCAGTTACCGCACTGGATACAGGTTTCAGGTTCCCAGATCGGTACGAGGTCAGAAATATTCCTTTTCTCCCACTGGGTGGTACCACTCGGATAAGTACCGTCAATCGGCATACTACTCACAGGGAGATCATCACCATGGCCTGACATCATGACCGCAGTAATGTTCTTTACAAAATCAGGCGCTTTGACAGAAACAGTCAGCAGGGTATGGTCAGCCGCGGAAACTTTTACAGGAATAGTTACTTCATATAAATTTTCCAGCGTGGCGTCAACGGCTTTGAAGTTCTGGTCAATAACTTTCTGTCCTTTTTTGAAATACGTCTTTTCAATTGCTTTCTTAATCTGCTTAATGGCATCTTCACGGGGCAGTACTCCAGACAGCGCGAAATAACAGGTTTGCATAATCGTGTTGATACGGCCTGTCATACCGGTATCCCGGGCCACCTGGGTGGCATCAATCACATACACTTTCAGTTTTTTGCCGATGATTGATTTCTGCACCTGTCCGGTAAATTTTTCCCAGACTTCATCTTTATTATAAGGGCTGTTGATCAGGAATGTCGCGCCCTCTTTGGCAAATTCAAGCATTTCCACCTTCTCTGTGAAGTTGAACTGGTGGCATGCAATGAAATCCGCCTTCGTGATCAGGTATGGGGCACGGATCGGTTTGGGTCCAAAGCGCAGGTGGGAAACGGTTCTTGCACCTGACTTTTTGGAATCATACACAAAATATCCCTGCGCGAAGAGGTCTGTGTTTTCACCAATGATCTTGATGGTGTTTTTGTTGGCACCCACGGTACCATCAGCGCCTAATCCGAAGAAAAGGCCCTGTCTCCATTCAGATTCATCCAGCGTGAAAGCAGGATCGTAAGGCAGGCTTGTAAACGTTACATCATCGTTGATACCAACGGTGAAGTTATTCTTGGGGTTTTTCTTTTTCAGTTCGTCGTACACTGCTTTAACCATGGCCGGTGTGAATTCTTTGGAAGAAAGACCATAACGGCCACCAACGATATTGGGCAGTGCTTTGATTTTGCCCTGTTGTAAAGCATCTACCAGCGTAGTCAGGATATCCTGGTACATCGGTTCGCCGGAAGCACCAGACTCTTTGGTCCTGTCGAGCACAGCAATAGATTTCACCGTAGCAGGTAACACTTTAATCAGGTGTTCCAGGGAGAACGGCCTGTATAACCTGACCTGGATAACACCGGTTTTTTCACCGGCAGCATTCAGTGCGGCAACCGTTTCAGAAACGGTTTCACCACCAGAACCCATGATAACCACCACGCGGTCTGCATCGGGTGCGCCTTCATACTGGAACAGTTCATATTTACGTCCGGTCATTTTGTAGAAGTCGTTCATCACTTCATCTACAATACCAGGCATATTATTATAGAATGTATTTACGGTTTCCCTCGCCTGGAAATAAATATCCGGGTTCTGGGCAGTACCCCTGATAAAGGGATGCTCGGGATTCAGTCCGCGGTTTCGGTGTGCAATCACCAGTTCATCCGGGATCATGGATTTGATTTGCTCATCACTCAGCAGTTCCAGTTTGTTTACTTCATGTGAAGTACGGAAGCCGTCAAAGAAATGGATAAACGGAATCCTGGATCTCAGCGAAGCAACCTGGGAAATCAGTGCAAAGTCATGTGCTTCCTGAACACTTACAGAACTCAGCATGGCAAATCCCGTAGTACGGGCAGCCATCACATCCTGGTGGTCACCAA
Organism: Chitinophagaceae bacterium; assembly: GCA_016720825.1. GTDB lineage: Bacteria > Bacteroidota > Bacteroidia > Chitinophagales > Chitinophagaceae > JJ008. The sequence goes on along the minus strand of JADKJV010000014.1, from coordinate 78,989 downwards.
AGATGGATAAACCCTGTGCAGCGAGTGAGCGGGCAGCCACATGGAATACAGAAGCGGTCAGTTCACCGGCAATCTTATACATGTTTGGCAGCATCAGCATCAGTCCCTGGGATGCGGTAAACGTAGTGGTTAATGCTCCCGTTTGCAATGCACCGTGAACAGTACCGGCAGCACCGGCTTCACTTTGCATTTCCATGATATCGGGAACAGATCCCCAGATGTTTTTGATCCCTTTGGATGCCCATTCATCTGCCAGTTCAGCCATCGTGGATGAAGGCGTGATGGGATAGATGGCACAAACTTCATTCACACGATAAGCTACATAGGCAGCCGCTTCATTTCCATCTATGGTGGCGATTATTTTTTTATTACTTGACATCAGTAGTTGAATTAACAGGTTCTTGAATCATTTCTATTGCGTGACAGGGGCATTGTTCATAACATACTGCACAGCCTGTGCAGGCATTGTAATTGAACTTGTATCTGTTGCCCTTTCCTAATTTAATGATAGCTTCTTCCGGACAGGCGCCAAAACAACCATCACATTCAAAACAGTTACCGCAGCTGAGGCAACGCTGTGCTTCAAAGCGGGCTTCGTTTTCAGGAAGACCGGTAATCACTTCTTCAAAACTTTTAACGGCAACGGCAGGAGCCAGTTTATCCTGTTCTTTCTGCGGCGCATCAGTCTGGTACCACATGTGGAGTTTACGGTAACCGGCAGTAGGATGTTTATCCGGTTTCTGGTAAGCCTGGACTTTTAAAAAGCTGTCGATATAACGGGCCGCTTTTTTACCCTGGCCGATTGCGATCGTTGAACTGCGGTTTTCACCGGGCAGCAAATCACCACCGGCAAAAATGCCTTCATATCCGGTCATGCGCTGTCCATCTATATTCACAGTACCATCATCATTGAGTGCAATACCCTGTACAGATCTCAGGAAACCGGAATCAGTTTCCTGGCGGTTTGCCATGATGAGTACATCGGCTTCAATGGTTTCAAATTCACCGGTACCTACGGCTTTTCCTTTTTCACCCTTCAGCACTTCAAGGGTGAATTGTTTATTGCTGACGGAAACCAGTTTTCTCAGCAACTGTACATTTACACCTTCTGCCAGTGCATCTTCTGTTTCATAATCGTAAGCCGGCATCATTTTTTTATCGCCGGGGAAATAAACGAAAGCTTCTGAACCATATCTTTTAATAATCCTTGACAGGTACAGCGCCAGTTTACCACCGCCATACACCACTACTTTCTTTCTCAGGTAGGGTGATGAATTGGATTTGATTTCATTGAAGAAAGAAAACGCATCTGTGATCCGTACTGAATCATCAGACTGGAAATCTTCTTTCCGGATCAGCTGGGCACCCATAGCGAGATACACCGCATCAAAATGACCGTGTGTTTTTTCTGTCAGCACATCCTGCACTTTATAATTCAGGCGGATTTTTACACCCATCTTCAATACCCTGTTCACCTCAGCATCCAGTACTTCTTTGGGAAGACGATACTCAGGAATGCCGGTCCATAACAAACCACCCGGATGTCCGCCTGCTTCGTAAATCTCAACCGTATGACCCATGCGGGTAAGATGATAAGCAGCAGATAAACCCGAAGGCCCTGCTCCGATGATCAGTATTCTTTTACCAGACTGTGCAGCAGCATACCGGATCGTCCAGTTTTGCTTAACGGCTTCATCACCGATATAACGCTCCACTGCATGGATGTTCACCGTGGTATCAATGTGATTCCGGTTACAACCGGTTTCACAAGGCTTCACACAAACACGGCCCATGATAGCCGGGAATGGATTATCCTCCACCAGGGTTTGAAATGCTTCAAAATAATTACCGGATTGTGCATGTGCCATCCAGCCCTGGATATTTTCACCAGCGGGACAAGCGCTGTTGCAGGGTGGCATGAAATCAACATAAACAGGCCGGCGGAATCGTTGTGGGCCGGTACCTTCCGCATGAGTTGAAAGGTCGACCGCTTTTGTAATGTCAGTTCCAGACATGGTATTTGTTTTGACTACATGGCCGAAGCCATAAAAAGGAGAAATAAACCTGAGCAATTTAGTCGGGAGTCACAACAACCGGGGTGACATAGTTCACCTTAAAAAATGATCCCGATCATACTAATGGACAATATGTTGGGATGATGTAGCGGTAAAAAACAAAAGCCCCGTCCGGGAAACCGGACAGGGCATATATTATTAAATTTATTACTATTTACTCAATGGCTTGCAAGACAACCTCTTTGAGCTTGTCAATCGGAATTCTTTCCTGTTCCATGGAATCCCGGTAGCGTATCGTAACCGTATTGTCTTCCTTCGTTTGGTGGTCAACCGTTACACAAAACGGTGTGCCGAGGGCATCCATCCGGCGGTAACGTTTACCAATAGAATCTTTTTCTTCATAAAAACAGCGGAAAGAACTTTTGCAGCTGTTGATAATGCCGGCCGCAATTTCCGGCAAGCCGTCTTTTTTCGTTAACGGCAGTACCGCCATTTTAATCGGCGCCAGTTTCGCAGGGAATTTCAGCACCACGCGGCTGTCTTGTTTTTCAGCCGTGCTCAGGTCCTGTTCCATATACGCGTTACTCATCACAGCCAGGAACATACGATCCAATCCGATAGAAGTCTCGATCACATAAGGGATATAATTGCCGTATGGTTTACCGGTGGCAGGATCCACATCATTATCAAAATACTGCTGTTTCTTTTTGCTGTATTCCTGGTGCTGGCTCAGGTCAAAATCACCGCGTGAGTGAATACCTTCCAGTTCCTTGAAACCAATCGGGAATTCAAATTCAATATCACAGGCGGCTTTGGCATAATGCGCAAGCTTGACGTGATCATGGTAACGGTATTTCTCAGCGGGCAGTCCCAGGCTCAGGTGCCATTTCAGCCTTTCCGCTTTCCAGAACTCATACCATTCGTCCTGTGTGCCGGGGCGGATGAAAAACTGCATTTCCATCTGCTCAAATTCACGCATACGGAAAATAAACTGGCGGGCCACGATTTCATTCCGGAAAGCCTTCCCGATTTGTGCAATACCGAAGGGGATTTTCATCCGGCCGGTCTTCTGCACGTTGAGGAAATTCACAAAAATACCCTGTGCCGTTTCGGGACGCAGGTAGATTTTATTATCCGCATCATCCGAAGATGCAGTGGATCCGAATTCAGTTGAGAACATCAGGTTGAACTGGCGGATATCTGTCCAGTTGCAGGTACCACTGATCGCGCATTTGATTTTATTGGAATCAATCAGGTCTTTCAAACCCGCAAAATCATCTTTGGCAATCAGCGCATCCATGGCGGCCAGCAGGTCTTCTGATTCTTTTTCCTTGCCATCTGCTTTCAGCTGCTCGGCATGACCTTCTATCAGGTGATCCACGCGGTAACGTTTCTTGCTGTCCTTGTTATCAATCATCGGGTCATTGAAATTATCCACGTGGCCCGAAGCCTTCCAGGTGGTAGGGTGCATGAAAATTGCCGCATCAATGCCCACAATATTATCCTGGAGCTGGGTCATGCTCTTCCACCAGGCATCTTTGATGTTCTTTTTCAGCTCACTGCCCATCTGGCCGTAATCATACACAGCCTGGAGACCGTCATAGATCTCGCTGCTGGGGAAAATGAAGCCGTATTCCTTGGCGTGGGAAATAATCGCCTGTAAAGTATTGGTATCTGTTGCCATAGGCGGCAAAAATAAGACCTGACGGGGGATTTTGAGAAAACCTTAGCTTTGCAGTTCAAAATTGCCTTGCATGAAAAATACTATCCTCTTTGCCGGTATCCCTGTTTTAATCGTTGCTGGTTTCTTTATGACCAGCCAGAAGAAGTCAAACAACTGTCCCATGACCCCCACTTGTTCCACAGAACAACAGTGTATGGCCAAAAGCGGACATGGACCTTCAGCCTGTATGCAAGGTGAATACAAAACAGAATGTGCAGCCAACTGCGAAAAAAAGGCTGAATGCTCTGCCAGCTGTATGCAAAGCGAAAACAAGACTGAATGTTCAGCCAGCTGTATGGATGCCATGGCTTCTATGTCAGACATGCATGTGGATACCCTTCGCAAGGATCCCGTTTGCGGTATGAAAGCAGATGATACTAAATCTGACACGGCTCATTATAATAACACCGTGTACGCTTTCTGCTCCAAGCATTGCAAGGAATCTTTTGTAAAAGATCCTGCCAAATACCTGGACAAGCCTAAAACAAACTAAGCTTACCTTATTTACTGGAGTTTTTCGTTAGACTGGTGACGGTCAGCATCCCTTTTTGTCTTTTTCTCTATATTTTTTTCCAGGGCTGCGGTCAGGTTAACCCCTGTTTGGTTAGCCAGGCAGAGTAATACCCATAAGATATCAGCCATTTCATCGGCCACGGGCCCCTCCCCAACCCTCCCCAAAGGGGAGGGAGTACCGAGGGAAGGATTGGCTTTCATCTCTTCCTTTTTATAAGACTGATCTCCATAAGTGCGGGACATATGCCTTGCCAGCTCGCCCACTTCTTCTGTGAGTATAGCCATATTGGTGAGTTCAGAAAAATAGCGGACCCCGATGGTTTTGATCCACTGATCCACCTGCTGCTGGGCTTGCTCGATAGTCATTTTTGAAAATTTTTTGAAGATTAGCGACAATATAGCATGATTCTTGCTTTAATTTCCCTCCCGCCGCTTTTGTGGCGGCAATCCCCGGCCCTCTGAATCCCAGACCAATTCCTTTAAAAGATTAAAACTTAGTCTATGACCCTGGCATTCCGCCGGCTTATTGCCGTCCTGTCTTTTTTACTCCTTGCTGGCCAAACCCCTGCCCAGCCCATTAACAATGACCCGCTTAAACCGGAGCCCAAACCTTATAAGGTTCTCAGCAGCGGTAAACAATTCACGGTAAAAAGTGCGAAAACGATCAGCCATGTAATGGTGTGGACAGCCAGCGGTGACCGCATCGTGGAGCAGAAAAATATCCAGCAATCCAGTTTCAGTTTTACCATTCCGGTGAAAGGGAGTTATTATTTCCTGATGGTGGGAATGGGGAATGGGAAGATTTATACGGAAAAGATCGGCGTAAGGGATTAAATACATTTAACCACAAAGGGCACAAAGTAGAATAACCTTGTGATCTTTGTTCTCCTTTGTGTCCTTTGTGGTTAAATGTATTTATTCCTTATTCTTTGTATCCATCACTATCGTCACCGGTCCATCATTCACCAGCTCCACTTTCATATCCGCCCCAAATGTTCCCGTCCCGATGGCTTTTCCCAAATCAGTTTCCAGCCGGGCAATCAACGATTCATATAATGGTATCGCCACATCCGGTTTGCTGGCTTTAATATAAGAAGGGCGGTTGCCTTTTTTGGTAGAGGCGTGCAGGGTAAACTGGCTGATGAGCAGTATCTCCCCGCCCGTTTCAATGGCAGATTTATTCATCACCCCGGCCTCATCATCAAAAATGCGGAGGTTGACGATCTTCCCGCTGATCCACTCAATATCTTCTGCTGTATCGGCGTCTTCAAAACCGGCCAGCACCAGCAATCCGCGGCTGATGGATGACTTAACCTGGCCTTCGATCGTCACAGATGCCCGGCTGACTCTTTGTATTACCACTCTCATGCACGAAAGTTAAAGGATTGGCGGTAAATTTGAAACCAACGCAGATCATGAATATCCCGATTCACGAAATATCATTCCAGACCACCCGCAGCGGCGGTAAAGGCGGACAAAACGTAAACAAAGTCGAAACGGCTGTGATTGGCAACTGGCATATTGCTTCTTCTGTTGCCCTGCGTGACGACCAGAAAACGCTGCTTCTCGAAAAATTGTCTAACCGCATCAACGCCGAGGGATATCTCCAGCTGAAATCCCAAACCCACCGCAGCCAGCTCGGTAATAAAGAAGAAGTGATCAAAAGGATGCAGGAACTGGTGAGAAAGGCCCTGGAGAAAAAGAAACCACGGATCGCAACGAAACAAAGCAAAGCATCCAAAGAAAGAAGACTGGAATCGAAGAAATACAAATCGGAAATTAAACAAGGCCGGAAGAAGTTTAATTTTTAAACGGTGGGCTTTTGATATTCTTCCCTCTCAGTATTCTTGCCCCATCGTTCAAGGTTTCACTGCATTTCTGTATCCGGTTTAATTTCCGGCAACGTACAACTGGCAAACTGTTGTCCCGCTCATTCGGAACACTTCCCAGTGTTCTATCTTTGCTTTTCCATGCGAAGGCCTTATAATATCATATTTCTGTTGAGCCAGCTGCTCATTTTCCTGCAATCCTGCGCCCAGCAACCACTCAGGCAAGCACTCATTGTTGCGGAGTACCGGGTTGATTCACCAAAAATCGGCAACTTCACTTACCTGACTGCCTATCATTTCTCCGATGGTGCCTTTGTATCAAAAGATACCCTTGTTGGATATCCAACAAGTCGCAAAGGGTATCTGGGTTCTTACGTACGTTTTGACCTGGGGTCTAATTTTATTCACCAAAACCGGTATGTGATCTCAGGTGTTGGAAATGTGATTGACATGAAAGAACGCCGCCTGCTGCTGGGTGAAACAGATCAATTTATAGAAGCTTATGGCGATACCATTCTTTTTCATCATGACAATATTTTTACAGGTACCGGCTATATGGTGTTGAATCTGAAAACCGGCAAATACGGATATATCAATCACAAAGAAAGAGAGCGCGACAACCGTTATTCCCCGGATAAAAAACAATACCTGGAAGTGGATCAGTCTGCCATTCCGTACAAACTCAAACTCATCCAAACCGCTACAAGAAAAAGCCAGGTGGTGGTGGCAGATGCAGGCAGTGGCCCAAATCTATTTACCGACAGCCAGTTTCCAACCATTTTCACATACTGGCTTAACGACACCGAGTTCCTGTATTCAGTACACCGGATAAAACATCCAATAACAGGTGCGATAAAATCTGATGTGGAACTGCGGGTATATAATACCTTGACAGGCGTTAACAGCTTTTTTGATAAACTGGACTCTCTGAAAGCTCTGGTCGAACGACCGCATCCAGATAGATGGAATTGGCCAGCTGATTTACCGGTCCAGTTCGATGAATAAATTTTTACTGGATACTGCAGCCCGTAAACTGCGGCCCTATCCTGCCTGGCAGTATGGCCATGATTTTTCCGTTGATAACAGTGCCCATGACTATGGCGAGTTACTCCTTTACCAGGAAAAAGAAATCGGCAGACTCTGGTGTACCGATATTACAATAACCAACAAAGCCATCGCAGTTTCCTATGGTGAACAGGATTCCAATCTCGGATATCCGGCGGGGATTAAAGTCTGGACACCACAATCCGGAAAATGGATAACCGTGGATTTGCCCTGGTTATGTACAATCATCGGCTGGCGGGAGGAATGAGCTTTGCAGAATGTATTTTCACCCCAGGATAATAACCCGCCTGTATAATTAGTAAATAAATTGAACCATCAGTTTTACAAACAGGCTTCACCGGATTACCTGATGAAGTTTGTCTTTTTTGGTTTCAATGCCCATCCCGCACAAAATCACGATTTTTGCGTTATCCTTTCGCATGAAGAAAATACTAGCCATACTAATTATCACACTGCTGACTATCAGTCTGCCCCAGTTGCTTTCCTGCAAAAAAAACCAGGATGCCAAAGGATTAATTTCACTCACCCAGGAAGTCCCTGCCGGCTTCCCCCAACCTTTATATAAATTCGAAGACAATCCCCTGACGGAAGAAGGCTTTGAACTCGGCCGCCGGCTTTTTTACGATGGCCGGCTTTCTGCAGATACACAACATGCCTGCGCTTCCTGCCACCAGCAAGTCGCAGCCTTCGGCACATTCGCGCACGACCGCAGCCATGGTGTACATGATTCACATACTTTACGCAACGCGCCTTCATTGTTTAACCTGGCATGGAGCCCGGTGCTGCACTGGGATGGTGCATATAAAAGCCTGCTGGAGGAAGCTTACCAGCCTATCACCGGACATCTGGAAATGGGAGAGAATTTTGAAACGGTGATCGGGAGACTGCAGGCCGATCCTGATTACCGGGAACGGTTTAAAAAAGTTTTCAAATACCCGTTTATCAGGCCTGAGTTTATCAGCAAGGCACTGGCCCAGTTTACGGGTACCATGGTATCTGCCAATTCAAGATTTGACCAGTACAAGAAAGGAAGTCTTAGCCTGAACAACCAGGAACTCAGCGGTTACCAGATTTATAAAGACAAATGTGCCAGCTGCCACCCGGAACCCCTGTTCACAGATTTCAGCCTGCGCAATAACGGCCTGCCAATAGATAATGTATTGAAAGATTATGGAAGGATGCTGGTCACCGGGGATAAAAACGATTCACTGAAATTCAAAGTACCCAGCCTGCGGAACCTGGTTTTCTCAGCCAACTACATGCACGATGGCCGTTTTATTACACTTGGACAAACCATGAACCAATACCGCACCAATGTACAGGCCGGACCCACACTGGATCCGCTGTTAACAGGCGGAGTCAGTTTAACCAACTCCCAGAATATTGACCTGATTGAATTCCTCAGAACACTAACAGATTCAGGTTTTATCAGGAACCCGCGGTTCAGCAATCCGTTCTGATCAGTTCCTGCGCTTGCCTTTCAGTTCACCCAAACGCATTTTCTGGTTTTCGATGTCTTTTTGTGTTTCTGCCTGCGAATTTTCATTATCCGTCAGTTTTTTCTCCAGCGTTTCGTGGTCTTCTTTTAAACCAGAGAGTTTTTTCTCGGCTTTCAGCACCACATCTTCCTGGTCTTTGATTTGTATTTCCAGATTGGCAGCTTCCACATCAGGAACCAGGTTATTGAGGAATGATTTTAAACGATCGGCTATATCCGCATCCATATTGGTAACAGGTGCACCGTCTTTCTGAACAGTGATATACAACACACATTCGTCTTTTTCCTTGCGGCTTTTCTTTTCCACTTTAATGAGGTAATCCAGACTGCCATTGCTGATCTCATTCATAAAGGCAGAGCGGTATACCAGGATGCCTTTGTCGCGGTTCAGGATTCCTTTTTCTTCTTTAGGCTTGTATCCCAGTTTTTCAAAGCGCTGGGTAATGGCATTCTGGGCTGCTTCAGGGGGATAGGGCAGGTCAATCAGGATAGCGTCCTGTTTTTTCTTATTGTATTCCAGTGAACCGACATAAGATTGTGCGGCCAGTGAACCAGAGATAAACATTGCAACCAGGGCGCCGAGTACCAGTTTTCGCATAAACGTTAAATTTTAGTATAAAGATAGCGCAAGTGCCCAAAGCGTTGCAATTCTCCTAAATAATCCCCCAGCCCGAGGTATTATTCGGTTTTTGTCCGGGGAGGGTTTACATTTGTCCGGAAAATTTCCTATCCTTTGAGTGGAATAAAAAAACTGGCCGGTCAAACTTTGTGGTATGGTGTACCCACCATTGCCAGCCGTTTTTTGGGCTACCTCATGAACCTGTCGCTGCCATTGATTTTTGCGCAGCCTTCCCGCACCGCCGATCTCACGCAGGTATATGCTATCATTCCTTTTTTAAGTGTGCTGTTTACATACGGACTGGAAACGGCTTATTTCAGGTTTTCACAGGACCAGGACGCACAGAAATTATACAACACCCTTTCTGTTTCATTATTCGGATCTACGATTCTTTTCACCGGTCTTCTCCTGTTCTTCAAAAACAATATTGCCGGCTGGGCCAGCCTGGAAGAACATCCGGAATATATCACCTGGATGGCAGTCATTATCTTTTTTGACACCATCAGCACACTGGCCTTTGCCCGTCTCCGGCAGGAAAACAAACCCAAACGGTATGCTTTTGCCCGGATATCCGGTGTAGTGATGAATGTTGTGGTGGTGATTTTATTCATGGCCCTGATCCCGAAATATGTTCACAGCCACCCCGGCAGCTTTATCGAAAAATTCTATAATAAGGATACAGGGATCGGCTACTACCTGATCGGTAATATCTGTGGCAGTGTGTTCACTTTTTTCCTGCTGCGCAAAGAATTTTTCCAGATCAGATTACAGTTCGACCGGGCACTCTGGCTCAAAATCATGCACTATTCCTATCCTTTGGTTATTGTAGGACTGGGTGGCATGGTGAATGATATGCTCAGCCGCCTGATCTACCAGCATGTGGTGGACCTGCCACATGAGCAAGCCAAACATGAACTGGGAATCTTTGGTAATATTTACCGGCTGGCGGTGCTGATCACCATAATGATCCAGGCCTTCCGCATGGCCGCCGAACCTTTTTTCTTCAACCGGAGTAAGGAAGAAAATGCCCCGCGTATCTATGCCCGCATCATGAAATTTTTTGTGATTGCCTCCTGCTTCATGTTCCTGTTCATCAGCCTGTATATTGATGTGTTTGCCTGGTTCTTCAAAGCCATTCACAAAGGGGCCTGGGCAGAAGGTTTATACATTGTGCCTTTACTCGCTCTGGGCAATGTATTCCTCGGCATTTATTATAACCTCAGTATCTGGTATAAACTGACCCATAAAAACATGACCGGCGCCATGATCACCATCTCAGGCGCTGTGATCACGATTATCCTCAATATTCTCCTCATCCCGAAATTCCATTACCTCGGGGCCGCTATCGCCACATTCAGCTGTTATTTATTTATGATGGTTACCAGTTATGTACTGGGACAAAAACATTTCCCGGTGCCTTATGCCCGGAAAAAACTGATTGCCTACCTGGTATTGGTTGTGCTGATCTATGCCATCCACCGCGGACTGGTGTATGTATGGGATAACCACTGGTTTTACCTGGGAACGGCAACGGCGTTGCTGGGATTCTTTACCATTTTCGTGGCGAAAATTGAAAAGAAGGAGTTGGAGAAGATTCCTTTTATAAAGCGCTTTGTGTAGAATTTTTTTTACCACAAAGGGCACAAAGGAATCCCACAAGGTTCACAAAGTTTGAGTCCTTGTGCACTTTGTGTATTTCTTTGTGCCCTTAGTGGTTAAAAAAAGGATTACTCTTCTTTTCCTCTCCAATTGTAGTTGGCGCTCCATGCCCAGAGTACACCACGGTTTCATCCGGCAGTGTAAACAACTGCGTCCGGATACTGTTGATCAGGGTATCGAAATCCCCGCCCGGCAAATCCGTCCGGCCGATGCTGCCCTGGAATAAAGCATCCCCGGCAACAACAAACCCGCCTTTTTCATAATAAAAAGCAACAGACCCGGGGGAATGGCCCGGCACCGGCAGGATTTTCAGGATTTCTTCGCCTATTTTGATAAATTCCCCTTCTTTTAAATAAACCAAGGGGCCTTCGTAATTGTCGAACGGTAGCTGCCACATACGGCCCGATTGGGGGGCAAAGTCAAGCAGCGGTTTTTCGAGGGTGTGGATATGCAGCTGCAAACCCCAGGTTTCTGCCACAAACTTGTTCCCGAACACATGGTCGAGGTGGCAATGGGTGTTAAGCAGCAAAACGGGGCTCAGGCCTGTCTTTTCAATGCCCGTTTTTAATTCCTCCCGCTCCTCCGGAAAATAACAGCCAGGGTCAATAATGCAGCATTGATGTTCCTCGTTATAGAGGAGATACGTGTTCTCCTGAACCGGACTAAATGTAAAGGACCTGATCGCTAACATGGACGGTTTTTTCGTACTTTTAAATAAATTAACCACAACCGGCTGCAAAGATACTTGCCCCTTCCGGCCAATCCCGGAAAAAAGGGCTGTTCTTTGTTTACACCGGGCTGCCCGGATGATGTTTGAACCGATTTGATAAGATACCCGAAACAGCAAATATGATGAAGAAAATTAGCTCCCTGTTTACCTGCCTCGCCCTCCTCTTTTGTGTAGTTGCGGATGCGCAGGTCAATACTGTGGAATTCGGAAAGAACCGTGTCCAGTACCAGAAATTCAAATGGAAATATTACCAGACAGAAAACTTCAACTCTTATTTCAGCCAGGACGGGCTGGGACTGGGTAAGTATGTTGCCCAGATCGCCGAGGAAGAGCTGCCGGGTATTGAAGAGTTTGTGGAATACGGGCTGCAGCGCAGGGCCAATATCGTTGTGTACAATAACTACGATGAAATGCAGCAGTCCAATATCGGACTGGGCATTGACTGGCAAAACACCGGTGGTGTAACCAAACTGGTGAATAATAAAATGGTGGTGTACTTCGATGGTAACCATGAAAACCTCCGCCGCCAGATCCGCCAGGGTATTGCCAAAATATTAGTGGATAATGTGCTTTTTGGTGATGATCTCGGTGAATTTGCCGCCAACCAGGCGTTACTGGATCTCCCCAAATGGCTGACCGATGGTTATATCGAATATGCTGCAGAAAACTGGAGCACTTCTCTGGATGACGACCTCCGTTCCGTTATGCTCGGCGGGGTGTATAATAATTTTTACCAGTTTGCATTTTCCAATCCTAACCTGGCCGGTCATGCTTTCTGGAAATACATCGCTGATAAATATGGTAAGAGCAAGACCACTTATTTCCTCTATCTCGCCCGTATCTACCGCAACCTGAATAATGCCTCACTGAAAATTGCGAAGAAAAAATTCAAAGTAATCCTGCAGGATTTCATGAACGAAATCCCCCAGCAGTATTTCAAGGATATCCGCGGCCGCCGCAATGTTCCTAAAGGACAGCTGGCCGTTTCGGAAGTAATTGAAAAGATGGATTTCATCCGCTTTAACGCCAATCCGGTTCCCCGCAGCATGACGTATGCTGTTGTTGAATTCAAACAGGGACGTTACCAGGTGGTGCTGGTGGAAAATTTTGTAACACGCAAAGTGCTCCTGAAACTCGGTGTTCGCACCCGCGAAGACCTGAAGCACCCCAATTATCCTATCCTCGCATGGGATGGCAAAGGCACCCGGCTTGCAGTGCTGTATAATAATGAAGGCAAAACCCAGCTGTTTGTATATGACCTTCTGAACCGGATCAAAACCGTCAAACAGGAAATCAAAACGTTCGACCAGGTACAGGACATGAAGTATATGCTGGATGCAAACACACTTGTGATGAGTGCGGTGCGCAGCGGGCAAACCGACATCTTTGTTTATAAAATTGACAAGCAAACGATTGACCAGATCACCAACGATGTGTATGATGATCTTGATCCTTCCTTTGTAGCGTTCCCCAATAAAACCGGTATCCTCTACGCCAGTAACAGGCCGACCGCACAGGCTGCCAGCAGTGATGATTCACTTCCCGGCCGTCATTATAATATTTACCTGGTTGACAACTGGAACAAAGCAGAAACCAAACAGATTTCCAAACTGACCGACCTGCGTTTTGGCAATGCCCGTTTCCCTTCCCAGTATAACAGTTCCCATTTCACTTTCGTGAGTGATGAGAACGGTATCAACAACCGGTATGCCGGTTTCTTTACTACCGAAAGGGCTGGTTTGGATACGCTGGTCTTTATCGGTGATGAAGTACTGCATAATCCCCCGCAGAATGAAGTGGACAGTGTGCTGCGCGACTGGAATAAAACGGATATTGATTCGGTTGGATTTGTTTCCATCACCAATGATTCCGCGTATGTATTCCCGCTCACCAACTACCAGAGCAGCCTGCTTGAAACACGCACGGCCGGCGACAACCAGCAGGTGAGTGAGGTGGTGAAACTCGGTAACGTAAAACTGCTCTATCGCCTGAAAGTGGATGAAAACAACCTCCGTCGCAGGAATATCAATGCACGGCCTTCTGAATATGTGCGCAAGCTGATTGAAGAACAGAAAAAAGCCGTGGCCAAAGCAGCCGTACTCACACCCAAGAGTGATTCTGCCACTAAAAAACAAAACGATTTCTTTAACAGTGAATTCAACGACGACAAAACGGACAGCACCCGCATGGGTAATGTGGTCGGCGTGCAGGATATCACCAAAGAACCCGTGCTGAAAAAAGCCAAAGTATTTGAATACCGCCCGCCGAAATTCTTCAACGATTATCTCGTGAGTGGTTTCAACAATAATGTGCTCGTCAGCCGCTTCCAGCCATACCAGGGCGGTAACGGACCGATTAACCTGAGTAATGGCGATCCTTTCAATGGCATTATCCGGGTAGGTACCTCTGATTTATTTGAAGACTGGAAATTTGCAGGTGGCTTCAGGATCAGTCCTGACCTGAATAACAATGAATATGTGGTAACCACGCAGTACCTCAAGAAAAGGATTGATTATGGTATCACTTATTACAGGAATGTGGTGAAGAACCCGCCGTTGTATGATGATTCCACCAAATTCAATGTAAAGGGATTCTCTAACCTCTACCAGATCAGCCTGACCTATCCTTTCAACCGGATCAAGAGCCTGCGTTTTAACATCGCATACCGCACAGATAAATATGTGAAGATGGCGAACGAGTTCTTCCCCAACGAATCGCTGGGTGGCAAGGACGACCGTTTGAGTTATGCACTCGCACATATCGAATACGTACATGATGATGCGGTGAGCCCGGCCATGAATATCTGGAATGGCCTGCGCTGGAAAGCCTATATCGACTATAATGCACAGATCAGTAAGAAAAGTACTGGCGGCACCGGCAGTTTCCCTTACACATTTAATTTCGGTGTGGACGCCAGGCATTACCTGCCTATTTACAGGAATATCATCTGGGCCGTACGCGCTGCAGCTGACTTCTCCTGGGGCAAGCAAAAATTCATCTACTACCTCGGTGGTGTAGACAACTGGCTTTTCCCGAAATTCAATAACGCCAACAAACCTGATCCGGATGCAGAATATTCTTACCAGTCGCTGGCCGTAAACCTCCGTGGTTTCAAACAGAATGTAGCTAATGGTAACAATGCAGCGGTGATCAACAGTGAAGTCAGGGTTCCCATATTTACATCCTTCTTCAATAAACCTATAAATAACGCTTTCCTCCGCAATTTCCAGATCGTTCAGTTCTTTGACCTGGGAACTGCCTGGAACGGCAAATTTGATAAACTCGAACGCCCCAGTGTAACCTATGGTGCGCCTCCTTTATTTATCAAACTGAAAGCCGGTGGTATCGGACCCTTTGCGGGTGGCTATGGCTTCGGTGCCAGAAGCACCCTCCTTGGTTATTTCCTCCGCGTAGATGCTGCCTGGGAAATGAAAGGTGTGTTCAGGGGCAAGCCGATGTGGTTTTTTGCGATGGGGCTTGACTTCTAACGGTTAAACGTAATTTATTAAGAAACGGACTGGATGTTGATTCAGTCCGTTTTTTTTGAAGTGTTGGATGTTGGAAGTTGGAAGTTGGAGGTTGAACCCTATGGTAGTAATTTTCCGAAAGAAGTGAAAATTCAAAAGTAAAAATTCAAAAAGAACCTGAGAGTAAGAAAAGTCTTGTCATTTTTGAATTTTTACTTTTGACTTTTGATTTCATTTAAGTATTTACAATCATAGGGTTCAACCTCCAACTTCCAACCTCCAACCTCTTAACCAAAAAAGGCCCTCCTCCCGGAGAGCCCTCTCACCTGCCTTTGCAAGTGGTTCCAACCAGCATCTTATCGTATCGCCGCGGAGAGACGGCGGATACTTATATAGATAATTGTCATAAATACACCGAAACAGGCGATCATGCCCCAGGCATAACCATGGCGCAGGGGATGGATGACCATCCAGGTAATATCACCGATGAGTGAAAAAGGGTCGGTGATAATATCCCAGCTGTTATAACGGAGATAGCGTCCGATATAAATCCCAAGGGCTATTAGCCACATGATGGGTAAGAGAAAATAAATCCGGTTATGCAGCCGGAGTCCGTCAACAACGATACTCTCCATTTTATAAACACTAACTACCCCGGGTAAAATACCATTCCATGCAAAGGAGAACAACAGCGTGAGATCAAACCACCGGGGTGCATCTGCTGTTTCATTAAAATGGAAAAGATCAGTGATAATATAGAATGAGTTTGGAACAAACAGTATCCACAGGATCAGCGCCGGGATAAACAGGCGCTTCTTCTCCATCCTGTCAGGGTGGAAAGTCAGCCAGCGTGTAATCCAGTAAGGGATATAAGCCAGCAGCATATTCCATGGCAGGAATGCAAACAACCATTCACCGGTCACAATTATCCTGATCAATAATAATACGATGCTGAAGGCAGCCGACAAAAGCATAATCTTTTCCAGCTCGGTCAGTCTTTGATACGATGTATTTATCCATTTTTCCATGGCATCATAGTTTGGGAATAAAAATGATTAACCCGGTACAACATGCAACAACTGCCAGCACCAACACTGCTCCTGCGGACAAATCCTTTATCCTCCCGGCTTCCGGATGATGAGTAGGATGCAGCAAATCCATCATCCGTTCAATAGCCGTATTGAAAATCTCAGCAAACCAGACCAGTCCGGTAACAATAATCAACAAGCATCCTTCCATGACTGTCACCGGATAAATCAAAGCCAGCACAATCACAGCCATCGTAGCAACCGCATGCAGCCAGGCATTGTGTTCCTTTCGGAAAAATGCACCAATACCTGAAACTGCATAGCGAATGCTCTTTATCCGGTCTAGAATATTGAATGAATGCTTTTCTTTCATCAATTCTCAATTATCCCCTCCTACGCTCCGCTTATGCTTACGCTGAAGCTTCAGCAAAGGCGCTCGGCGGGCAAGCATTGTCCATTATCAATTGTCTTCAAACTACCATTTCAACTTCCTTGTAAAATACATCACCACACCCAGCGTCAGGAACAGACCCACACTGCCGAGTAACAGCGCATAATCCTGTAACTGGAGAATTGTAAACACGTAGGAGTACAACATCACCAGTATGACTGATAACAATACAGCGGGTCGCGTGGCTTTAAGCAATCCGCGGACAAACCAGGCAATCAGTCCCGTGGTGGCGATGGCCGATATCATATACGCGATATTGAATCCGGTGTATTCTGAAAAAGAAAGCAACAGCGTATAGAACAGCAGCAGTGCACAACCGATCAGTGCATAATGCAACGGGTGTACGGATTGTTTGGTGGATGTTTCTATCAGGAAGAATGCAGTAAAGGTGAGCAGGATACAGAGAATAGCGTACTTAACGGAACGAAGTGTTTTCTGGTAACCGTTCAGCTGTATGTACAGGTCTGCTCCGTATGCATAACTTTCCATGGAGGCCAGTGTGCTGTTGGGATTCAACGGAACTGTGCCTGCATGTGATACCGTTTTCCAGCGGGCAGTAAATCCTTTGTCTGTTATCCAGCTGGTATCCGGCAACTGGCTGCCGGTGAAACTGGGATCGGGCCAGACAGATTTCATTTCGAGGGTGGTTTCTTTGGCAGTGGGCACAAATAATAATTGTTCAGAGCCGTTCAGGCTGACCGTTACATTAAAATTGAATGATTGCCCTGCTGCCATGGAATCAATGACCAGTGGTGCCACAAAATCACCACGGTGAAGTGTATTGATATCTGTTCCCACCTCCAGGGTTTGGGGGGAACCATTCCAGTCCAGTTTCACATCATCCCTTAACCCCCGGTGATCCATGATACCCAGGCTGAGTGTAATATCTTTCCAGATGATACTGGCCGGATTCAGTTTGAGTTCTGCCAGGCGCAGGGAACTAAACCGTCCGCTCATATTGACATTGGCGCTATACAGCATCACTTTATATATGCCGCGTGTTTTTTGTTCCGGGTTCACCACAGATTTGATATCCAGCTTATCAGGCGCCAAAAAAGCTGTACGCCTGATGAACGATTGCTGTCCGTCTTTCCCGGTGACTGTTTCATGATAAGGAATCACCAGCACAGGTCCCCTCAGTAATTGCCGGCCGGCCCATTTACTGCTGACTTCAGTCACGGCTTCTTTTTGCCGCGCTTCCCTTTCTTTGATCAGGTTTTCCACGAAATAGGCCGGAATCAGCAGCAGCAATGCCATCACGCCGATGATTACGCCTTTTACAAGCCATTTACTTTTTTGCCAGATGTTTTCGGATAATGTTTCCATGTTGTCAGTTTATAAAGTGTTATTGTATTTGTGGTTGATAAGATATTTTGTTGGAAGTTGGACGTTGGAAGTTGGATGTTAAACCCTATAGTTGAATATTTTTCAAAGAATTAAAAAGTCAAAATTTAAAATTCAAAAAGAACCTGAGAGTAAGTAGAGTCTTGTCATTTTTGACTTTTTTACTTTTGAATTTTGCATTTCTATAAGAAATATTCAATCATAGGGATCAACATCCAACTACCTTTTAAGAATAATCCCGGTTAACCTAGTCCACGTCTTCTCCCCCCCCCCCCACCCCCACCCCCCCCCCCCACCCCAAACCCCCCCCCCCCACACCCGCCGCCCGCGGGGGCCCAACCGAAGCCCCCCCCCCCCCCCGCCACCCCAAACCCCCCGGCCGGCACCGCGCCCGGCCCCCCCCCGGGCCCCCCCCCCCAACCCCCCCCCCCCCCCACACCAACCCCCCCTTTTTTGGTGGGGGAAGAGTTGGAAAAAAAAAAAAAAAGAAAAAAATTGGCCCGGGGAACGGCAAAAAGGGGCCCCCGCGGACCACCCGGCCCCCCCCCAAAAAGAAGGCCGGAAAAAAAAATCCCCCCCGGCCCCCCCCCCCCACCAGAACCCGCGGCCCCCCCAAACGGGGGCCCGGGGGCCCCAAAACACCCCCCCCCCCCCCCCCCCAACCCCGGGGGGGGGGAACGCCCCCCCCGGGAAAAACGCCCCCGGCCCCCCGCCGCGGGAACCCCCCCCCCCCCCCAAAAACCCCCCCCCCCCCCCCCCCCCCCCCCCCCCCAAAAAAAAAAACCCCCCCCCCCCCCCCCCCCCCCCCCCCCCAAAAAAAAGGGGGGGGGGGGCGGGGGGGGCCCGGCCCCCGGGTAAAAAAAGAGAGGGTTGGGGGGGGTTTTTTTTTTTTGCGTTCTTTTCGTCTCTTCAAGCCGGTTTATTTTCTTCAACACAGTACACAGGGAATCATCCCGAAAATGCCAAAAGACGCATCCACCATTCTCCACCAGAAAGGAATACCGCGGTAAGCACCTGCCATGAGTGTGAAAGGTATGATCAGGAGGCAGGCATAAATGCCGCACTCAACCACCCATTTGTTTTTTACCGGCTCGCGGTAAGGGCCGATAAAAAACAACGCCAGCACGATGTGTGCAAATGCCAGCCAGTCGAATCCATAAAACAACCAGGGCTGTTCCGCTGCAGTTTCGATACACCACGCTGTACTTCATCCAGCCAGTTGCCAACCGCATTACCAGTCGGAATCAGTCTCGTTGCTAACTGCAGCTCCCATTGCACCGGCATGGCACTGGACCGCTTACAACCATGCCACCATAAAAACAACAGCCAGCGGCGGATCAGGAGGGTCTCCTTTTCTTTTTTAAAAGTACTTTGCATTTCAAAGTGTATGGGTAAAAAAATTTATTTAATCCCCTTAATCATATTTTCCAGTGCCGCGATATGATCGCTGAAAGCCCTCGCCCCTGTTTTTGTAACCTCATAAGTCGTGTTGGTTTTCTTCCCGATAAATCCCTTGTGCACGCGGATATACCCGTTCTCCTCCAGGTTCACCAGATGCGTGGCCAGGTTACCATCAGTTACCTCCAGCATCTGCTTCAAATCATTAAAATTGACCTCCTCATTCACCACCAGGATGCTCATCACACCCAGCCGGATCCGGTTGTCGAACACTTTATTGAGGCCGTTTATGGGGTTACGCATACTCCTGGGTATAGTCGTGTTATTGTAAAGTACTTTATTGCAAATTTCAATGGATTGGCTTCAATATGGTTGCCAGTTACCAGATACCAGTTACCAGTTGCCAGTTGCCAGTTACCAGATACCTGCTACCAGTTACCTGCTCCCTGCATCCTGCATCCTGCTCCCTGCTCCCTGCTCCCTGCTCCCTGCTCCCTGCTCCCTGCTCCCTGCTCCCTGCTCCCTGCTCCCTGCTCCCTGCTCCCTCGCTTTCAATTTTCACCTATCTAATATCTAATATCTACTCTCTACTATCTTCTCTCTCATACCTCCACCACATCCCCACCCCATACACCACGTGCAGCACACCAACACCAACTGCCCAAAAATACAAACCATAACCGGTGAACTGGGTGCAAACCAGTCCCAGGATGATTTCCAGGTAACCGAGATAACGAATATCGCTTAATGTGTATTTACTGCCATTGACCAATGCCAGTCCGTAAAAAATCAAACAACCCGGCGCTACAAAACGCCACTCATTATATTGCAGCATCGCCAGTATAAATAACCCGCCACTGGCCAGCGGCACAATCATATTCCACGCCAGCTTGCGGCTGGTCAGGTCCCAAACCGGTAAATTTTTCTGACGCGCCCTCCGCCAGGTGAAATAAAACGACGCAACCAGGGCAATTGATAATACTGCTGCCGCCAGCACCAGCAGGTTGAGCTTTAAACGCTGGAACGCCGGACCATCAAAATGCCCGGCCATATCATACTGCTTATAATAATCAGTAATCTGCTGGCTGGCAAACCAACAGGCCACCAACGCACAAACACCCGCCGCAATCCCGCTCAGTCCACTGAGTGAGATAAACCGGGAGGACCGCTCCATGATCCGGCGGATATCCTGTATGTCCTTAAGGGAGTCTGCTGCTGGTTGGTTGTCATTCATAAAAAGCACTTTGAAATACAAAGTAAGTAGAGAACAGCCATATTTCCAAGAACTTTTTTGTGAAAAGAATGTAAAACCCCGGGCCGCAACAGGAAATCATGCCGGTAAACCACTTTTTCCCGGAATCTTAATCTACAAATGACAAATTGTATAACACCCGGTACATTTCCCGGCTTAATTTTACAGCGATTGATGAAAACTAACGCATACTACCTGCCCCTGTTCTTCCTGTTCCTGTTAACCGGTATCTGCAGCTCCGCCCAGCACAAGGTGATCCTGGGCAGCATCCGGGACTCACACAGCGAAGAAAAGATTCCCTTTGCATCCGTACAGTTTAAAAACACCATGGTAGGCAGGCAATCCGATTCAGCCGGTAATTTCCAGTTCTATCTGGCAGAATGGCCTTCAGATACACTCCAGATCACTTGCGTGGGCTACCAGCCTTTCTACTTCATCATCAAACCCGCCAAGGATTCTATCCACGCCGAAATCAACCTGGAAAGAGGCACTTTCACCGAAAACGCCACCGTCCGGGTTAAAGTGAACAAAGGATTACTGCTCTGGAAAAAAATCGTACAGCATAAACCCGAAAACGACCGCTACCGTTTTGCGAATTTCTCTTACGAACTCTACAACAAACTGGAACTCGATCTTAAAAATTTCAACTTCGAAAAATTCGGGAAAATAAAACCACTTCGTCCCATCACCGAACTGATCAACCAGAATATTGATACAGCCGACGGACTCAAATACCTGCCCACTTTCCTGTCGGAAGTTATTTCCGATTACTACTACCAGGAAAAACCAAAGAAAAGAAGGGAAGTGATCAAATCTGTGAACACCACCGGCGTCAGCAATGAAAGTTTTTCCAAACAGCTCGGCGGGATGGACCAGAACGTAAATGTGTACAACAACTTCATTCCGGTATTTGATAAGGAATTTGTAAGTCCCATCAGCGATAACGGCGACTACTATTACAATTACCGTGTGGTGGACACCCAACTGATCGCCAACCAGCGGTATTTCCACCTGGTGTTCACGCCCCGCCGCAATGGTGCTGTTACTTTCGAAGGCGACTGCTGGGTGCATGCCGGCACATTCGCTATCCAGAAAATGAGCCTCCGTCTCGGTAAAGACGCCGATGTAAACTTCCTGGAAAACCTGAGCATGATCCAGGAATACAAGATGATCAACGACTCCACCTGGTTCCTCGCTAAAGATAAATTTGTAGCCGACCTCTCTCCCATTGGCAAAGACAAACCCGGTGTGATCGGCCGCAAGACCACCACCTATGAAAACATTGTCGTGAATGACAGCGCTGTAGTGAATGAACTCGCTAAGAATAAAGTCATGGAAGAAGTCATCACCCTTCCCGATGCCCATAACAAATCACGCGAATACTGGGTCACTGCCCGTCACGAAGAACTGAGCAAAACTGAAAAGGGTATCATCAAAATGATTGACACCCTGACGAACGCACCCGTTTTCCAGCGGTTCACCAAAACCCTCGACTTCATCGGCACCGGTTACAAAACCATCGGCAATTACCAGATCGGTCCCTGGATGAACTGGGTCAGTTCAAACGGATGGGAAGGCCTGCGTCTCCGGTTTGATGTAAACACCAATCACCATTTTAACCATAAAATCACTTTCCATACTTATCTCGCCTATGGCTTCAAAGACAAAAAGCTCAAAGGCATGGCAGACTTTTTCTACCTGCCCACCAAATCACCCAGGATGTATATCTACGGAGCCTATACACATGACCTCGACTGGGGACAGAACTACTACGGTGAAGTAAGCCAGGATAATATATTCTCCCTCGCCATCCGCAAACAGGGCGTGCCGGTGAAAAACACCAGCGTCGATGAAAAAAGGGTGGAGTTCTTTTATGAATCCTCCAAATGGATGTCGAACAAACTCACGATCACCCATAAAATCACTACGCCCCTCCGCAATCTCCTGCCCGCCGATTCATTTGCAGTTGGTATCCCGGGAAAACCATTCAGCAATTTTGAAGTGTCACTGCGTTTCCGCTTTGCTTATCTCGAGAAATTCCTCGAAACTTATTTCTACCGTTCCAGCCTCGGCAGTCCTTACCCCATTGGGGAAATCTATATCAGCCATGGCTTCCCCGGTGTGCTGAACAGCAGTTATTCATACACTAAAATCAGTGCTTCCGTTTCTGATTATTTTAAAATCCCGCCATTCGGCAGCGTTTCCTGGTTTATATATGGCGGCAAAACATTCGGCACCCTGCCCTATCCGTTACTTGATATTGCTCCCGGCAATGAATTGTATTACTACAACAAGTATGCTTTTAATATGATGAACCGCTGGGAATTCGTGCACGACCGTTACGCGGGCATCAACATCGAACATAATTTCGGCAGCGGCATCTTCCGGCTCTTTCCCAAAATCAAAGCCCGGCAACTGTGGACTGCTAAAGTACTCTGGGGCGGTTTAACCCCTGCCAACCGCGCACTCAATTTCAAAACCGGTAATAGTTTCCAGACACTGGATGACAAAACCTATCTCGAACTGGGAACCGGTGTTGACAATATCTTCCACGTCTTCCGCCTCGATTTTGTGTGGCGGGTGCTGCCTTCAACCCTCCCCAAAACTGGGGATAAGACTTTCGGGATTTTTGGAAGTTTCAGGCTGACGTTTTAAAAATTTAACCACTAAGTGCACAAAGGTGTAAACAAAGGACACAAAGTGACAGACTTTGTGCACTTTGTTTTAGCCTTTGTGTTCTTTGTATTCATTACAAATTTCAATATCTTACTATCTTTCATACGATAGTCAATGAGTCAGCAATCATCATGTCCCTCGACCAGGGCACCACCTCCAGCCGTACCATGATATTCGACCAGCAGGGAAATATCATCGCCTCCGCACAAAAAGAATTCACGCAGCATTTTCCCCAGCCCGGCTGGGTAGAGCATGATGCCGACGAAATCTGGAGCACCCAATCAGGTACCATGGCCGAAGCACTCGCCGGTGCCCGGCTCAGTTATAAAGACATTGCCGCAATCGGTATAACCAATCAAAGGGAAACAACCGTGGTATGGGACCGCAAAACCGGTAAACCATTGTATCACGCCATTGTCTGGCAGGACCGCCGCACAGCTGCTTATTGTGATGAACTGAGAAGTGCAGGCCATGCAGAAACGATCCGGCAGAAAACAGGATTGATTGTTGACGCCTATTTCTCCGGCACCAAACTGAAGTGGATACTTGATGAAGTAAAAGGCGCACGCAAAAAAGCAGAGAAAGGAGAACTGGCCTTTGGCACCATTGATACCTGGCTCACCTGGAAACTCACAAACGGAACTGTACATGTTACGGATGTATCCAATGCATCACGCACCATGCTGTTTAATATCCATACCGGAACCTGGGATACTGAATTACTGCAACTGCTGGATATACCGGCTTCCGTTTTACCGGAAGTAAAAGCATCCAGCGAAGTATACGGACATACCCATGACAACAATACGCCCGTAGCGGGCATGGCCGGCGACCAGCAGGCTGCTTTATTCGGACAACTTTGTACTGAACCCGGCATGGTAAAGAATACCTATGGCACGGGTTGTTTTATGCTGATGAACACAGGAGAGAAAGCAATTCAATCCACCAATAACCTGCTCACTACGATTGCCTGGAAAATTAATGGCAAGACTGAATACGCACTGGAAGGCAGTGTGTTTATTGCCGGTGCCGTTGTACAATGGCTCAGGGATGAATTGAAAATTATCCGCAGCTCTGCAGAAGTGCAGGCGCTGGCCGATATGGTTGATTCAACCGATGGTGTTTATGTGGTACCCGCCTTCGCCGGACTGGGTGCACCACACTGGAACCAGTATGCAAGAGGAACGGTGTTTGGACTCACCCGTGGCAGCAGTCATGCCCATTTGGCCAAAGCCGCATTGGAAAGTATTGCTTACCAGACATACGATGTACTGAAAGCCATGGAAGCGGATTCAGGTATACAAATCAAAGAACTGAGAGTGGATGGTGGCGCTACGGTGAATGATCCGCTGATGCAGTTCCAGTCTGATATACTGGCCTGCAAAGTGGTCCGCCCCACCATTACAGAAACCACGGCACTGGGCGCAGCCTATCTCGCCGGACTTGCAGTCGGCTACTGGAAAGACATACAGGATATCAGCCAGCAATGGCAGGTCAATAAATCATTTTCGCCCGCGATGACAACGGAAAAAGCAACCGATCTGGTGAACGGATGGCAAAGAGCTGTCAGGGCCACCATCGCATGGGCAAACGATAAATGAACAGGCAACAGTTTATCCAATCCCTTTCTGTAACTCCGGAATGGGATATCTGTATCATTGGCGGCGGCGCTACTGGTCTGGGTACTGCATTGGATGCCGCCAGCCGCGGATTAAAAACTGTTCTATTTGAAAGATCAGATTTCGCCAAAGGCACTTCTTCCAAAAGCACCAAACTTGTACACGGTGGTGTACGGTATCTTCAGCAAGGCAATATCAAACTGGTAAAAGAGGCCCTGCGTGAAAGAGGATTGTTATTGCAGAATGCACCGCACCTGGTACGCAACCAGCCTTTCATTGTTCCCAACTACAAATGGTGGGAGAAACCTTTTTATGGAATCGGTCTGAAGATTTATGATAAGATGGCCGGCAATCTTGGTCTGGGTCCTTCCCTTTTCCTTTCGAAAAAAGAAGTGCTGGAACAGGCACCCACACTGGATGCCAAAGGGCTCAAGGGTGGTATCCTGTATCACGACGGGCAATTTGATGATGCACGTATGGCGATCAGCCTGGCCCAAAAAGCAGCGGAGTACGGTGCCAGCGTACTGAATTATTTCCCGGTAACCGGATTCCTGAAAACCAAAAAGAAAATAGCCGGTGTGATTGTACAGGATGCGCTCACGGGGAAAATCTTTGAA
Source organism: Chitinophagaceae bacterium (assembly GCA_016720825.1). GTDB lineage: Bacteria > Bacteroidota > Bacteroidia > Chitinophagales > Chitinophagaceae > JJ008. Next base: position 53,486 of record JADKJV010000014.1, on the reverse strand, counting down.
GTTAAATCACGCTGCGTAATCAATGCAACGGGTGTATTCACCGACAGCCTGCAGCGGCTGGATGACAAAGACCACCGCGACATGATCAAACCCAGCCAGGGCATTCACCTGGTGGTTGATAAAGAATTCCTGCCCGGTGAAGCCGCGATCATGATCCCCCGCACGGATGATGGCCGCGTGTTATTCGCCGTGCCCTGGCATGATAAAATTGTATTAGGCACCACAGATACGGCTGTTGATACCATCAGTGATGAACCCAAAGCCCGTGCGGAGGAAATTGATTTCATCCTGCAGCATACCGGCCGTTACCTGAACCGGCATCCGTCAATCAATGATGTCCGTTCTGTTTTTGCCGGCCTGCGTCCGCTCGTAAAAGGCAAATCAAAAAAAACAGCAGCGCTCTCCAGGGATCACCTGATCCATGAAAGTGACAGCGGCCTGATCAGCATCTCCGGTGGCAAATGGACCACCTACCGTAAAATGGCAGAAGACGTAACTGATTTTGCCATCGCCCAGGCAAAACTCGAAGCCCTGCCCTGCAGTACAAAGACCATTTCATTGGGCAAAGCATCCCAGATCATGATACCGGCAGCTGTAAAAGATTTACCTGAATCTTTATTGAGGCTCTGGATCCAGAAAGCCGTGGACGAAGAACTGTGTATGACTGTTGAAGATTTCCTGTCCCGCCGCAGCCGGCAATTATTACTTGATGCGAAAGCATCCCAGGTAATGGCAAACCAGGTGGCAACCCTGATGGCCGTAAATCTCCAAAAAGATGAAGATTGGATTAACGAACAAATAAATATCTTTAAAACAGTTTCGCAAAACTATCTTCCAAACTAAAACTGATTGCTATGTCTCCGTTCTTGGGTGAATTAATTGGCACAGCCCTGCTGATCACATTCGGTGGTGGCGTTGTGGCCAATGTTGTTCTCAATAAAACAAAAGGAAATAATTCAGGCTGGATCGTCATTACATTCGGATGGGCAATGGGCGTTTTCATCGGCGTGTATGCTGCCACCAAACTGGGCAGTGGCGGACACCTGAATCCGGCTGTTACTATTGCCATGTCAGTACTCGGTACTTTTGATACGGCGGACCTGGCCACGTATATCGGCGGACAATTTGCCGGGGCTTTCATCGGTGCGGTCATTGTCTGGCTGGCTTACAAACCACATTTTGATGAAACAACCGATGCCGGGGCACAACTGGCTGTATTCTCATCCGGACCAGCCATCAGGAAACCAGTTTATAATGTTCTTACAGAATGTATCGGTACGTTTATTTTAATCTTAGGCATATTACTGATGCCGCAAACAGACGTAAACCTGGGCACATTGAGTGCATTACCTGCTTCATTACTTGTATTAGGGATCGGTTTATCATTAGGCGGGCCCACAGGTTATGCCATCAATCCTGCACGTGACCTGGCGCCGCGTATTGCGCATGCTATTTTACCAATGAAAGGAAAAGGAAGCAGTGACTGGGGATATAGCTGGGTGCCGGTGGTGGGACCGGTGATTGGAGCGGTGTTGGCGGTGTTGGTGTTTAAGCAAATACATTAAATACATTTTACCACTAAGTACACAAAAGGAATACACAAAGTTCACAAGGTTAGACTCTTTGTGTGCTTTGTGTATTCCTTTGTGAGCCTTGTGGTTTTGTATTTAAATTTTGCAAGAGGCTACTATCACCTTGCAGGCTTGCACAATTTCTTCTTCCCTTATTACCAACGGCGGCGACACCCTTAAACACGCAGGTGCAAACAAAAACCAATCCGTCAGCACCCCGTTTGCAATACAACCTTCAATTACTTTTTTATTCGTTTCAAAAGAATCAAATTCAACCGCCAGCCATAAACCGGCACTGTTCACTGATTTTATTTTCGGGTGCACCAGCAACTCCCTGAATAATTTTTCTTTGGATTGTATGGATTCAGGATTGATTTCTTCCAAGATTACTTCCATCGCTGCTTTACCTGCTGCACAACAAAGCGGATGACCGCCAAACGTGGTGATATGACCCAGCACCGGATTCACGGTCAGCTGGTCCATCAGTTTCTTGTCTGCAATAAAGGCACCGAGTGGTAATCCGCCACCCAGGGCTTTGCCCAGTAATAAAATATCAGGTACAATACCAAACTGCTCAAAAGCCCAGAGCGATCCGGTTCTGAAAAAACCAGACTGTATTTCATCAGCAATGAGTAACGCACCGGTCTCATCACATTTTTTACGCAGCGCCTGGATCCATTCACGCGAAGGGGTTTTCACACCGGCTTCCGCCTGAATTAACTCAGCCACCACGCAGGCGGTGTTCTCCGTGATTAAATCCAGCGAAGCAAATTCGTTATGATTTGCATGATACACCCCGGGCAATAAAGGCCGGTAGGCATTCCGCCAGTATTCATCACCAATAATACTCAATGAGCCCTGGGTTGAACCGTGATAAGAATGATTGAAGGCGAGGATTTCGGCGCGGTTGGTAACCCGTTTGGCCAGTTTCATCGCACCTTCCACGGCTTCGGTTCCCGAGTTGGTAAAATAAACACTGTTCAGCGAAGCAGGCAGGTTATTCACCAGCAGTTCTGCATAGCGAACCTGCGGTGTTTCCACAAATTCGCCGTACACCATGATATGCAGGTAAGCATCCAGCTGTTCCCGGATTGCATCCAGCACTTTAGGATGACGATGCCCGGTATTGGCCACACTGATGCCACCCACCAGGTCAATATATGCTTTGCCCGACTTATCTGTCAATGTGCAGCCTTCGGCCTTCACAATCTCCAGCCCCATCGGTGCGGGTGAAGTCTGGCCGATATGTTGCAGGAATAATTCCCGGGTATTCATGCCGCAAATATCGCTATTCAGCTGAGGTATTTTTATAAATAGGGATAATCTTCGGAGTGGTGGATGAGAACACCCACCACGGCCACTCATAACTTCCACCGGCCAAAGCATTTAATAATTCCGGATATTTACGCCCCGGTGTATATCCGCCCTGGTGGGTGTCCGCCCCGGTGGGTGTCCTCACCCACCGGAACTCATTTAAAAAAACTAAACCCATGCCAATCATCTGGCCCGTTGAGGGCAAATCACCCAGCTTCGGAAAAGATTGCTTCATCGCCCCCAATGCCACCATCGTAGGTGATGTGGTTATGGGCGACCAATGCAGTGCCTGGTTTAATACCGTCATCCGCGGGGATGTGAACTTTATCAAAATCGGGAATAAAGTAAATATCCAGGACGGCGCCTGCATCCATTGCACGTTTGAAAAATACGGGACCACCATCGGAAATAATGTTTCCATCGGACACCATGCCATCGTGCACGGCTGTACACTGCATGATGATGTACTTATCGGTATGGGGGCCATCGTCATGGACAATGTGGTCGTACACAGCAATACCATTATTGCCGCCGGTTCAGTAGTATTGGAAAACACAGTCTGCGAAGCCGGCAGCATTTATGCCGGTGTGCCCGCTAAAAAAGTAAAAGATATATCACAGGAACTGCTGCACGGCGAAATCCACCGGATCGCCAATAATTATATCCGTTACGCAGGCTGGTTTAAGGACATGAAATGACCTTTTTATTTTGTACCCGGTACACATTAACTACCCCTTTCACAGGCAATTTTTAATGTATAATTTCGTTCTACCAATATCTAGATATATGAAAAACCTTAGATTTATAACCCTGGCCCTGGCCATTTGCATGCTTTTCAGTTCCTGCAAACTCTGGCATAGTATCTTCAAACCCAAGTATGGCTGTCCTTCCAACGGTAAAAATGTTGGTGCGGAAAAAATCATCAGCGGCGATCCCAAAGCCATGAAGGATGTGAAAAAAGCCAAAAAATTCAAAAGTTGAGGAAGTTAAGCAGCTAATCCACCTTCAATCCAGTCTTATGAATAACCATTAAAACCTGTACCATGAGTCTCACCCTACGAACCAACTTTGGCTGCACCGAAGCCGTCATTTCAGATGATGGAGGGTTAAAAAGTTTTTACCACGTTGCAGATGTCCTCAGTGATGAATTAAAAGTTAAGTTTTTGAACAAAGAAGACGACTTTGATACCATTGACTGGGAATTCCGCTTCAAAGGTTATACCCTCACCCTGCATTACAGCATTTACACCGGTATTTCTATTTTCCCCGCTAAAACCCGTGACGCTTTAAACAAGGAAAACAAAGCCGTTGTTGAACTCGCTAATTTGCTGGAAGGTAAACTGCTTGCAGAACACAAGCATATTGCCTGATCAGTATGACTGCTCCTCAATACTGTCAAGGATACCCAGGTAACTGATGTATCTGTCTTCGTGTATCTCCCCTTTTACAACCGCTTCTTTGATGGCGCAGGAAGGTTCATTCATATGAACGCAGTTATTAAACTGACAATCTTTTAAACGATCCCGCATCTCGGGGAAATAATGGGATAATTCCTGTTTGCTGATATCCACCAATCCAAATTCACGCATTCCGGGTGTATCAATCACACGGCCGCCGCCGGGCAAATCATACATTTCCGCAAAAGTGGTTGTATGCTGGCCTTTGCCGCTCCAGCCACTCACATCCTGGGTCTTGAGTTGAATATCAGGGAAGATCAGGTTTAGTAAAGAGGATTTACCCACACCACTGTGTCCGCTGATTAATGTGGTTTTATCTTTCAGTAAAGTTTTCAGTTCTTCAATCCCCTCTCTCTTTTCCACACTGATTAAACGCACCGGGTAGCCGACGGTATCATACATACTCCGGAATTGTTCATACTGCTCCATTTCCTTCTTGCCATACAAATCCGATTTATTGAAAACGATCAGCGGTTTTACATGGTACATTTCTGAAGCCACCAGGAAACGGTCCATAAAACCCTGTGAGGTGCGGGGAACTTTCAAGGTAGCCACCAGCAGGCTCTGGTCGAGGTTTGATGCTACAATATGATGCTGGTGTTTGAACCGGGGCGATTGCCGGTTAATATAATTATTGCGGTCAAATATGGTTTTGATCATCGCAGCGCCTTCTGCCCCTTCTTCTTCAATCTCCACCAAATCACCCACGGCCACCGGGTTCGTAGATGTGATGTCATCCATCTTCATCACGCCTTTCATCCGGGCATTCCAGAAATGCCCCGTTTCATCTTTCACGGAATACCAGCTGCCGGTGGATTTGTAAACTGTTCCTTTCATTGCTGCGAAGTTCAGGGAAACCTCCTGAATAAAGTAAACTTCAATATCATTTCCAGGAAAACCAGTCCCAGTGCAGCCAGCACAAACGGCAGGAACATTTCTTCCGCCCTTGTATAATTGCGGGTTTCTATTTTCGATTTTTCGAGCTGGTCAATCTGTTTATATACTTTCTGCAAACCCTCGCGGTCCCGGGCGCGGTAATACTGACCGCCTGTTTCCCCGGCTATTTTCTGCAGCAACTGCTCATCCAGGAAATCAGCCCCGGCGGAAGGACGTCCATTTCTTTTCGGATTGGCGACCGGCTGCTGTTCCGGCGCACCGCTCACACCAATGGTATACACTTTAACCCCGGCCGTTTTGGCAATATCCAAAGCCGTTAAGGGATCAATCAATCTTGTCTCCGGCGGATCTTCTTTTCCATCCGTCAGCAGGATAATCACTTTACTCTTACCCTGGCTCTTGCGTAAACGGTCAACCGAAGTCGCCAGCCCCTCCCCGATCACCGTTCCGTCATCCAGGTATTTACGGCTCTCCAGCATTTTTATCTGACTGATCAGGTTCATCCGGTCTGACGTCACCGGGCACTGCGTAAAACTTTCGCCGGAAAATATCACGAGACCAATCCGGTCCACCGGCCTGCTGCGCACAAATTCTTCCGCCATCTCTTTGGCCACTTCCATCCGGGAAGGTGGTATATCCGGCGATCCCATCGAACCACTTACATCCATACACAACACAATATCAATACCCTCACCATTGGTTTCCTGTTCAGCATGTTTTTTCTGCGGACGCGCCAGTGCAATCACCAAAGCCGCAACAGCAAGTAACCGCAATACAAACGGAATATGCCTGAAGCGGTTTTTCCACGACTTCACCCTGAATGCATACGCTGATGAAACAAGCACCGTTGGCTGCGACCGGTTATTTTTTTTCACATACCAGTACACCAATGCAGGCAATAGGATCAATCCTGTCAATACCAGCGGGTATGCAAACACTATATTTTTCAGGTACTGGTATATCATGATGCAGCAGGCTGGATTGTTTTTTCAATAGCTGAAACAGCCGATTTAATATGATCCACAGAATCTTTCCGGTCTGCAGCCCCAGGCTTGTATTTGGCAAACTTCACAAAGTCACCCATCCGCAATGCTGCGGCCAGCTGGGAGAACAAATCAGCAGGCAGTCCAAGGTCTTTCAACTGCAGCACCAGGTCATCTGTCGTTTTCTGTAACGACAAAATCCCTTTGCGTTTCAACACATATAAGCGGAATACACTGATCAGTGCGGAATAATATTCTTTATCGCCAAACGGGCTGTTCTCCAGTTTGCCCAGTTCTTTCATGGTATCGCCATAAAAATCTTCCTCTATAACAGGAATAACTTCCACCGGTTTTTTCTTTTTCCGGGTGAGGTAGTAAATAAGGGCCAGCACAACCACCAGTCCGCCCGCTGCAAAAAACACCCAGTTTAAATTTTTGGAAGCCGGTTTCACCGGAATGATATCCCGGATATCGTGATACTCCTGGTCCGGATTGAAATCACTGAACACCACATCCACCGGTATACTGTCGGTCTGTATTCCTTTGGCCATCACAAAAGCAGGAATCACCCAATGACCTGAATCAAAACTGGTAATCGTATAAATGCCTGTAATCACTTTGGAATCCCCGCTGCCGGAAGAATCAAACTGCGGATCCTTACTGGTTTCAAAATGCGGTATGCTGTCTGCAAAAAAATGATCCGTAATACCAGCCGGCGGTGATTGTATGGTAATCTTTATAGTGATAGGTTCACCGAGCAGGATCCGGGTCTTATCCGCTTCCGTTTTTACCACAGGGGATTGTGCCCTCACTGCGGTAACAGCAAAAACAAAAAATAAGAGGGGAATAATGATCCGGTGTCTCATGGGTTCGTCATCGGTTACGGCTCAGGAAAAAACGTTGCAGCACTTTTACATAGTCATCACCGGTTTTCAGGTGAAGCAGGTCGGCGCCGGATTTACGGAACAACTGTGTACTCCAGGCGGTGATCCGGAAAAACTCCTGTTCATATTCATGCCGCACAAACGCATCACTGCTGTCAACCCAGCGGGTATGCCCGTTCTCCGCATCTTTCACCTGGATCATTCCAGCATCCGGCAACAGCATATCCATCTGGTCATAAATTTTAATGCCGGTCACATCATGCTTGCGTGCCGCAATCCGCAATGCGTCTTCATACTGGCTGTCGAGGAAATCACTCAGGATAAACACAATGCTTTTCTGCCTGGTGGTATTGGTAAAATGGCGGAGTGCAGTTGACAACGATGTGCCGTTTCCTTTCGGTTCAATACTCAGCAGTTCACGCACAATATATAAAGCATGCTCCCGGCCTTTTTTTGGCGGGATATAGGCTTCCACTTTATCACTGTAAAAAACCACGCCTACTTTATCGGCATTATTGATGGCAGAAAAATTCAGCACAGCAGCCACTTCCGTAATTATATCCCTTTTCCGGCCATGTGCTGTGCCAAACAATGAACTGTTACTGATATCAATCAGCAGCATCACCGTCAGTTCCCTTTCTTCTTCAAATAATTTACTGTAAGGATGACCGAACCGTGCCGATACATTCCAGTCTATAAATCGGATATCATCCCCAGCCGCATATTCCCTCACCTCTTTAAAATGCATACCCTTCCCCTTGAACGCACTGTGGTATTCGCCGGTAAACAAATCGCTCGTGAGCTTTTTGCTTTTTATCTCCAGCTGCCTGACTTTCTTTATGATCTCAGCGGTTGTGAGCATCAGGGCACATTGATTTGTTTGAGGATATCGCCAATCACATCTTCAGCTTTCACATTTTCTGCCTGGGCTTCATACGTCAACCCGATCCGGTGACGGAGCACATCATTGCAAATTGACCTCACATCTTCCGGAATCACAAAGCCCCTTTTATTCAGGAATGCCTGTGCCTTGGCCGCCAGTGCCAGGTTGATACTGCCGCGCGGTGAAGCACCATAAGAAATTAACGGTGTCAATTTATCCAGCCTGTAATTGGCCGGCTTACGCGTTGCAAAAACGATATCCAGGATATACTGTTCAATTTTTTCATCCATATAAATCTGACGCGTCAGTTCACGTGCATTCAGCACTTCCTGTGCCGACACTACCTGCCTGATCGCCGGCACGGTTCCACCCTGCACATTCATCCGCAGGATTTGCTGCTCTTCAGTCATGGACGGATAATCCACCACCACTTTCATAATAAAGCGGTCCACCTGCGCCTCGGGTAAAGGATAGGTTCCCTCCTGCTCCAGCGGGTTCTGGGTGGCCAGCACCAAAAATGGCTCATCCAGTTTATAAGTCGTATCACCAATCGTTACCTGTCTTTCCTGCATCGCTTCCAGTAAAGCACTCTGCACTTTAGCGGGGGCACGGTTGATTTCATCTGCCAGGATAAAATTGGCGAAGATGGGACCCTTGCGTACCACAAACTCATTTTTCTGCTGGTTGTAAATCAGGGTACCAATCACGTCAGCAGGCAATAAATCCGGCGTAAACTGGATCCGGCTGAATTTGGCATGAATCGCCTGGGCCAGCGATTTTATCGTTAATGTCTTGGCCAGCCCTGGCACCCCTTCCAGCAGCACATGCCCGTTGCTGAGCAGGCCGATCAGGAGGCGGTCAAGCATATGGCTCTGACCCACGATGATCTGGCTGGTTTCTTTTCTCAGGGAATCGGTAAACTGGCCTGCCTGGGAAATCTTCTCATTCAGGAGGCGTATATCTTCTGCGGTTTTAAACATGTTGCTTGTATTAGTCACAAATTACGAACTTGCTTTATGCAAATAATCTGCCGATATGATGACCGGCACCCGGAATCAGGCTTTTTTGGCTTTTAAAACACGGAAACTTTGATTATTTTGTGTGATCAATCCAAAGTATATGAAAAAACACTACTCCCTGATCATTGCTTTAACATTTGCCGGCTTTGCCGGTTTATCTTCCTGCAAGCAGAATGACACCCCACCCCCGCCCACCAAAACTGAATTAATGACCCGGATGCCCTGGTTTTTCCTGAGCGCCTCCGCGGGAGGGACTGATGTATCAAACACACCGCAACTGACCTGTTTCAAGGATAACACCAATACTTTCGCAACAACCGGCCAGTTCACTATCAATGAAGGAGTCAATGTCTGCTCCCCATCCACAGCCGGCAATTTTACCTGGAGCTTCATGACCAGTGAAACTGAACTGAATCTTTCTGCACCGCTTTTTCCCGGCGGCAGCGGCACATTCACCATTGTTTCACTCACAACCGATAACCTGGTATTATCACAGAATGTAACTATCCCGCCATCACCCACACCGGTGCTGGTTACGTTTACATTCAAACATTAATTTTTTCAGGAAAGATATTTACCCACGATAGGCACACGGCGGCCTACCCCGAATGCTTTGGGTGAAATGCGTATGATCGGGCAAAACTGGTTCCGCTTATATTCATTCAGGTTCACCATGCGCAGTACCCGGTCAACCAAAGCTGCATCAAAACCCTGTGCCTTGATTTCACGGGGCCCCTGTCTTCTTTCAATATACTGGTAAAGCAGTTTATCCAGTATGGCGTAATCAGGTAATGAATCACTGTCCTTCTGCCCCGGTCTTAATTCAGCCGAAGGGGCTTTGGTGATAATATTCCGGGGAATGATTTCATTGTCGCGGTTGATATATTCCGCCAGCGCATACACCTGCAGTTTATAACAATCACCGAGTACTGCCAGTCCGCCGGCCATATCGCCATACAAAGTGCCGTAACCCGTGGCCAGTTCGCTTTTGTTGGATGTATTCAGTAAGATGTAACCAAACTTATTGGCAATCGCCATCAGTAAATTACCACGGCTGCGGCTCTGGATATTTTCTTCTGCAATGCTGAATGGCAAATCGCCAAAAGCAGGTTTCAGCTCCTGCATAAAACTGTCGTAAATATTTTTGATAGGGATGATATCATACGGATTGCCCAGGTTCTTACTCAGCAATTCTGCATCACTCACACTGTGGCCAGTTGAATACTGTGAAGGCATCAGCACGGCCCTTACATTTTCGGCACCCAGTGCCCGGCATGCCAGCGCCAATGTGACGGCACTGTCAATACCACCGCTGCTGCCCAATATCGCTTTGGTAAAACCCATCTTGGTGAAATAATCACGGATACCAAGAATGATTGCGTCATGGATTTCAGCTGTGCATAAATGTTCTTCCAGTACAGCCGGATTGAATTCTGCATCCGGCAAAGTCCCCGCCTGGTGGATCACCGGCTGTTTGAAATGACCCGCGCCATCCCAGTCGTAATACGCAATGGCCTCTTCAAACATCGGCATCTGCCCCACCAGGTTGGCATCCCTGTCAAAAACAAGTGAAGCACCATCAAACACAATCTCCGTCTGGCTGCCTACGCCATTGCAATACAACATCGGCAGTTTGTATTTCTGCACATTCAGTTTGATGATGGCTTTCCGGTCTTCCACATGCGTATAATCAAAAGGAGAAGCAGAGAGGTTCAACATAATATCCGGCGACTGCTTCATCAGTTCATCCATCGGGCAGTTGCGGTAGAGCGGGTTATCACCCAGGTTCCAGATGTCTTCACAAATAGTTACCGCTAATTTTTTCCCTTTGAAAGTAAATACCTGCCAGGAATAAGCCGGTTCAAAATACCGGTACTCATCAAACACGTCGTAATTGGGCAGACAGGTTTTATGGGCGACGCCTTTAATTTCTTTTTCGTAGAGAAAATAGGCTGCATTGAAAAGATCCTTACCCAGCCGGTTGGGGTTGCGGTCGGGTGCGCCCACCAGTACGCCAATCGTATCCGCTTCTTCGCGGATCACATCAATCGCTGATTCACACTGGCGGATAAAATCATCAAATTCCAGGAAATCGCGGGGCGGATAGCCGCAGACACAGAGTTCTGAAAACAGGACCAGGTCGGCACCGGCCGCTTTTGCCTCCCGGATGGCTGCCACAATTTTGCGGGTGTTTTCCGAAAAGTTACCAATATGATAATTCTGCTGGGCCAGGGCGATTTTCATGGCACAAATGTAGGATGAATTCCCGGCACCGCTTTTTGGCTGTACTTTCGATAGTGCATCAGTTTGAAATGCGCTTCTTCAAAACCAATTTCATAGTCTATTTGCGGGAAAAATAACATTCATGGGTGGTGTTTTTCACATGGCTGGTTTAGTAATCCGTTTTAGGTTTGCATTATTGCAATAAAGAAAATTACATACTTCATTTTGGACGGTGTGCAGGCGGGCGTGGGTGGGCGTGGCTACCGTTCCTATGGGCTTATCATGTGAGCTGCTTAAATCCCCTTTATATGAGGGTGGGCCCCGCCAGGGGTTTACCCGCTTCGAAAGAATCGTACCGCATAAAGAAAAACAACAATTAAAAGAGATACACTGCCGTATTTTCGCATACAACATTTTAACCGCTGTTTCGTTTATGAATACCATGAAAAAAACCACCTTCATTGTACTGCTCCTGGCCGGTCTGGCCGCCTGCAACAGCAAGGATAAAGGACCCGATCTTTCCGGGATCAAAGTGGATCTCAAAATCGAGCGCTACGACCGCGATTTTTTTGCGATAGATACCAATTTCATTGTACCCGGACTGAATAACCTCGACCAGAAATATCCAGGTCTCACCAACCTTTTTATACAACAGGTTATCGGCGTCAATCCCGATTCAGTGGAAACCGGCGTAAAGAATTTCCTGCACATGAGTGCCAAACTGTACGACACCATCAACGTGGTATTCCCCGAAACGGGCAAACTGCAGCAGGATTTCACTGAAGCCTTCCGCCATATCAAATATTATTTCCCGAAATACGAATTGCCCAGGGTGGTAACCATTGCCGGTCCGGTGGATGCACTGGCGCAGTCAGATGCGGGTCCCACACCCGATTTCCTGCGGCCGGGTATGCTGGGCATCAGCCTGCAGTTTTACCTCGGTAATAATTTCTCAGTATACCATGATCCTTATTTCATTCAGAACGTAGCGCCGGAATACCGCAGCCGCCGTTTCAGTAAAGAATACATCATTGCCGACGCACTGAACCTGATCATTAATGATATCAGTCCCGACCAGAGTGAACGCAAACCACTCATCGAACAAATGATTGAAAAAGGAAAACGCTGGTGGCTGCTGGATCAGTTTATTCCCAATGCGCCTGATTCCATTAAAACCGGTTATACCCAGGCGCAGCTCGACTGGTGTAACGATAATGAAGGCATGATCTGGAGTTACCTGGTAAAAAATGAAGACCTCAATTCTCTGAACCCGGCCATCATCCAGGCGTATATCGGCGAAAGCCCTTTCACACAGGGATTCTCGCAGGAATATTCACCCGGCAACATGGGACAGTGGATCGGATGGCAGATTGTAAAAAAATATTTTTCGAAGAATAAAGACATCAAGCCGCTGGAACTGATGCAGACTGATCCTAAAAAAATACTGGAAGAAGCGAAATACAAACCCCGCTGATTAGTTTCCTTTGAAAGGAACAATCATTTCAAAAGAGGGGATGGCCACATCGAACATGGCTTTGGAAAAAAGATTTTCCATCTGGTAGGTGCCTTTCATTTTACCCATTTCCGTACGCAGGTTACAACCGCTGACGTACTGGTAATTTTCTCCGGGCTGGATGGTAGGCTGTACACCCACCACACCTTCGCCTTCCACTTCACGGTTTGAACCGTTGCTGTCGAAAATATGCCAGTGGCGGCGATGAAGTTTAACGGGAAAAACATTGTGATTCTCAAGCGTGATGCGGTATGCAAACATAAACTCCGACTACAGCGGGTTGCTGTAATCAGGCTGGTAAAATGTTTCGACGCTTACCTTCACACCTTCCGAAATCATGCTGGTCATAGGTTAAAAGTAAACAAAAGACTTTAAATCATTGTTTTCGGATTTGAAACAAAAATGAACCGGGCTCTCAGTAACTTTGCCCGCTCTAACTTTATTATATATGAAAATAGCTGTTGCTAAAGGAGATGGGATAGGTCCTGAAATCATGGAAGCCGTGCTGAAAATATTCAGCGCCAGCCAGGTACCGCTTGAATATGAAGTGGTGGAAATGGGTAAATGGGTGTTTGACAAGGGTTTCAGCAACGGCATGACCCCGGAAGCCCAGCACAGTATTGAAAGCCTTGGCATCCTTTTTAAAGGCCCCATGGAAACGCCTAAAGGCAAGGGTGTGAAAAGTGTAAACGTAACCGCCCGCAAAACCTGGAACACCTATGCGAACAACCGGGTTTTCCAGACCCTGCATGGTGTGGATACCGTTTTCTCCAAAGCAGGCATCCCGATTGATATTACGGTTGTCCGTGAAAATATTGAAGACACGTACGGTGGCATTGAACACATGCTCACCCATGATGTGGCGCTGAGCCGTCGTTTCATCACCCGCCCCGGCAGTTTGCAGGTGATTAAATACGCCTTTGAAATGGCCCGCAAAAAAAATGCACGCCGGATCACCTGCGGGCACAAGGCCAATATCATGAAGATCACAGACGGCTTATTCCTGGAATGTTTTTATGAAGTGGCTAAAGAATATCCCGAACTCAAATCGGATGATGTGATCGTTGATGATCTCTGTATGAAACTGGTTACGCGCCCTGATAATTTTGATGTGGTGGTGCTCACCAACCTGCAGGGTGATATTGTTTCTGATCTTTGTGCGGGTCTTGTAGGCGGTTTGGGTTTTGCCCCTTCTGCCAATATCGGCGACCATATCTGCATCTTTGAAGCTGTGCACGGAACGGCGCCTGATATCGCCGGTAAGAATATTGCCAACCCAACGGCTTTATTACTGAGTGGCATCTCTATGCTCCGTCACCTGGGCTTTATGGAAAATGCAGCCATCATTGAGAACGCCTTATTGTATACACTTGAATCAGGCATTCACACCGGTGATTTTGGTGATAAATCAAAAGCCTCCGTTAACACAACACAATTCGCGGAAGCCATCATTGCCAACTTTGGCAAGCAGCCTTCTATGAATCCCAAACCGGTGCTGCCCAACATGCCGGCCACACCTACTGTTTTCAAACTGGAAAAAAATTCCATGATGGTCTCCCAGGAAATGGAAGCTGAAACCATCATCGGCGTGGATATGTTTATTGAAAGTGCGGAACAACCAACAGAAATTGCCCGCAAATGCCAGCGTCATGCCGGCGTGAAATTCAACCTCATCAATGTCAGCAACCGCGGCACACAGGTTTGGCCCACCGGTTCTGTATTCACCAACCTCGTTAACCAGTATAACGTGCGTTTTGAAAGTCTCGACGGCACACCGCTGAACCAGCAGGACATCATCGGACTGTACGTAAGCCTGAGCGGGAATTTTAAAATATGTTCACTGGAGTTGCTGAATACCTGGGGCGGGAAGAAGGCTTATAGTTTGGCGCAGGGACAGTAACAGGGAGCAGGAAGCAGGAAGCAGGGGGCAGGAAGCAGGGGGCAGGAGGCAGGTGGCAGGATGCAGGGGGCAGGATGCAGACCTTGTGTCCTTTGTTGTATTACTTTGTGTACTTAGTGGTTAAATTTTTCTCGCCTTAGCATACCCGTTTTTAACCATCCATTGCATCACTTTATCCCTTTGATCCCCCTGGATGATTATCTCCCCGTCTTTTACCGACCCTCCCGTTCCGCAATAGGATTTCAATGCTTTACCCAGCGTTTCCCGGTCTTCATCATTTCCTGAAAATCCCAATACGAGTGTTACCAGTTTACCAGCCCGGTGTTTCGCATCTGTTTTTATTTTCAATAACTGTTTAGCAGGAGGAAGTGTTTCCTGGTTTTCGGATTCAGATTCGAACTGGAATCCCGGATCGGTACTGTATACAAATCCGCGGCTGTCGGGTTTGTTCTTCTTTGACATGATTATATTATAACGGCTTTCAGGCTCAGGTCTACACTCTTTGCCTGGTGAATCAATGCGCCCACACTTACAAAGTCAACACCGGTAGCGGCATACTCCTGTATATTCTCCAGGTTGATGCCTCCGCTGGCTTCTGTTTCAAAATCACCATCTAGTATACTGAGAGCTTCTGCAATTTGCTGCGGCTTGAAATTATCGAGCATCACCCGCAGCACTTTTCCTTTTCCCACGGCAACCACTTTGCGCACATCATCGAGGTTCCTGGTTTCTATTTCTATTTTCAGCTGTGGTTGCTGCGACTCTACAAAAGCAGCTGCTTTCTCAATCGCTTTTTCAATACCGCCGCAGTAATCAATATGGTTATCCTTCAGCATAATCATATCATACAATCCGAAGCGGTGGTTTACGCCACCACCAATCCGCACGGCTTCTTTTTCCAGCAAGCGGAAATTGGGTGTTGTTTTGCGTGTATCGAGCAGACGGGTTTTATAACCTTCCAGCAACCTGGTGTATTCTTTCGTAAGGGTGGCGATACCGCTCATGCGCTGCATGCAGTTCAGCACTATACGTTCGCAGGAAAGGATGGCATGCACCCGGGCTTCCACGGTGAAAGCTTTCTCCCCGTACTGCATCACGTCGCCATCTTTTTTGAGCGATTCAAAAACCAGGTTGGGTTCCCGCATCCTGAAAATTTTCTCTGCTACCTGCATACCTGCCAGGATGCCATCCTCTTTTATTTTCAGGACTGCCTTGCCACGCACATCAGCGGGGATACAGGAAATAGTGGAATAATCACCGGGACCAATATCTTCCCGCAGTGCATTATTCACGAGTTCTTCCAGCATGGTTTCATTCATGCGCCAAAAATACAATTTCGGTGAGTGTAAAACAATGTGGCCGTCTCTAATGGTGAACTATTTATCGGCTAACCAGCAGCGGAGCTATATAATAGAAATAGACCTCCCACCTAAAACCATTTTTTAAATGAAAGCTGTAGGCTTCTTTGTTACCCCGGGTTTTAACCCGGGTCAAAAAAAATGGCTGATTCACCGCTTGCTTTAATATGAAGTTTATTTTTTAAACGCAAGTCAGGGGCTAAAGCCCCGCTTGAGTACTTTTCTGATCAAAAGAAAAATCACCCGGGACTTTAGTCCCCTTACTGAACAAATAGCAGAGGAATTATTGGTCGAGGTAAAACCAAAGGTTAGCTATTTCAACTAAAAAATGTATGTGGCCAGCTTCCCTTTTGCCCCGGGTTTTAACCCGGGGTAAAAAAAAGAGGCTGCCTCTTTTGAAACAGCCTCTTATCCATTAAAAATGTACAATGCTTTATTCAATCGGCTGGAAGCGGATTTCTTTCACCACCTCTTTGCCATTTTTTGTTTTCATGAATACATTGGTTCGGAAGTTTCCGGAATTGGTTTGTAATGTACCAATACAGAAATGACCACCGGGGGAATCGCCCTTATGTTTCAGGTCGAATCCTTTCACCCCGTTATTGCCGAAAAAATCCTTGACAATCAGCTGGGCCTGGGCTTTGCTGTAACTGTCGCTTTTGTCGGGCAGGGTCAGTTCAACGTTATCATCGAAGTATTTCGACAATTCCGCAGAGTTTCCGGTACGTAAAGCACTGATTACTTCATCAATACCCGTCAGGGAATTAAAGGATGAAGCCACTACCAGGGCGAGGACCAGAACAGGTGTAAATATCTTTTTCATACATGACTCGGTTTTCACCGGTATAATAATCTAAAAACATGCCAATTGCCAGAAACCGGCCGGCTATACTAAATTAACAAAAATACCGGCTCTTTCATTCATTATCAATGGTAAATAGCCCTTTTCGGTGTAGTTTTACACGGGATTCTCCCCTGAAAATGAATGTATTTATCCCCCAAACTTAAACTTATTAACAAATGGCCGCAAAAAGGGTAATTCTGGTGATCATGGACGGATGGGGCCTTGGTAAAGTTGCATCCGCCGACGCAATTCAACACGCCCGCACCCCGTTTACCAGTTCTTTATACAAAGCATACTCCAACACCACCCTTACCACCTGTGGTGAACTGGTAGGGCTGCCCGACGGGCAAATGGGTAATTCCGAAGTTGGTCACCTCAATTTAGGCGCCGGAAGGATCGTGTACCAGGAACTGCAGCGCATCAACGTGGCTATCCGCGACAAAAGCTTTGCCGCCAATAAAACCTTGCTGGCATCTATTGATTATGCCATCAGCAAACAAAAACCGCTGCACCTGATCGGACTGGTGAGCGATGGCGGTGTCATTCGCATATCAAACACCTGAAAGCCATCATCAGCCTTTGCCATGAAAAAGGACTGAAAGAATTATATATCCATGCCTTTACTGATGGCCGCGACTGCGATCCGAAAAGCGGTCTGGGATTCATCACCGAATTACAGGCCCATTGCAATGAAACCACCGGCCAGATTGCTACAGTAAGCGGCAGGTATTATGCCATGGACCGCGATAAACGCTGGGAAAGAGTGAAACTGGCTTACGATGCACTGGTAAAAGGCGAAGGCGCCAAATCAACCGATGCCATCCGTGCCGTGGAAGATTCTTATGCAGCCAATATCACCGACGAGTTTATCAAACCTACAGTGATTGTAAACGAAAGCCAGCAACCGCTTGGATCCATTCGCAATGGAGATGCTGTACTCTGCTTCAACTTCCGGACCGACCGCTGCCGGGAAATCACACAAGTGCTCACGCAGGCCGACTTCCCCGATTTCGATATGTATAAACTGGACCTGGACTACACCACGATGACAGAGTACGATAAAAGTTTCAAAGGCGTGCATGTGGTATTCGAAACAGATAACCTGGTGAATACACTTGGTGAAGTGCTGGAACAAAATGGTAAAAACAAATCCGCATAGCGGAAACAGAAAAATACCCGCACGTTTCATTTTTCTTCAGCGGTGGCCGCGAAAAACCTTTTGAAGGAGAGACCAGGATTATGATCCCTTCTCCCAAAGTAGCCACGTATGACCTGAAACCAGAAATGAGTGCTTATGAAGTAACCGCAGCCCTGCTTCCGGAAATCGAACAGGAAAAACCTGATTTCATCTGCCTGAATTTTGCCAATGCGGATATGGTGGGACATACCGGCATCTTCGAGGCTGCCGTGAAAGCCGTTGAAACCGTTGACAAATGCGTGGAGCAGGTTGTTACAACCGGTCTCGCACATGGCTATACCATTTTCCTGACAGCTGACCATGGTAATTCCGACTACATGATTAATGAAGACGGCACACCGAACACCGCACACACATTGAATCCGGTGCCCTTTTTTATCATAGACAAAGAATGGAAAGGACCCCTTAAACCCGGTAAACTGGGCGATCTGGCACCGACCATTCTTACCATGATGGAGTTACCTGTTCCGGCTGAAATGAGCGGAGACATTTTAATTCATTAACTTCAGGTCAATAATAAATTAAATATGAAAATAGTCAGGAAGATTGCCATTGTATTACTGGCAGCGCTTATCGTAATCCAGTTCTTTCATCCCAAAAAGAACAAAACTGAAGGCGACCAGCCCAACTATATCGGCAAAAGCTTCCCGATGCCTGATGACGTAAAAGCCATTATGGCCAAAGCCTGTAATGACTGCCACAGCAACAACACCAAATATCCCTGGTATACCAATATACAGCCCGTGCATTGGTTTATGGATAAACATATTGTGGAAGGCAAGCAAAAACTCAATCTGGATGAATTCACCAATAAACGCCTTGCTTACCAGTATAAAAAACTGGAAGAAATAGCAGACGAAGTAAAAGAAGGCGCCATGCCGCTGGATTCATACCTGTGGATCCACAAGGATGCGAAACTGACTGATGAAGAAAAAGTAAAAATTACCAACTGGACCATCGCGGCACAGGATAGCCTGAAAGCCCATTACCCGATGGACAGCCTGGTCCGCAAGAGACCAACTCAGGGAAAATAATTAGTTTCGCACATTGAAAAAAATCATCAAACAGTCAGGCCTTATTATTTTGCTGATCGCATCAGCAACCCCGCTGCTGTTTGTATGTACTTTCCAATTCAGCCTGAACCATGTTAAACAGGATGCCAGGGAGGAACTGGAAAATGAAAACCGCCAGACCATTACTCTTTCCGCCAGCCAGTTTAACTGGATTGAAAACGGAAGGGAGATCAGCATTGACGGGCGCTATTTTGATATCGCAACTTTTCACCAGGAAGGAAACCTCTGGACTTTTACCGGCAATTTTGACAAAGCAGAAGAAAACCTGGTGGGCCTGATGAAACAGCATGACCAGCCCTTGTCGGGCAACGAGCCGGTTGTTTTAAAACTGGCAGAATTATTCCAGCAACTATATGCAGCACCGCAGGAACAATACTTTCCTGAATCATCTGTAACTACTGTATATCCGTCTCTTCAGCATACCCATCTCCCCCTCACAACGCTTAGTGTTATTGCACCCCCGCCCCGCTGCTGATTACTTATACGATCCTTTTCCAATCATTAATAAGTAATCAAAAAAATCTTATGAGAAAGTTCGCATTGCTTTCAGCACTGCTTTATTTAAACATTTCACTATTTGCACAAAATGATACACTGAAAGAAAAAGACCTGGATGAGGTGACAGTGTTCAGCAATAAATTCGCTGCGCAGAAAAAATTCCTTTCACAGAAAGTAGCTGTTATCACGAAAAACACAATCGCTAATTATAACAGCCAGAACGCCGGCGACCTGCTGATCAATACCGGGAATGTGTTTGTTCAAAAAAGCCAGCAGGGAGGCAGCAGCCCCGTGATCCGCGGCTTTGAAGCCAGCAGGGTATTGCTGGTGGTGGATGGCATGCGAATGAACAACGCCATTTACCGCTCCGGACACCTGCAGAATATCATCACAGTTGACCAGAATATGCTGGAACAGGCAGAAGTCATGTACGGCCCATCATCCACAATTTTTGGCAGCGATGCACTGGGAGGCATTGTCCATTTCCGGACCAAAACACCGCAACTGTCATCCGGTAAAATGCTGGCAACGGGAGCAGGATTTGTACGCTACAGTTCTGCCAACAGTGAAAAAACAGTTCACGCTGATTTGAGCTTAGGCGGACAAAAATTCGGGTGGCTGCAATCATATACTTACAGTGATTTCGGGGATATGAAAATGGGAGACAGTTATCCTTCCAAATATCCCGGCTTCGGAAGACGCAGCCAGTATATTGCCAGTATCAACGGCATTGATTCGGTGGTGAATAATTCCAATGACCGGATCCAGAAATTTTCGGGTTACAGCCAGTGGGATATCTCCCAGAAGCTGCTGTATAAACCCAATGACAAAGTATCTCACCTGCTGAACTTCCAGTATTCCAGTTCTTCGGATGTTCCCCGGTATGACCGCTTACAGGATACCCGGAATTTCGGCGGCAGCATTGGCACTACACTCCGTTATGCTGAATGGTTTTACGGACCACAGACCCGTTTCCTCGGTGCGTATGAATTATCCGTGGCTAAAGCGGGTTTCCTCGATGAAATCAAACTGAACCTGAACTACCAGGATGTAAAAGAAAGCCGACAGCAGCGCGAGTACCGCCGGTATGACCGTTTCGACAGCCGCCGCGAACATGTGAAAGTGGCAGCCTTCAACCTTGATGGTAAAAAAACCTGGGGCGGCAACTCTATCGTTTTCGGAATTGACGGACAACTGAATGATGTGAAATCAGTAGCCGACAGGACGAATCTTACAACCGGTGCTGTTACCAAACTGGACACGAGGTATCCTGACGGGAAAAACACCATGAATTTCTTTGGTGTGTATGCACAGCATTCACTGAAAATGAAAAAAGAAAAATGGATCCTCAATGATGGTATCCGTTTCCAGACCGTGAGCCTGAAATCAAACATCGTTGATAATTCATTCTTCAATTTCCCGTTCACTGAAATCAAACAATCACCTGTTGCTGTAACAGGGAATATCGGACTGACTTACCTGTCGGGCCAGACCACCAGGATCACCGGTAATTTCTCTTCTGGTTTCCGGGCCCCGAATATTGATGATGTGACGAAGATTTTTGAATCCAGTTCTGTCTCCAAAAGGCTGGTGATACCCAATCCGGATATCAAACCCGAATACACTTACAATTTCGATCTGGGTCTGACTAAAAATTTTGCTTCAGCAGTGCGTTTTGAGCTGAACGGATTCTATACCATTTTCAACAATGCACTGAGCACGGCCCCTTTCAAACTGAATGGCCAGGATTCAGTGGTGTACAATGGTGTGAATTCAGCCATTTTTGCCAGCCAGAATATCAACAAAGCCAACGTGCTTGGCTTTTCAACACGTCTGAAGTTTAATTTCTCAAAGACAGTCAGCTTTGACAATACCCTCAGTTATACCTATGGCCGTTTCAGGAATCCGGATGGATCTAAAAAACCTATGGATCATATTCCGCCGGTATTCGGGAAGACAAGCCTGCAATACAAACAAAAAGCACTGGCACTTGAGTTATATGGCATGTTCAATGGCTGGAAAAAAATCAAGGATTATAATCCTGATGGAGAAGACAATGGCCAGTATGCCACAGCTGATGGAATGCCTTCCTGGTTTACGCTTAACTGGAGAGGTAACTATTCATTTAAGAAATACCTGAGCATACAGGCAGGTATAGAAAATATCCTCGACCGCAACTACCGGTATTTCGCTTCCGGGTTTTCAGCCCCGGGGCGGAATTTTATCCTGGCACTCAGGGTAAAATGGTAATTCTGTGGTATTGAATGTAAAAGGGTGATTGTCAGCTCAATCACCCTTTTTTTATACAAATCACCTTAATGAAAATTTACATTTTCATGCAGCAATCATTCATATTAATTGTCTAAATTACAGGCAACCAAAGGAATCTATGACTGAGGAAGCCATTATACAGGGTTGTTTGAAAAATGATACCACCGCCCAACGGGAATTGTACAACCGGTACAGTCCCAAAATGCTGGCCGTGTGTTATCGTTTTGCTCACAACCGTGAGGATGCAGAGGATATGCTGCAGGAGGGCTTTATCAAGGTTTTCTTACAAATGCACACTTTTGAAAACAGGGGTGCCTTTGAAGGATGGATCAGAAGGATTGTGGTACATACCTGTATCAATATCCTGAAGAAGAATAAGAAGTTCAATGAAAGTGTTGATATAATACATGCCACCGGGGTGCAGGTCAGGGAAGAATCCGTACCGGCTATCATCCAGGCAAAACAAGTGGTGGAATGTATCAGGCTCTTACCCATCGGTTACAGGACTGTACTCAACCTCTACGCAGTGGAAGGATACAGTCACCGGGAAATAGCCAACATGCTGGATATTGAAGAAAGCACGAGCCGCAGCCAGTACACCAGGGCCAAGGCCATGCTGGAAGATATATTGATCCGTAAGAAAATAATATTTAAACCGAAACAAGAAGTAGAATGGCTGGCTGCCGTAAGCCGCTAAAGTTTCAATCGTATCCTAAATGATCGCTGGTTATGGAAAATAAATTTAATAACAGGGATTTTGAGCAGTTTCTGCAGCAGAATGCCGATCAGTACCGGATGTACCCGTCCGAGAAGGTCTGGAAGGGCATCCACCATAATCTGCATACCCGGCACCGCTGGTATGGATTAGGTCTCGCCCTCTTACTGTTCACGGCCGGCACCGTTACCTGGATCATGCTTGGCTTTGCTGATAAAAACAAACCGATTGCAGACACTGAACCAATCGCAATCGCCACAAAACCGGCTCCTGTTACTGCTAATAATGTTTCCATCACTCCTGCTCCCGTTAAAACCAACCTGAAGAACAACGATGCCATTCCAAGGGTGAGCAGCAACCATACTTTATTTATCGCCGACAGGCAAACTGAACCCGGTACGGAAACCGAAACACAGTTCGCTTACATCAATACAAATACGCAAACACCTGTTGAACCCGTAAACAACAACGCTGCCACAGCACCCAACAGGAAATCTGATAAAACAGAAGCTGCTCCACGTCCTGTAAATCCCCAGGTAAGAATGAACAACCTGCTGGCTTCCCGGACTGCAGATCAAACAAAAATTGCCCAACCTGTAACAGCTACCGTAGTAGATTCCCACGAACCTGATAAACAAAGCCAGGCTGCTGCAAATACAAACAGGGAATCTGTTTTAAACACCGGTTACCCCCTGACGATCGAAAGCGTGGTGAATAACTACCGCTACCGCAAATCCAGGAGCAAAGTTTCTTTAGAACTCTTTATCACGCCTACTGTCAGCTACCGCAAACTCACCGAGAACCAGGCTTTCCTGAATGCAACAGCCCGGTCAAACAATGCAGGCGCACTGAATTATATTTCTGTTGCCGATATCAACAGTGTGGTAACACATAAACCTGATGTCGGACTTGAAATCGGCATGACCACCGGATTCCCTGTGAGCCGCAACCTGAAATTCACTGCCGGTCTCCAGCTGAACGTAAGCAAATATGATATCCAGGCCTACAGCCATACACCGGAAATGGCCACCATCGCACTCAATACCGGTGCAGGCGGCAGCAATTCCGTTTCTACTGTAACTAACTACCGCAACCTGAGCGGCAGCAATTCCAACTGGCTGCAGAATTTATATGTATCAGCCTCTGTGCCTTTAGGTGCTGAATTCAAACTGGCTAAAACCCGGAATGCTTATATCGGTGTCGGTGCTACTATACAGCCCACCTATATTTTGTCTGACCGCGTGTACCTGATTTCAACTGATTATAAAAACTATGCGGAAGTGCCTTCACTGGTTCGCCGCTGGAATGTAAATACAAGCTTTGAAACCTTTGTGGGTTATAACCTGGGACATATGAAATGGAGGATCGGGCCGCAGGTTCGTTACCAGCTCATGTCCAGCTTTGAAGATAAATACCCTGTAAGGGAACACCTGTTTGATTATGGTCTTAAACTGGGGCTGATGCTCCGCTAATTCCGATACTAACTGCTGTTCAAAGGCGAAAGCCTGAAAAATATCCCGGCAAAACTTGCCGGGATATTTTGTGCCCTTAATTTTATAGCCATGAAAAGAATTGTTTACCTGCTGATCCTGTCAGGCATCCTGCTGACCGCCTGTAAAGAGAAGAAAAAGCCCCAGGACCCGGAGAAGAAACCCTCCTTCCCGGTTATGTCTTATATCAAAAGCCAGATCAAGGCTATTGACACTTCCCTTTTCTCCATCCGGAAAATAACCATCTACGACAGCACCCACAGCGATACCACTTTTGTGAAACGGGAACAGTTCAGGGATGAAGCAAAAGAATTCCTGGAGTTGCCGGACCTGGCCGATAAGAAATACAGCGAGCGGTATACAGAAACCCGTTTCTACGATGAAGAAATGAACCGGGTCATTTTCTCTGTAAAACCCATCAAACCGGAGGAAGAGGAAATCGTGAGCCAGGAAGTACTGATCACACCCAATATTGCCACGGGGGATAAAGTGAAGAATATTATCATCAACAAAGTGATCAATAACAAAGACGGTTACCTGGAAAAACAATTCCTGTGGCAGGTTGACCAGAGTTTCCAGATCACCACGATCACCCAGGCACCCGGACAACCCGAAAAAACCATAACGGTGAAACTGCTCTGGAACGAACCCGGTTATCAATAGCACTGAAGGAAATGACACAGGCGGAATTCCAGCATATCGCCCCCTCTATTCCCGTACAGCCCGGTATTTACAAATACTTTGACACGGGCGGGGAATTGCTGTATGTGGGCAAGGCCAAACACCTCCGAAAAAGGGTGAGCTCCTATTTCAGCAAAACGTTCACCACCTATAAAACGCATGAGCTGGTTCAGCGGATCGCGCGGATAGAATTCACCATTGTAAATTCTGAACAGGATGCCTTCCTGTTGGAGAATACACTCATTAAACAGTTCCAGCCGCGGTTTAATATCAACCTGAAAGACGATAAGACCTATCCCTTTATCGTTATCCGGAATGAACCATTCCCCCGTGTTTTCCTCACCCGTAATAAAATGGATGACGGCTCCGATTATCTCGGTCCGTTTACATCAGTAAAAAGAGTGCGGGAGCTGCTGGAATTTATCAGGCAAACCATACAACTCCGCAGCTGCAGTTTATTGCTCAGCGATAACAATATTGAAAAAAAGAAATTCAAGGTCTGCCTGGAATACCACCTCGGCAATTGCAAAGGACCCTGCGAGGGATTACAAAGCAGGGCCGATTACCAGGAAGGGCTGGATCACCTGAAAAACCTGCTGCGGGGTAACCTCGCTCCTGTAATCAGGCATTTTAAAGAAGAGATGAAGGGCTATGCGGCCGGCCTGGCTTTTGAAAAAGCAGAACTCACCCGACAGAAAATTGCTTACCTGGAAAATTACCAGTCGCGTTCGGTGGTGGCCAATGTAAAAGCCGGCGACGTGGATGTATTCTCTATCCTGAAAGAAAAGGACAAGGCTTTTGTGAATTTCCTGATGATCCGCAATGGCGCGATTATACAAACACAGACGGTGGAAGCCGAAACCCGGCTGGATGAAACCCCGGAAGAAGTGCTGGCGTTTACGATTGGCCGGATCCGGACGGCTTTTAACAGTGATGCGGCTGAGATTGTGGTGCCGTTCCCGATCGAATACATCGGGGAAAACGTACAGCTGACAATACCCAAGGGCGGTGACCGTAAAAAGCTGATCGAGCTTTCGCTGCTGAATGTGACCCATTTTATTGACGAGATCAAACGGAAAGAAAAACTGCACCTGCATGAAGGCCATCCCGGGATTATGGACATCCTGGAGCAGTTACAGGTGGACCTGCAATTACAGGAGCTGCCGGCGCATATAGAATGTTTTGATAACTCCAATTTCCAGGGCAGTTACCCGGTATCCGCCATGGTGTGTTTTAAAAACGGTGTGCCCAGTAAAAAGACTACCGGCATTTCAATGTAAAAACGGTGACCGGCATCAACGATTTCGCCACCATGAAGGAGGCTGTTTCCAGGCGCTATAAAAGGCTCCGTGATGAAAAGCAGGCATTCCCTCAACTGGTGATCATAGATGGCGGTAAAGGGCAGCTAAGCGCTGCAGCGGAGGCTGTGAGCGAACTGGGACTCGAAGGTGCCATGACACTCGTTGGATTAGCCAAAAACGAAGAAGAAATATTTTACAGTCACGACCAGCAGTCACTCAAACTGCCTTATAACAGTCCCGGCCTTTTATTAATCCGCCGCATCCGAGATGAAGTGCATCGCTTTGGTATTACGCATCACCGCCAGCAGCGCAGCAAGGGAACATTCACGAATGAATTAGAAACGATTCCGGGCATCGGAAAACAATCAGCCGAGATGCTGCTCAAATCATTCCGTTCAGTAAAACAAATCAGGGAAAAAAGTGTAGAAGAAATTGAATCAGTAGTGGGAAGGTCAAGAGCGGAACTGGTATACAATTATTTTCATCCCTCAACACAAGACTGATTTTCGTTCGCTGTGTTTTCATTAAGGTATGGGCAAAAAAAATGGGGCCAGAATAGAAATTCAGCCCCGTTTTTAAAATCCAATATCCTATGAAAAACCGAGACGAAAATACAACATAAAATTGATTTTCCTATAGGACTTTTACGATTTTGAAAAGATTTTTTAATTATTTATCAGGGGATTAGGAGTATACCCTGAAGAGGGTATAGGCGGTGTTTAAACATCATGTGAAAGTTGGATGTTGGAGGTTGGAAGTTGGATGTTGAACCCGCTTATCGCCTATTTGTCATAGTGTTGAACTTTTCCGATTTTCGGAAAGATCAGCATATAAAGAACCGTCGATTTGAAGAAACCTCCAACATCCAACCTCCAACATCCAACTTCAAATAAAAAAAGACGGCCACTCTTTCGAATAGCCGTCTTTTTAATATGTCTTATTTTCAACTCCCTGTCTTAGTATGACCAGAGATCTTGTTCAAAATTGAAAATTTTCTCTTTAATGTTATCTCCTTCCAGCAGTGCAAGGATAGGATCTTTGATATAGTTCTTTATCATCTTATCAGCCGGGTTTTCGATAGTTGACTTAACGATATAGCTGCCGAACATACGGCTTTCAAAGAGTTCTTCCCAGGTCATGCGGCTCTGGCCCATGTTTTTGGGGTTATATACCTCAGCCTTTGCCAGCATAGGGCGCAGGTCGGGATAATATACCCAGAACAGGGAGGAAACACCCCTTTCTTTTGTTGTATTGGGGATATATTCTGTTTTATAGATACCGATTCCGAGGATCCTTACGAACATGCGGCTTGACTCGCGGTCAAAGATCCACTGTTCTTTCAGGCGGATTTTGGTAACTGTTTTTACATCAAAAGTGTTACGCGTTACTTTGAGTCCTGTTACTTTAGTCAGGTCGACCAGGTCATAGATTTTAACTGTATCCAGGCTGCCCGTAGTTAACTGGTCAATTTCAGTAATTGACATAGGTGTTGTAAAACGGTCATCTGTGAAAGCAGATACTTCGCCTTTACGGACTGCGTTCAGCAGCATATTTACGAATACCTGGCTGCCGTTATCATCTTTAGCCTCATACATGAACACTTTGTTCACTTTCTCACGGAGATCCAGTTCCCTCCACACTTTTTCTGCATACAGTGCATCATCCCAGCGGAGATGCTCATAAGGCAGGGGGGTGCGGGTGCTCAGTTGTGACTTATCAAATGCATCCTGGGGACGCAGTGATTTGTTACTGGTCTGTCCGTCTCCGCCAGTGGTATCATAAGAAATAGGCAGGCTCGCATACGCATCAAAACTCGTAGGCTGAGTATTGTTATTAACCTGCTGTTGCTCATTACCCGTTGGCGTAGTGGCAGGGTTAGTACCCGACCTTGTGCGGCGGGTTCTCTGTGCATCTGCCTGGCTGCTCACCATCACGGCTAAAGCTGCAAACACGGCCAGTTTCAGGAATTTCATTTTCATGTCGCGGTTTATTTAATGTAATAAACGAGTGAAGGGGCTGTATTAATATGTCCGTCGGGACCTTTTACTTTAATATTATCAATCGTCACCATTCTTCCGGCTGAAACGTTACGGTCGATTGCTGTTCTTACAGCACCTGCAAAAGCGGCACCTGAACCGGGTACAGAGATGATATCATCATCTGTATCGCAGGTAAACGTATAGCTTACAACCTGATATTCAAGCTGGAAGGGGAAATTCTTGATACCAGCTCCCACACCAGCCTGGGCTTTGAACTCGCCTGCGCTGATGTTATCGCCTGAGGGGTGACCACCCACATAAGCCTGGGCTTCGGGAATGGTACGAACCCTGAAAACAGACTGGCCGGCCAGTTTGCCATCTACTGTTACGCTGATTTTGCAATCATCTGTTACAGCTCCTACATTGGCAATGTATTTACCATTACCAACTTTGGATAAGCTACCGCCGCCACCTACGATGGCTACGCTGATTTTATCATCACCGCCGCCGCTGGCTGCTACTGAAAGCGGGTTAGGAACACCGATATACAGTACGTTCATTTTGTCGAGGGCGATAGATGCGTTAGACTGACCAACAGTATACTCAACGGTTTTTTCAACCACCTGGGGTTTACCGTCCTGGTCAGTATAAGTAATACGAACGGGAACAGAGTGCGGTCCGATACCACCGGCAGTGATTTTCTGCAGGGCAGTACCTTCAGGTCCTACAGTTACGTTTGCACCACCGATATTAATCGTGGGCAAAGATGCGGTACTGAAAGCACCCACACCAGCTGTGATTTCCAGATCCTGTCCGGGCATAAGGTAGCTGGAGTTCTGTCCGACAATGGCAGCAAACCTGTCGTAGCGAACTTTTACTTCCCCTACTTTGTTGTGACATTCCTGGATGATGTTGTTCTCTGTTACTTTAACGTCGTTCTGGAATTTGCTGAGGATAGTCAACGCAGCTACAGTAGGCACCATGTGAAAGTAAGCACCTTCCCATGTTTTGGCAGCTTTGCTCACCCCTTTGGGTTTTTCCAGGTTGATAGGCAGGTTCGCTGCAAATTGCTTGGCGATGGCTGTATCCACTGACAGTACATTGTTCTTGTATTCGGTCAGTTTTTTCAGCAGTTCCTGTCCTTTCTTTTCTTCCACCATCATACGGGTGGCGATATCGAGGTTATCTTCTTTGAAAGTTTTGCTATCGTCGTTGATATCTCCACCGGCTTTGGTGAGGATATCTTTTTTCAAACCCTGGATATAGTTGTATAAATCCTTGGAATAGGCTTGTACGCGCTGGGCAACAGGATACCAATATGATGCTTTTGCGGAATCCTTAGGATCAGCCATTTTTCCTGGGTGAAGCCATGATATTCTCAGTGGACTTATTCACAGTGGTATTCGTGTTCTCCAGGCTTTTATTCACCGTCTTGAAGGCATTGAGGATCTCCGATGATACGTTCAGCGCGAGTAGCGCTGTCAGTACCAGGTACATGATATTGATCATCTTCTGCCGTGGCTCTTTAGGTAAAGACATGAAGATTTGTGGTTTTTAAATGAGTAAT
This sequence comes from Chitinophagaceae bacterium, assembly GCA_016720825.1. Classification (GTDB taxonomy): domain Bacteria; phylum Bacteroidota; class Bacteroidia; order Chitinophagales; family Chitinophagaceae; genus JJ008. The sequence continues at coordinate 23,867 of JADKJV010000014.1, read as the reverse complement.
ATTAACTTCTCTGAATCAGGATACGGATCGAACAGTTTTTGTTTAGTTGCGACCCTGCATTGCTGTCAGCATATTGCCATAGATATTGTTCAGGCGGCCCAGGTTTGTTGCCAGGTGACCGATCTGATCCTGTACTTTCTTGGCATCTTCAGCGCTGTTAAGCATTGCAGCAGATGTTTCAGACAGTTTGCCATAGAATGAATTCAGGGCTTTCAGGTGGTTGTTACTTTCCTGCAGCTCGAGTTCATAAATGGTGTTCAGGGAAGAAAGGTTACGTGTCAGCACCTGTACCTGCTCATGGAACAGTTTGGCACCTTCAGTTGCGCTGTTGAATGCAGATACAGAACTGGCTGCATTTGTATAAGCGTCTTTTACCTTATCGAGAGTACCGGTTACTTCTTTGGTTTTAGCGGCAAAATCATTTGAAGCAGAAACTGCATCTGTAATGCCGGACAAACCAACCACGGTAGTATTTAATTGTTTGAATCCATCGCCAAGGCGTTTCATGGTGTCGGGTGTGATGTCAGCTTCAGCAAGCATTTTATCCATAGAGGCGAGTGCTGCCCTGGATTTAGCTCCTGCCACTGAAAATTGTTCTTCGTCATGGCCGCCTTCTTTAACAGCCGGGTAAACTGCATATAAGATACCATATACTGAGAAGATGATTGCCTCTGTTGTGAGACCAATCCACAGCCAGGTATCAGCGTCACCTGCGTGTGTGATTTTGCGGAGGGCTCCCCATATTACTAATGCTGCGCCGAAAGAAACGCCAACGTCTACCCATTTACTTACTTTGGAAGGAATAGCTGCTGCCATAGATGGATTTTTTAAATGTTTGTTTGTGATATAAATATTGAATGAAAGAGGTACTGAGAGGATGGTTCGTTTACATCCTCTCAGTAATTAGTTTGTTTGAAGATTAAGATGAGTCAACTTCTTATCTGCGGCGTCCTTTTTGGGGGGCAGCGGGTAAGTCAATCACGCAGCGGAAACCAATGTATGATTTCGCAGAATCCTGGTATTCGTAGGTGCTTGTACCTGTTTGCAGGTAATAGCCTACGTCTTTCCAGCTTCCACCGCGGATGATCTTGCGCTTCATCAGGGGAGGATCGTCGTCTTTGGCATTCCAGCGAACATCGGGGTTCATATCATGCTGGAAATTGTTTCTGCCTTCGTAGTAGATTGTTGAAGTCCATTCTGCCACGTTACCTGACATACAATACAGACCGTAATCATTGGGCCAGTAAGCATCAGCACGTACAGTATAGAATCCACCATCTTCAGGATAGTTACCACGGCCGGGTTTGAAGTTGGCCATGAGACATCCTTTTTTGTTTCTTAAGTAGTAGTTACCCCAGGGGAACATAGACTGGGAACGGCCACCGCGTGCGGCATACTCCCATTGTGCTTCTGTGGGCAGTCTGAAATCAGACTCCTGTGCTCTTTTCTTGGAATCCAGGAAAGAGTTCAGGTAATGTGTTCTCCACTCGCAGAAAGCAGTTGCCTGCTTCCAGCTTACACCAACCACAGGATAGTTACCAAATGCGGGGTGTGAAAAATAACGTTTGGTCATGGGCTCGTTGTACGAATACGCGAAGTCACGGATCCAAACCAATGTATCGGGATAAATGGGAACGTCTTTCTTAATAATGAATTTGGAACGGGCTTTACCGGCGTTCTCACGCTTGGCTGCCTCTTTCAGGTCGAAAATCTCTGAATGATAAATCAGCTTGGAAGGATCAATTTCCTTTTTGCCGAAAATCCTGTCATCCGGAGGAAGGATGATATCAGTCTCGCCGAGTTTCTCAATCGTCTTGGGGTCGTTGTACTTGAGTGTTTTCATTTTCACCCAATCAACATGCTCTTCGCCGTCCGTACCGGATTTTACAAATCCCATCTTACGGGCAACAACAGAGTCACGAACCCAGGATACAAACTGGCGATATTCGTTGTTGGTGATTTCTGTGGCATCCATCCAGAAGCCACTGATAGAAACCGAACGGTTTCTTGCGCTGAAGGCATAAGCCGGATCCTCATCACTGGGTCCCATGTGGAATGTACCCTGGGGTACATATACCATGCCGGGTGGTTTGGGCAATACATATTTGCTTCCCGGATCGATACCATGAACCTGGCCATCGTTGGGGAGCGAACTGCCTTTGCCTTTTCCGTTTTTCTTACCCAGGATTCCGCAGCTGGCAATAGTGAGCATGCACACAGCGGCAATGAGGGTGTAGTAAAGGTTTTTCATTTTCATACACTTAAAGGGTATTGGGCAAATATAATGTTTTGAACTTTTCTCCAACACAAGGTTAATATTTATTTTTTTTAAATCAAACCCTATTTTACGGGGTAAATTTTCAAACGGAAACGGGCACTGTTTTATTGTATTAACTAAAAATTAATTACCCTTTTAAGGCCTGTTTATCAGTGCTATAAGTTCACTAAGTGAAAATACTGGAGCCTGACATACGTAATTTCTGCAAAGAAATAAGTGGGAACTACTCGACTCCGGCTTGCCACGCAATAAAGCCCAGTCTTTGGAAGGTTTTGGGGCGGCCTGGACCACCCGGAAGGGGATATATTCCGATATTAAGTCATTTAAAATTTGCTGGTACTGATCCCCGATTATTGCTATCTCCTCAATTCCATTGAGTTCGGTCAAAAAATAATCTGCCCAGCACCCAAACGAGCCCGGGTACTTCACAATGGCCTTTTCGAGCGATAAAGCCATCCTCCTGGCCCTTTCCTCCCACTCCGGCCTCTCCAGCAACAGCCCCAGTTTTTTAAGATTCAGGGCCATAATGGCATTTCCGGATGGGACTGCCCCGTCGTAAACTTCTTTTTTCCGTACGATAATATCCGTTTGCTCCGCCCGGGTGTAAAAAAAGAACCCCGTTTCATCCTCACTGAACCGGTTGATCACAAAGTCAACCAGCTCCCCCGCCTTTTCCAGCCAGACCGGATCAGCCGTAACCTCCTGCAAGGAAATCAGCGCCTGGACCAGATAAGCATAATCATCCAGGAAAGCCGGGTACCTCGACCAGCCCTGTTTCCAGGTATGCATCAGGTCGTTGGGCGCTTCGGTGCAATAAGCCCGCAGCATGAACTGCATGTTGGCCACGGCCAGCTCCCGGTAAGAAGCATCACCTGTTGCTGCATAAGCCCGTGAACAGGCTGTATTCATCAGTGCGTTCCATCCCAGGATGACTTTATCATCCAGTTGCGGCCGTATGCGTTTAGCACGGACTTCCATCATTGCGGCACAACCCCGTTTCAGCAACGCTTTTATTTCATCAACTGGTTTTCCTTCGGCTGCCGCAAAAGCATTGATATCTTTTAATACCCGGAGGATATTTGTATGTTCCCAGTTACCGGTTTCTGTGATATTGTAATAACGGCAGAAAACATCTGCTTCATTTCCCAATAACGATTCCACTTCTTTTTTATCCCACACATAAAACTTTCCTTCCACACCCTCACTGTCTGCATCCAGTGCTGCATAAAAACCACCCGACACATCCAGCATTTCACGTCTGATAAAATCCATCGTCTCTGCAATCACTTCCCGGTATCTTTCTTTACGGGTTAACTGGTATGCATCTGCCAGCACGGAAACCAGCAGCGCATTATCATACAGCATTTTTTCAAAGTGTGGTGCGAGCCATTCGGTATCGGTGGAGTATCGCGCAAACCCGCCACCGGCCTGGTCATAAATGCCACCCTCAATCATTTTATCCAGTGAAAGTGTGGCTTGCTTCAATGCCTGTTCTGCCAAGGTAGTATCAGGCTGGTCATTTCTTTTCTTCACACAGATATGATAATAATACCGGAGCAGGTATTGTATCGTAAACGTCTGCGGGAATTTGGGCGCCTTCCCAAATCCACCCCATTCAGTATCTGCATTTGCGAGGCAGTTCTTCGTCATTGTATCCAGTATCTCTGTTCCCGGAAAATCATTTCCCGGCAACTGCATCCCAAATGCATTCGCCTGCCGGAGGTGTTCCGTCAGATTTTCGGCCTGCGCTTCAATCTCATTTTTTTTCTCCCGGTAACTATTGGCAATACTCATTAATACATCCTGCCAGGAAGGCCTGTTGTAAGCCTGCTTCGGCGGGAAATACGTTCCTCCGTAAAATGGTTTACCATCCGGCGTAAGGAAAACATTCAACGGCCACCCGCCACTCCCGCTCATCGCCTGTACCGCATCCATGTAAATATGATCCAGGTCCGGCCGCTCTTCCCGGTCAATTTTGATATTGACAAAATGGGTATTCATCATCACCGCCGTTTCTTCATTCTCAAAACTCTCCCGCTCCATTACGTGGCACCAGTGACAGGCCGCATAGTAGGTTTTGGCTTTAACGTTTGGGATTTGGAATTTGGGATTTGGAATTTGGGATTTGTAATAGGATACCGCTAACTATCAGAGTGCTTTTTTGACTTTTGAATTTTGACTTTTGATATTGAATTTACGAATAAAAAAAAAGTCCGCAGGCTACCGCGGACTTCAACAATATAATTACCGATAAGGTTTATTTTTTCTTCATCGCTACAGCCAGGAATTTTTCCAGCGCGGATACCATGCTGGGAGATTGGGGCTGGGGCGCTTTGATTTCAATGGTCAGGCCGGCTTCTTCAACGGCACGGGAGGTATTGCTGCCAAAGGCGCCGATGACGGTTCCGTTCTGTTTGAATTTGGGAAGATTGTCGAACAGGCTTTTTACACCGCTGGGGGTGAAAAAGCAGATGACATCGTATTCGTTCTGCACCAGGATATCTTTCACATCAGAGCTTTGGGTTCTGTACATGAAACCGAGTACGAATTCGCAGCTGTTGGTCTTCAGCCAGTTTACGATTTCATTATCCTGCTGGTTTTCGGAACAGACATACAGGAATTTCTCATTCCCTTTATGCTTGTTGATGGCATCAAACATGCTCTTGTTGGTGCCGTCAGCTCCGTAAAACACTTTCCGCTTCCGGTAAAGGATAAATTTCTGTAAGTACAATGCTACCGCCTCAGTAATACAGAAGTACTTGGTATCCTGTGATACGCTGACTTTGAGCTCTTCACACATCCGGAAGAAATGGTCAATGGCATTCCGGCTGGTGAAGATTACACCAGTATAGTTCTGAATTTCAATCTTTTGCTTTCTGAAATCCCGGGCAGGGATTGCTTCAAGTCTGATAAAGGGATGAAAGTCCAGCTTCAGGCTGTATCTCCGGGCGAGCTCAAAATAAGGTGACTTATCGCTCTCCGGTCTGGGCTGGGTGATGAGTATCTTCTGTATTTCTTTGGCCTGAACATTGGCCTTTGTAACCCCGTTTTTCGTCATGTTCGCTTGGCTAAAGTTGGCTGCAAAGTTAAGCAGATTGTTCGAATATCAGCAACAAGCCCTTGTAAATCAGGAAAAGGGGTGCTATTTCAAAGGCGCAGAGGTATAAAAAGAAATGAAAAGGGTTGACCCTGACTTGATTACGAACAACCCCATAGGTCAAAATAAAGCGGTAGAGCAATAACCCTCCAAGCATGAAGGCGGAGAGATTCAGTCCCACCGTATAAATATTCCCCCCTGAAAAAGCCAGTACCAGGAGGAAAGGCAGGAGCAGGATGCCAATCATCTTATTTACAATAAAAACGATGAAAATATAGGACCGGGCACCCTCCTGTTGCTGGAATAACCAGCCGGTAAACAAAAGCCCCACAAATTTCACCAGGTAAACCAGCGAAAGCCCGGCACAGCTGTAGATATAAATCAGCCAGAAATCAGTGTATTTATCCAGTTTGAAATACTGGGCGATAAACGCCAGGTATAATCCCCCGCTGAGTACAAACAACCCGTTATACAACAAGGAAGGCAGGGGTGTTTGCATCATCTGCTCCCTGATCTGTCTTTGCTTCAGCGTGGTGCGGAAGAATAAACGGAACAGGTCATTGAAGTATTTAGGGAACATATTCCTGATCATCGCATAAACCAGGAACAGCAATACGAGTACGTAAAAAAGAAAATCCTTGTCCTGCGTTTCCCGGAGGGGTGCAAATGGTTTTTGAATTTTATCCAGTGCAGCGGCGGGTCTGATGGTATAAAACCGCCAGTCAATCGGCGCTGTAAAAAAAACATCAAACTGATCCGGTTTCCCTGACTGGCGGAAAGTATGCAGCAGGGAATCGTTCAGTAAGCGGAAACGCGTTGTATCGGCTACCATTGAGCTGTCGGCCACGGGCAGTGAATCAGCCACCAGTAACGAATCAGCTAATACAGGACGCACAGTATCTGCCGGTTCCTGTGCTTGCAGGCAGCAGGAACATGTGAAAAGGAAAACCAGCAGGATGAAACGTTTCAAGTAATTGATTTGGGAGGCAAAAATATCGAATGAAAGCATGCCTTTGTGATGCAGCTGCGTTAATTCAGCAGATTTAATTAAAAATAACTGACGAAACCAAAATGGAGTTTGGATTTACGGAGGTTGAATTCGGTATCATTTCTTTTTCCCAGTCCGAGAGCGATATTGAAAATCCCGGCTTTGGTTTCAAATGCCAGTCCGAGCCCGGTTCCGATATAGGTATAATTGTTCTTGGTATCCTGTCCCCATCCCCCGTCGGCCAGTACATAGAAATAGGAGTTGCGGTCCAGCAACAGCCGGTATTCCATGGTAGCAATCGCATAGGCCGAGAGGTATTCACTTTCCTCATCAAATCCGCGGAGGAGTTTATACCCGCCGATCTGGAATAATTCATTCCTGAAAATGCGTCCGCTGGAAAAGATTCCGGTATTGATGGCTGTTTTCAGGGTGGACTTATGTGCGCCCAGCGGGAAATAATGCGCGGCAACGGCTTTGACCCGGAACTGGTAGGTCTTGAGTTTGACGGTATCATATAAAGTCCCGAAGTCAAAACCCGGATCAGAAGGGTCTTTCAGTTCGAGCAGTTCGTTGTTCTTCCTGATTTTTTTGGTACCGCCTGAGCTGGTGATCCGGAATTCATTCCCGCTGCGGGGATTCAGCCGGTAATCGGTATTGTTATAATCATATTCAACGCCCAGGTTCAGTGAACTCAGGTCTCCTTCTTCCGGCAGTCGCCTGGTCTGCAGAATGAGTGGTGTATTAATTCCATTCACGATGGTCTGGAAGCGGTTCAGGAATAATTTCACCACCTGTGTTGTCCCCAATGTGTATTGCGCGCCCAGCTGCAGATTGATGTTGAGAAATGTGCTGTCCTTCCGGAAAATATCAAAATTGAAATTCACACCCAGCGGTGATTTGAATAAATAAGGCTGCTCAAAAACGATATGCAGGCGTGGCGATTTCACCTGCAGCTGCTGCCAGTTTAATCCGATTGTTTCACCACTGCCCAATGCGTTTTTGAGATTGATATTGGCTTCACCGGTGAGTAATAATTTATTGTTCGACAGCTGGTCATTATTCGGCAGGAAGCCCACGAGGATATTGACCTGGCTGCTCTTCTTTTGTTTGAGATAAAGATTGAGGATAGAACCGGTGGCAAGCCGCGTTAAACTGGCGGGCTGTTCTTCTTCCACATAAGGCAGCTCGCGGATCCGTTTACTGATGCCGGATAATTTCTTCTTATTATAAATACTGCCGGGGGAAATATCCAGATAATGCTCAAGGAAGGTGTTTGACAATTTCACTGTGCCGAATACACGGAGACTGTCAATATGATACAGCGGACCCCTGTCTGTTTTTAATACAGCCCTGACTGAATCACCATCCATTTGTATGCTGTCGAGGTAAACCCTTGCAAATGGATAGCCGGTGTTTTCATATTGGGTGAGCATCCGTTCCTGCCATGACTGCAGGGCGATGAAATCAAGCGGTTTTTCTTCAAACAGCTGCGGCCGCCAGCCGATGGCCTGCAGCATTTCAGGATCGGTGCGGCTGGCATCAAGCCTGGCCCAGCGGTACACTTTGCCGGTGTATAACACAATGCGGGCTTCGTGTTCGCTGTAGACCACCGAATCCAGGGAAGCGGTTACATATCCTTTGGTTTGCAGCAGGGACGGGAGTTTGCTGATGTATTCACCGCAGTCGATCCGGGAACTAAAAACTGTATCGGGTGTGAAAATGGAACGCAGGCTGGTGTTATCACGTTCAGCTGGCTGGATGACGAGCCTGTATTTTTCCTGGGCTGCGGCCAGCACCGGCAGGAATAAAAAAAGCAGAACCGGTATTTGCTGTCTTAATTTTGTCACCGCAGTACGGCTTTGGAAATAATAAAGCCGGGTAAAAATATTCATTAAATCGCAAACAAGCTTGGCTGGTATTTATATTCATATCCCTTTTTGCAAACAGGCCTGTCATTACTGTAATTTCCATTTCAGCACATCGCTGCATTATAAAAAAGAAGTGCTGGAAGCCATGAAGGCTGAAATCATGATGCAGAAAGATTACCTGCAGGGCGAAACGCTGGACACGATTTATTTTGGCGGCGGCACGCCTTCCCTTCCTGAAGGAATCAGAACTTTAAGAATTACTGCAGGCGATCCGGGATCAATTTACAATAATCGAATCCTGCTGAAATCACCCTGGAAGCTAACCCTGATGATATCAATCTGCAAAAACTGCAGGCCTGGCAATCAGCCGGGGTCAATCGACTTAGCATCGGCATCCAGAGTTTTTTTGATGAAGACCTGACCTGGATGAACCGCGCACACCAGGCTGACCAGGCCATCAACTGCCTGAAGCTGGCGCTGCCTTTATTTCCCAATATCAGCATTGACCTGATTTACGGCACACCGGGCTTAAGTGATGAACGCTGGATAAAAAATATGGAAACCGCCGTTTCACTGGGTGTTCCGCATTTGTCCTGCTATGCATTAACCGTAGAAAGCAAAACGCCGCTGGATAAACTGATCCGTGAGAAAAAGAAAGCACCGACTGATCCGGATGTACAGGCGGCGCAATTCAGGATGGGCATGGATTATCTCGAAGCAGCAGGCTATGAACATTATGAAATCTCCAATTTTGCGAAGCCCGGTTTCCGTAGCCGGCATAATAAATCTTACTGGGAAGGAAAAAAATACCTGGGCATCGGGCCATCTGCACATTCTTACAATGGCAGCAGCCGGCAATGGAATGTGGCCAACAACCAGCGTTACCTGAAAGAAATTTCAACAGGCCATTTGCCGGCAGAAACAGAACTGCTCACACCCATACAAAAGCTGAATGAGAAAATCATGATTGAACTCCGCACCACGGAAGGACTTGACTTGTCCGGTATGGATGACCAGACAAAATCTTCACTGCTGCAAAAAAGCAGTCAGTACCTTGAGCGGGGTTTGATGATACAGGAAGCGAACAGGCTGCGTCTCACGAAGGAAGGGAAACTGCTGGCAGATGGGATTGCGGCGGATTTGTTTTTTGAATAGCGTTCTGGTTTCTCGCAGCGGCCGCAGCGGAGCAGCGAACGCAGCGAAATACAATTGGTAAAAAACTGCGGCTAAAAAAATTTGTTTTAAAACACAGTTCATTTCGAGCGAAGCGAGGAACCTAAGCGCAGCGAGCAACCTGAGCGAAGCAGGGAAAATATAACCTGATATATGATTTAACTTAAAATCAAACGATCCACGCAAAAAGTATATTCAATACACAACCCACAGCCACGATGGATGTAAGGATGAAGTTGAACCACTTGATGGGATGGGGTTTGGTGGCGCCTTCCTGGCGGCTTTCCCGGTATTTGTTATACTCAAGCACATTTAATACGATTAATATAACACCGGCTGAGAAGAATAGAACCTGGAAAAACTTAATCATACGGGGAACTTTTATAGCCCGTGAAGTTAAAGTTTTTGATGATATTGTTTCCAGTATTCCCAGAGCTGTCTAACCCCCAGGCTGATCACCATCAGCAGGATGGCAGCAGGAACGAAACCGTGGTAAAATAAAGGCATAGGGTCTGTTTCCAGATCAGACCAGCACACGCTCAATGCGTTTAAAACCATCAACGGCTTTAACATCTTCCCATAGAATTTTATAGATCGTTTCCGCAATGGGAATGCCCGCTAAAACCGTCTGGTTCAGGGCGTAAATACATTTGGAAGCATGGTAACCCTCGGCCACCATATTCATCTCGTGACGGGTTTCATCCACGGTTTTCCCCTCCCCGATCATCCGGCCAAAATTCCGGTTGCGGCTGAAACGGGAGTAACAGGTTACCAGCAAATCACCCAAATAAACCGAAGCGGCATAGTTCACACTCTTGCCATGGGTATATGGATCTTCATCATGCACACCCACTTCAATATGTTCTGCACCGGACCGGCGGAGGAAGGAGGCCATTTCATCGGCGGCATTGGCAATATATACACTCAGGAAATTATCACCATAGCCCAGACCCTGCGCCATACCGGCACCAAGGGCATAAATATTTTTCAGCACAGCGGCATACTGCACGCCGAGGATATCATGGTTAACAATGGTATTTATATATGGCGTGGAAAACTGCGACGCAATTTCAGAAGCGGCCCTGTAATCAACACCGGAAAATGTGAGGTAAGAAAGTTTCTCTGCAGCCACTTCCTCAGCATGACAGGGACCCAGCACCGCAAAATAATTTTCCAGCTTCATCCCAAACTGCTGCTGCAGGTAAAAATTCAGCAGTATATTCTTCCCGGGGATCAGTCCTTTAATAGCCGAAATCACTTTTTTGCCAGCTAGCGCATCGGGTGATAAAACAGCAAGGGATGATTCCACATACGCAGAAGGCACCGCCACCACCAGCACATCAGCGGCTTTCACAATACCGGCCAAATCTGTAGAGAGGTCAATGTAGTTTGTATCCAGCTTTGCATCTTTCAGATAGGATGGGTTATAACCCGTCTCCCGGATCTTGCGGATATTGTCTTCCGACCTGATCCACCAATGCACTTTATTTTTTTTATCGGCTAAGATTTTGACAAGGGCTGTGGCCCAGGATCCGCCGCCGATGATTCCGAACTCCATGTTTTTAGTTGTTACCTGTTACCAGTTGCCTGTTACTCGTTTTGCCTTTAATTGCTGTTGCTGCGGCCTTTGGCGTCCTGCCTCCCCGGCTCCCTGCTCTCCCTGCCTCCTGCCTCCTGCCTCCTGCTATTTCTCAAACAACTTATCCCTCGGCACCACCTTAACCGTCGCTCCGTCTTTCAAAGTTTTACTAACGGCAGTATATGGCCCGCTGATTACTTCATCACCTTCTTTAATTCCGGAAAGGATTTCGATATAGTTCAGGTCCTGGACGCCGGAGCGCACCACTACTTTTTTTCACTTTTTGGTCTGCCTGGAGCACAAAAACGATTTCTTCTGTTTCGTCAGTTACAACGGTGGGAGCAGATTCGTCGTTGCCTTTTGATTTGTTGTCTTTAGCTTTTTTCTCCTCCATGCTTTCGTCGCTGCCTTTTACACGGGCATTGACAGCACCGATGGGAACGGCCAGTACATTATCCACTCTTCTTGTTTTGATGTCGGCGCTGGCATTCATACCGGGGCGGAAGGGGAAAGTCTGGCTGGTTAAATCTGTATAAGATGATTTATCAAGCCTGATTCTTACTTCATAATTGGTCACATCATTGGAGCTGGTCAGGGCAGAGCTGTTTTTAGTGCTGCTGGCAATCTTTGTAACTATGCCTTTGAACTTACGGTTGTTGTATGCATCCACCTGCACATCGGCGGAATCACCCACCTGTACTTTCACGATATCATTTTCGCCTACATCCACGCGTACTTCCAGTACTGCCATATCAGCTACGGTCATCATTTCAGTACCTACATTAAAACTGTTACCGGCAACGCTTTCCCCTTTTTTGATTTTCAGGGATGAGATCACACCATCCATCGGGGCAATGATGGTAGTCCGGCTTAAATCTTTTGACGCACGGCTCAGGCTGGTTTGGGTGGAATGCACATTGGCTTCCAGTCCGCGGATATTCTGACGCGCTGCTTTGAGATTTGCCTCTGCAGTCCGCAGACTAACTTCATATACTTCCAGTTCGGATTTGGAAATCACTTTCTGGTCGAACAGCGATTTATTCCGGTCGTAATTCTGACGGGCCTGGTCGAGGGATGCCTGTAAAGCTTCCATGGCGGCTTTGCCATTGTCAACAGTGGCTACAGTCTGGTTTACACGGGAAGCCGCTTCATCACGCTGCAGGGCGTAAATATCAGAGTAAATACGTGCCAGGGTTTGTCCTTTGTGCACACTGTCGCCTTCCTGTACATATAAATCGGTAATCTGGCCGGATACATCGGGACTGATCTTTACTTCAATTTCCGGGTATATTTTACCACTGGCATTCACCGTTTCGATGATGGTTCTTTTCACCGCTTTTTCTGTGGACACTTTCTCTGCGGGCTTCTTACCGGCATACATCACTTTATAACCAATATAAGCAACCACCAGTACGGCTCCTGCTATATAATACCACTTCTTTGATCTTTTTTTCATGTCTTCCTGTTTACAATTTTATTCCCTGTCCTTTATAAAACTCAAGCAGTTTCATTTTGAACAGGTAGTCATATCGGGCGTAAATCATTTGTGTTTGTGCATTGAGCAGGGAATTGCGGGAAGTCACCAGGTCGTAACTGGATAAAAGCCCGAGGTCATACCTTTTAGTGGCATATTCAAAAGCTTTCTGTGATGCGGCCACTGATTTTTGTGTGGCATAATATTTCTGCACGGCAGCCGTAGCATCGTTGTATGCTTTATATATATCCTGTTTGAGCGTGAAGCTGTTTTGTTCTTTGGTTAATTCAACCCGGGCCACATTGAGTTTGGCGCGCTGCCAGCTGCTGCGGAGATTACCACCACTTAATATCGGCACACTCACACTTAAACCGATGGACTGCCTGAAATTCTGGTTGAGCTGGTTGAAGTATCCGATTTTGCCATAAGAATAAACAGAGAACGGTGAAACCGGAAACACCTGGTAAGGTGTGCCGCTCACTGTAACCGTTCCGATTGGCGAATTCACAGAAGTTATCCCGGTTACTTCCTGCGCCTTGCTGTTATAGGCAGAACCCAGGCTTCCGAAAATACTGATCGTGGGATACATGGCTCCCTTTGCAGCTTCCGCAGATTTTTTAGCCGCTGCCAGGTTAAACCCATCCTGTTTTTGCTGGGGCATGCTGTTGGCTGCAAGTGCATACACGGCCTCTGGTTGTAAATCAGCCAGGTTTTCAACCGGGATTTTTTCGATGGGCGGTTCAACAATATCAAATGCAGTTCCTGCATCCATATTTAATAAAGCTTTTAACTGGAGCAAAGCCTGGGAGGCATTGGTCTGGGCTGTTATCAGGTTTGAGCTGTCATTGGCAAGTGATGCTTCGAGATTCGCTGCATTCAGTTCGGGCAGTTTGCCTGCATCCACCTGTTTGCGGGTGCGGTCAAGCTGGGAACGGCTTTCTGCCACCTGCGAGGCGGCCAGTTTTACATTCTCCCGGGCGAGTAAAATCTGCAGGTAAGCGATGGCCACATTCAGGGATACATCGTTCCTGGCTTTTTCTGCACCGGCCTGTGAAGATTTAAAATCCTGTTCACGTGCGGCGATAGTATTTTTCTTACTGAACCAGTTGAATATTTCGAGATTCGACTGGAGTGTGAGGTTATTAAATGTATATCCGGTGGTGATCAGGCTGAAAGAAGTCGGATCCTGGTTGCGGCCGGCGCTGTAACCCAGGCTGGAGCTGAAATTAGCCTGCGGGTAGAGTGACAGTTTAGACTGGTCAAAATCCAGTTTCGAAAAACGGATTTGCAGGTCAGACTGGCGCACGGAAATATTATTCTTCATGGCGTAATCCACGCAGCGGATTAAATCCCATTTTTCAACCTGCTGCGCCTGTGCAGGCTGGAAAAGAATAAACCAATTATTGCGGGTATCAGGCGAAAGAGAGGGACTTTGCAAAACATGGTGCAAAATTAAATGAATTCAGGGCAGCAGAAGCTGATGATCGTTAACTGGTTTTAACCGGCCTGGTTCAGGGCCTGGTCCAGATCCGCGATCAGGTAATCAGCATCCTCAAGCCCCGTATAAAGCCGGACATAGCGGTGTTCCGGGTTTTCGGGGTTAAAATCGGCCGGGTTCAGTCCCGCACATTTGGGAATGACCAGGCTTTCATGACCGCCCCAGCTTACGGCCATCATAATATGGTGTAAGGATTCACAGAAGCGGACAATGTCATCCATTTTCCGGGTTTTCATCACGATGGTCTGCAAACCGCAGGCCCCGCTCATCTGTTTTTTGGCCAGCTCATATTGCGGAAAGGAAGGGTTAAAGGGAAAGATGACTCTTTCCACAGCCGGGTGGTTTGACAAAAACGCATTCACTTTGGCGGTGGTATGGGTGATTTGTGCCAGACGGGCCGGCAATGTCCTCAATCCCCGGATCATCAGCCAGGCATTGAAAGGCTGTATGCCGCTGCCGATATTGAGATATTCACTGTTGAATATTTTTTCCATGATGGCATGTGATCCGCTGAGAACACCACCGAGGGTATCACTGTGTCCGCCGATATATTTGGTGGCTGTCTGCATCGCCATGTCAATACCCATTTCAATGGGGCGCTGGTAGATGGGAGTGCAATAACTGTTATCTATTAAAGTGGTAATGCCTTTGGATTTAGCCAGTGCCGCAACGGCGCGGATATCCTGGATGGCAAAATCCCAGCTGTTGGGGGATTCGAGATAATAGAAAGTGGTATTGACTTTTGTGGCCGCTTTCCAATTTTCAATTTTAGTACCATCAATATAGGTGGATGTAACGCCGAACCGCGGCAGGATCACATCCAGCATACGCTGCACCCAGGTATAAGGCGCTTTAACGGAAACGATATGATCACCGGCTTTGACATGTGCCAGGATGCCGGCGAAAATAGCAGCGGCGCCGTTATTGAAAACGAGGCAATCTTCTGCCCCATCCAGTGCTGCAAGTTTTTTACGGAGGATATCAATGGTAGGGTTTAAACCGCGGCTGTAGAGATAGCCGCCCATTTCATCTTCAAAGGCCTTTCGCAGGTCGGCTACTTTGGAGAAAGCAAAATTGCTGGTTTGCATAATCGGGGGCGCGACTGCGTTGAAATAGTTTTCGCGGTCTTCCCCGAGTTCATTGATGATTTGAGAGATGTCCATATTATGCGTGCTTCTTGTGATAAAACAGGAAATACAAAGCAAGGAAAAAGCCCAATAAACCGGTACCGATCAGTGCGGCGTTTACATCTTTGATGACCACGCCTACCGCGATCATAAAATAACTGAAAACAAAAAAACCGGCCAGTATGGGTGTGAATTTATTCCAGGTACCCGTAATCAGTTCGCTGTTTTGTTTTCTTTTCCGGAGAATGAACAGCGTGGCAGCGGAAGTGCTCATACCAATGCTGTCGAGGAACATGGTAAAATTCAAAATATTATCCACTCCTTTCCCAAAAAATGTAATGACGATAGTGATAAGTGAGAACGTAATCAACCCGGCCACCAGCGCTTCAGTCTTGGGATGACGGATTGAAAACACTTTGGGGAACACCCGGTCTTCACTCATGGCAAACATCACGCGGGGGTTGCTCATCAGCAGGATGTTTACATAGGCCAGAACAGAGAGAAACATCAGTGCATCGAATACTTTACCCCCGGCTTTCCCAAACCAGGCCTCACAAAGCAGGGACCCGATGGCAGAAGCGTTTTTCATTTTATCATATCCGATCACCTGCGTATAGGCCACGTTGATGAGGGAGATATAATGAGATCACGATGATGATACCGATAATAATACCTTTCGGAATGGTGCGGTGGTCTTTTACCTCGCTGCCGAAGTTGATGGTTTGCTGGTAACCGCCGTATGCAAAACAGACCGGGATCAGGGAAATAACAAATAAGGAGAATGCATTTTTCTCCCCGAGTTTATATAATGGCGAACCGGTTTCGTAACCATGGGGTTCAATCACGAGTCCCTTAAACATGCTGGCAATGAGCAATACCACCAGTCCTACTTTTATAATGATGAGCAGGTTTTGTGTACGGCTGCTGGTTTTCAATCCGAATAAATTCACTACAAAGAAAATAGCGACAGCCGCAATAGCCACGCCGGTATTAAACAAAACACCACTGGGATGGCCATATAAAAGATCGCTGACATAATCAGCCCCGATAAGTGCCACAACCGCAAGTGAAGCTGCATTGCTGATCAGGATAATAGAGTTCACAGAAAATCCTACTGAAGGATGATAACATTGTGCGAATACTTTGTAGTAACCGCCCATGGCAGGCAGGCGCTGGCCGATTTCAGCATAGGTGAGGGCGCCGCAGAGTGCAATCAGTCCACCAGCAACCCATAGCAGGAAAAAGATAGACTGGGTACCGGAAGTGGCAGCGACTGATGCGGGATTCCTGAAGATACCCATGCCAATTACCAGACTTACTACTATGAGACTCAGGTCAAAGAGATTCAGTTTATTCTTTGCTGCCATGGCTTGAAGATACAAATAAAAGGTTCTAACTTTATGACCGCTGATTCTATGAAAAAAACCATTGCCACGATATTACTCCTGGCCATTTGTACATACCTGCAGTCGCAGGTAAACCCCACTGACACTTTAAAAACGCTGGACAGCGTAAAGCTGCGGGCTTTTGGTATTGACAAATTATCATCTGCCGTATGTATGCCTGTTGCGGTAGTGGATCCCGAAAAATTTGCGCAGTCGAAAAGTTCGTTGCTGACGGCATTGAATACCGTGCCCGGCGTACGGATGGAAGAAAGGTCACCCGGCAGTTACCGGATCAGCATCCGGGGCAGTTCTTTGCGTTCGCCGTTTGGGGTACGTAATATAAAGGTGTACTGGAATGATATTGCGGTGACGGATCCCGGGGGCAATACTTACTTCAACCAGTTTGCGGCAAATAATTTTACGTTCCTGGAAGTGGTGAAAGGCCCGGCGGCCAGTATGTATGGTGCGGGTACAGGCGGCCTGATCTTACTGAACAGTTTTGGGGTATGGAAACCGGGTGTAACGGCCGAGATCAATGGCGGCAGTTATGGCACGCTGAATATTTTTGGCTCACTGAGCTGGGGAGATAAAGAACATAAGAATATGATCACAGGCTCCCGTCAGCAATCGGATGGCTACCGCGATCATACCGTCATGCACCGGGATAATTTCTCCTGGAGCAGTTCCCTGAAAAGCGGCAAGCGTTCACAAACTGATTTTTCTTTACTCTATACTAATTTATATTACCAGACGCCGGGGGCACTGACGTTAACTGAATACAAAAACAATCCCCGTGCCTCCAGGCCTGCCGCTGGCGCATTTCCATCTGCACGCAATGCAAAGGCGGCGATCTTCCAGCAAAATTTACTGGCGGGTGTGACAGAAAAATTTCTTTCTCTAATTCTGTGAAGAACACGACCACGGTAGATGGTTATTATACTGATTTCAAAAATCCGGCTGTGCGTAATTATGAACAGCGCAAAGAACCTTCCTGGGGCGGGCGTACCAATTTCAACATTAAACTGTACCGCCACCGGCATACGCTGGATATTAATGCGGGGGCTGAGTTACAGACAGGCTTATTCAACACCCAGGTCTCCAAAAATAAAAACGGGGAACGGGATACGTTGCAGACAAATGATGATATAAAAACGATTACCTCAGGCATCTATGCACAGATCAGTTATACTTACAACAACCACCTGAATATTTTTGCAGGGGCCAGCACCAATTATACAAAAGTGTCGATCAAAAGGCTCAGCAATTATCCTGTAGTGGCACAGACTAAAAACTACCAGGCCGAGATCGCCCCGCGGTTCGGCATTATGAAAGACTGGGATAATCATTATTATTTCTTTGTTTCTGTGTCGCGGGGGTTTTCACCACCCACAACCGCAGAACTGCTTCCTTCCACGGGCGTAATCAGCACCGACCTGGAAGCGGAAGAAGGCTGGAGTTATGAATCCGGTTTCCGCGGTTTTCTGTTCAAACGGGCTTTGCATATTGAGCTGACTGGCTTCAGCTTTAAACTGGAGCATGCACTGGTACCGCGTCGCGATAACAGCGGGGCAGATTATTTTGTAAACGCAGGGGATATGACCCAACGGGGACTTGAATTTCATGCAGATTATACAAAAAAATCAGGCAGTGGAATTTTCAAACAATTCTTTATAAGCAGCGACCTGTCCATGAACCATTTCCACTATGGCAGCTTTATTAAAGATGGCAGCGATTTTTCGGGGAACAAAACACCTTCCGTACCCGCTTTCACGGCTTCACTGCAACTGAATATCGATTATGCAAAAGGATTCTATTCAAATGCCGGCTATTACCATGCTGCCAAAATATACCTGAATGATGCAAATACGGCCGTTGCAGACCCCTACGCTATCCTGAACCTGAAAGCCGGATGGAAAAAGAAAATGAAGACGGGTATTACATTGAATTTGTATGCGGGGGTGGAGAATTTGCTGGATGAGACTTACAGTTTGGGGAATGATATTAATGCGGCGGCGGGGAGGTATTACAATGCGGCAGCGGGACGATCAGCTTATTTTGGGTTGATTATTAGTTGTAGAAAATAGTTTTTTTACCACAAAGCGCACAAAGAAATACACCCCCTTCCTAAGAAAGTTCACAAGGTTTTTAGCCTGGTGACCTTTGTGTATTCCTTTGTGCTCTTTGTGGTAAAAAAAAATCAGTATTTAACTACCGGACATCCCATTTTATCCTTCCCGCCCCGCCTGTACACCACCCCCACCGAATAATTCACATAATGATCATTCAGCTTCGGATTCACAGATTCACTAAACCCATCCAGGTAGTCGGTGTAATTAAACCGGTAAGAAGTTTCTGCATTCACTGACCAGTGTGTATTGATATAATACCTCAACCCCGCACCGGCAGGAATCACAGGGATCATTTTCGGTAATGACTTCGCAGTATCAATAGCCAGTCCGTTCCAGACGTTTGGCGCTGTTTGGGCAGTAAAGTATTCCCCGTTGATGCCCTGCCAGTTTCGTTTGATGTTGAGGAAAGCCAATCCGCCACCGGCAAAGAGGTAGGGTGCAAAGCCTTTGTCTGCATCATTTTTACCGAGCGGGTTGTACACGAGCTGTACGCTGAGTTCAGTGACTGGTGTGGTGAAATTAAAATTCCGTTGTTGCCGGTATTCCGGGCTGGCGTATTTGGAATCATCACCACGCAAACGGCCGCGGAGGAATTGTCCTTTTATTGTCATAGATGGACTGAGTATGCGGGCGGCACTGAGTGCCCACGCGAACTTCATGGTTTTGGCAGCGCCGAACCGTTCCGGGGTGAGATCCCCCTGGTAGAGGAGTACTCCCAGCGATAAACCATATTCATACTTTGGGCGGAAGACCTGTGCTTTCGCCGGGCTAACAGTTGCTATCATCACGATAGCTATAATTAATAAAGGCAGGGGCTGACGCTTCATTGGACACGTTTTAAATGTGAATAAATCCAGGCAGAAGCGATCGTGGCTTGTAATTCACGAATTGTTACCTGCATAACGCAGTTATTCCCTTTTCATTTTCAGGAGATTGTTAAAGAAAACCTTGAATAATTTTCCGGTTGGTATGATTAAACGAAGTGGTTTGGGAAAAGTCTGACAGTGTTTTTACAATTTATCCATCTATTGTGTAAAACTTATCTGACCGCCTGTTCCCCTTCCCCTATTTTTGCACCGAAATGGTTTCACGGCCAAAAGCCGGAATTAAAAGGGAAACCGGTGAAATTGTAATTGCAATGAGTCCGGTGCTATCCCCGTAGCTGTAAGTATCCCCGAAAGGACAATATGCTCCGCTGCTGACCACTGTTCAAAGATGAACGGGAAGGTCCGGAAGCATGGATACAAGCCAGAAGACCTGCCATCTCACAAACCATAATCAGCTTTCGGGTGAAAGGCATGAGATGTAATCGCAATCGCTTTTATATTTCTATTTTTTCCGGAAGCAGTCACACAAAATTTTTTCAAATGAAAAAACTATTTTTTGTGCTGGCTGCTGTCATCTTCAGCAGCCGGCTACTGGCCCAGGACACGACGCATCATTCACTCGATGAAGTGGTGCTCAGCGCCAGCAAGTATGCCCGCAAACAAAGTGAAACAGGTAAGGTGGTAACGGTGATTACCCGTGAGCAGCTCGACCAGTCAGGTGCCCGTGGTCTTGGTGAATTGCTGAATGGCATTGCCGGCACGATTGTAACCGGTGCTAATAATAATGCAGGCACAAACCAGACGATCAGCATTCGTGGTGGATCAGCCGGCAATGTATTATTGCTGGTGGATGGCATTCCGGTGAATGATCCTTCGGTGATCACGAATTATTTTGATTTGAATTTTATCCATCCTTCCCAGGTGGAGCGGATTGAAATACTTAAAGGTGGGCAGTCTACTTTATATGGGTCTGATGCAGTTTCCGGTGTGGTGAATATTATCACACGTAAGGCAACAAGTCGTTCCGTACAGTTTAATGGCCAGTTCAGTGGCGGTTCTTACAACAGTTTACAGGAATCACTGGGGCTGAGCCTGAATGGGAAGAAGGCTGATTTCTCGGTACAATATGCCCATACTTCTTCGGATGGTTTTTCTTCGGCGAAAGACACAACTGGTTCCGGCAATTTTGACCGGGATGGATTTGACCAGCATGCGTTAAGTGGTCGTTTCAGCATAAAACTGTTACCTGCTTTGCAGATGGTTCTCACAGGCAGGTATAATAAATACAAAACAGATGTGGATGCGGCTGCTTATACTGATGACCGTGATTTCACAGCGACCAATGAAAACATACAGGCTGGTGCCGGCTGGATGTATGCACTGAAGAACGGGAAGGTGCAGTTGAATTATCTCTATAACCAGGCGAAACCGGAATTACCTGGACGATTCGGTATCGAAAGGAAATCCCTATTCTTATTTTTCAAATGGCGGTTATACAGGAATCACGCATTATGCAGAGTTGTATACCAACCAGCAGTGGAAAAACTGGGAGCTGGTGGCGGGTTCTGATATCAGGCTGAATAAAACGGTGCAGAATTATTATTCAACCGGTATGTTTGGACCGTATACAGCGCCGGAGTTGGATGCGGACATGAATCAATTCACGGTTTACGCTTCTTTAGTCTACAAAAATAAATCAGGCTGGAATGTGGAAGGCGGCGGTCGCTGGAACAAGCATTCTGAATATGGCGATAATTTCAGTTTTACGTTTAATCCTTCCTACCAGGTAAGTCGTAAGGTGAAAACATACGTGAATGTATACTCGGCGTACAAAGTACCCACGTTATACCAGTTGTATGATCCTTTCGCAGGCAACAATACACTGCAGCCTGAGAAAGCCCTGGTGGGAGAAGCGGGTGTCAGCATAGCACCAACCACTTCACTCAGCATCCGGCTGACCGGGTTTTACAGCCGCACCAAAAACATTATACTCTACACCTACGACCCGCTGAACTTCACGAGTCTTTACCAGAATGCTTCTTTGCAGAAAAACCATGGTGCAGAGCTGGAGTGGAGCTTCCGTAAAAAAGGCTGGCTGGTAAATGGCAACTATACATTTACAGATGGCAAAACAACAGCGGGATTTGATGGTACAGGAACACCGGTTGGCAAAGACACGAGTTATTTCAACTTATACCACATACCCAAGCATGCGCTGAATGTGGAACTGGGCTACCAGTTCACCAAAGCATTGCTGGTAAAAACTTCTATTCGTTTGGTGAGCAAGCGCGAGGAGTTTGTGTATGGGAGCAGTCCGGCCCCGCTGAAAGCGTATACTACGATTGATTTGTATGGAGAGTACCGTGTGGGAAAGGCGTTCAGGTTTTTTGCGGATTTGCGGAATCTGGGGGATGTGAAGTATATGGATGTGCTGGGGTATAATGCAAGGGGGATGAATGTAGCGGGGGGAGTACGTTTTGAATTTTGATTTTGAATTTTTACCACAAAGGGCACAAAGATACCACCCCCTCCAGTGACCTTAGTGGTATTCTTAGTGATCCTTGTGGTTAAATGTATTTAAAACTTAACTTTATTAAAACTTCCCCATGCATGTAGACGCCGGCGAACTCCTTACCGTAGGTTTCACCCTTTTTGCGGTGATAGACATCATCGGTTCTGTCCCCATCCTGATTTCCATTAAGGAAAAAATGGGCGGCATCAATGAATTCAAGGCCACGATAATATCCGGTGCGTTGATGATCCTGTTTTTATTTGTGGGAAAAGGGTTCCTGAACCTGTTAGGGCTGGATGTAAAATCGTTTGCCGTTGGCGGTTCGATTGTAATCTTTATCCTCGGACTCGAAATGGTGCTGGGCCTGGAATTTTTCAAAAGTGAGAAAGATATAAAGGCGGCTACTGTTGTTCCGATTGCTTTTCCCCTGATTGCGGGCTCGGGTACGCTGACCACCATTATGTCGCTCAAGGCCAATTATACGGAGACCACCATTTCCGCAGCCATCCTCCTCAATCTCGTGGTAGTATATATTGTACTCAAATCGCTGGGTGGTTTGGCCCGTCTCCTTGGTCCTGCCGGATTAATTGCCGTAAGAAAATTTTTTGGCGTAATTTTGCTGGCTATTGCCGTGAAAATATTTGCGACAAATGCACACGGTCTTATTAAATAGTCGTTAGTCTTTAGTCGCTAGTCTTTAGTCCTTTAACTTGATGCTTTGACTAAAGACTAGAGACTACCGACTAAAGACTCATACCAGGCCTCGTAGTACAATGGATAGTATAAGAGTTTCCGAAGCTCCAGATCCTGGTTCGATTCCAGGGCGTGGACCACCCTCCAGCTAAATTAATAGGAATTAAAAAAAGGAAAACCTTACGAAGTCATTGACTGGTAAGGTTTCTGCAGTTAAAACCTCTCTTTTTAATTCCCGTGAACTCCCGTTAATTCGTTTGGTTTTGTTTACGGTTTTTAAGAAATCTAAAAACGACCTTTGTATGGTGAGTATCCCGAGTATTGCTGTGGTGATGAACTGGAGAAATGAAAACAATAAATCCGGACTGTATCCGGTGCATATCCGTATTAAGCAGGGCAACTTCGCCCGGTATTACAGGGGTCCCAACTCCAATCAAAATAAGGCAAAGATCAATGGAGCGGGAAAGAAGGTCTTGGATCAAACAAAATCACCCCTTCGCCTTTGAGATCAATAACAAGATCATCGAGATCAAAGGCTCATTAACGAGTATATCAAACGCACGGTCAACTTCAGCAAGCCGGTAACTGTGGAGG
The DNA here is from genome assembly GCA_016720825.1 of Chitinophagaceae bacterium. Lineage (GTDB taxonomy): Bacteria > Bacteroidota > Bacteroidia > Chitinophagales > Chitinophagaceae > JJ008. The sequence goes on along the minus strand of JADKJV010000014.1, from coordinate 645 downwards.
GTATCATTGCCGGCCTTACCAATAAAGGAGATAATAAAAGTTTTCTGGACTTCATGCAAAGCTATATCAGCCGGCCTCCTGAAAAACTGGAACCCAACACTATTAAGAAATACGCCACCACGCTTACGCATTTAAAGTTTAAAAAACAGATCCTCTTTGCGGAGATTGAAAATACACTACTCCGGGATTTTAGCCGCTTCATGCAAACCGAACTGGAACTCGGCGCTGCGACAAACATTCCTGGACTTTTAAAAAAGTGATCCGTTATGCCCGCAGGGAGAACTATATATCGCCGCAGCAAATGGAATTTCTGTTTGATGGATTAAATGTCCGTGTACAAAAAGCAAAAAGGACCTTTTTGGATTTACAGGAAGTGAAGAAAGTAAGGCTCTGACATTTACCGCAACCAGCAACATCTGGAACGTGACCGGGATTTGTTCCTGTTCCAGATCTATACCGGGTATTATTTTAGAGACCTGTTGATATTTACAAAGATCATTTGCAGATGGATGAAAGAGTATGGTCATGTGATACTCTGGTGCAAGAGACAAGAACGGCAATCAAACCATTATACCGCTTTTTAGAAGTTCCCTTATGCGCAAACCATATTAGAACGGTATCGCTGCAGGGCATCGAATATAAGTT
>JADKJV010000013.1 GCA_016720825.1 Chitinophagaceae bacterium | reverse complement strand
CATAAGTCACCACCTGCTTAAATTTTTTCTTTCTGGCCACCAGCTGTAATTAGCCTTCCGGTTTTCCAGGCCGGACAGGATTTGATAATACTGACTACAATCTCGTCAAACTGCGGGTGCAGGGGTGTGGCAATCCAGACATCTTCCACTTTGCCGTCTTCGTTTACGGTGAACCGGGCTTCCACGGCCGCAACGTTACCATTGCTGAACTCCAGACCTTTCGGCCAGTATAGTTTTTTGTTCAGGTAGTCTAGAAATCTGCCTTTTACCATGGCGGCGTCGCGGTCTGTATGTGACGTATCTGTTATAGCCTTGCCGGATTCATCAAAGTATTCTGCAGACAACACCCGCCCGTGTTCATATTTTATTTTTGCAGCCGGCTGACCCGTATTGTGGAAATATTGCCAGAAGCCGTGGGGCTTGTCATTTAACCGGTAGCCGGCAGAAGAAGGAAGCCCGTTACTGAACCAGCTTACATATACACTTGAACTGTCGTTCAGCACCTGCAGGGAATCGCGCTGGTAACCGTTGGCGTGCCAGCCCAGGTGCAGACCTTGTGGCTTGTCATTGTGAAAATAGCCCGAATCGGAAATCATTCCGTTGGGATGCCAGCTTACACAAACGCCTTCCCGTTTGCCATGGATAAAACGTCCGGCGGCGGATGGAATACCATTATAATAATACCAGTTGGTGTAGCCATTCATGACCTTGCAGTCCTCATCTTCATACAGGGCGGTCATTTGTACCTTGTTCTCCCGCATAAAATAATCGTAGCGGAGCCAGCCACTGTCGGTTTTTTTCTTGATCGAGAAAAAACGGGCTTCAGCGGGATCGCATAGCTTCCAGGAGATATCGTAATAGGTTAATTTTTCCTGGGCGGTAAGCAACAGGGGGACAAAGAAGAATAAACAGAAAAGGATGCGGGGCAAGGGGAATGGTTTGAAATAAAATTAAATAAATGATGATTAACTGCAAAGTAAACAGACAAACAGCCAATACAAACAGCAAAACCACAAAGGGCACAAAGGAAACAACACAAAGGACACAAGGGAATACAAATACAGCTGAAACAAGTTCAGAACATTTTCGAGCCATTAGGGTTCGGCCACCGCAGGTGGATCATAGTGCCCTTTTTTTGGTTTGCAATATTTAAAGATTTCGAATTTTGCAACATTTGCAATCATAGGGCCTATGTATTCCTTAGATAACTTTGTGGTTTGTATTTAATTGGTTTGTATTTAAAAAAAACCCCGCAATCGCTGCAGGGTTTCTTTCTATTTAACCAGTTTCATTTATTCTTTCCTCGTCGCCCGATCAAACTGCATCACCATATCCGCCTTTCCATCTTTATTAATTCTCCAGGTTTCCATAACGGCCACGGTGTCTTTTTTACCAGCTTTGTTCACCGACATTTCCCGGGCCCATACCAGTACCCAGTCTTCGTTCTTATCTACGCTGCGTACGGAGATCACCGCATCAATACTGTCTGTTACCGAAACTAAATCAGAGCGGAATCTTTTCCATTTAGCTTGTAAGCTGTCAACACCTTTGGTAATCTTGTTATTACTGCTCATGGCAACAATTGTGTCGGCCACCCAGCTTTTCATATCATCCAACTGGTTCATTTCCCAGTCTTTCCAGCTCCCTTTCAAAATCATGGCACAGTATTCCGGATTGCCGATTTTGAAATTGGAAGAATAAGCTACAGTGTAAGGAAGGTTGGCCGGTGGTTTTGGATCTTCGATGGTGGTAGTTGCCGGTCCATCGGCTTTCTTTTCATCTTTACATCCGGCGAGCATGGCAATAGCAGCCAGGCAGAAAAACACTTTTTTCATGTGGTTTTTGTTTTTGGTGAATAAAAATATACAGGGAGTAGAATTCTGAGGGGAGCCGAAGGGTGGAGGGAGCAGCTACTGATCAGATGGGGGAAGTTAGGGTTAAAAATTGAAATAAATACATTTAACCACAAAGACCACAAAGGAAATACAAAGTGCACAATGAAAGCAAAGTTGCTGCTGAAACAAAGCAATCTCAGGCTGAGCCCCGCCGAAGCCAAGAAACCCCTCCTTGCACATACTGCTAATATACAAGGGGGGTTTAGCCGGATCGATCTGAACCAAAGGAACTAATCGGCTGTTATAAGAGAAGAATAAGTAATAAGGCTACAATGATGATAGCGCCTACAGACAGGTACACACCACCTTTAATAGTTTTCATTTCTTTTTTAATTTCCTTCACTTCGCGGCGCAATGATTGTTTTTCATTGCGTGAAAGTGTGGAGACCTTCATCGAACGGATTTCTTTTAAGCGGGTTGTCAGTTGTTCAACCCTGGGATCATCTGTTTTCGCAGTTTCGGTTTTGGCAGCGGTTATGACTTCTGCTCCGGCAGGGATAGCCACAGCCAGCATCATTACAAATCCTGCGATCCGCAAGTAATTTTTTCCTTTCATAATTTTTAATTTATAGATTGAGAAAACAGCATGCAGCAGATTGCCGCATACCCGATAATTTCAGGTTGCAGAATTATACGTGAATACTCTTCAGGCTGTTAATTACCCCAAACGCCTGCAGCAGCCAGATCACCACAGCAATCACCACCACGCCATTCAGGATATTTTTTATTTTACCATCCATGGGTATGTAAGTATTTATAAGCCAGAGTGCTACACCAGCCACAATCAGTACAATAATAATAGTCATTAAAGGCATAAAGTATATTTTAAGGTTATGATAAAGATGCTGCAGTAAATAAAATATTCCGTTATGCCTTTCCAGCGGAATGTTACATGATTCCTACATTAGCTTTGAATTCGAATTAATAAGACTAGCTTCCATAAAGTTGATTCAGTCATTTCACTGAATGAACGCCGCTCCTTCTACTGCATGGAAAATTTCAAGATCATTATTTTTATCCTGGCCGTTTTACTCAGTCTCACCGCCATTATTGATAAATTAAAACTGCCTTACCCGGTACTCCTGGTACTGATAGGCCTTTTCATAGGATTCGTACCCGTACTGCCCGACCTCGCACTCGACCCTGAAGTGGTATTCGTTATTTTCCTGCCACCACTGATTTATGATGCCGCTATCAAAACATCCTGGCTGGATTTCAAAAAAAACATCCGGCCAATTTCAACACTCGGCATCAGTCTCGTTTTTTTTACAGTCGCCGCAGTGGCTACCGTTGCCCATTTCTTTATTCCGTTCTTTACATGGCCACTTGCTTTTTTACTGGGTGCGATCATTTCACCACCGGATGCAACAGCTGCTACTGGCATTATCCGCGGACTCCACCTTAACCGGCAGGTGATCAGCATACTCGAAGGGGAAAGCCTGGTGAACGATGCGTCTGCACTGATTGCCTACCGCTATGCATTGTTAGCGGTAATCACCGGGCAATTTATTTTATGGGAAGCCGGATTACAGTTTTTATATGCTGCCGGTGTGGGTATTGTCATCGGATTGGCAATCGCCTGGCTGCTGATACAAATTCATAAACGGATAGAACATTACCCGGTTGTGGAAACCAGCCTGAGCCTGCTCACGCCATTCCTTTCTTATTTATGCGCCGAATGGGCACACAGTTCAGGTATCCTGGCTGTTGTAAGCACAGGACTGCTGATCAGCTGGCGATCTTCTGAAATATTTTCTTACCTCACCCGCATGCGTACCAGGATCGTGTGGGACACACTGATCTTTTTACTGAACGGTTTTATTTTTATCCTGATCGGTTTGCAATTACCGGGCATCCTGAAACAGCTTACGCGCTTTTCACTGGCAGAATTGATTTTATACGGATTGCTGATCAGTTTCGTCACCATTCTCGTCCGCTTTATCTGGGTCTTTACCATCTCCGGCAGTTTTCATTTCAGGCCGAAAAAGAAAACAGCAAATATTGATGCAGAAGAAAGACGGGCAGATTCAGAAAACTGGAAAAATCTGCTGATCGTGGCTTGGACCGGCACCCGCGGTGTGATTTCACTGGCGGCTGCACTGGCATTACCACTTACACTAAAAGCCGGGAAAGCTTTCCCGCAACGGCCGCTGATTCTCTTCCTCTGTTTTGTGGTAATATTTTTTACACTGGTGGTCCAGGGACTTACCCTGCCATTGCTGGTCAGGTTGCTTAAAATAAAACCAACTGCCGACCGCACCCAGGAAGAAAAAGAGTTACAACTGCTCGTAGCCCAAAAAACTATTTTTTTTATAGAAAATGAAATTGACCCGCTGCCGGATGAGAAAATCAGGCTGGCGTTAAAAAATAAATATGAACACATGGCAGAACAACTGCTTCGCGAAATAAAAACACACCAGCGGAATAAAAGAAGGGAGAACCCGCTGCCGGTCAGGGTACTCAGTGCCACCCAGGAAGCCGAGATGACGATTGCAAAATTCCAGCGTGATTTCCTGATGCAGGTACATAAGGACGGGTTATTCAGTGAGGCGGCGATCCGCGATACAGAACGTGATATGGATATCAATGAATTAAAACTGAACCAGTTAATACCTCAGGCTAAAAATGTATAAATAGGGGTAACTTTATACTAACCCGCTGCTTGTCGCGTACCCCCTGACCTCCCTGTTACTATTCCTGCTGCAATCAATCGTTGCAGGCACATTTAATTTGAAGTTGTATATAAAAAATATGGTTTGCATTCGTTGCAAAATGGTGGTGAAAGATGAACTCACCAAACTGGGTTTACATTACAGGTATGTTGAACTCGGGGAAGCTGATCTTATTGACAATATTCCGTCGGAACAGCGGGAGAAATTCAGGGCAGCATTATTAGTTTCCGGGTTGGAGCTGATGGATGACCAGAAAAGTGTGATCATACAAAAGTTAAAAAATATCATCGTGTCACTGGTGCATTATTCGGAAGACCCGCTTCCTGTGAATTTATCTGTGCATTTAAGCCAGGAGCTGAAGCAACCCTATCCCCATTTGGCGCATCTTTTTGCTGAAGTGACAGGAACTACGATCGAGAAATTTTATATCGCACATAAAATTGAACGCGTAAAAGAGTTACTGGTGTATAATGAAATGAACCTGACAGAAATTGCATACCAGATGCACTACAGCAGTGTGGCACATTTGTCGGCCCAATTCAAGAAAGTAACCGGACTCACCCCCACCCACTTCAAAGAGCTCCGTGAAACACGGAAAGATACCCGGGAAAACCTGTGAATGTTATAAGAATTTAACGGTTTACAGTAACAAGTGTACAGGGACATTAAGTAGCTTGTGACTGATTTTAGATCAAATTGCACTCGTTTTTTATGTCTTTATTTTTTTACATACTCAGTTTGGCTGGTTTGTTTATCCTGTTCATAGTCATCCGGGCGTTGTTGTTGTTGCGTAAAGATGTTCCGGCCAACCTGTTTGCAGAGGCACTGAAAAAATGAAAACAGCGGTAACCTGGAATCTGCCGTTACTATCTACAAGGAAGCTCTCCAGGAAGCGAGTAAATCACGTTCCCAGCACGATCTCCGTGAAAAAATAGTTGAAAAGCTCAAAGTACTGAATACGGTACTCGCCTATAACCGGAATTTCCAGGCAGGCCGATAAAGAAATTTATATAGTTGAAGCTGTTACAGCAGGATAGGCGTGTACAATAATATTTGAACAGTGTCCAAATAATTATCCAGCTTAACAGTTTCAGCAAATCCGGGTCTCAGGGCCCGGATTTTTATTACCGGAAAGATGTAATAAACATGCTGAATAGTATAATACTCCGGTTACTGAATCACCCCATCTTTACAGCGTGAAAATTCATTCACTCTTAAATTGGTAACATGACTACTCCTACACTCCAGGGTAACTGGAACAACCAAAAAGGAAAACTCAAGAAAAAATATGCTGTATTGGAAGACAGTGATCTTATCTATCAAATGGGTAAGAAAGAAGAAATGCTTGAACGCATCCAGATCAAACTGGGAAAAACAAAAGAGGAGCTTCGGGTAATTATCGAAGCGCTTTAAATTTTTTTTTACCACAAAGTGCACAAAGCAAATGCACAAAGATCACAAGGGGAGAAACTTTGTGGTCTATGTGTATTTGCTTTTTACTACTTAGCTTAAAACGCCCCCATTATTAATTCTCCATTATCAATTGCTTTATCCACACTCGTGGAAAACCTACGTATTATTCCTGTTGGTTATATGAAATAAAAAAAGAACCTTTCGTTTCTAAACCACAACCAACATTATGCAGAAATTGTACCGCTTCGCGGCAGCCTTGCTTCTTGCATTGCTTACCGCCACTGTGCTTCCTGCGCAGGTAATTATCACAACAACAGCCACCCCTTACACACAGAACTTTAATACGCTCGCCACCACGGGCACGGTTTCAACTTTACCCACCGGATGGGTCCTGCTTGAATCAGGCACTAATGCAAATACCACTTATACTGCCGATGCGGGTTCATCCACAACTGGTAATACATATAGCTATGGTACCGGCACCGGAACTGACCGCGCTTTCGGCGCATTACTCTCCGGTTCGCTCACCCCAACAATTGGCGTGCAGGTACGAAACAACACTGGCGCTACGATCACTTCCATTACCGTTACTTATACCGGTGAACAATGGCGCTGCGGTGCCACCGGCCGCGCTGATCGTATAGATTTCCAGTACAGCACCAGCGCCACTTCACTTTCAACAGGTACCTGGGTAGATGTAAATACACTTGACTTTTCTTCGCTCAGTACCACAGCTACCGGCGCCAAAGATGGTAATGCAGCTGCTAACCGTGCAGTGAAAACTGCCATTATCACTGGTCTCAATATTGCAAACAATACAAACTTCTGGATCCGCTGGACTGATCTCGATGCCACCGGCGCAGACGACGGACTTGCTGTAGATGATTTCTCCCTGCAGTTATCCGGAGCAGATGTAACTGCACCAACGGCAACTGCATTCAATCCGGCTAACGGCGCAACAAACACAGCTATCAGCGGAAACCTCGTAATTACTTTCAGCGAAAACATTGTAAAAGGTACAGCAGGTACCATAGATGTTAAGCGTACATCTGATAATGCCGTGATTCAAAGCACAGCCGTGACGAGTGCAACAGTAACCACTTCAACTAACACTGCAACGATACCTTACAGCGGACTGGCAAACAGCACCGCTTATTATGTAAACATCAGCGCCGGTGCATTTAAAGATGCCGCGGGGGAATAATTATGCCGGTATAACCACAACCAATACCTGGGGCTTTACCACCCTGGCACCACCTGCAGCCACCGTAACGGTTAATCCCACTTCACTTGCTTTTGGTACAGTAACTGCCGGAACATCTTCCGTTGCACAAACTTTTGCCTATACCACAACGGGTTTAACCGCAGGACTTACTTTAGCGGCGCCCACCGGTTTTGATATTTCAAGAGACGGTACCACCTGGTCTTCATCTATTGTATACACGTTGGCCGAAGCGCAGGCAGGACAAACCGTTTCAGTTCGTTTCTCACCGGGAATCGCCAATACCACTTACAGCGGACTCATCAATTTCAGCAGCACCGGATTAAATACAAATGCTGAAACCCTGAGCGGTAACAGCAATACCGGCGGATCAGGCCCCCTGAATTTCTATTTTGGAAATATGCACGCGCACTCCAGCTACTCTGATGGAAATGCAGATAACACAACAAAGATTCCTTCGGATGACTATACTTTCGCAAAAACCTCACTTTGTTTCGACTTCCTGGGTATCAGTGAACACAACCATGCCACTGCCGGTATGAGTATCAATGATTGGGCTCCCGGCCGTGCACAGGCTGCAGCTGCCACCACCAGTTCATTTGTCGGCATGTATGGTATGGAATGGGGTGTGATCAGCGGTGGCGGTCACGTGATTGTTTATGGTATGGATTCTCTCGTTGGCTGGGAAGCAGGCAACTACCAGATTTTTGTACAGAAAAGCGTGTATACAGGTGCCAGCGGACTTTTCAGTATCCTGAACCGCCACGGGGGCAATGCACTCGCCTACCTGGCTCACCCCAACAGCACTGATTATAATAATGTACTCGGCAGCGCCTTTGATGTGAGCGCAGATAACGCCATTGTAGGTACAGCAGTTGAAAGCGGTCCCGCATTCTCAACCAATACGACATATACAAATCCGGGCACTTCACTCTCCTATTATTCTTACTATAAAAACATGCTTGCAAAAGGTTATCACCTCGGGCCAACGATTGACCACGATAACCACAACATGACTTTTGGACATACTGCAAAAACAAGATTGGTGGTTCTTTCGCCAACCCTGAATGAGAACAGCCTGCTGGATGGTATGCGCCGTATGCGTTTCTATGCATCTCAGGATTGCGGTGCCAGGATCACATACACGCTGAACACACAACCGATGGGAAGTATCATCACCCAGGCCGGCGTACCAACAATCAATGTAAATTCTGTTACCACATCCGCCGTGAGTACTGTTGTAATCATGGCCGGAGTGCCGGGCAGCGGTACTGCGCCGGCAGCCCTGACCACATTTACTACCGGTAATTTCACATACACAGATAATGCACTCGCCAACCTGGCGCAGAAATATTATTATCTCGAGATTACTGAAGCCGACGGCACCAAGATTGTTACATCACCCATCTGGTATACCCGTAATGATGCGGCCCGTTACTATGTAACTTCAGTCACTTCCCTGTTTGCCATCAATGATCCTGAAACCGTAACGATTAAATGGACAACCGACAACGAACAAGCCGGTGAGGAGTTTGAACTGCAGCGTTCAGTGGATGGTGGAATTAATTTTTATACTATCAACCGTGTCAATGGCCGCGGTAACGGCACCATGACTGAAACGTATGCCTACACCGACCAGCAACCTGCTGATGGAATGAGTTACTACCGCCTCGTACAACGCAACAGTAACGGCCAGCAGCGCTTCAGTGATACCCGTGTGGTAAACCGCAGCAAAACACCTGCGTCTTATTTCACGGTTTACCCGAACCCCGTTCGCGGAATGCTGAACGTTCGTGTTGCGGCTCCCTTTGCAGAAAAAACCATTGCCGAAATTTTTGATATCAGCGGACGTAAAGTTATCAGCTATGCAATCGGACTGGAAGGTGGTGAAGAAACTTTCAGCATTGATATGAGCGGACTGAGTAATGGAACGTATATGCTGAAGATGAATGTGGATGGGAAGCAGATTTCCAGATTGGTGAATAAGTTTTAACCACCCCTCCTGCGCTTCGCTTCGGCGGGCAAAGAAAGGCCACAAAGAATCTCTTCTTTGTGGCCTTTGTTTTTACTTCGTGACCTTAGTGGTAAAATTTTTTACTCTTCAACTGCAACTACTTCCTTCACCTCCGGTATCATCCTTTTCATCATTCCTTCAATCCCCGCTTTCAATGTAATCATTTAAGAAGGACATCCGCTGCAGGAACCCTGCATCGCCAGGTTAACCGTTCCTTCATTATAACTTCTGAACTGGATTGCACCGCCATCCATTTCAACGGCCGGGCGTACGTAATTGTCCAGTAATTCTTTGATTCTTTTTACCACATCATCATCATCGGCACTTACTTCATTGCTGCTTTCAGGTTTTTTCACCGCCAGCTCATCCTCATTGATTACCGCTTTGCCTTCCTCCAGGTATTCTTTCAGGAACTGCCTGATCGCCGGAATCACATCCTGCCAGTCTGTTTCCGGAGTCTTGCTAAGGGTCACAAAATTGCTGGCAATAAACACAGCCCGGATAAAAGGGAAACCGAATAATTCTGTCGCCAGCGGCGAGGGTACCGCCGAAGACGCATCCGGGAAATCAACGCTCTTGCCGGGGTATAACAGCTTGTTAGCCACGAACTTCATGGTCTCCGGGTTGGGAGTCATTTCCGTGTAAATGCTGATAATGGGGTTGCCGGTTTTAATCATAAATGGGCTGTTTGAAGTGTAAAAATAACAAATAATGGGGGGGAGGGTTTACGGGAAAGGAAAATAGATTTTAATGGATAATTGATAATGGAGAATGGATAATTTGGCGTGATAAGTTGAAAAACCATGCATTTTTGATGTGTTCTATAAACTGATTTGCGTTCTTTAACCACAAAGGCCACAAAGTTAGATCCCTTGTGGCCTTTGTGTCAACCTTTGTGCCCTTAGTGGTAAAATGTATTTACTCCTTAAACCTTCCGGTCTTCTTCAAAACCCGTATCAATGCATAAATAAGCACCCAAACTCCCAGTATAATCCCCAGCGCCCAGTTCCTCGTACACTCACTGTAATTGGTCAGGTGCGGGTAGTTCAGCAGCAGTATTAATGTAATACCACATATCCAGATAAACTGCGTGGTATGTTCTTTTAAAATCCAGCGCTTCCAGTTAAACTCCATGCTTTTGAAAGTAGCACCGATACCTTTCAGGTTTGGAATCCAACGATTCACATTTTTGCAGTACTCATCAAAGCCGGGACCGAATTTACCACGGAGGAAATTTTCTTCGGCTAAAACAATGGCCTGGTAAATGAATAAGAATACAGGAATCATGATGCCTACATAAATCAGCGAATTGGCCAGGATGCCCACACCCAGCAGCATCAGGATATTACCAACATATAAAGGATTGCGGCAATGACGGAAAATGCCTTCTGTTACCAGACCTTCCGCATAAGGCTTGCCTTCTTTACCGCCTCTTACAATGTATGCAAGACCAATGGTCAAACCACGGATCAATTGTCCCAGACAGGTGGTGAACAAACCCAACGCAATCGGATATATATAATAATGTTCACCGAAACGGCAGGAACAGAACAGCGCCGGTGAGGGAATAAACAGCGCTGCATAAAATAATATGAAGATCCAGTTACGGTACTTAAAAAAGAAATTGCCAATGGCTACCATGCATTATTTTTTTGTGGCGATCAGCCCCGCGAAATTATACCACTTGAAAAACACTTCGCAGTGCGCAAAGCCGCAGTCGCGGAGCATGGTGATATTCTCACTCAGCTTATAGGGCACCAGCACGTTTTCAAGCGCTTCCCTTTTCTGCGAAATTTCCATCTCGCTGTATTGGTTGCGGCGTTTGTAATTATAATAGTATTCAATAAAATCACGGTTAAACAGGCTGTCTTCTGCCAGATCTTCTCCACCAAAATCAGCACACCACCCGGGTTCAGTCCGGCATAAATATCTTTCAGCAACTGCTCGCGGTAAATAGGACGCACAAACTGTAACGTGAGGCATAATACAACGACTGACGCATTGCTGATTTTCGCACCCTGGTTAAGATCAGCACAACGCAAATCGTAATTGCGGGAGAAACCCAGTTCAAGCAGTTTGCTCTTGCATTTGTCCAGCATTTCCTGGGAGTCATCCAGACCTACAAAACGGATATTCTGGTCCACCATCGTGTCCATGCCCACCATCGTAGTGCCGGTGGAACAGCCGAGGTCATATACATCCGTGCCTTCTTTGGCATGGTTGGAAGCCAGTTCGGCCATCATCCGCTGGATTTCCCCATAATAGGGAACCGAACGGTTGACCATATCATCAAATACCTTGGCGACATTAGCGCCGAATTTGAAATCACTGACTTTCTCGATTTCGCCTTTAAAAACTTCATCTTTGCTCATAACGGGCACAAAAGTAAAACAATTTTACCCGATCCCTGAACCAAAGACAGAACCGCCTGTATCATTGATTATGAATAAGATTTACCACCTCGCCACCTGCAGCACCTGTCAGGTTATCATCAAAAGCACCAAAATCCTGGAAAAAGGCTTTGCGGGCCAGGATATCAAGACCGAAAAAATCACCCCGGCCCAGATTGACGAAATGAAAACCCTGGCGGGCAGCTATGAGGCCCTTTTCAGCCGCAGGGCCCTGAAATACAAGGAATGGGGCTTAAAAGACAAGAAACTGACTGAAAAAGATTACCGGCAGTACATCCTGGACGAATACACTTTCCTGAAAAGACCGGTGGTGATTGCCGGGAAACAGATTTTTATCGGCAGCGAGAAGAAAACCCAGGACGCCCTTCAGCAAATGCTTGACCGGCTTTAAGGTGGCTAAACCAACCTCATTTTTTTTCTCCTTTTGCAGCACAAACCAGGTAATGATCAGCGAACCGAGCATGCAAAACGCGGCGAGTAAAAACGAAACACCGGGGAAATAAATAGGAGCGGCCGGACTGGTGAAATATGTAAACAGGTTATTCATGATCAGCGGACCGATAATAACAGTCAAGCTCATCAAACTGGTAAGCGCACCCTGTAAAGCGCCCTGCTCATTAGGCGGAACATGTCCTGCCAAAACAGATGAAAGCGCCGGTCCCGCGATTCCCCCTAAACAATAAGGCACAAGAAATACAAACATCATCCAGCTCTGTGTGGCAAAGGCAAACAGTGCAAGTCCGATCGCATATAAAGCCAGGCCGATGTAAATACTTTTTGCATTCCCAAGTATTGGATTAATGCGGCCAGTGAGTCCGCCCTGTACCAATCCAACCAATGCACCAACAACGGCCAGTGATATCCCAACCATTTTTTCGCTCCACTGGAAAACGTGAATGGTGAAATAATTCCAGTTGCCCTGCACGGCCTGTGCACCGAGGTAAATCAGGAAATAACTGAAGGCCAGTCCGCTGATAGCCGGGTATTTCTGTAACAATCTTAACGAACCCAGCGGGTTTGCATTTTTCCATTTAAACGGACGGCGGTTGGATACGGGTAATGATTCGGGTAAAACAAAATATCCGTAGAGCCAGTTTAATAAACAAAGAACAGCAGCAGCATAAAAAGGAGCGCGGACACCAAGTCCGGATAACAAACCGCCCAGCAATGGACCGAGGATAAAACCCATGCCGAATGCTGCCCCGATCATTCCAAAATTCTTGGCTCTTGTTTCCGGCGTGCTTACATCAGCAATATAAGCCGCAGCCGTAGTGAAACTGGCGCCGGTAAACCCGGCAATGATGCGGCCAATGAATAATAAACCATAAGTAGGTGCTAAGGCAAGAAAGAGGTAATCAATACCAAAACCAAATAATGAAATCAGCAGGATAGGCCGCCGGCCATAACGGTCGCTGAGGTTGCCAATCATCGGTGCGAATAAAAACTGCGTAACAGCATAAGCCGACAACAGCCAGGCGCCGTACTTGCTGGCTTCATTAATGGTAATGTGTTTCAAACCCGCCACCAGTTTCGGCATCATTGGTATAATGAGCCCCCAGCCCATGACATCTACAAGCAGCACGACAAAGATGAAGCTTACGGCGGCTTTACGGGGAGTGGGGGTCTTCTGTTCCATCTGACGAAGGTCAAATTCCCAGTTCAAAATCCAAATTCAAAACTAATTCCAAACCTGTAAATACAAAACCACAAAGTTCACAAAGGTGAATATACTTTGCAACATAAACTAAATTGGTATCCCTTTTGTAGTTTGGAATTTGAATTTGGTGTTCTTTGCGCTATAGTTACCCAGAAAAAAAACGGAACCAAAATTGATCCCTTTACTGTAAAATAAAATTCAATTATTTCATTGTCCTGAGGTAGTTAACTACTGCCCAAATATCATTGGCATCAGGAATTTTTGTTTTGTAAGAAGGCATGTCTTTTCTACCAGTGTAGGTATAATAGAACAGGGCGCCATCAGTTTTTGACTGGAATGCAGCTTTTGTGAAATCGCCGCAATCTGTATCAAGCTGTGAAGCTTTCGGTCCATCTCCTTTACCTTTTGTACCATGGCAGGATTTGCAATGCTGGGCATACAGGTCTTTACCTTTAGTAACAGAAGCTGCATCACCTTTCAGGGGATTTACTTTGTTTTTATAAGCATCGGGAACGGGCCAGGGTTCCTGCATGCTGCTCTTGGGAACGAAGGCAAATAAGCCAAAGGCCATAAAACCAAGTATCAGGGCCGGTGTTGTTTTTTTCATTTTTTCGGTTTTTTACAATTTAATGATGAATAAATTTAAGAAATAGTTGCATTACTGGCTTTCTCTTTGGGGTCTTCTTTTTTAAGCCGGAACATCTCGTACACGATAATAATATAGTGTCCCCAAACCACCACCATCAGCACGATAAAGGTAATCAGCATCCACATAGGAGGGTGGGAACTCCACAGTGCTCTCGGGGCTTCCTGGATTACAAAAGAAGTTTTGCTTCCCCAGGGCTGGGCCACACTGGCTTCCAGATTTCCAAACTGCTCACTTTCATCCAGTTTAGCCATCAGGATGATGTTTCCTTTATCATCACCGGGCAGGTTCTGCGGAATCTCTACAACCGCTTCACCGCTTTCATCCGTAGTTCCTTCCCCGATTTTCAGGGCGCTGAAACTGCGTTTTACATAAATTCCGACAACGGTTTCTTTTACCGGAGTATCCACGCCGTTTCCGACGCTGATCAGTTTCACTTTAACAGTTAACAGGGAATCTTCTTTAACCGGGGTTATTTCAAGCCGGCCACGGGTGATTGTTACTTCGCCTTCAGCTACATCCAGTCCGATTTTTTTACCGTTTTTACCGGCAAAACTGGCTTTGAAATGGATTTTACCTTCAGCATCTGTTTTTAATTTGGTAGCATCCACAGTGAGCAGGCATTTACCATCGCGGTTGGTAACGACTGATCCCAGCGGGTTTTCGGCACTGTCTGTAACCTGCACGAAATCCACTTTCAGTGCATACAGCTTGTAAAAAGTACCGTTGTATTTTGTTTTCATGGCCACTTTCAGGTCAATGGTGTTATCCATTTTCTGAACAGCGATCAGGTCAAGACCCGGGGAAAGAAGCTCGGGTTCTTCTGCCGCAGGCGCCTGCTGTGCGGTATCTGTCTGGGCCTGTAAAACGGCGGGTGACAGCGTCAGGAAAAAGAGTCCGGCTATCCAAACCAGTTGGCGTATATAAGCGGCGCTGACTTTTTGTATTGACATTCGTTTCATAAAATATTTTTAAGCAGGTTGATTTTCATCTTTGTTAACTACACTGTGCACACGGTAACTGTGATTGTGTTTGTGATAAGGCGCTTCTTCTTCAAGTCCTGATACTGGAACAACGGTAACAAATCTTGATATCAGTGTGAAGAACAGCAGGAAGGTGGCGATACCGGCAAAGGTTAAAGCCCACTCAGGCCAGGTGGCTGAGTATTTCACGTAAGCCGCACGGGTATCCTGCATGGGTAATGCGGGGGATTCCAGCGTAGGCACAATAATCAGGTAACGTTTTACCCAGAGGGCAATCACCATCATGAATGCAACGGCAGCAATCAGGTTTGGCCTGCGTAATTTACGGATGGCAATAACGATAATCGGGACCACGATGCCAAAGAAGTTGGCGAAAGTGTCCACCAGCCATATTCTTTCGGATTGAATAATTTATTGATTACTTCATTATCCCATTTTTCTGATCCGAACCAGCTGGTGAAATATTCAGAGAAAGTAAAGTATCCGTAACCGGCTGCGAGAACCATCATCACATAACCGAGATACACGAAATGTTTTTCAGTGAAATAATTTTCCAGTTTATGTGTGCGGCGGTACATCCACATAGCGCAAATCAATACACCACAACCGGAATAAAGCGCACCTAATACGAAATACGGACCGAAGATCGTGCTGTGCCATCCCGGGCGGAGTGTCATACCGAAAATCCAGGAAAGGATTGAGCTTACGATAATAGAGAGCGGGATCATAATGATCGCCATCAGGTTCTCTGATAAAAGCAGGTGTCTTTTCTGGCTGGCAGTACCACGGTATCCGTTAGCGAAAAAACCATACAGTTTCTGTTTCCATTTCGGGATTCCGAGTTTTGCATCGCGGTAAACAGCAAAGTCTCTCAGCAATGCGAGATAGAGAAACAGGATACTGCCCACGAAATAAGTCATGATAGCCAGCACGTCCCATGTCATCGGCGATTGAAGTCTCGGATACAGGAACAAGTGGTAAATACGGTCAAAGCGGCCAACACAAAGCAGGATGAAGATCGGACCAACAATTACAGAGATGATAGTCATCATCTGTGCCAGCCTGATAATCGGTTTGCCCCAGGGTACTTTTGACAGGTGCAGGAGACCAGCGATGATCGCGCCTGCATAACTGAGACCGATAAAGAAGATAAAGTTTACAATGAAAAGGCCCCAAACCACATTATCACGCATCCCGGTTACACCGTGACCTTTGGAAATCTGCAGATAGAGCGCATATCCGCCCACAACGATCCATAAAACATAAAAGATCGTCCAGGCCCAGGTTTTTTTACCAAACTTTTCCAGGCTTGGTTTCTGGCGATCGAGCGCTTCCTGTTGGTAGGTTGTCAGTTCCATATAATAAGTTGAGAGAGTTTTTAAAATTTATGCCGGTGATGCATCAGGATTTTGATTTCTCGGGTTCCATGATGTCTTTAAACCTGGCTTTTAAAGTATCGGGCAGGTTTTCATAACCTCTTTCCACAGGGAATTGCCTGTCTTTAGGCGGCAGGTAATATACACGTGGTTTGGTGCCGAGTTCTTCCATGAAGCGGTAACCGGAACGGTCTTTAATCAACTGTGTAAAGCTGATTGTTTCTTCACCGTTGGTAACTGTGTCTTCATTTTCATCACCGAAATAGAATACACCGTTGGGACAAGCATCTACACAAGGAGGAAGCAGGCCTTCGCGGGAACGGTCGGGACAGAAGTCACATTTTTCAACAGTACCCACTTTTGCAGGGATTCCTGTTTCAGCAGAATATTGCTGTTCTTCTATTTCAGCAGGTATTACAGGATCATTCCAGTTGAATACACGTGTTGAATAAGGACAAGCGGCCATACAGAATTTACAACCGATGCAACGTTCATTGTCAATCAGCACCAGTCCGTCTTGTCTTTTAAATGTGGCATCCACCGGACAAACCTTCACGCAAGGAGGATTATCGCAATGGAAACACTGTTTGGGGAACCAGTAAGGCGCACCTTTTTCACTGTCTTTAAGCAGTTTTACCGTCAGCCATTCTGTTTCTTCCGGACGGTAATGCCATTTCTGACAGGCAGTAATACATTTACGGGCGTTTTTACAGCGTGACAGGTCAACGACCATCACGAATTTTTTTCCAGCGATTCCCTGGCGTGCTTCCAGTTTGGAAACAATGGCCATGTGCTCCTGGTGATTCAGGTAAGCAGAATCCACTTCTACGATTTCACCTTCGGGAGAAAGCAGTTTTATTTTTTCACCGGTGGTGGGTTTTTTGGAAGTGCATGAACATGCCAGGCTTCCGCAGGCAGTGGCAGCTACTGCAGCTACCGCAGCGGTCTTTAAAAAATCCCGCCTGCCTTTGTCATTTATTTCTTCTTGTTTCATTGTTGGGTGTTAAATGAAGAGGAAAATATTATTTGTCTTTACTGGGGTTTTTCATCCAATCATAAATTTCTTTATTAGAGGATGTTTGTTTTTTTACCGCTTGATCATAAACGGATTTTTCCACTTCCACCAGTTTGCCGTCGGGTGTAAGCATCTTCACCATTTCAGGTTTAGAATCTGATTTGTTCGCGCCCGTTAATAAAGAAAGAAAACCACGGCGTGATTGGTTTTTTTTGTTTGGAGTGCCCATAAATTAATTGATTAAGTATCAGGTGATAAAAGGCAGCCGCAAATTATTTTGCAACTGGTATCTGTAACATGAGTTAGGTCAAGAGTGCGGTTGACTATTATCACAATTTACAAAACTTGATATAACTTAGTTGGTGTTATGATTAAAGTCAAGCACTAAAAGGCTCCTTGTCATGAAAGTGTCAAACACCCCCGGATACCTTTGACGAGCAATATTCGTTCATCAAACAGTTCTTATCAGCTCTTTCACACTTGCATTTCATCATGTTAAACTACTTTATATGAAAAAAGTATCCTTAAAAACAGCAGTCATCTTTCTTACTGTTGTTTTTGTTTCTTCCTCCTTGTTCCAGTGCAGAAAAACTGGAGATCTTGTCCAAAACCTAAACCGGAATTTTACCGGTAATGCTGACTCTACCGTATTTGCTTCTTTTTATGACAACAACACGATTACCCCTGCTGATGCCACTCCTGATGTGAATGACATTATTAAGGTAAGAGGTGTGAAAACAGTGATTCATGAATACTGCGGTACTTCAAACTGCCATGGTGGACCAATTGCACCTAAGTTTGACAGTTACACAGAAATCATGAAATACGTAAGTGCAGGTAATCCCGGCGCAAGTAAATTGTGGGATTACATCACTACAAATGATTTCGACAAAGCAATGCCTCCTGTAAACTCAAGCCATGAGCTGAGCACTTCAGATAAAGGCCTTATTTATAACTGGATCCTGAATGGTGCCAAAGAGAGACCCAACCTGGCCGACTTCAGGCCCGCTGCAATCCGCATCATTAATGATGGTTGCGGTTCAGCCAACTGCCACAACCAGGCAACAGCTACAGGCGGATGGGCACGTAAAGGTTTGTTAGGCCCGCTGACTACAGCTGATACTACTCAATATACATACATCAATCCTGCTACCGGTTCTATTACTGTTTACTGCCAGCTTTCTAATGTAACGCTGCGTAATTCAGTATGGAATGCTTACAAAGACAGTGTGAAGAAATTCTATACTGACACTGTAGCTTTCGCCAGCTTCAGGCCTTATAAAATCTTCGGTACACCGGTTTCTGCACTGAGCACCCGCGGACCGCTGCAAAATTATGATGATATCATCATGGATGCTATGTATCCGAAAAGCCCAAGAAGTAATTCAGGTGTGGTTTATATAGACCCCGTTACGCTGAAATCTTTTTATGTAAAAGGAAACTACCTGAATGTAGCCAGCACTATGGTTTCCAGGATCGACTCTACTATTTTAGTTGCTAACCCCTTTACTGGTGTATATGCAACCAGCCAGCAAGGTGATATGGCTTACGGTGACGGTGGTTTGAAACCCGGTGAAATTGCGCTGATCAAAGCATGGTATTTCGCAGATCCTAATATCCCTGATGTATGGAAATATGGCAACGCTAATGCCGGTATTTTCAAATACAGGAAATCCGGAACTATCATCAAACGCTAATCCAATCAACTACTCATTCTAAAAACTTCAGGATATGAAAAAAGGAATAATATTAACAGCGATGGCTTTCTCAATGGTGATCTACCTGTTACCCTCCTGTTATCAAAATAAAGAAGACATTCTCGAACTGCCCAGAGTATCCTTCCGTACGGAAGTAGTACCCATCATGACCGCCGGCCCTTGTGGTTGCCATAACAACGGAACCACCCGCGCGATCCAGTTCTCTCACCTCGATACAGTATTTTATGATGCTATTCTCGGCCGTGTATCCCTGTTCAAAACATGGGTAAATGGCGGAATTCACCCCGGTGGCGGTGCTATTGATTTTGCACCCAATGAGAAAAATATCGTGAAAAGATGGCTTGACCAGGGAGATCCTTATGATAATGGCGCTGGTTGTACAGTAACTGGTCCTCAAACCTATACTAAAAACATCCTGCCGATTTACACCATTACTTGTAAAGGTGCCACTTGTCACGGCGGTATCGCTATCGCCCTTGACTATGCCAAAATGGTTACAGCCAAAACAGCTCTTACAACTATCATGAATACCGGCGGCGCACAAGGCCACCCCGGAGGCGCACTGAGCCTGACCACCTGTACCATCAATATTTTCAAAGAATGGCTTGCACAAGGTCAACCTCAGTAATCTTAATCAGGACAGAAAACAGTAAAGAACAAAACAAAATTTAAATCAGGTATTATGAAAAAGATATTCGCGCTTCTTGTGTTCGGACTTGGTCTGATGTTCCAATTAGCCGCCCAGGACGCTCCCCGCCGAAAAAGAAGCACCCAAAGCCAAATTCGCAAGAGCTACTTTCAACTCAACCCGCGTAATTAACCTCCAGAGCCCCGAAATCGTGAGCAAAGGAAGCCTCCAGTTCCTCATCTCTCACCACTTCAGCTATATCTGGAATAAAGACGCTGGTTCCCAGAACCTGGCTCAGTTCTTCGGACTGAACTCCGGTGTGGCTCACACTTACCTTTCTTTCGACTATTCACCCACTAATTATATGAACCTGGGCTTCGCAATGGCCGGTGGTTCAAAATATGAAGGCTGGGCTAAATTTAAAATCCTCCGCCAGCAAACTGGTGCGAAAAATGTTCCCCTAACCCTCAGCTTCTTCAGCATGGCTCATGTAAACACTACCAAAGATGCTGACATCACTCTGGGTTGGAACAAATTCGCTTTCGTTAACCAACTGATCATTGCCCGCAAGTTCTCTGATAAATTCTCTCTGGAACTCGTTCCAAGCTGGATCCATTTCAACGTTGTTCCTTACGGAATCAATAACAGCAACGAAGTATTCAATATCGGTATTGCCGGAAAATACAAAGCAACACCCAAACTGAACCTCGTATTTGAATATGCCCGTCAGCTCAACATGTATGAGAACCTGATCTCTAAAAACGGTGCAATCCTGAATTATGAACCCAACCTGCTGTCTGCCGGTGTTGAAGTAAACTCTGGTGGTCACCTGTTCCAGTTCTATATTGGCAGCACTACAGATGCTTCCCTGGTTGACCAGCTTGCCCGCAACACAAGCGCACTGAGTAAAGGAAACCTTTGGCTTCACCCTGAACAGAAGCCTGAGCCTGAAAAAATAGTATTGTAATCCGAAACCGCTCGATGAAAGGAGGCCGCTCGCAAGAGCCGGCCTCTTTTTATTTCCCGTAAAGAAGGATTTGTTTAGCTTGATGCGTCAATACACTGACGTTTGGATGAACAGGAACTGATACAGGGACTCAGGCAGGGCGATGAGCCCGCATTCCGGTGGCTGGTGGATCAGTTCCGCAACCGGGTATATCATACTGCCCTCAATATTTTACAGGACGATAAAGAGGCGGAGGATGCAGCACAGGAGACTTTCATTCAGGTGTACGAATCTGTCAGCAGCTTTCGGGAAGATTCTTCCCTCTCCACCTGGATCTACCGGATTGCCATGCATAAAGCCCTGGATAAACTGCGCAGGCGAAAAACCCGCCAGACACTCCGGAAAATCCTGCCCTGGTGGATGCCCGAAGAAAAAAGAAGCAGTTCAGAAAACTTTGATCACCCCGGCGTAGCAGCTGAACAAAAAGAAAAATCATACCTGCTCTTCCGCGCGATCAACTCCCTGCCACTGAAACAAAAAACCGCATTCAACCTGATTAAAGTCCAGGGCCTGAGCTATAAAGAAGCTTCTGCCATCATGGACCAGCCGGTAAAAGCCATCGAATCACTGATCACAAGAGCAAGAATCAACCTGCAGGAAAAACTGGAACAACTGTATAAATCAAACCGTCAATGAAAAAAGATATCAATACACCACTGCTTGATGAAATCCTCCAGGATATCGGAACCTTCCGCGATCCTGAAACCAGCGATTTCTTCTACACCCGGCTGAAAGCAAAAATGGAAGAACCATCCCCCGCAGGATGGTCCCTGCCCATGAAGCCAGTCTGGATCATCGGCATTTTCCTGGTGTTACTCGGATTGAACAGCATCATGCTCGTGAAACAGTTTCAATCAGCGAAAACAACAACAACAGAAAGTACAGGCGTATCAGACGTTGCGAATATTTATGATTTAAAGATCTCTTCAACCACGTATTAATCGTTATGAGTACCATCGTTAAAAATAAATGGCTGATTGCAGTGATCATCTTCCTGCTGCTCGCCAATATCGGTACACTGGTTTTCTTCTGGTTAAACAGACCCGGAGCACAAAAACCACCACAACAGGGCGCCGCTGCTGAATATATCATCCGCGAAACCGGTTTTGATAAACAACAGGAAGCGCAATACCGTACACTGATCAGGGAACACCAGGACAGGGTGCGCCAGATCCGCGATTCTATCCGGGTTGCCAAAGACCGTTTTTTCAAACTGATTGAACAGGACAATACAAGCGATAGCCTGAAGGAAGCCCTCGCTAAACACGCCAGCGATTTAACAGCTACACTCGACCTTACAACCCTGCATCATTTTGAACAGGTAAAAGCCATCTGCAGGCCCGACCAGCTTAAAAAATTTGAATCCATCATTGGAGAAGCCGTAAAAATGATGGGACCCCAGGGTAATAACGGAAGACCCGGACCGCCTCCCCGCAACGGCGAAAGAATGGATGGCCCTCCGCCCAATGGTCCCGAAGGCGACCGGCCACCACCTCCCGGTCCCTGACGAAGGATTTTTGATTCATCATACATCTGAATAATAAACACAAGCACATGAAAAAATGGATGCTGATAGCAGGACTCTTCGCCCTCCATCAAACCACAAAAGCACAACAACCTCCACCCAGTCCGGAAGAAAGGCTGAAACATACAACCGAGGTTATTCAGAAAGAAGTAAACCCTGCAGCCGACCAGCTGAAAAAAATTGAAGCGGTTTACAAAACATTTTTTGAGGCGATGGACAAAGTAAAAAAGGAGAATCCACCTCCTCCGCCACCGCCACCCCCTCCGCCGCCGCCACCTCCCCCAGCTGTAAAAGAACAAATGGATAAACTGGTAAAGGAGCGGGATGAAGCCGTGAAGAAAATACTGACAGAAGACCAGTTCAAAAAATACATGGAAGCACAGAAAAAAATGCATCCGCCTAAACCCGGACAACAAAATCCGCCTCCCCCACCGCATTCCTGATTTCGGACCTGCAGGGATTATTAACAGTAACCCGGTACTGACAGGCCCAAAAAGCCTGTCAGTTCACCGGAAAACAAACAAAACCGCTCAAATTATGATTTGAGCCCCCTCTTTTCCCAACTAATTCGCCGGCTTTCCGTTATTGCAATCCTAATACAGGGATTGATTATGCCTTTTGATTTTATTTTACAAAGCAGCCTCCTGCTTCCGGCGTTTATACAGGGACTGCTTTTTGCTTTCCTCCTTTTTTACCGCGGACGTATTCACAGCCGCCTCAGCGACACTTTGCTTGGCTGGCTCCTGCTCCTCAATGCCATCAAGATCGCCTACTGGATGCTCGGCTATGCCGGCTGGTACGATACCCACGACGGTTATACCAGTTTCATGTTTTATTTCCCCTTCAACAACCTGCCCTGGATGGGACCCCTGCTGTATTTCTATTTCCTGAGTCTCAGCAATGCAGATTTCCGTTTCACCAAAGCCCACTGGAAACATTTGATATTGCCATTGGCCTGGACAGGCATGATCATCGCAAAACTGGCAGGTGATTTCCTGTTACACCACCCCTTTCCGGTCATTGCTGATAGCCAATATGGAACCAAAGGCCCCTGGGCCGAATGGGATAAAATGCCCTGGGCTATGGGCATCGGCTATTTATCTTTTTTCTATTATCTCTTCATGACCATCCGGGCCTTCAGCGGCTACCAGCAATATGTAAAAGAGAACTTTTCGGATACAGAAAACATCAGCCTGGGATGGCTGCGAAATATATTATACCTGGTGAGCGCCGGGGTGGTATTGTTTTTCGTATTTGAAATCATCGGTCTGGTAACCGGCGGGAATACTTACCGGTTCGACTGGTACGCTTATCTCGCCCTGGGTATCATCGTCTATTACCTGAGTATTGCAGGCTATGGCGCCAAAGCCCGGATCATGCAGCACTTGCATTTTGTTCCGGTTATTGAAAAAGAGATCCCTGCTGTAACAGAAACCCACACCATTACCGATCCGATTGACCCGCTCCGCGACAAACTGCTGCAGCTGATGGACTCAGAGAAACCATTTCTGCAGCCGGAACTCACCTTGACTGAACTGGCCGGGAAAATGAAAACAAACACCTCCGTGATGTCAAAACTGATCAACGACGGCACCGGAAGGAACTTCAACGATTTTATAAACGCTTACCGGACAGAAGAAGTAATCACAAAACTGAAATCAGGGGAACAGAAAACCCAAACCCTGCTGGGCATTGCATACGATGCCGGATTCAACAGCAAGGCCACTTTCAACCGAGCGTTTAAGAAATATACAGGAATGAGTCCCCGCGACTGGCTTGAAAAAAACAATAAAACTCAAAGCTAAACAGCTGACCAGCAACGCCGGTTTATGATTTGAGCCGTTTAAACCAGGCTCATTTTTACTGAGACCAGTTATCCTGGTACCAGCTTATGATTTGCAGCGACCAGCCTCCTTCCCTTCCGCATTTTTGATCTGTCAACAACAAACAAAGACATCAAAACAAAAACATGAAAAAGATTATTTTATTCCTCGCTTGTGCATTCGGTTCTTATGTAAGCCAAAGCCAGACCGTGACATCCTCCGACCTGACTGCATTGAAAGGTGAGTGGAAAGGCCAGTTATCGTACCTGGATTATTCATCCAGCAAACAGGAAACGATTAAAGCCTCACTGACCGTAATAGAACTCAGCGATGGTAAAGTGGAACTGAATTTTAATTACCCCAACGAACCCTCCTACAAGAGCAAAGAAGTGTATTCGATCCGCCAGAACGGAACCTATATCAGCGATATGAAAGTCATTGAAAGATCTGCACTGGCAGACGGCGGATTCCGCATTGTACTGGAAGAAAAAGGAAAAGATGGCAATCAGAATTTGCCAGCCACATTCCATCATATCATTGAACTGCAGGGAAACAACATCAGCCTGGCTAAACAGGTAAAGTTTGACGGCGGCGGTGAGTTTTTTGAGCGGAATCGCTACACGCTGAGCAGGTAAACAAGCGTTATGACTATGGAAAGAGGCTGTCATAAATCCGGCAGCCTCTTTTACCCCGGGTTAAAACCCGGGGCAAATGAACTTTCGGCAGCTTGTCTCATAAAAGCAGATAACCCCATGTTGTAAGTAATGCTTCTTGTTAGTCATTCTTTAGAAACACCAAGTTGTCAACAGACAGTTCCGTATTTTGTTTTTTCCCGCCAATAATTTTTATTAATGCGGAGTCAACATTTGTTGCGGTTTGAGAAATAGGAATATTTATTTCTCTATAGCTTACACTTGATGATGTTTCGTAAAAATTCCCGGTGTCGACAATATTATTCCCTGAATACAAGTCTATATGAATAATTGCAGTGTCGCCACTTGTAATACTAGATTTTATGTATCCTGTCAATGAAGTTGGATGTAACGAAATGGCAAATTTATTGGTTGCATAACTACGGTAAACATTGTTGTATATAAACTTTGCTGCGAACTGTCCATTTGCAGCGTCTGTCACTTTCATAACAATGTAAGTCTCGTAAGGCGGTACACAAGCAGGGCAACTATTGGTTTGCCAGGTTGACAAATTTGGCATGTTGTCCCACTGTTCAAAGTCGCCGTTTGGAATTGGTATGATTTGTTGATTAGCTACTTCTCTTTTGCAACTTAAAAAAGTCAGCACAAACAGCATTACTATAGTTAAAGCTCTTGCTATCATAATAATTCGTATTAATGATGACAACTGTTTGCTATCAATCGCTGCACCGCATTCGTGATGCACCCGTTGTGAGAAAACGCATGCGGGCATATAGGCTATGGTGCGAGAAGACACATTACTGCATTGAACGTCAAGGCTTGCGCCAAACCCCATGTTAGTGGCTGTTGCTTTGATTTAATTTTTAGGAGTGGCTGTCAATATTCCAACAACAAATGTTACTACTATAAAAATAGCAATTGATACAACCCAAATAATTAAATGCTTTCGTGAATTTCTTTTATGTTTTTGAAAGGCTTCTTCAAATTCTTCAGTTTCATTTGCTTTCCGAAAAGACTTTAAGAACAAAAGAGGATTCATTAAATTGAAATAACTCTTACCAGATATTTTTTTTAAATGTTTTAGGCTTTTAAAACTATCTATAACGAGATAAAGCCAAATTAGAAACAATGAGATAGGAGCATAGGTAAGATATATTTTCATAATGCTATTAGGAGTAGAAATTACATTGCAATAGCCACTAACTTTTGTATTCCGCTGTGTTCGCCGCTCCTTTGCGGCCGCTGCGAGAAAACACTTGCGGGGTTTAACCCGGGAGCAACCAGCTTTTATTTGATTTCTTCGAAGACCCCCGTTTGTTTGTTTTTCCGCACGTTATCCCAGTTGAAATAACGGCCATTCATCGCAACATACACACCAGCGGGTAAAGCCTGGGCAAACGCAATGGCGCTTCCTAAATTGAATAATCCATCAGAGCTGCCAAACTTAATCGGGATCATAGCCCCGGTGAGTACAACCGTTTTTCCTTTTACTTCTTTGGCCAGTACGGCAGCGGTTTCAGACATGGTATCTGTTCCATGTGTGATTACGATCTGGTCTTCTTCACACTGGTTACACTGGTGGGCAATCAGCTCACGGTCGCCTGCAGTCATCTCCAGGCTGTCAACCATCATCAGCGTACGGATCTGCACCGGCACACGGCAACGGCCTTTATCAAGCAGTTCAGACATGTGGGTGTCCTTAAAATACAATTCACCATTCAGTTCATTGTATTCTTTATCGAAAGTTCCTCCAGTAATAAAAATGCGGATTGGCATACAATCAATTGTAGCGTGAAGATAATCTATTGAAAAAATCAGGGGGATGAGCAGGATGGGGATTCTCTAATGCATCGCAGTTCCGGGTAGAAAAAATTAAAAAAAGACCGATGAATCCTTTTTTAAATGTTAAGAAACTGTTACCTTGGGACACCTTTTGCAAAAAAAAAGGTCCTTCCGTAGAAACGGACTGACCTCTAACGATTGCTTGCCATATGAAAATCTTCGAATTGTAGAACTTGAGACCGGAAGCCCGGTATTTCGACGGTTATTTCGCTTTAACTTTGACCTCTGACCGATTGCTATCTTCGATTGCTTGCCGTATGAATAACCCTCTTGCACGAAAGTAGGCAGCAGCACTTTGTCCCTGAAATCAAATTCCCCGGTATTTCATTATGCCTAAGGATGATAGGTGATGCTGAAACCCTTACTGGAAGCGGGTTACAGCGAAAAAACCCTATTATGCCCAACCGCTCTGCAGACATACTTTTCCAACTGATCAAATCGCTTGAAAAGGCCGAAAAACGCCATTTTAAGCTCTATATCCGCCGGAGTTCGGGCAAGGAAGACCTCAAAATCGTGCGGCTTTTTGATGCGCTCGACAAACAAAAGGACTACGACGAGAAAACCCTCCTCCATAAGCTTGAAGGCGTGACCAAGCCCCAGCTGGCCAATCTCAAAACCCATTTATACAAACAGATCCTCGCCAGTTTGCGGCTGCTGAAGAGTACAGACAGTCTTGACCTGCAGCTGAACGAGCAGTTTGATTACGCACATATACTTTATAAGAAAGGTTTATTCCTGCAGAGCCTTCGCATTCTCGACCGCGCCAAGGAACTCGCGAGGGCAAATCAGAAATTCAATATCCTTCCCCAGCTGATCAGCCTGGAGAAGAGAATTGAAAACCTGCATATCACACGCAGTATGCAGGACCGCGCTAACCTTTTATCAATAGAAGCCAATGAAGTAAACCGCCATATTGATATGGTGGCGCGTTTATCCAATTTGTCATTGCAGTTATACAGCTGGTATATCGCACACGGACATGCCCGCAATGAAAGTGATGAGAAAGATGTGCGGCAGTTCATGAAACAGAATTTACCTGCCGGTGCCTGGGAACAAACCGGATTTTACGAAAGATTATATCTCAACCAGAGTTATACCTGGTATCATTTTATCAGGCAGGATTTTTTACAATACTACCGCCACACCAGGAAATGGGTGGAATTGTTCCGTGAGCAGCCGCTGATGATCCGGGTGGAAACGGGTCACTATATTAAAGGACTTCATAACCTGCTCAATGCGCATTTCGATCTCCGCAATTACCGCGAGTTTGAAAAAACAATGGAAGAATTTGAAGCGCTGGCAGAAACAAGCCGCGTGAAAGAACATGAGAACTTCCGCATCCAGGCATTTATCTATATCAGTACCGCCAAAATGAACCAGCATTTTATGCTTGGTACATTTAAAGAAGGTTTGTCACTGGTTAAACCCATAGAAGAAAAACTGGAAGAATACAGTTTGTTTATTGACCAGCACCGTATCCTGGTGCTGAATTATAAATTCGCGATACTCTATTTCGGCAGTGGTGATTACAATACCTGTCTGGATTACCTGCAGAAAATCATCAATGAAAAAACCGACCTGCGGTACGACCTGCAGTGTTACGCCCGCCTGGTGCACCTGATGGCGCATTATGAACTGGGCAATGATATGCTGATGGAATCCCTCAGTAAATCCGTTTACCGGTTTATGGCCAAGATGAAAAACCTGACCGTGATTGAAGAAAACATGATCCGTTTCTTCCGCCAGTCGCTGCCGCTTTCACCCCGCGAAATCAAACCCCTGCTGGAACAATTCCTGCAAACCATCAAACACCTCGAGAAAAACAGGTTTGAAACAAGGGCGCTGGCTTATCTTGATATCATCTCCTGGCTGGAGAGCAAAGTGCAGCATAAAACCATGAGTGAAATCCTCCAGAAAAAATACCAGCAAAGCAAGCGTAAAAAATAGGGGCATCGCCTTTTCTCCACAGAAGTATAAAATACTCGCGATTTTGTATAATTTCCGGCATGAAAAAATACGCCCTGTTTCTGCTGCTGGCCCTTGTTTCTGTAATGGCAAAAGCACAGATTGATCCTTCCCGTATCACTATCGCACGCGACAGTTTTGGTGTTCCCCATATTTTCGCTCCTACCGATTCAGAAGTGGCTTATGGCATTGCCTGGGCCCATGCTGAAGATGATTATGAAAGTATCCAGCTGATGATATTATCTGGCAAAGGCAAGCTGGGTTATGCCTACGGAAAAAGAGGCGCACAGGCTGATTATGTGGTAAACCTCCTGCGTTGCCGCAAAATTGTAGATGAACAATGGAGCACACTCAGCCCCGATTTTATTGCACTCATCAAAGGGTATGTGCAGGGCTCCAATGCTTATGCCAAAGCGCATCCCGATAAAGTATTATACAAACAGGCATTTCCTTTTGATGAAAAAGAATATCTCACCTCGGTGGTTTTCTCCCTCAGCGTGTTTTCGGGTATAGATGAAGTGCTGCCCGCCATCTTGTCCGGAAAAGTGGCCACGATACCCGGTTTCAATTCACAGGGATCAAATGCATTTGCTTTTAACCGGTCAAGGACAACCACGGACGAAACCTATCTCGCCATCAACGCACACCAGCCGCAATCAGGTCCCACTGCTTTTTATGAAGCACACCTGCAAAGTGAAGAAGGATGGAATATGCTCGGTGGATTATTCCCCGGCGGTTGTTTAATCTTCCATGGCACCAATGAAAACCTTGGCTGGGCCCACACCGTGAATTACCAGGATAAGATTGATGTATTCCAGCTTGAAATGAATCCCGGTAATAATAACCAGTACAAATTTGACGGCAACTGGCTTGATCTGGAAGAAAGCAGCGTGCGCCTGAAAGTAAAAGGAATACCAATCGCAGTAAATAAAAAAATCTACTGGAGTAAATACGGCGCAACAATAAAAGGAAAAACCGGTGTGTTTGCCATCAGGCTCGCTGCCAATATGGATTGCAAAGCACTGGAAGAATGGTACCGGATGAACAAAGCCCGCAACTTCACCGAGTTTTACAAAGCAGTCAGCATGACGTCGCTGCCCATGTTTAATATTATGTATGCAGACCGTTACGATACGATCTTTTACATCAGCAACGGTAAAATGCCGGTCCGTAATCCCGATCCTAAATACAACTGGAAAAGCACATTGCCGGGAAACACCTCAGCAACATTATGGACCACCTTTAAAGCTATCTCACAACTGCCGCAATATGTAAATCCTGCATCCGGATATTTATTCAACACCAATCATTCCCCTTTCCTGGCTACAGATCCGGCCTTCAATCTCGATCCGTCAAAAGCAGATCCCACCGATGGCTATGAAACCTATCACAACAACCGCAGCCAGCGTGTAACTGAATTAATGAAAGGCAAAGACCGGATAGATTATGCCACATTCAAAAGCATCAAATTCGACCAGCGTTTGCCGCAGCAACTGAAATACCTGTATGGCATTGACAGCATGCTGAACCTGAATGCAGCAGAATACCCGGCACTGAAAGATGTAATCCTTAATCTCCAGCAATGGGACCATCAGGCAATCACTTCCAGCAAAGGCGCTGCCGTGTTCCTGCTTACGTATGAATATGTAAAGAAAAAACTGGCCGGACAACCCGCCAGGCGGCTTACAAAACCAGAATCGGTTGAGACTTTCCAGTATGTCTATAATTATATGATGGACAATTTCAAAAAAACAGACCTCGAACTCGGCGATATCCAGAAACTGGTACGAGGCGATGATGCCCGTCCGGCCTGGGGTTTACCCGATGTGCTGACGGCTGCATACACCGAGCCTTATAAAGACGGAATGAAAAAAGTAATCTCCGGTGATGCCTATATCTGTTTTGTGCGTTATCCGAAAACAGGTTTACCCATCATCGAATCAGTAAATACATTTGGCGCATCCGCCGATCCTGTTTCACCGCATTACAAAGACCAGATGGGGATGTTCATCGCGCAGAAGACAAAACATATGACGCTGGATAAGGCGGAGGTGTTGAGGACGGCGGAGCGGATCTACCATCCCCAAAACTAACCACTAAGCACACAAGGATAAGACAAAGGCCACAAAGATTTTCTCTTTGTGGCCTTTGTTTAAACTTCGTGCCCTTTGTGGTTAATGTAAGGGTTTCCAGACATTATCCTTCTTATCCGCATCCGGTGTATGCGCATCCCCCATCACAATCTCTTTAATATTTTTCGCCGGTACAGGAATGATAGTTCTCGTATTTCCCTTCTCCCACACCGCCACCGAGCGATGTACTTTTGTTTTTTTACCTGCTTTATCAGTTATGGTTAAATCAATCGGTAACGGGAGGCTGCCTTTCAGCTGAACCGTTACATAAGCTGTAGCTCCTGCGATACGCACACCGGTAATGCCCATATCGGCCACACCGGTTTCAAAAAACCATTTCTTCCAGAACCAGTTCAGGTTTTTACCGCTGCCGGTATTCATGCAGTAGAAGAAATCAAAAGGAATCGGGTGTTTGCCATGCCATTCAGCAATGTAATGATGCAGTCCTTTGTAAAAGAGATCATCACCCAGCATGTCTTTTACATACAGGTAAGCCAGCCCAGGTTTGGGATAGGCATTTATAAAATACGACTGGCTCATTTCGGTAGAGATCGTCATTGTGGGTACATCTTTTTCACTACCCGCCAGAGAGGCTGTAGCGCCGATACCATATTCATCCACAATCGTTGTATCAATCATAGGCGATATCAGCCATTCACCGATAGTGGCCCAGCCTTCATCCATCCAGGCGTATTTGGTTTCATTGGTCCCCATGTAAAAAGGGAACATAGTATGGAAGATTTCATGATCGGTGAGTTCAATCGCTTCAGCGCGGTCTTCCAGCGGATTATCATTTACCATCATCGGGTATTCCATCTGGTCAAGACCATCAAATACCGTTTCGTGTGAATAGGGGAATGGCCATTTCGGGAAGACATGGCTCATCAGATCCACCGTTTTTTTGGCGAACGACGCCACTTCGAAAAAATCTTTATGTATCGGATTAAAAGCAGCATCTACCCGGGTGCGGCGGCCGCTGGCATAATCAACCAATACGCTGGATGAATGCCAGAGATAATGATCGCTGCAGGCAAATACAAAATCGGTAACATTTTTGGCTTCAAAACGCCAGGTGTTTACCGGGTTATCGCGGGTGATGTTTGTTGCGTGGCCGACATCCGTACTGTCAATAACCGCAATAATCTGATCTGATTGTTCTGCCGCCATCAGCTTGCTGTATATGGCTGGCTGCAATACAACTTCACCATTTTTCAAATCACCGGTTGCCCAAACAACCTGCTGCGCGGGAACGGTGATTTGTGCTTTGAAATCACAGAAATCATTGTAAAACTCCAAACGGCCGAGATAAGGAATACGGTTCCATCCGTCCACATCATCATACACTGCTATGCGCGGGAAAAATAAGCCACGAAAGATGAACCGGGGTCAATCTCGCCTGTGCGCGCATGGGATTTTTTATTCAGGACATAATGATAGTCGATGTTAAACATCCGTCTTTCACCGGGAGCAAGCGGGGACGTCCTCAGCGTCATATGCGTGCCGTCAATCCGCCTGGTTTTGGCTTCTGTAACGACGCCATTTACCGATAGCGACCGGATGAGTACGCCTTCGCTGAGATCCATGCTGTCAACATTGATCAGCCGCGGGCTTTCTTTTTTGTACAGGTTGGGATAGAGTTTGAAAACAATTTCGCGGAGTGTGTCCGGACTGTTGTTTATATAATCTATCTGCACTTTACCATCAAGCTCACGCGTGTACGGATTAAATAGCACATTGATATCATAACTGGCGTGGTTCTGCCAGTAGTTTTTGCCGGGGGAGCCAGTGAGCGTCCGGGTGCCTTTGTTATAGCATTTCTGCAGGTTGGCCGGCAGGGGAAGCTGGGCGTTGGTAACAGTAAAAACAAGCAGGGTAAAGACGGTTGTAAGAAGTTTTCCACGCATAAAAGAATCATTCAGTGTGTAAATATAAATTTTATGCCAGCAACGATTCTTGCAAATTACTTTGACGGAAAAAATATGCGAATGAAGGGTGCTGGTATGGATGGATTGTAAGTAATACCGTAGTGGACACTTATAGAACAGGGGTAGCTTAATGAACAACAGTAAGTTTAAAACCCGGCGTTATGGTTAAAATCGCCTCGGGCTGAATTTCCATACTACGGCAGGTAGCCATACTGGATATGGTTATTTCAGTATAACATTTTATAAATACATCAGTTGTGGCAGTCGGAACCCTGTTAGGCTGCCAGTTACCCGGATTTTCCCATGCTGAATCTATGGCACCAGTCCATGTATTCAAATCCGGGTGGTTACTTTCAACGAATTCCGGGATATTATTTTGTATTATAACACCTTCTGGTCCCCAGTGAGTATGAACAAGCTTATAGCGCATATCTGCTTTGTAAATTTCAAGTTCAGCACAGGGAGCAGTTGCAGGAGGCGGTACTGTAAAATAAGCCATACTATATTTTTCATTCGCCCCGGTAGCCATATTTATCTGGTGAACGGTACCATCATCCTGCCCGACATAACATTTACCGGTTGCACCCAATATAGCTGCACTGGTTTTTACTTTTACCGAGCAGCAAGGTTTGTATGTCCATAAAAATTCGACACCGCCATCCAAAAGAGTTCCGTTATCATAAACAGAATAAAGTATTCCTTCGGTTGTCGTGACAAGTACCTGGCCCGCAAATGCACCCTCCCCAAGCGATACAGGCAGATCAGCATAAACCCCTGGTACCAGGCTAAGGTGCAGGTTCCAGTCTTCCACCCCGGTTTCCGGGTCAATGGCATGTAAATACCCCAGCATATCTACTGCATACAAATGATTGAGCTGGCCTAATGCTGGATTACCTAAAATGGGACGGCTGTGAATAGAATTAAAATCAGCTGCCCATTCCAGATTGCCTGTTACGGTATTAAGTCTCCAGAGAGTATTTTGAAAAGCGCCAACAGTAAGATGGGAAACACAAAAGAGGGCATTCCTGCTTTTATCTAAAACGATATTCTCAGAGAAATCCATGGCATAGTCGCCAAACTGGTTAAATACCCATAACGGCGGTTGGGTGATATCAGCTGCATCAAAAGCATACACCATATTGGTCGTAGTACTGCCGCACCCGTGTTTTGTAGCAACCATCACAATATCTTCTCCCAAAGTATAGGCGCTGTTGGATTCAGCTTCTAATTGAACTACAGGTGAGGCTACTATTTGGTCTTGAACGGAACATCCGGAGGTTCCTGGTCTTCTTATACTGACAATTTGGCTCATACTACCTGTTGTAGCAATGATGCCCCCGGAGGTAACATTGAGTTTATATAATTTTCCATCCGTTGTAGTTACGAATACATACCATTTACCATCTCTCAATTTTACCAATGCAGGTTTATTTTCAATAGTGCCAGTTAAAAAAGTAGAGGCTATAAGCGTTCCCCCATTTGAAGGTACTCCTGAAATATTTCCCCGTTTGGCTGTTCGAAAATAAACAGTGGAGCCTACCGCATTTACGACCAAACCATTATTATAGCGACTGTCACTAAACCCGGCACAATCTGTATCCAGCCGGCCAACCGACACTGTTCCCGTACCAATAGTGTTAACTGCATCGTTGTGCCATTCAGCAGAATCCAGAATAACCTGCGTAAAGGCAAGTATTGGCATTACATGAAACATGCACAGGAAAGCGACACAGGTAAATAACTTTTTCAAGCGTGATATTTCTATAATTTACTGATTATTTTTTTAATCTGCTGGCACCAACTTTGCCAGCATGGGTTGTATTTCTGCCCCAAAACAGAATTCCGGGTTAGCTAAACACAGACTCCGTTAAGTAATAGCGAATTATACCGGATCATTACAATTCTCAAAAAAGCAGGCTCGATTTCAAAGAGGGCGGCCGGGATCTCATGCTCCCGAAAAACACAAATGCCGGGATATATCTGCACCCGGGATGATATTAAGTGTTTAAATATAAATTTTATACACCGGATAGGGAAGAGAAGCCACCTATTTGTAAATTCGCGGCATGCAGGATTACTTGAGCGGTTTGAATGACAGACAGAAGGAAGCGGTGCTTTATACGGAAGGTCCGCTGATGATTGTGGCCGGGGCCGGCAGCGGGAAAACCAAGGTTTTAACCACGCGTATCATCCATCTCATGGCCAAAGGCGTGGATTCATTCAACATACTCGCACTTACATTTACAAACAAGGCCGCGAAGGAAATGAAGGAAAGGGTGGAGCGTGTGCTCGGCAATAACGAAGCCCGCAACCTCTATATCGGCACTTTCCACTCGGTATTTGCCCGCATCCTGCGATTTGAAGCAGAAAAAATCGGATATCCCCGCAATTTTACCATTTATGATACGGATGATGCCAAGAGTGTGG
Source organism: Chitinophagaceae bacterium (assembly GCA_016720825.1). Taxonomy (GTDB): domain Bacteria; phylum Bacteroidota; class Bacteroidia; order Chitinophagales; family Chitinophagaceae; genus JJ008. Next base: position 61,331 of record JADKJV010000013.1, on the reverse strand, counting down.
TGAAAGCAGTGATCAATGAAATGGATCTCGACGACAAGCATTATAAACCCAACCAGGTCTATAACCGCATATCATCAGCCAAGAATGCACTGGTCGGACCGGAAGATTACCGGAACGATTATGCCATCCAGCAGGAAGACATGCGCGCTAACCGTCCCGCCCTGGCAAAGATTTATGATGCCTATGTAAAAAGATGTTTCAAGAACGGCGCCATGGATTTCGATGACCTGTTGCTGAAATTCTATGAGCTGCTGAAAAATGTACCCGAGGCACTGGCCAAATACCAGCATAAATTCAAATATGTCCTGATTGACGAGTACCAGGATACCAACCCGGCACAGTATGAGATTATCAAACTGCTCGGTGCCATGCATGAAAATGTTTGTGTGGTGGGTGATGATGCACAGAGTATTTACAGTTTCCGCGGCGCCACCATCCAGAACATTTTACAGTTCCAGAAAGATTATGATGAAGTGAAAGTGATCAAGCTGGAACAGAACTACCGCAGCACCCAGCATATCCTGAATGCGGCCAATGAAGTCATCAAACAGAATAAAGGGCAGATTGAAAAAGTGCTGTTCACCGAAAACAGTGAAGGCGAGAAAATCAAACTCGTGCGCACGATGACGGATAATGATGAAGGCAAGTTTGTAGCCGACAGCATCCAGGAACAAAAACTCCGCAATCATTATTCCAATAAAGATTTCGCGATCTTATACCGCACCAATGCACAAAGCCGTGCGTTTGAGGAATCCCTCCGCCGCATGGGTATTCCTTATACCATTTACGGAGGCATCAGCTTCTACCAGCGCAAGGAGATCAAAGACCTGGTGGGCTACCTGCGCCTGATTGTAAACCATAGTGATGAAGAAGCACTCAAACGGATTATTAATTTTCCGGCAAGAGGCATCGGCAAAACAACCATTGATAAAATCATACTCGAAGCGAATACACAAAACATTTCTGCCTGGAATGTACTGGAGCGCGCCAGTGAATTTGGTTTCCGCGCCGGCACGTTAACCGCCCTGCAGGATTTTGTATTGATGATAAAAAGTTTCCGCAGCATGCTCGACAAACAGAATGCCTATGAACTGGCATTCCATGTTGGCAAGCAGACCAACCTGGTGAAGGAACTGTTTAACGACAAAAGCACGGAAGGCGTACAACGTTATGAGAACATCCAGGAATTGCTGAACTCCATTAAAGAGTGGACAGAAAGTCCCGATAATGAAGACGGCGAAGTGGTTGACAAAAGCCTCGCCTCTTATTTACAGCAGATCACATTGCTGACAGATGCGGATGAAAAAGATCCCGATGCGGATACAGTGAAACTGATGACCATTCACGCCGCGAAGGGCCTTGAGTTTGGTTGTGTGTTTGCAGCCGGACTCGAAGAAATGCTTTTCCCCAATGCAATGGCCATTAATACGAGGGAAGAACTGGAAGAAGAGCGCCGTTTGTTTTATGTGGTGATCACGCGCGCCAAGTTCAGGCTGTGGATCACTTATGCCAATACAAGATATCGTTTCGGCAGCCTGGTGCAGAATGAGCCCAGCAGATTCTTAGAAGAAATTCCTGAAACATTCATGGACCGCAGTTTTGCCGGTGGTGGTTCATCCAACCAGGGCCGGACACAATGGGGTGGTCAATCTGCTTCTAACCGCATGAAAGGCTGGGGCACCAAATCCGGTTTTGAAGAATCCGGTCCCCCTTACCGCGAAAAATCACCCGCGAAAAAAGAAACACCCTCTTATTTACAACCCAAGACCCAGCCCAAAGTGGTGGAGCACAAACCCGCCGCAGACTTTGTTCCCAGTGATACTTCCAACCTCCAGATAGGCGCCCGCGTTGAACACCAGAAATTTGGTTTCGGCGAAGTGCTGAAAATGGAAGGCGCGGCGCATAACCCGATTGCAACAGTGAAGTTTGAGTTGAATGGGGAGAAGAAGATCATGCTGAACTATGCGAGGTTGAGGATTGTTGAGTAAGGGTTGGAAAGGGATATTTTTTGAAAGTCTTAAACACCCACCTACGCTTCGCTCCGGCGGGCAGGCGCCGGCATATAGGACACATAGGAGCACATAGGAATACAAACGAAGTGTTCCTATAGAAGTGACTTTTCAAAGTATAGGGATTGCGTATGTATTTCTATGTGCTCCTATGTGTACTATGTGGTAAAGACTTTTATCACAAATGCTGCCGAAACAACCACTCCATCATCATCGCATCACTATAAGCTGCAATCCAGGAGAAATGCCCCGTTTCAGGATATTGTGTCAGCCCCGGATGGGCACCCGCCTGCATCAGGGCCTGCGCCATTTTCACTGAGAGAACCGGAGTAACAGCAGGATCTTCTGCGCCGGTAAAGATCCACATGGGTATATGCGCAATCTGGGGAGCTTTGGAAACATCACCACCACCGCAAACCGGAACTGCCGCTGCAAATAAATGCGGATAACGCATAATGGCATCAAAGGTTCCATAACCACCCATTGAAAGACCTGTAATATAAATACGGGTGGAATCTACCCTGAATTTTTTCATCGTTTCATGTATCAGCTCGATCAAAGCATTCATGGGCCGGGAGGGAGCAGGGAGTAACTTCATATCACCCTGTGACAAGCCGTTTGAAAAGTTAGACCAACGCATGGTGTCCGGGCATTGCGGTGCAATTACAATCGCCGGGTGCATCTTCATATTGTAATCAGTTGCAAAATTCATTACACCCCATTTGAGCTGGGCTTCATTGTCGTGACCGCGTTCCCCTGAGCCATGCAGGAAAACCACCAGCGGGTATCTCCGCATCGTATCATAATCAGGAAATAACATGCGGTATAAAAGAGTATCATGCTGGCTGCTGACAAATTTATTGGAACTGAAAAGGGAAGGCTGGGAAAATGCGCTGCTGGTACTTAATAAAATTAGCAGTGTCGCAAATACAATTGAAAGTTTCAGTTTTTTCATTTTTGGTGTTTTATGAAGTCAGCAAAAGGGGATAGAAGAAAAAACCCGCATCCGGTGAGAATAAAATTACTCATAAATACTGGAACAAAAACTGAGGATAAGTTGACATGAATTTGTATTCAATCTTTATACTTACTTAAGTATTCCAGGGTAGATTGAATTATATATAAAGTCTGGTCCCACTCCCCTTTGGGAGCCCGGAGGGGCCCCTTTCATAGCCGGGTCTCCCCATAAAGAAATTGCGATCTGTTGAAATACCCGAAGGGGACCCGGCGTGTCATGTACGCCGGGTCCCCTTCTTTCCCTGAACGATGAAAATGCCTTAAACCAGCCCGGGAGACCCGGCTGAAAAGGACGGTTCACTTAACCTTATTTGCAATTCTTACAGGTACAGTTCGAACCGCAATTACAATTCTCACAGGTACATTTGGGATTACTGCATTTTACGTTTTGAGTGCTCTGACTCTGCGTTGTTTTCGTTTTCATAAAAAAGTTTTTAATTGTTAATTGATGATGTAAAAATAGCACGGGCCCGGGCCTTCCTTGTTACATTACTATTGGTATGGTTTGCAAAATTTCCTTTGCAGCCGATTTCCTGTTATTTTGAGAAATCGAGTGAATTTTATCGGTTAAAGAAGCTGTTAAAGCGATACTACATCAACACATTACCTCCTTGGGGCTATTATACTACCTTCGTCCTGAATGAAATCCATCTGTTTGTTACGGCTGATTTATATTTTTCCTGTGTTACTGCTCTGTTCCTGCAGCACAGTGTTGAAATACCCGCAATCCGGCACACAGCCGATTAGGCCCGGTCTTACAGCAACCTTCAGCAACAAACCGTTTAAAACAGAAGACAAAGCATATCAAATACCTCCTGAATATTCCAAAAGGAATTTGCTTAATCATTTTGATTCTGTAACCAGTAAAGTTCAGGCAGATACAGTTCGCCTGGAATTCAGTAACAACGGCAAGCTGACCATATTCTATCATGATGGGCAGGAAGCAAAATCAGCCAGCTACAACGGCACATTCTCCAAAAAAGGATACTTCGATATCATTTTCAAACTGAAAGTGGTGAAAATACCGCCACTGCTGCCAATACTGTACAGTCACGTTGAGCGCGACCGTATTCGATTTTACCTTACAAAGGAAAACGACTTGCTCATTTGCAGACAATGGGTTTCCGGCGGGAATATCTTTATCCTGTCGGGCGGCGATTCGGATAAAACAAAGAATTTTTTTCACCGGGCGGGTCAATAAACTACCCGGCCGCATAAGGGGTATAAAATTTCACGATGATTTTTTATATTAGTCAAATGAAAAAAATCATCCTCCCCCTGATCCTCTTTTTTTCTTTTGCGGCAAATGCCCAAACCAAACCCATGCCTACCAGCTGCCCCGACATGCAGCAAAAACTGCAACTGATAAAAAAATCATTTTCAACCCTGCAAACCTTTAAAAAGGACTTACTGCCCGGAAGCACTTATCAGTATGCTACCAGTTTATCTATTTGCGGTGTTATGGGCGAAATGGAAGTATTCGGTAATGAAACGGAGATCATATTTAAATTCAGGGACAAAGACTTTAAAGATGATGATGGTAAACTGACCACTGCCTTTGTAAACAATTTCCGCAAGGCTGTTAAAGCTGTATTCGGTTCAAACTATACGGAAACCAACGGGAAAGAAGACGATGAAATGTGGGGCGAATCCGCATATTATGAATATACACTTAATGAAAACGCTTTTCCCAGTATCCGGATCGACTTTCCCTTTGCCGCTGATATTTGCTGGATAACATTTCATTACGAAAAATAATTCGGGTGTGTAGCCAGGCCCAGGTAGTCAAATTTCAATACCGGGGATCAGTTATTCATGCAGAATGATCATTTTAACCCGCAATCTTCCCCTTTGATCATGTATTAACATATTTACAGAATTCCGCTTATTATATTTGTTCCGAGATCCGGTCTAACCACCGCCACACCCATGCTTTCCACCCGACAGAAAAAGAAAATCAGGTTTATAGTTGTTTCCTCCGCCGCACTGGTGGTGCTGGCTTTGACTGCCTGGGTGGGGCTCCGTATGAGCCGCGGCCGCAGCGCCCGGTTTGTCCGCTATCCCGAGTTCGGTATCATCATGCCGGAAAACTATTCTATTCACGGCATTGATGTATCCAAATACCAGGAAAGAGTGTCCTGGGAAGAAGTCCAGGCCATGCAGGTGAAAGAAATCAAACTGGGCTTCGCTTTTATAAAAGCGACCGAAGGGATTGGAAATACGGATCCGCAATTCAAACGCAACTGGAAATCGGCAAAAGATGCCGGTATGGTCCGTGGCGCCTACCATTTTTTTATCGGCTCCAAAGACGGCCGTATGCAGGCAGAGAATTTTATAAAACAAGTCGAACTCGAACCCGGCGACCTGCCTCCCGTACTCGATGCCGAACAACTCAATGGCAGCAACCCCCAGGAATTCCGGGAAGAACTCAAACAATGGCTGGATATCGTTTACCAGTATTACCATATCAAACCCATCATTTACACCAACGTTGATTTCTATAATAAAGTAATGGGTGATACTTTCAAAGACTACCCGCTCTGGGTGGCACATTATTATGAAACCGGACAGCCACGCATCAGCCGCGACTGGCTTTTCTGGCAGCACAGTGATGAAGGCCGTGTCAATGGTATTTTCTCTAAAGTCGATTTCAACGTCTTCAATGGCGACTCCACTGATTTCAGGGAACTCCTCGTACCGGCGGAAGATTCCGGGAATTAAATGCAGAATGATTAACTTGTCTGTAGTAAATTTTTCGTTATGGAGAGCGGCTGGGAACCGGGTGTAAAAAAATACCTCCTGAAAATACTGAACACGGGCTCATGGACACTGATCTGGATGATCGCCGTAGCCACTACCGGGATTTATTTACAGTATGCTTTTATCAGCGGAGGTATTAAACTCACAAATATTATCTATTATTCACTCACGCTGATTTCCGGCTTCATTTTAGCAAGGTACCTGTACAAGACCTGGAGCGAAGAAACCAGGAGAGAATAAGAAATACCCGCAGTTGGGTAGCCAAACTACATTTGTTTCATTTATTTTAGCTTCATAAGCATTCAATTTGAACGAATCACGTGATATCAGCAAAAGACTGGTCATTACCGGTACACTCCTTATCTGGATTATCAAATTCGGTATCCGCCCTTTGCATATCGGCAGCGAACCATTGCTGTTTTTCCTGAATGTGGCACCCAATTTCCTCGGATCATTTTTTATTCCCTTTGGTGCCTGCTGGTTCTTCAGCAACCGGGATCATTTCGTGGGGAGACTGTTTCGCACCAGGACACAAGCAGAAATCAACCGCGTCTGCCTCCTGGGTTTCGGCATGCTGGTGGTGAATGAATACCTGCAAAAAATTCCTGTATTTGGCCGGACCTTCGACCTGAATGATATCTTCTTCTCCGCACTCGGCCTGCTCCTGGCATCCTTGCTTTCGGGAAGATGGCTGATCGTTACTGAGAGACCTAGCTACTATGATCAGCGACAATTACCCAATGCCCGTTGATTTTGCGGAACAACAAAGTATAATGACCACCCACATCACCAATGGTTCTTTTCAAAAACCATTTTCCGGTAACATGGAAATAATCGGTGGATATCGGCATCAGCTTTATCAGCACAAAACTGAGCTGGCCCATCGCTGCTGCATCCGGGTACCCTTTCTTATAATTCGCCAGCGTTTGCTGGTAACCATACGTCACACCGCTTTTCCCAATAAACATTAATGAATCATTCTCCCAGTAACCATGCATGAATCCTTCAATATCGCCGCGATTCCAGGCAGCCGTTTGCTTATCCAGCAGGTTACGGATTTCTGTTTCATCAGCAGATTGTGCTGATACAGAAAACGACAACAGCACAAAAAACGGCAGAAGCAATTTTTTCATACCCATATTTTTTTCAAGATAAGTAAAGCCGGTAAAAAGCAATTAATGGTTGCAATCATCCTGGTGGGCATGGTTGTGCACGCGGCAAAACCGGAAATTCAGCAGGTGGGCTGTTATAATACCAAGGGCACCCGGTATCAGGAACCAGATCTCCCAGGCATGGAAGAATTGTTTAATCACCAGCAGACTGATACCAGCCGTAAATAGCGCGATCGGTAATATACGGTGGTGATGCTTCCGGTATCCATGGAACAGGGCGCTGCTGCCAATGAAAAACGCCAGCACAATCATCCCAGCTTCGAAGTAAACGTTATGGATAATATTGATGCCAAACAGCGGGAGACTGCTGGTAATCAGCGGCAGGACCGCACAATGAATCGCACAGGCCAGTGAAGCCCCAATACCCATCGCATCCCAATTGATTCTGCTGTGCATAGCCTGCAAAAATAGGAAAAAGCAACAATGTTGCAAAATATAAAATGAAGGGGCGAAGCATGGTTTTCAAGGGCTTTTGAAAGATTGTACCTTTGCCGGGTAAATATTGAAAATGACAAAGAAGAATTGGATTTACACAGGGTTTTTCGCGTTACTGGTGCTGGGTTTCTATTTCCTGGTAAGTGCTATCATTCCCAACTATAATAAAGTGGGTGTGGCGCCCGTGAGTTTTGTGAGGCCTTTCAGCTTTTACAATCAGGATGGGAATCTGTTTACAGATAAAGACATCAAAGGAAAGTCTATGTGGCCGAATACTTCTTTACAACCTGTAAAGGCATTTGCCCGAAGATGAACCAGAACATGCGCCAGGTGTATGATAAATTCAAAGGGGAAAAGGATTTCCTCATTCTTTCCCATACCTGCGACCCGGATAATGATTCTGTTCCCATCATGAAAAAGTACAGCGACTCGATGCAGGTGGATACCAAACAGTGGGTTTTCCTCACTGGTCGCAAAGACAGCCTGTACAACATGGCGCGTATCAGTTATACCATAGATGATCCCGCCAATAACCTAACAGATATCAAAGACCAGTTCCTGCATACACAGTTTTGGGCGTTGGTAGACAGGAACGGTGATGTGCGGAAAATTTATGACGGTTTAAAACAAAGAGAAATCAACCTTTTACTGGAGGATATCGCGAAAGAGCTGAAAAGATAAATGAACCCATTGCCCGCCGGGATTGTTATAAAAGAATGAACCAGGAAACAGCAAATATTGAAACCAGGATCGGCATCATGCTCCGCCGCAACAAACTCAGCATTACAGAGAGCCGGCAGAAGATCCTTCATTTATTCCTGGCAAATGCCGGCGCATTATCGCACGGCGATATCGAAAAAAAGCAGGCGAGAAGTTTGACCGTGTAACCGTGTACAGAACGCTGCAGACTTTTGTAGATAAAGGAATCATTCATACAATTCCCACTGCAGATAATACCATCCGTTATGCATTATGCAAGGATGAATGTTCAGAGGGACATCATCATGATCATCACGTGCATTTTGTTTGTACCATTTGTACAAACACATATTGTCTTGATGATGTTGTAACACCTGAAATTAATTTGCCCGCTGGTTATTCCCCCAATCATGTTGAGGTAGTAGTAGAAGGAGTTTGTAAAAATTGTTCAGCAGCAGGAAGGTCTTAAAATAGTAAGCCCCAATGTAGAAACACTGGGACTTTTGGTTAAGGCTCTGATTAGTAGCTATTTTAATATGCTTTGCAGCATAGATTGATTCTGAACCAAAAATAGAGGGGCTTTTTCAGATTTCCGAATTTAGGGCATACCACGAAAGTGGTATTTTTTATACCCGGAGGGTATCCATCTCTCCCTTAACAAACTGCATCAATGTGGAAATGTTGTTGCTCGAAAAGTCAAATGCAAGTCCGGCAGCATTAAATAATTCCGGAAGTGTTCGGGTTCCGCCGAGTGATAATGCGTTGATATAGTTGGCAATAGCCTTATCTGGATTTTCTTTAAACTGTTTCCATAATCCGATCGCACCAAGTTGTGCAATGCCGTATTCTATGTAATAAAAGGGGACTTCAAATAAATGAAGCTGGCGCTGCCAGGCAAAACGGCGGTATTCATCAAGTCCGGTGAAGTCAATAACCGGTGAACTAAACTCATCAAGAATTGTCATCCATTTGTCAGCTCTTTCTGTTTCAGAATGACCCGGGTTTTCATAAATCCAATGCTGGAATTTATCAATCGTTGCAATCCATGGGAAGATGGTAATTACTCTTTCCAATTGCTGTTCTTTCGCGCGGATCAGTTCTTCTGCATTATCAAAAAATACATGCCAGTGATCCATGCTGAATAATTCCATGGACATACTGGCTACTTCTGCAATCTCAGTAGGATAATCTTTAAAACCATTCAGCTCGAGTGAATGAGTAAGGAACGAATGAACTGCATGTCCGCCTTCGTGTACCATCGTGGTTACATCATCCAGTTGTCCGGAAGCATTCATGAAAATAAATGGCGCTCCTGTTTCTGCGAGCGGACAATTATAACCACCGGGTGCTTTGCCAATCCTGCTTTCCAGGTCCAGCCTTTTCATTTCTTTCATCTGGCGGATACAATCAGCAAAGAATGGTTTCAGTTCAGCAAAACAGCGGATTGTTTTTTCTGTGAGTTCTTCTCCTGTTTTAAAAGGACGCAGCGGCTCAATACCTGCGGGTTCTGCTTCCACATCCCAGGGTTTTAAATCAGTGAGACCCAGTTTTTGTTTTTTGGCTTCGTAAATCTGGTTCACCAGTGGCATTACATGCTGCTTTACTGATTCATGGAACTGGTAACACTGATTCGCCGTGTAATCAAAACGGCCAAGTTCTGCGAAACGGAAATCACGGTAGTTGGGGAAACCGGCATTCATTCCCACCAGGTTTCTTTTCTGGAGTAAACCGGTGAACAACAGATTCAGTTCATCTTTATCCTGCACACGGCGGTCATTGATTTTACGGTAAACCGATTCTCTCAATGAACGGTCAGCATCTTCCAGGAACTTCGCCGCCTGTTGTAATGTATATTCCTTTCCATTCACTTCAACAGTCATCTTCCCTGCAATGACTCCAAACTGCTGCTGCATCACATTCAATTCTGCCTGGATAGGAATATTCTCTTCCCGGAACAGGTCTATATTCTTGCGCACATTGCGCAGGTAAGTAAAATATTTCGGCTGGTCCAGCTGGCTGGTAAAAGGCGAATCAACCAATTTACGGTTCAGCTTATCCGCCCATGGTTGCATCCGGGGCTGGATTTCCATCATGAAAAATGTAAAAGCGTCTTCGAGGGATTTGTTTTCTGTGTCGCAGGTCATGCGGATCTGGCGCCAGCAAACTTCCTCGCTGATTACCGCTTCCAGCTCACTGGAATCTTTCAGCCACTGCTCGAGCTCAGTTACATTGCTGATTGCCCTTTCATCCAGTTTTTTGAAATAGGGTTCAATGGTTTCCCATTTATCAATTACCAGGCTTTCCGGTAAAAAATGACGGGGCAGTTTTTCGATCTGTGCAGAATGGGTCATAGACATGAATATTCAATCATGAAATACAGAGAACCTTTCCGGAAACAGGCAATTATTTTTTCGGCTTGGCAGGCGCTTTAGCGGCTGCTTTTTTTGCAGGCTTTTCAGCTTTAGGGGCTTCTTCCTCTTCAGCTGCAGCTTTCTTTTTAGTAGTCTTCTTAGCCGGTTTTTCTTCCACAACGGGAGCAGGCGCTTCCGCTACAACTTCTTCTTCCTCTTCTTCCGGTTCGCTGAGTTTGATTTCAACATTATTTTTCTTCAGGATAGAAAACCATTTCACCATTTTCTTCATATCACTGCTGTACACCCTTTCAAAATCCATGTCGGGGTAGGCTTTCTCAAAATATTTCTTCACGGCAGCCGCATCCTTGTCATCAGGAAGCTTGCCTCCGTCTTTATCCATAGCCTGGAATAAATCAACCAGGTTCACATTATCGCGAACGGTATAAACTTCAATACTTTCCAGGTGGGAAAAATTATGTACCCGGCTGGATACGAAACGGGTGGATTTGTCATCCAGGGAACGTACAATCGCTCCGTCAGTTTTGCTGTTAATCAGTTCAAATAAACCGGGTAATCCGGTGATGGCCACAAGTTTGCTATACTCCATATTTTCCTTTTAGATTGGACTGCAAAGATAAATGAAATGCCCTGAAAGGAGGAGAGATTGTTGCGGGACTGGCGTAATCTAACCACAAGGCACACTAAGCAAAACAAAGGGCACAAAGTTTAACCCTTTGTGCCCTTTGTTTAATCTTTGTGCACCTTGTGGTAAAATCCCGGCTTAATTTTTTGCTTTTCTCCGGATTCCGGCTACCGAAACCAGCCCCATCACCCCCAGCGTGGCAAAAAGCAACCCATTGCTCCTCCCCGGCTTTTCACCAGCCAGTGGCGCCACCGCCCCGTAACTCGCTTCTTCCGGGATAAATTTTTCTTCATCTTCATTCATCACCACATCCCAGTCGCCGTAACCCTTACCGGTGAGGTAAGTAAGCATTTGCATTTCAGTTGTCCGGCGGGTTTTAAGCGTTTTCAGGTATTGTTTACCCGCATCGCAACTGAAATCCCCGGTTGCAGGGTGGGTAATAATATAGCGGGCCTGGTAATTCTCGGTATTGGGCGTCACCTGGAATTGCAGGTCCTGCGGAAAATTCTGGCGATTGTAACGGATATGCAGTCTGGTGAAATAAACCTGGCTGCTGTATTCATCATTTTCACCGCCAATCCACCAAACCCCTGATTGTAAAAGATCCTGGGCAGAAGGTGCGGTAGCCACACAGGGATCACATTTCATAAAATTACGCGGACTCACATCCCAGGCATATTCCAGCATGGCAATGGCTTTTCCTTCGCGGCTCCACTGGTGCTGGAAAAGATTAGCGTAGAAGTTTGAAAAATTATTCTGTACAAACAAAGGAATGTTTTTACCGGTAGGCAGTTCAACCGTTCTGTAATTCGTGCATTCTATCCGGCCGCTTTTCGTGAAAGCATATACAATCATATCCTGGTCACCATCCGCATTGGCCATACCCAGCCTGATAGGCAGCATGAATTTTGGGGAATTGAAACTGATTTGTATGGGTCTTAAAAAATTACCCGGCAGTTTCTTTTTTTCCTGCTCATTCACCTTCACTACAAAAAATTTCAAATTGCTTTTGATATAGGGCTCCAGCACTTCATCTGCGCCTGCAGGGATTTTATAACCATTTTCATTCAGCCAGGTTTTTAAACCGGAACTCTGATTGGCACTCAGGATCAGGATATCATATTCACCCACGAGGTACTTGGCTTCAATTTTTACACCGAGCGCATGGGCTTTTTCATCTTCATTATCTTTTTTCCGGAGTCCGGATGAAGGAACTGATTTCACAGCATCTTCATACATTTCATAGCGGTTACAGGGATTCTGGTCATAATACTCCACCAGCCTCGGCTGGCTGTATTCATTCAGTGTATTGAATATCTGCTGGTCCACCACTTTGATATCTGATTTGCTCAGCACAACAGGCACAGGTACCACCATCGCAAAATCCTTGAAATTCCCTTTGAAATCATTGAACATGGTAATGGTGTTCCGGTCACCATCGCGGACCAGGATCACCTGTGATGTTTTGTTTTTTAAAGTTCCGTCGGCCTTGCTTACATAAAATCCGCAGAACGCGTAAGCTTCGTGGCTGATCATACTCATCAGTATGAGACCGGCAGCCAGTTTTTTTGTAAATGGTTTCATGACTATATGTTTTAGTTTGGAAATAAATCCGAAATGAATCGCGGCCGGTTTCCACGAAAATGTTTTGGCCGGGAAAAAATAATCCAGCAGGGGAACCAGCGGGGCAGCAGCCACCAGTACCCAAATGGCAGTATTGTATTTCCATTTGAATACGGCGAGATAAAACGCCACTGCAGCAATCAGCATCGCCCAGGCAATCCTGGCAACAGGATGATTGGGAGACGTGCGGGGATCACTGATCATGAAAAAAGTAAATAACAAAATGCTGCCCGTGCTGATGGTATGCATGAAATAATCCATCGGCCAGCCCAGCACATAAACCTGCCGCCAGTACATCAGTCCCGCGAATGTGATCAGGAAAGCCAGCGACACATCCAGCTTCTGCACACGGGTTACTACAATTGTTCCCAGCGTGATCACACCAAAAAAGATAACCGTATCAGCACCCCATTGTCCGGGTGATAGCCAGGCATCTTTTGTCAGAAGGATAGCAGCAACAATCCCAATCGCAGAAGGATTGAAAACATGTTTGCCACGGAAACGGAAAATATATTTTGGGATAACAGTGAAAAAAGCAGCTACCAGGCTGGTGCTCCAGTGATTTGTTTTCAGCAACAGGCATAAACTCATTGAACTGATCAGCACACTGAATCCCCAGCGGCCGAATTCCCGGAGCGGCTGCCAGCGGTTGGCGCGTACAGATTCGGCCAGGAATTGGAACAAAAGACAACCGCCGATACTGACACCATAATGTGTCCAGTCGGCGGTCCATTCCAAACGAAATATGCCATAACTCAGGAATATAAGCTGGAAAGCAATCTGGAACCAGCGGGGGTCGAGGCGGAATGTGAATGACTGCATCGGAGTAGATTTTACAACCGGATGAAGCCGTCAGCAGGATTACACACCGCATTTTTGATGCCCCGACAAAATATTTTTTTAACCAGGATTTTAACCTAAATCCTTGTGGAATAAGGGTGCGGGCGCATCTTAGGGGAGCGCACTCCATCTTTTACCGCAACCTTATAGTGTCTATCCCCGTCATTCCGAAGGTTTTGGGCTGATTAACCGTCCAAAAGATTCAATCCCTTAACTTACCGTAATAAAACACTATTTCATGAAATCAAAAATTCTTGTCCTGCTCTGCCTGATGATGGGTACAGCATGGAATTTGTACGCACAACCCGGCGGCGGTGGTTTTCAGCAAAAAACCGTTCCGGAAAGGGTGGCGATTGTCCATGCCAAACTGGACAGTGCTTTTAAACCAGCTCCCGATAAGATGACCCAGCTGGATAACGTATTTACTGATTATTACAAAGCCCAGGACGCTAAGCGCGAAGAATTATTCGCCGGTGGTATGCCTGACCGTGAAACGATGATGGCTGAAATGAAAAAAATCACTGACGCACGTGATGAGAAATTAAAGACAATCCTGACGGAAGCTGAATATAAAATCTGGAAAGATGGCATTGAACCTACATTAAGACGCCAGCGCCCGCCCGGCGGTGGTGGAGGAGGTAATCAATAAACTCCGGATGTTTTTATTCGAAAGAGGCTGTTTCTAATAAGACAGCCTCTTTTTTTGTTTCTTAACCACAAAGGGCACAATGGAAAAACTAGGTTCACAAAGGAGTTTCCTTGTGCGCTTTGTTTTTCTTTGTGATCTTTGTGGTTTTGTATTTACTTTACACCCAACCAACAAAACACTCACATGAAAAATGCTATCAGCTGGTTTGAAATACCGGTAACCGACATCAACCGCGCCACCACATTCTATGAAACCATCTTCGGTGTGAAACTGAACCCCGTGGATCTTCCCAATATCAAAATGCGCATGTTCCCCATTGATGATATGGAAGGAGTGGGCGGTGCTCTGGCTGACAGCAACGGTTTCCACAAACCATCTGCCTCTGATGGCCCGCTGATTTACCTGAACGGAAATCCTGATTTACAAAGAGTACTCGATAAAGTAGAAGCCGCAGGTGGTAAAATCATGCTGCCCAAAACCGAGATATCCCCTGAATATGGTTTTATGGCTGTATTCTTCGACACTGAAGGAAACCGCATCGGACTCCACAGTGTGCCGGTATAGTATTTGAAATAAGCCAGACTGTTTGTATCTTTTAAAAAAATAAAATATGCAGTCTAAAGCCACAACGGTTGATCAATACATCAGCGAACTGCCGGACGACAGGCAGAAAGCTGTCAAGGAACTGCGCAAGCAGGTGAAGAAAAATATTCCCAAGGGCTTTAAGGAACAGATGAGCTATGGAATGATCGGCTGGGTGGTCCCGCATTCATTGTACCCTCCCGGCTACCATTGCACACCGGAACTGCCGTTGCCTTTTATGAATATCGCTTCGCAGAAAAATTTTATCGCCGTTTACCACATGGGTATCTACGGTGATCCTAAACTACTGAAATGGTTCAATGATGAATATACCAAAGCAGGGTTTAAAAAACTGGATATGGGTAAAAGCTGTATGCGGTTCAAAAAGCCGGAGCAGATTCCGTTTGAACTGATTGGGATGCTGGCAGCGAAAATTACGCCGGAGCAGTGGATACAACAATATGAAAAGAGGTATTTGAAGAAATGATTTTTTACCACCCACCTACGCTGCGCTTTGGCGGGCACGCAAAGGCCACAAAGTGTAAACCTTTGTGGCCTTTGTGTATTTACTTTGTGCACTTTGTGGTAGAAAAAAAACCTATTTCTTCCTCGTCAATAACATCTCCAGGCTTTTAAACTCCACCCCATCCGCCGTCGTATTATACATTACCATTTTTTGGGTATCTGCATCCACAAACGTAAACAGCTGCCTGATCGGAAGCACTTTGCCTGAAAACGGATCTGTAGCTTTTCCTGTAAACGTTATCGTTTTTGATTTTTCATCCCAGGTGCCCTCCATCACAATCATGCCCGTTCCCATATTGTCAATCCAGGTGGAGATGAAAACCTTCCGGATATTATCATAAGCCATCAGGCTCTGTCCTTCAAAAGGCATTCCGCCCATATCACCGGATTGGGTACTTACCTGGTAGCGGCCGCCCATGATCATTTTATTGGTGCAATAAGCTACCATAGCAGTGGGTGGCGTATTCGGAGCCATCCAGCTCTGTATTTCTTCTTTCCATTCACCATCCGATTCAGCAATCATTTTGTGTACATCAGACGGAGTCATGTAGTCCATCCATTTTTTCATCTCATCTGCTGTTTGCGCACGGGTAGTGACAGAAGTCAGCAGGAGTAAACAGCATGTAAAAGCAACGCAGATTTGTTTCATGGTAATTTTTTTAAGGACAGAAAAACTACAACAAATCATTTGGAAAAGAAACAGGTTTCAAAAAAATATGCCTCGCTTATCCCTGGCTTTGCTGTACCAGTTTGATTTTCATCACAGTGGCAATGCTCAGTGCCCTTTCTTTGGCACGGAAAGCCACGTCCCCTTCAAACAGTTCATCAACAGAAGCATTGAAATATCGCAGCCAGGTTTCGAAATGCGCCGCAGTTATTGAAGATTTTGCATGCAGGTCAAGATGGGGCTGCAGTGTATTGCGCCTGTAATTGCCGGTCTGGAATAAAACCCCTTCCCAGAAATCCACCAGCACAGGCAGGTGTTCTTCCAAATGGATTTTGGCCACATCGGTGAACAGGTAAGCAATGGAAGGATCAGCAAGGAGTTTATCGTAGAACAAGGTGACCAGTTGCATCAGGTCTTCCCTGTTCTGTATGTCGTTTTTCATGTTGTAGTGGCAGGTCTTGTTTTTACTTCCTCAAATTTTTCATCATAATCAGGTCGGATCGTTCCCATCATACGGTCCCAGAATAAGAAGTATAAACCGTAATTGCCTTTGAAATACTGGTGATGCTGGTTGTGGTTGACTGACGTGTTAATCCATTTACCCAGCCAGTGTTTGTTGAATCCTTTTGGATACAATTCCCAGCCACAATGGCCATACACGTTGTAAACAATCTGGAACAGGAAGAAAAAAATCAAATGGAATTTATTTACCGGAATGGTGAGCACAAACACCACAAAAATGCCGGCTTCAAGTATCGCTTCCAGCGGATGGAAAGCATAAGCAGCAAAAGGACTGGGGTTCGTGGATTTGTGATGCACCAGGTGCACCCATTTAAAAATAGCCGGATGATGGATCAGCCGGTGCATCCAGTAAAAATAAGTGTCGTGAATAAAAGCCATAACCGGGAATGCCAGCACAAACCAGGTCATCCCGTATTCATGGATATCCATGTAAAATTTGGTATGCTTTGCAATGGAAGGATTCCCCAGGATGAGGAAAGGGATAAAGGCCATCACAAAAATCGTAAGTGCAGAAAAACCAATTTCCCGGAGGTAATCAATCGTCTTCGGGAATTTCAGCTGTATTTTCCTGCCACGAATGGTATTCCGTAACAGCCAGTAGGCAATCACAAACGCCAGCGTGGCCAGTATCATGTACCGGCTGCCGATCATGTACACATCCTTGAAATATAAATTCCAGTTCATAGTTTGGATTAATGTGCTTCGAGCCAGTTTTTCCCGTCACCGCATTCAGCGATCACCGGAACACCGTGTGGTAATACCATTGCCGACTGCATGCAGTCAAGCACAAGCGCTTTCAATTCCTTTAATTCTGATTTCAACGCGTCAAACACCAATTCATCATGCACCTGCAGCAGCATCTTGCTTTTAAAGTTATGTTGCTTAAAGGCAGCATGCACTTTTATCATGGCCAGTTTGATCATATCTGCCGCGGTTCCCTGTATGGGTGAGTTAATGGCGTTTCTTTCTGCAAAACCCCGCACCGTGAAATTGGAAGAACCAATATCTCTTAACCAGCGCTTGCGGCCCATCAGCGTCTGCACGTATCCGTGCTCCCTCGCAAAGTTGATTGTGTCATCCATATAACGCTGGATACCGGGGAACTGTTTTTTATAATTATCTATAATCTCTTTCGCTTCACTTCTTGAAATACCCAGGTTATCAGCCAGCCCAAACGCACCCTGTCCGTAGATGATACCAAAGTTTACACTTTTGGCTTTGTAACGCATTTCCTTGGTCACTTCCTTCTCGCTTACATTATACACTTTCGAAGCTGTAGCAGTATGGATATCTGTTCCGGCTTTAAACGCCGCACACATATTCGGATCACCGCTGATAGCGGCTACAATACGCAGTTCAATCTGCGAGTAGTCGGCAGACAATAAAACATGTTTACTGTCACGCGGGATAAATGCTTTCCTGATTTCTTTGCCTCGATCCGTGCGCACCGGAATATTCTGCAGGTTGGGATTGTTACTCGCCAGCCTGCCGGTAACCGCAACTGCCTGTCCGTATGTGGTATGCACCCGGCCCGTTTTTGAATTGATCAGTAAAGGCAGGCTGTCAACATAAGTTGATTTCAGTTTGGTCAGTTCACGGAAAGTGAGAATATCATCCGCAATTTTTTCGCCTTTAGCGGCGAGTTTTAATAAAACATCTTCACCCGTCTGGTATTGACCTGTTTTTGTTTTTTCGCGGAAGGATCCAGTTTGAGTTTGTCAAACAGAACTTCGCCCAGTTGTTTAGGGGAGGCGAGGTTAAAACGTACACCGGCCTGTTTGTACACGGACTCTTCTGCTGTCTTCGCATCTTTCTCGAGTTCTTTGGAATAAGATTGCAGGAATTCCACATCAATTTTAATTCCTTCGTATTCCATATCCGTAAGCACTTTCACCAGCGGGTTTTCCACTTCATTGAAAACTTTCTCCACTTCTTTTTCTTTCAGCAAGGGCACAAATTTCTGTTTCAGCTGTAAAGTGATATCGGCATCTTCCGCAGCATATTCTTTGATTTTTTCCAGCTCCACATCACGCATCGTTCCCTGGGTCTTTCCTTTTTTACCAATCAGTTCTTCAATGTGCACCGGTTCATATCCCAGGTATTTGGCACTGAGCAGATCCATACCGCGTTTGCCATCAGGTTCTATCACATAATGCGCCAGCATGGTATCAAATAAATTACCAGCCAGCTCAACGCCATACCATTTCAGGATCAGCAGGTCGTATTTGATGTTCTGCCCGATCCATGTTTTCTTTTTGTCTGCAAACAACGGTTCAAACTGTGCCAGGATGGCTTTGGTTTTCTTTTCATCAGCCGGACAAGGCACATACCAGGCTTCCCCGGGTTTGATTGAAAAACTCAACCCAACCAGTTCTGCCTCATTGGCATCAATACCGGTGGTTTCTGTATCAAAACAGATTTCATCTGCTTTCTTCAGTGTAGCTACCAGTTTTTTATACCGGCTTCAGTATCCACTGCTTCATAGGTGTGCGGCGTGTTATTGATATTCTGTGTAACAGCCAGTCCTTCAGAGGCGCCTTCATCTGAAATATCAGCAGCAGGTGCGGCCGGCGCTTCAATGATATTGCCGAATAAATCGGTTTGCACACCCTGCGGCATTTGTTTTTCCACGCCGCCTTTCGGAGGCACGGCACCGGCGAAATCATCACCCAGCAATCTTTTGCCAAGCGTCCTGAATTCGAGTTCTGCAAAAACTTCTTTCAGTTTTTCTTTATCCCAGTCTTTCAGGCTGTAATCTTCTTCATGGAATTCAACTGGCACATGGGTGATAATGGTAGCGAGTTTTTTAGAGAGGATAGCGAGTTCTTTTCCTTTCTTTACTTTCTCACCCATAGCTCCTTTGATCTTATCAGCATTATCCAGCACATTTTCAAGCGTGCCGTATTCTGCCAGCAGCTTGGCCGCCGTTTTTTCACCCACACCGGGAATGCCGGGAATATTGTCCACCGCATCACCCATCAAACCGAGTATGTCAATCACCTGTGAAACCTCTTTGATATTCCATTTGGCACAAACTTCTTCCGGTCCCATAATTTCCACTTCACCACCCTGGTAACCGGGTTTGTAAATTTTGATTTTATCTGTTACTAACTGGCCGTAGTCCTTATCCGGCGTAACCATATACACTTCATATCCTTTTTTGGCCGCCTGCTGGCTCAGCGTACCAATCACATCATCTGCTTCATAGCCATCCATCTCCACCACGGGTACATTGAATGCACGTATAATTTTTTTGATATCAGGAACGGCCAGCAGGATGTCTTCCGGAGTTTCCTGCCGGTTGGCTTTATAATCTGCAAAATCGGTATGGCGTTCTGTGGGCGCATGTGTATCAAAACACACGGCCAGGTGCGTGGCTTTTTTATTGTTGATTAAATCAACCAGCGCATTGGTAAAACCAAACTGCGCATTGGTGTTCTTGCCTTTGGAGGTGAGCCGCGGGTTGCGGATCAGTGCATAATATGCCCTGAACACCAGGGCAAAGGCATCGAGCAGGTAGAGTTTCTTAGACATGCCACTAAGGTAAAGATTTACCCCGGAGCTGGGAGGGCCGGAAACACGGCAACCCCGGCTTTTAAGCCAGGGTGCCTGTATGTTAAACGCTGCTTTGCTTTAGTTAATTGATAATTTCAGCGCACTGGTGCTTTCAGAAGACTTTTCAGTCCTGGGAACAACAGCAGTAGAGGCCTCGTTTTTCTTCAGATACTGATCCGGATTGTCCACTAGCGTAGTACCGCTGAATGCAGCAGTGCTCTGCGTGCTGGCTTGTGCAGCAGGTGCAGTTTTGTCTTTGTGGATGAAATTCAGGTACAGCGCGAAGAACAGGAGGTTGAACGCAAAGAAATTCGCGATTTTACGGACACGTCTTTTCATAACTATTGGATTGATGGTTTTACAAAAAATTGGATTTGGTTTCTTGCTGACACTAAATTAGAACGGGCTGGTGTAATACCCAATTCCAGCGGCTTGTAAATGATCAAATTGGGCAGAAATACTTAGGGGATTCTCGTAAAACTACGTATGGGACTGGGCTCGGGTAAATGAATTGTTCGCTACTCCCCTGAAGGAAGGTTTTCAATATCATTGAGCTTTATCCCTGGCCGGGGGGGGGTTTTGGGGCCCCCCCTCCCCTCCCCCCCTCTTTTTTTCTTTTGTTGCAGGGGGCGCCTCCCCACCCCCCCCCCCCGCCCCCGGGGCTTTTTATTTGGGGTGGGGGGCCCCCCCCCGGGTTATAATTTTTTTTTCGGTGGGGAACAGTTCCCCCCGTTCGGGGGGGGGGGGGGGGCCCATCCCCCATTCGGGTTTCTTTTTTTGTTGGTTTTTTTTTTTTTTTTTTCTTTTCCCCCCCTTCCCCCCCCCCGGGGGCGGCCGTTTTCCCCCC
The DNA here is from genome assembly GCA_016720825.1 of Chitinophagaceae bacterium. Classification (GTDB taxonomy): domain Bacteria; phylum Bacteroidota; class Bacteroidia; order Chitinophagales; family Chitinophagaceae; genus JJ008. The sequence goes on along the minus strand of JADKJV010000013.1, from coordinate 40,432 downwards.
ATAATTACAGCCTCTCCCCCCCCCGGGTTTTTTCCCTCTTTTTTGGGGGAAGCGGGGTAAAATTCCGGAAAATCCGGATTAAATAAATCCCTCAATTGTTCAATTTATGGGCAGAAAAAATTTTACGGTCAACCTTTTTGCTTAAAAAATCAGGTTCCCGGAAGGAAACAGCAATCATCACTGCAGCGGCAGCAAGCCGCTCAGCTATACTCTTATCAAACCAATATTGATAATCGGCGTTCCCTGAATCCTCAAGCCGGGAAGCTTTGAAAACCGACCTGTCCATTTTTGAATAACTCATTTCAGGGGGAATTTAGGGCAATGATTTTTTAAAATTAATCAATTATTTAGTTACCCTCATTTCTTCATCTGCTCCAGCTGATTCTGCAAAACAAACATTTCATCTCTTAGCCTTGCCGCTTCCATGAAATCCAGATCTCTGGCAGCTTTCTCCATATCTTTTTTTACCTGGTGGATTCCTTTTTCTAATTGAGGAATCGTTTTATATTCTTTTTGTTCATCAGCTGCATGTGTAACCAGTTCCTGGTCCGGTGCAAGTGCGTAAGGATTCGCCGGATCATATCCTTTAATATCAAGCACCGATGTCTGCGCAAATACATCCTGAGTGGTTTTGGTAATCGTGCGTGGTGTAATACCAAACTCAATATTCCAGGCAATTTGTTTTTCGCGGCGGCGGTTTGTTTCGTCAATCGTTTTCTGCATGCTGTCGGTCATCTTATCAGCATAGAAAATAACAAAACCGTCCACATTCCTCGCCGCACGTCCTGCCGTTTGTGTCAGCGATTTTTCATTGCGGAGAAAACCTTCCTTATCCGCATCCAGTATCGCCACCAGCGAAACCTCCGGCAGATCGAGGCCTTCCCGCAGGAGATTCACGCCCACTAAAACATCAATCGTACCCAAACGCAATTGCCTTAATATCTCCACCCTTTCCAGCGTATCCACTTCACTGTGTATGTATTTGGATTTGACATTGAGTTTATGCAGGTATTTATCCATTTCCTCTGCCATCCGTTTGGTTAATGTGGTTACCAGTACACGGTCACCTTTTTTAATAGTCTTGTCAATTTCATCCAGCAAATCGTCAATCTGGTTCACCGATGGCCTGATTTGTATGGGAGGATCGAGCAACCCCGTTGGCCTCACCACCTGTTCCACCACCACACCACCGCATTTTTCCAGTTCATAATCATCCGGTGTTGCAGAAACAAAAATGGTCTGGTTCACCAGGTTTTCAAATTCATGGAAATTCAGCGGACGGTTATCCAGTGCAGAGGGTAAACGGAAACCATAATCCACCAGCACCAGCTTGCGGCTGCGGTCACCGCCATACATACCACTTACCTGCGGAATCGTCTGGTGACTTTCATCAATCACACATAAAAAATCCTTCGGGAAATAATCCAGCAAACAGAATGGCCTGGTGCCGGGTTTGCGCCTGTCAAAAAACCGGGAATAGTTTTCAATGCCATTGCAGTAACCCAGCTCGCGGATCATCTCAATATCATAATTCACTCTTTCGCCAAGCCGTTGCGCTTCGATATACTTTCCTGTTTTCTTGAAATAGTCAATCTGGGCCTGCACCTCATCCTGGATTTCATACAGCACCTGCTGCAGGATGTCCTTCGGTGCCACATATAAATTAGCCGGGAAGATGGCCGCGTTTTCCATCAGGCCGATCCTTTTACCCGTAATCACTTCTATACTTTCAATTTCTTCAATCTCATCCCCGAAAAAAGTAATGCGGTAACCATAATCCACATAAGGCAGGTTGATATCAACCGTATCACCTTTCACACGGAATGAACCCCGGTTAAAATCTATCGTCGTACGCGTGTACAATGAATTCACCAGCGCATGCAGGAAACCCTGCCTGGATATCACCTGGCCTTTTTCAATCCGGATAATCCCGTTTTCATAATCGGTGGGATTACCCATACCATAGATACAACTCACACTCGCCACCACAATGATATCCCTGCGGCCACTCAGCAAACTGGATGTGGCACGGAGCCTGAGTTTGTCGAGTTCATCATTAATACTCAGGTCTTTTTCAATATATACATCACTCACCGGCATATACGCTTCCGGCTGGTAATAATCATAGTAAGAAACAAAATACTCCACCGCATTCTCCGGGAAAAACTGGCGGAACTCACCATACAGCTGCGCTACCAGTGTTTTATTATGCGTTAATACCAGCGTGGGTCTTTGCAGGTTCTGGATCACATTGGCAATCGTGAATGTTTTACCACTGCCTGTTACACCCAGCAGGGTCTGGTACCGTTCACCATTCTGGACCCCTTCCGTTAACTGGCGGATCGCATCCGGCTGGTCGCCGGCAGGGGGATAAGGGGTATGTAGTTTGAAGGCCATGAGCTATGCAATTTAAATCAGAAGGACAGATTATGTACAGTATTTATCCCTGTTTTAGGGTGTTAAAAAAGACATATGCAGCGTTTTTATACATTTTAAAATCTTGAAGACGAGCCCCGCCCCCTGAGAACAGGTTTTCCTTCTGCTTTTTGGTAAAAATGAAACTCATGATGAAAAACTGTCTGCTGATATTGCTGTTACCACTCATTCTGAGTAAGCCAGCGAATACCCAGCGGTTAGACTCTCTTATCAGCATGAGTATGAGGAAGTATCCGGGGGAAAATATTTACATCCATTACGACAGGAATTTTTATTCTGCCGGAGATACAGTCTGGTTTAAGGCTTATTTATACAGCCAGGGCGCACCCAGCGGACAAAGCAATCATTTTTATATGCAGTTAACGGATATGTCAGGAAGGGTTATCACTAAGCTGCATTTTCCGGTGAAGGGCGCAACTGTCGGTGGGGATTTGCTGTTACCCGACAGTCTTCAGCAGGGGCATTATATTATAGAAGCCATAACACCCGGGATGATGAACGGGTTAGAACAAAACATTTATGCCCACGATATTTTCGTGCTGAATCCCCGGAAAGCAGGGATAGAAAAAAATGCAATGCCCGTTAATGCGGAAATTTCAGTACAGTTTTTTCCCGAAAGTGGTGAAATGGTGGACCAGGTAATGACTACTGTTGCATTTAAAGCAGCAGACTCTTCAGGTCGTCCTTTAAGCATCAGCGGACAGATCAAAACTGCTGATGGCGTATATATAATGCCTTTCGTTTCACAACATGACGGGATGGGCAGTTTCCGGTTCCGGCCACAGGTGGCTAAAAAATATATAGCCCAGGTTTCACTGAATGGAAAGAATGTTCTTTTCCCCTTGCCCGAAGTAAAAGAATCAGGGATCAGCCTGCATATTGAAAATGAACCACGCGGTAAGGGGTTTGTGATTACACGCAGTCTGAAGAATAAGGCCGCGTATGAAAAACTCTGGCTCATTGCCAGGATCAACAATGCAATTGTATATGAAGAAGAAATCAGTTTTGATTTATATGAATCGGTAAAGGGGCATTTACTGACAGACAGCCTCCCCGCCGGTATTCTCCACTTTACTGTTTTCAACCAGGATCTGGTCCCTTTGGCAGAAAGGCTGAGTTTCCTGAACAACCGGTCATTCCATGAAGGAGAGATTAAACTATTGAAAACCGGACTGGGAAAAAGGGAAGAGAATCTGGTGGAAATCTCTTTTCCTGATACACTGCAACGAAGTTGTTCCGTAGCTATCACAGAGACCGGCTCGTCAACAGCGGGAACACTTGATAATATAGTAACCCGCTTTCTGATGACAGATGAATTAAAAGGAAATATCAATAACCCGGCCTGGTATTTTAATCCGGCAAACGACTCAGGTGGGCTCGCACTTGATCATGTTATGCTGACGCATGGATGGAGCCGGTTTAATTGGTCGAAAATCCTTGCGAATAGCCCTCCTCCAAAACAATATACCGACTCATACCTGATTAATATCAGCGGGCAGTTGACCGATGAAAAAACGAAAAGCCCTGCAGCAGCAGGAAGCCTTTCTGTATTTATTACCGCCGAAGACTCTTCCATGTTTTCTTACGAAATTCCCGTTTCCGATAAAGGCACATTTCTGCTTGACTCCCTGCTGATCATGGGCAAAACCAGGATTTACTACACCTATAAAGACCAGCGTGGAAAAGAACGCCTGGTAAATATTAAAACTGATGATGAGATTAAGTTTCAGGGCGTCGGCGAAATATTAACATCAGGGTATCCTGCAGTTACCGAGACAAAAACAGTTTCACTAAAGGATACTGCCCTGGCAGTGAAACGATTTGAAATGATTCAAAAAGGTAATGCAGAAGCCAAAGTCCTTGAAAATGTAATCCTGAAAAGCACCAAAAAAAGAGTGGAGGATATTGTAAATGAAAAATACACCAGCCAGATTTTCAGGTCCGGCGGTCGTGTTATAGTTAACAACGAAAATGGAAATCCCACAGAAGGATTTATGAATGCATTTGATTATATAAAGAACAGGATCAGTACAGTTGATACACAGTACGGAACATTTGTGAACAGGAAAAATTTCAGTCTTTCAAACTATAATTTGGTTGACGCTCAAAAAGGTATTATGAGGTATTGGGAAGTCGGCCTGTATATAAACGAAAACCAGGCTAATATTTACCAGCTTAAAATTCTCCGGGCCGACCAGATCGCGTACGTTAAATTTTTTGAGTCAGGTTTTTTTGGGGCGGGCAGTGAATTCCCGGGAGGAGCAATCGCCGTTTACCTTAAAGATGGCACTACATCCCAGCGTCAAAAGCCACCGGCACGCTATATTGAATACAACGGGTATTCAATTTCGCGGGAGTTTTTCAATCCCGATTATTCACTGTCAGCCAGTACGCCCGGGGTAACCGATAAAAGGATAACCCTGTACTGGAATCCGGAGCTTTATACCAATGAAAAGGAAAAAACCCTGAACCTGAAGTTCAATAACAGTGATATTGTTGAAAAGTACACTATTGTCCTGGAAGGTTTTGACATATACGGCAGGCTCATTCACCTAGAAAAAACCGTTCAGCCCGCGGAAAACTGATAAATAATACCGCCTGTGTAAACTCATGTCCCGCCACAGTTTGAAATCGTAATTTGGCTTCAATATTTAAGTATGAAAAATAGCCTGAAAAAAATACTGGCCGCCCTGTTTATCCTGAGTGCCGGTACCGCCTCCGCCCAGCCTTCTGATGCGCTGATGAAAACCCTGAACGAGAAAATGGTGGTGGAGAAAATATATATACAGTACGACAAGGATAATTATGTAGCGGGTGAAACTGTTTTTTTCAAAGCCTATCTGCTTCACAACGGCTCCCCCAGCCTGCTGAGCAATAATTTTTTCCTGCAATTCCTCAACAGCAACGGCCAGATCATCCGCAACCTGCAGCTCCCGATTTCAGGTGCAGTCGCCAAAGGGAGTTTTGATATCCCCGATTCACTCCCTCAGGGAAATTATATTGTCAGAGCCCTCACACCCGTAAACCTGAACAATGACGAAGCCTATATATATAAGAAAGCGATTTATGTGTTCAACAGTTCTGCAACACCTGCAATAACTGCGGCCAAAATCCCCAACGTAAACATTCAGTTCTTTCCGGAGAGCGGCAAACTGGTGGATGGCATTTTATCGGTAGTCGCTTTTAAAGCAACCGATGAAAACGGGCAACCTATTAATGTTTCCGGTGTCATTCTTACTTCTGATGGAAATACCATCGCACCCTTTAAAACCTATCACGATGGTATCGGCAAACTGCAGTTCAAGCCGCTGGCCGGGAAAAAATATATGGCTGAAGTGGATTTTAACGGGAGCAAAAGGAATTTCCCGCTTCCCGAAGTAAGTCCGGCCGGTATCAGCCTGAAAGTGTCAGACGAAAAAGGCGGCAAACAGTTCCTGCTCTCCCGCGCCGGAAAAGACATGAACGAATTCTCAGAAGTGGAGCTGGTTATCACCATCCGCAATGAGATCGTATTTGACATGAACATTGCTTTTGAAAGTTATCCTTCCGTATTGGGTCATATTATTACCGACAGCCTGCCTTCTGGTATCCTGCATTTCACAGTATTTAACCGGGAAGGACTGCCTTTGGCCGAGCGTTTGGCATTTGTCAATAATGGTGAATACAAATCAGCCGCAGATATAAACCCCGCCCAGGTTTCCTTTACAAAAAGAGCGGCCAACGACTGGGAACTGAGCTTCCCCGAAGCAGCACAAAGAAGCTGCGCGGTTTCAATAACTGATATCACTGCCGGGAATTCTGCCAACACAGATAATATCTGGTCACGCTTCCTGCTCACGAGCGACCTGCGGGGCACCGTGTACAATCCCGCCTGGTATTTTGACCACCAGGATGATAGTGTTAAGCTGGCATTGGATAACCTGATGCTTACCCATGGATGGACCCGGTATAGCTGGACTAAAATCCTGAAAGGCGAGTTCCCAGAAAATAAATTCACAGATGAAAACCTGATTCGTTTCAGCGGACTGGTGGTTGATGATAAAAACAAACAACCCGTAACCGGTGGCAAACTGAATATTTATATTGAAGCGGAAGATTCCTCCACGCAGAACTATGAATTCCCGGTTGGTACGAACGGAAGGTTTTTGGTTGACTCACTGATTTATTATGGTAAAACCAAAATGTATTATTCCTACCTGGATAAAGACGGGAAAATAAAACCCGGTATTATTATTCCGGATTCAATGAATATGAAATCGGTTGCCGGTATGAATCAGCCGGATTATTTCAACCAGTTATTATTATCGGCTCAACCAACTATGTCGAAAGAAGAAATACAGGCCAGGTCCAGCCAGGTGAAAATCCTGCAGGATGAGTATAAAGAACTGTCCAGGGTTACGGTAAGATCAAAGACGAATAAAAAACCCATTGACCTGGTTTCTGAAAAGTATGCATCTGGTGTTTTCTCTTCCCCGGGGAAAGTGGATATAGATTTGATCAATGAACCAGTGAATGATAAAACCATGAATGTGGTGGATTATTTTATGAACCGGATCCAGCAACTGGAATTACAGGGTGGTGCTATTGTAAACCGGAAGAACATGAGCCTGATCAGCGGGCGCAAATGGCTGGTGGGACTGTTCCAGGATGAATCCCCGGTTGATGTTAACCAGCTCAAAAACGTCATGGTCAGGGATGTGGCATTGATTAAATTTTACGAAGCAGGATTTGTAGGCGTAGGCAGCGGTTTCCCCGGCGGCGCCGTAGCTGTTTACCAGAAAGACAAATCTGAATCAGATCCCAAACAGGAAAAACTGGAATTTATCCAGGTGAACGGATATTCTATTACTAAGGAGTTCTTCAGTCCCGATTATGCGAACCCCGATTTCAAAGCACCGGCACAGGATAACCGGACAACATTATACTGGAATCCCAATTTTTTCACTGACAAAGAAAACAAACCTGTACACGTTAAGTTTTTTAATAATGACCATGCCCGCAAATTCAAACTGGTAATTGAGGGCATTGATGCCAGCGGTAAGCTGATGCATACAGAAAAAATTGTTGGTGAGTAAACACATGATGCAGAAGTCAGGTCTTGTTTATCTTTACGGGTAACCGTTATGATCAGGTATATACAGTTAAACAAATTTTTTGATCCCATACTGCTCCGGCAGGATGTTGATCGTTTGCTGCAATTTGACTGGCGTTCACATTATAATACAGCACATTACTCGGGCTCATGGACAGTTTTGCCGCTGCGTTCCATGCATGGTGATGCCAATAACCCCATCGCTGTACATGCGGCCGCCCTGCAGGAAAATGATTTCAGGGACACGCCCCTGATGGATCAATGCACGTACATCCCACAGATACTTTCTTATTTCCAGTGTGAACTGACGATGGTCCGGCTGATGAAACTGGATGTGGGCGCGGTTATCAAAGAGCACCGGGATACTGACATGAGTTTTGAAGAAGGCGAATGCCGTTTACATATACCAGTAATCACCCATCCGGCTGTTGAATTTTATATTGAAGAGGAAAAAATTCCGATGAAAGAAGGGGAATGCTGGTACCTGAATCTTTCCCTGCCTCACCGGGTGGTTAACCCGGGTCCGGTTGACAGGATACACCTGGTAATAGATTGTATGGTGAACGACTGGGTAAAAGAATTATTCAGCCAGAAGCACCCGGTACGAAAGGATATGGAAGATGATGGAATGAAGAGCAAACAATCTGCCGAGCAAACCAGGATGGTAATTGCTGAACTCCGCAGGCAGGATACTGAAACTTCCCGGGCGCTGGCCGACCAGCTGGAAGCCGGATTAAAATAATGTTGAATATAATGGATACGAAAGCTTTTACCGACAAAGCCATTGCTTTTGTGAAAGAACTGGGAATACCCGTTGACTATAAACCTCTTCCTGAAGAAGAATGTTTTTTACCCGGGCTGCTGATTGAAAATGGGGCTATCATTATTGACGCTGAGAAATTGAAATACCCCGGGGATATTTTACACGAAGCCGGTCATCTGGCGATTCTGTTGCCTGATGAACGTAAAACACTGATGGGTATTGGTATTGCGGATAGGAAAGACCGTTCTGCGGAAGAAATGGCGGCTATCGCCTGGAGTTATGCGGCCTGTGTGCATCTGGGGATTGATCCTTCATTTGTATTTCATGGCCAGGGATACCAGGGTGGCGGGGAGTACATCGTGGAGAATTTCAGCCAGGGTCAGTTTTTCGGAGTGCCTATGCTTCAATATTATGGAATGAGTGCGGAGCCTCATAAGGCAACTGAATTAGGCTGGCCGGCTTATCCCAAAATGAAACAATGGTTAAGAGAATAATTTCAGGGCTTCTTACTGGATTTCAGGAATTTGACTATATTTATTGCTCATACATCAACCATTAAACTGAAACCAACATGGAAGGAACTATTGCTGAAATCCGCATGTTCGCCGGAAACTTCGCTCCACGTACCTGGCTTTTTTGTGCAGGTCAAACAATGAGCATCGCCCAAAACACCGCCTTTTTCTCTCTGGTAGGAACCACTTACGGCGGAAACGGTCAAACCACATTTGGCGTACCTGATTTAAGAGGCCGCGTGCCAGTAGGTACAGGTACGGGTCCTGGCTTACCGAATATTACACTTGGCGAAATGGCTGGAACTCCCACAACGACTCTGCTTACCACAAATATGCCCGCGCACAATCACGCAATAACGGTTACTGTTAATGTACAAGTGAATAATGATACAGCTGGTTTATCAGATGATGCCACCAACAAAAGGCTGGCAGCTACCGGTGCCATTTTTACGGCTAATGCCGGAGACCTGGTGAATATGGCGGCCTGTGCATCCAACCTTACGGTGGGTGTTAATGGCGGAAGCCAGCCGTTTAGTATCATGCCTCCTTATCTCGGCATGAACTACATCATTTGCCAGTTTGGGATTTTCCCGAGCCGGAACTAATTATTCACATTAAAAGACTCAGAATATGGAAGGTACTTTAGCCGAAATCCGGATGTTCGCCGGAAATTTTGCTCCACGTGGCTGGCTTTTTTGCCAGGGGCAATTGCTTTCAATAGCACAATGGACAGCTGTTTTTGCCCTGGTTGGTACAACCTATGGCGGAAACGGACAAACCACATTTGGCGTACCTGATTTCAGGGGAAGAATAGGTTTGGGTACGGGCTCAGGACCCGGTCTGCCAAACGTAGATCTGGGAGAAATGGCAGGAACTCGAACAACTACACTCATATTGACGAATCTCCCTTTCCACAACCATGCAATCACAGGTACGGTTAACGTACAGGTAAATAATGATACAGCAGGTCTTACTGATGATGCGACAAATAAAAGACTCGCTGCAACCGGTGCTATTTTTACCGCCGCTGCCGGTGACCTGGTGAGTATGGCCCCCTGTGCCTCTACGCTGGCAACAGGTTTTGCTGGAAGCAACCAGCCATTCAGTACTATGCCCCCTTACCTTGGTATGAATTTTATTTTTTGTGTGGAAGGCATCTTCCCCAGCAGGAACTAATAGTATAGAATATATTATTCAATCCCTCTTTCCCGATTCGCGGAAGAGGGATTATTTTTGCCGGGTCCCTGTAAACCCGGCCGGCTAAAAATACAAGATGTTACAAACAGGCATTTTATTACCCCGCTCCACCCTTTTCCCTTCAATCGGCATTGATATTTTAAATGGTATCAGGAATGCCTGGGAATTACAAGGGGTGTCAGGAGATATTTCGGTGAAGCTTGACAATATCGGTTTTGGCATTGATGAAGATGAAATCTACAGACTCACGGAAAAACTGGTGTTACAGGATAATCTTGACCTCGTTATTGTATGCGGCGATATCCGCATTGAAGAATTGCTCCGCCCTTTATTTACCGCCAGCGGTAAAATATTGCTGATGGTGAATATGGGAGCTAATACACCTGAAAGCTGGCAAAAAGCACCAACAACCATTAACCACTCACTGAATTTTTGTATCCAGGCATTATTAACCAGCGGACTGGCTGTGCAGGATGAAGATAAACGCGCTGCATATACCGCATCTTATTATGATGCCGGTTACCGCCAGATTTTTCACATGATGAACGGACACCAGATCCAGGGTGGAGTGCCGGTGTATACACATGTAACTCATCTGAAGAATGAAAATTTTACAATTCAGCCCCTGGAAGATTTACTGAATCAGGATGCCAGTCTTAAAAAATTATGTTGCCTTTTTTGCGCAGACCAGGCCCAGCTTTTTTATAATCATATCAGGAACCTGACAGCCAAAGACAGACTGCAATTGTATGTTACACCGATGATGCTGGAGGAATCACTGCTTGCTTCACTGGAAACGGATATTTATCCGTTGTCCGTTCAGGGTTATATCCCCTGGCATGCTTCACTGGAAAATGAAAGCAATAAGCAGTTTACTGAATCCATGCAACAGCATAACAGTAAAGCCCCTGATTATTTTTCACTGCTGGGCTGGGAAGCCGGACACATTACCGGCTATATTTCCAAATTACATAAAGAAGGAAACCGCAATGCAACAGCACTCGTAAAAGCCTGTACAGAATATACATTCAGCAGTCCGAGAGGCTGGCTGAAAATTGATCCGGAAACACATTTTAGTTATGCGCCTGCGAGACTTGCCCGCGTAATTGAAAATAATAAACTGGAAATTGGACCCGATAATAACGACACACTCGCTGCATTGGATGTTATGAAACAACCTTCCAATTCACCGGGTGAAGCAACAGGCTGGCGAAATACTTATCTCTGTATCTGATATGAATCCCGTAAAAGCTATTGTACTTTGTAATAACCCGATCGCCATTCCGGCCATCCGGGAATTCCTTTTTTTGGGTAATGTTGGTGCAGTAGTTATTCCTGCGAGGAACAGGGAGATGGAAGATATACTCACCGGTTTGCTGCAAGGCAGCGGGGTTCCGCTGTTAAAAGCTGACAATAAAAATTTACAGGAAACGGTCACAACTGCCATTGAACAATACGGTGTGAATACCGGATTGGTCATGACGTTTCCCTATAAAATCCCGTCCGCCCTGCTGACATTACCCGCCAAAGGATTCCTGAATTTCCATTTTGGATTATTACCCCAGCGCCGGGGCCCACAACCCATACTCTGGCATTTGCTGAAGAACGATACCGAAGCCGGTGTTACCATCCACGTGATGGATAATGGGATTGACACCGGTCCTATCGTGATGCAGGAGAAAATGCCGATTGACATAAAAGACACTTACGGGCTTTTGCAGAACAAGCTGGCTTATCTCGGTGCAAAACTCGGGGCGAACCTGCTGAAAATCCTGAATTACGGAACAATGATTCCATCATCCCCGCAGGATGAATCGCTGGCTGAATACCTGGATATGCCAACATCCGCTGATCTCACCATACAATGGAAAACCATGGAGGCGGCACAGATTATACGGCTAATCAATGCCTGCAATCCATGGAATAAAGCAGCGGGTACGGCAATCAAAAACTGGTTTATCGGAATTACAGAAGCAGAACTGGCAGGGACAAGTCAGCCCGGTGAAGAAAAAGAACCGGGCACTATACTCTCCTGCGACAAGCAAAATGGTTTGTTGGTACAGGCATTGGCAGGACAGATATTGAAAATAAATATCATCTACACACAGGAAGGTTTTTTCTCCGGTTACAGGCTGATGGACTTTGGTTTACAAGCAGGAGATACATTTAATTAACAAGCGGGTTGTGAAATTTCCTGAATAAAATGTATTTTTAGAGCGAGATTATTTAAACCAATGACCATGAAAAAATTCAACTCCTTCTTCGGGAAAGGCTTTCTTTCGTTATTTCTTTTATTTTTGACTTTTAAGTCACCGGCTCAAACATCAGGTAACGGAAGGTTCCGGGTACCGTTACCTATAACTGGCACGGGGTAATCCTATTTCATTTCCAACTTCCGGTGATCAGATCATTGCCTACCAGGGTTCCGTTGCTTCACCCGTTTTAATTGCAGCACTTCATATGAATGTTTATTCTGTTGACGTTATTGATTGTGGGAATACAATAGCCGCCATTTGGGATCCGGATTGTATTGGTGGGCCGGGTACCGTGGGAAACAATTTTCAGCAAAATCCCAACCGGTTTAATCAATGGAACAATGCATTGTGGATTGGCACTGTTGGTGTTTCTTCAGAAGAGAGACAATGGCAGGTTTGTAACCTGTGGTGCTGGACTAGGAACAATTGCGCAGGCAGCAGTCAATAAATGACCAAACTGGTCAATTACAAATAACACCAACCCTCCTGATTTCCCCTTCCATCAATTTGCAGTTCTCTCAATTTTCTCCTTCCTGTTGCATCTCGTTAGCTTTACCGGAAAAATTAATGCCGATAAAACAGCGACCCTTAGCTGGATAATGGATGCAGAAGATGGTGTGAATCATTATACACTTGAGCGGAGCGAAGATGGTATGAGTTTCCACAGATCTGGGTATGGCTTATCCCAACAGCTTAAACCAGCGTTTATTCCATCATTGACCCAACTTTGTACAATGGAGTGAATTATTACCGGTTGAGAATTGAAAAGGAAATGGCGATTATTTACAGCGCCGTTGTTGCCTTGAGTTTAAAATCAGGCTGAGTATTACGATTTTCCCAATCCGGTAAAGATGAGGTTACCATTCAGCAAATGGGAAGTTTCAGGAATACAACTGCTCAGTTGCTTGATATCCGTGGTCACCTTATTCAGCAAATCCAGATCAACGGGCCCGTTTATAAGCTCAATATGGGAAAATTATCAAAAGGTATCTATTTCCTGAAAACAGACGACGGCTCAACATTTAAATTGATAAAGCAATAAGATTTATTATATTAGTTCCGGGATTAAGCCTCCCCAACCAAAACCAACAACCTTAAACTAAAAGCTGATCAGATGCAAAGAAGAAAATTCATTTCAAACCTTGCGGTATTAGTCCCCGCAGGAATGGCTGCTCCCCAAATTTTGAACGCACAGAGTAATGCTGACAATCAGGTAGAAACCAGTGTACTGATCTGGGGTGCCGGAGAAGCTTCTCTGTTTTTGGCCAATGAATTAAAAAAGAAAGGAGTTTCATTTGTAGTAATTGAACCCTCTGCAACATCAGCAGATAAAGCATTTTACAATTCCGAAGCACCCACGGTTGCTGTTTATTCTTCTAAGCATGCAAAAGCCAGTAAACGCCCGATCAGCTCCGAAGATTATGAAACTGTGGTAACTGATGTAAAATCTGATTCATCACCTGTTGAAATAAGGCGTCATTCCCGCGGATTTACCATCCGTGCAGGTAACAAAGAATACCGTGCATCCAAACTGGTGGTTCATGCACCTGTTCAGATTGATGCTGCTAATAATACCATTCACATACAGACGCCATCGGCCAACGCAGTTCCGCTGGTGCTGAAAAAATCCATGTTCTATCCCAAAGCCCGGTTAAGGGTAATTGGCGGAACAGGCATTGATGCGCAATCTGTTGCTGCTTTCGTAAAAGATCCTCAGCACAGCGTTTTGGGTATTATTTAATTTTCCCGCATGAGTAAATATTTTATTCAGATTCCCGCCCTGTTACAGGAAGCGGAGTTGAATCGTATTGACCAGCTTTTACCGGAATTGCAATACCAGGACGGTAAAGCCACTGCCTCCATGGCCGCCCGCGATATAAAAAACAATGTACAGGCAGAGCAGGGAACAGCAGGCCTGCTGGAAATCCAGTCCATTGTAAGTAATGCACTGGCCACTAGTCCCATCTTCAATATCGCAGCACTGCCCAAAGAAGTCTATTCACCTATTATCAGTAAATACGGACCCGGACAATATTATGGCTGGCATGTAGACAGTCCAATCATGGGCAATCCGCCCATGCGCACCGATTTAGCCATGACCATTTTCCTCAGCGATCCCGCAACCTATGAAGGCGGTGAACTCGTTTTACAAACTGCCTCCGGCGCCATTGCATTCAAACCCGCCAAAGGTGACGCCGTATTGTATCCCTGCCAGTACCTGCATTGTGTGAATGAAGTAAAATCAGGAGAAAGAAAAGCAGTCGTTACCTGGATACAAAGCAATGTAGCTTCTCCCGAAAAAAGACAAATCCTCTTTGATCTCAACCAGGTCCACGCCATGTTATGCCAGCAAAACCCGCACAGCCAGGAGGCTAATTTGTTGCTGCAGACGCATAGTAATTTGTTTAGGATGTGGGGGGGAGGTTTAAGAGGGCTGAAGTTGGAGGTTGGAAGTTGGAGGTTAAACCCCTGAAAACAGAAATGTCTTTACTGTATTGAAGTTTTTCAATTCTGTAAAGACTTTTCAATTTAAAGAACCTCCAACCTGCAACATATGCTTAACTGAAAGAGGCCGTCATTTCAGACAGCCTCTTTACATCAGGGGTACAATTTCTAACGGGAATATCTTCTTACAGGAAATCCGCAGTCACAGTCACTTTCGGTTCTTTAGCAACTTTACCTGCATCAATGGGAGCACCAGAGATACCGTAATCAGCCAGAACGAGGGAGAATGAAGCGTTAATGGTGATAGCACCGTCTTTCACAGTGATTTTGCCATGAACCGTTACGGGTTTGCTGGCTTCACGTACAGTGAGCGTTCCGGTAACGTCAACTTCATAAGTACCGTTTTTGTCGAATTTCACTTTACCCAGTTTGTCGATTTTACCTGCAAAACTGAATTTGGGGAATTTGGCAGAGTTCATCCATTTTTCGCCATTGAAATGTTCCTGGATCATGGGATTGGTGAAAGAGAAATTTGAAACAGCTGCTTCAAATGCCACAGCACCGCTTTGCGTATCGAGAGCACCGATTACGGTTTTGTTTTCTGCTTTAGGTAATGCATCTTTTTCAGTGGTCGCATCAAATGCAACAGTTGCAGAAGTGGTAGTTTTTTTCTGCGCAAATCCCGCTGTTGCGGCCAGGGCAAAAGAAAAAAGTAAAATGATTTTTTTCATCGATTGTTTGTTTTAGGTGATTTATTTATTTGAAAGGGTACATCTTTTAAATGTGATGGTGGTCGTGCCCAGGATCTCACTGTACATACTGCCGCTGCAGGCACCTTTGACTGTTACTTCGTCTCCCGCTTTTACAAGCTTGGCTGCATCTGCTTCTTTGCCGTCAAAAGAGAAGTTGATAAAAGAACCGCCGGGATCCGTGAATTTGAAATTGACCGTCGTGTCGCCGGATACGGTGATATCTGCAGTTTTACCTTTTACTTCAATGATCTTTTCGAGATACTTTTTATTGGCTGCACTGTCGCCCGCTGCAAATTCTTTCATCAGTGCATCAGCCGTAACCGTGAAATCGGCTTTTACTTTAGCCGTATCTGAAAACTCCTCTCCCGCTATTTTCTGCTGGATGATCATGAATCCTGCAATTGCAAAGACCGGTCCGGCCAGCGCTAACCCCGCTTTTTTTAACAAAGAGATGCGGGTGCTGAAAACAAGCAGGACGGCTGCTGCAATAAAAACATAAATCAGGGGACTGAGTAAACTGAAAACTGATTGCCCAACACCCAGATCCACCAGCGTTTTGCTGAATAATATATATACAGCCGCCAGGGATAATGATAACACCGCTGTGATCCAGGCGGTCCAGTTGCTGTTTTTACCGGCAGCAGTAAGCCCAATTGTAACCGCAGCCAGTACAGGGATCAGCCAGAAAATGGCGAAGCTGAAACTGAGACCGGGCATGGGGTTCGACAAACTGAATTTATCAGCCGACACCGCAAAGAACTTCCCGGAAGGGAACTCATAGCCGCTTACAGCCGTTCCGGCCCAGGAAACCCAGGGCAGGAAAAACACAATCAGCACAATTCCCGCAGCAATGGCCGGGAGCCAGCGAGATAAAGTATTTGTTTGGTTATTTGGTGACATACTGCCTATAACGACCCGCAAACCGTATTGGTTGCGAACGCGAAAACAAATATACAATGTTTAAACATTGAAAGTGAATTCCCGCATTAATATTTTGTGAAAGCCAAAAAAAAGCCTCCCCGGGGAACCGGGCAGGCTATACTTACTAACTCAAGGCTGACTAAGCTTATGTACTGGTAGTTAGTACTTTATAATTTAAAAGATCAGACGGTCTGCATCTCTTTGATTTTCTCGCGGATCTTATTTTCAATTTCTTTGGCCAGTTCGGGGTTGTCAACCATTAATTGCTTAACGGCATCCCTTCCCTGTCCCAGTTTATCGTTGTTATAGCTGTACCAGGAACCGCTTTTACCGATAATACCCAGTTCAGTACCCATGTCAACGATTTCACCGTTCTTGGAGATACCTTCTCCGAAGATGATATCAAACTCAGCGGCGCGGAAAGGCGGAGCCACTTTATTCTTTACCACTTTTACTTTAACGTGGTTACCGATTGCCTCATCACCATCTTTTACCTGAGCCTGGCGGCGGATATCCAGCCTTACAGAAGCATAAAACTTCAGGGCATTACCACCGGTTGTGGTTTCAGGATTACCAAACATCACCCCGATTTTTTCACGGAGCTGGTTGATGAATATGCAGATCGTGTTTGTTTTAGCAATTGTAGCTGTGAGTTTACGCAGGGCCTGTGACATCAGCCTGGCGTGGAGACCCATTTTGCTGTCACCCATTTCACCTTCGAGTTCGCTTTTCGGAACCAGTGCGGCAACAGAGTCAATGACCACCACATCCAGCGCACCGGATAAAATCAGGCGGTCAGCGATTTCAAGTGCCTGCTCACCATAATCAGGCTGGGAGATCAGGAGATTGTCAACATCCACACCCAGTTTCTGCGCATAAGAACTGTCAAATGCGTGTTCCGCATCTATAATAGCACACATGCCGCCTTTTTTCTGGGCTTCTGCAATTACATGTGTGGCAAGTGTTGTTTTACCGGAAGATTCAGGTCCGTAGATTTCAACCACACGGCCACGGGGAAGACCGCCGATTCCGAGGGCTACATCAAGACCGATTGAACCGGTGCTGATTACGTCCTGTAAAGTATCTGCCTTTTCATTCATCATCATCACACTGCCCTTGCCGTAGTCTTTCTCAATCTTATCAATGGTAAGTTTGAGGGCTTTCAGTTTTTCAGAACCAGCTGATGTGTCGGGGTTTTTTTCAGTTTTTGCCATGGTAGTAAGTTAATTTTTCGTGTTTAGCGTATTTAGTGTCGTATTGTCTTTAGCAAACCAAAACTAATATCTTTAGCACAAAAAAACTAATTTATTTTGTATTTTTTTTTTGGCTCAATACAGGAAGTTGAGCACCAGTGTAGTGCCGGCGCCGAGGATGAGACCTCCATAAATCTCCACCGGGCGGTGGTCAGAATCTATCAGCCGGGCCGTTCCCACCAGGCCGGTCAGGAAGAGCGAGAGGCTGATAAACAAGCCGAATTCAAGTTCACTCGACAGGGCCATCAGGAACATAACGGCCAGCATCACTCCCATAGCGATCATGTGCAGGCTCACTTTCATAATTACATTCAGGAAAGGCGCCACGGCCACCGTAATCCAGGATGAAATAGCAAGCAGCGTCAGTTCGTGGGGAATAAAATTCAGGTTATGCCATACCCACCAGATCCAGAAATACCACACCGCACAGGCGATCAGGGGAATGATCCTGTCCTGGCGGGTTTCCAGTTTTATTGAAGAAATAAAATTCAGTCCTTTCAACAGCAACACCGTCACCAGCGGGAAAAACGTAAAGGAAACAAAAGCCATCCCGATAACCTCACGCTTACGCTGCAGGGTTTCACCCGCCAGCAGGTAAGGGTGCACAAATACAATAAAATAAACGAGGTAAACCGGAATGAAAACCGGATGGAAAATATAAGAGATGATTTTGGCCAAAAACTTCACAGGAGCCGGTAACCCCGCCCCGCCTTTTTCCCTGATTTCTTCGAGTACTGCGTCTTTATTTACGCCCATCCGGCTGTTCATACGGCAAAGTAAATGGATTCAGGAAAACTTACCCGTTTTTGTATATTTAAAACTATTCCGGCCCGGTTTTGGACGCCTCCGGTCAACCCAATTTTTTGCCCATGCGGAAATTTTTGCTCGCCAGCCTGCTCGCCCTCAGCTTTTTTACCGGCCACAGCCAGGTAAAAAACAAGGTCAAGCTGCAGGCTATGTACGACTCCATCAAGGCCGCCGGTATCCGTGAACCGGCTTTTGTTATGGGACAATGCATCCAGGAAACCGGCTGGATGGCCTGCAAACAATGCTGCCTGCGTTACCACAACCTCTTCGGTTTCTATATCAAAGGGAATAAGTGTAAAAAATTCAGCTCGGATGAAGAGTGTATCAAATATTATAAAACCTGGCAGGATAAACGATACCCCAAATGGGCTGCGAAACACCCGAAAGGGACGTACTATGATTTTTTAAAACATGCGGGGTATGCAACGGGGGATAAGTATACAAGGGAACTGAAGCCGAAGGTGGAGTGGGTGAAGAAAAATCTTATTCTATAAATACATTTAACCACCCTCCTTCGCTTCGCTTCGGCGGGCAAAGCAAAGTGCACAAAGAAATACCACTAAGTACACAAGGTTAGACACTTTGTGTGCTTAGTGGTATTCCTTTGTGCTCCTTGTGGTAAAAAATCACTTCACTCCTCTGGTCATCAATCCTCTTATATCATCAATATGAAACTGCGTATGCGCCGCAAAAATATTATTGATAAACAACAACTCATTAATCCCCTCCGCCTTCAGCATCCCGATAAAATCACCTTTGTACGACCGCTGGTCAACCACAATCACTTTTTCATAGTTATTCGTTAAGAAAGGCGCAAAAGCATTTCCGTAAGATTCTTTCACGATCGCAATCCGCCTGCCATTCTTATGCTGCGTTTCCATTTTGCAAATCGGCAAGTCTCCCTGCAGGAAAACGGAATAACTGTTATCACCGCTGGCCGTCTCGGCATACATATGTGATTTTGACCAGTACCCGATTGAATTACTTCCGATATAAAAATCAAGTGAATCGGGAACAGGTAATACCGTACGGAATCCGGATTGGCTTTTAAACTCGCTGCACGGGTCAGTCTGTAAAAGAAACCCAGGAACCCCGGTTTTACTTTGGAAGGCACATTGGCCAGCGACACAGGCGTTAATCCGGCCGCCCCGCAAAAACTGGTGTAGGCATAATAAGCGCCCAGGCTGGTCCAGTGGTGATCGGTATTGAAATACAGGTACTCGGTTCGGTGTTTCCGGATATCATCCACGGGATTCACTTTAATGATCCCGGGATCTTCCGCAGCATAGACATCATTGATGGCTTCTTTGGCAGGACGTACCTTGTTTTTATACTTTTCCCTCACTTCAAATTCAAATCCGTTCGGGATAATGAGGTTATATATTTTCAGTCCGGGGATTTTCAGCCGGCTGTACATATTAATTACTTCCGCATATTTTTTTCCCATGGCCGGACCGCCACTGAACAATTCAAAGCCGCGGTTTTTATAGATAAACACGGCGCCTTTCCACACGCCCACATCACTGTCATCCGGCAGGATCCTGTTTAGTACCACCGGCGTATCTTTTTTTACAGTAGCCAGGGAATCCGGTACATTCACTTTACCCTTTTTACCGGAACCATTACAAGCTGCAAGTGCCAAAGCCCCTGCCAGGACTATACTCAATAATTTCATACAGGAAATTAATTTGGTTAAACAAGAAGCTTAACCTGTTTATGTATACAGTTAAAACTTATGGATGAACAGCTTTATTCCCGCCTTTCGTCATCAACCCTTTGATCTTTTCAATATGGAATGGCGTATGTGCCGCAAAAATGTTGTTGATGAATAAAAGCTCATTGATTCCTTCTGCTTTCAGTACTGCAATAAAATCACCCGTATAATAACGCTGATCCACCACAATTACTTTTTCATAATTATTGATGAGGAAGCAGGTAAACGCATTGCCGTAAGATTCTTTCACCACCGCAATCCGCCTGCCGTTTTTATGCTGGGTTTCCAGTTTCATAATCGGTAAATCACCCTGCAGGAACACGGAATAACTGTTGGCACCACTCGCCCCTTCACCATACATTTTGGATTTGACCCATGAACCTAATGTAGCACTGCCTACGTAAGCAGCCACAGAATCCCTGAACAGGTAATACCGCACGGAGTCAGGGTTAGTTGCCAGTCCCGGATCACGGGTGAGGCGATATAATGAACCGAGGAAAGCCGGTTTTACTTTCGACGCAACCGTATCCAGTGAAACAGGTGTCAGTCCTGCAGTTTTACAAAATGCGCGGTAAGCATAATAAGCACCGAGACTGGTCCAGTGGTGATCGGTATTGAAATAAATGTATTCAGCCCGGTGCTGGCGGATTTCATCAATCGCCCATACCTTTTTAATATTGGAGTCTTCGTTGTTATAAATATTTTCAATGGCAGGCCTGTTCGGCTTCTGCATGTTTTTGTATTTCTCCGTAATTTCAAACTCCAGCGCCACGGGAATGATCAGGTTATAGACCTGGAGTCCGGGTATGCCTAGGCGATTATAAGAATTGATTACATCTGCATACGATTTGCCCATGGCAGCTCCGCCGCCAAACATTTCAAACGCGCGGTTCTTGAAAACGAAAACCTTTTTCTTTACTTCCCCGGTGGCGCCGTCATCGGGCAGCGGACCATCTTTCACGCCTTCTTTTTTCAGTGTATCTGTTTTTTCATTGGCCTCTGCATCGTTTTTCTCATCGTACATTTTGATTTCGCTGGTCTGGAAACCAAGCGAGTTCCTGAACCGGTCAGATACTTTCATGAACTGGTCGCGGAAAGGGAAATTATCGGCGTAAAAGCCTTCAATGGCACGGAAATATTTTCCATTCCACAGGGTGCTGTCAGAATATTTGGGGAATTCAGCCAGCTTGCGGTTTTCCATTACGGAAACCGTTTCCTTTTTCATCGCAATGGAAGCAATGCCTCCCAGCGTCAGGATGCCGACAAACAAGGCCACGTTGATGACCTTCAGTGCCCGGGGTGATTGCGGAATGCTCACAGTATTTACTTGTTCACTCATAGCTCAGATATTTGAACCGGTTAAAACCGGAAATAAATAAAAGGATTATAACTCTTGCCCACCAGCTGTGCCACACAGATAAACAGCAGGAACACATTAAAGCCAATGGATAATCCATCATATACCGTAACACGGGTGAGTTTTTATCTACCCATGCTTTCACTTTATGATACACCGGCATACAAAGCACAATCGCCAGGATCAGCCAGAACAAATGCGTACTGAGGGTATTGTACACATCCATATTGCCATTGGCGCCGGGGCCAAACGAAAACAGTTTCTTTACATAAGCAATCAGCAGGTTGGTGTCGGTGAAATAGAAGATCACCCATCCGGGGATAATCACCGCCAGCGCATATATATGGGAAACGAATGCCGGCATTTTATCCAGCAGTTTTTGCAGGAATGCTTTTTCCAGCGCGATAAATACAAAGAAGTACAACCCCCAGAAGATAAAATTCCAGCTCGGTCCATGCCACATACCCGTAAGGAACCAGACCACGAGCAGGTTGAAGTACACGTGTTTTTTGTTACCACCGAGCGGGATGTACACATAATCCCGGAATATACTACCCAGCGAGATATGCCATCGTCGCCAGAATTCACTGATGGATTTGGCGATGTAAGGGTATTCGAAGTTTTCGCGGAAGTGGAAGCCGAACATACGGCCCAAACCAATCGCCATATCGGAGTAACCGGAGAAATCGAAATAGATCTGTATCGCAAACATGGTTAATCCCACCCAGGCCTCGAGACTCGATAATGCCGACAGATCCGTCATACTCAGCGGATGTGCCGATTCGCCCATGTATTTTTTCACCAGTTCTGCGGCCACATTCGCAATCACCACTTTTTTAAACAGGCCAATACAGAAACGGGAAATACCGGCACTGAAATCCGCCAGGTTTTCCTTCCGGCCGTAAATCTCTTTCTCCACGTGCGCATACCGGATAATGGGACCTGCCACGAGTGAGGAGTACAGCGAAACGTACATTAAGAAATTGGGGAAGTTCTTCTGGGCTTTGATATCGCCGCGGTAAACGTCCACCACATAAGAAATGGTATGGAAAGTATAAAATGAAATACCAATTGGTAATGCATATCCGGGCGCAGTAAATGATGTTCCCAAAACGGCGTTCACCTGATTCACCAGGAATACATCGTATTTAAAAGTGGCCAGTAATCCTAAGTTAAACACCAGCGTCACTATCAAACCAATCTTTGCCCACTTGGTGCCCCGGTGTTTTTGAATAAACAAAGAGTTTGCCCAGTCGAAGCAGGAAGAAAGTATCAGTAATGAAATCCAGATCGGTTCACCCCAGCCGTAAAACATCAATGAGAAAAAAATCAACACCGCATTCCTCCATTTCGGGTTTTTGCTGCTGTAATAGAGGTACAGGTTGATGGGCAGGAAAAGGAACAGGAAAAGCAGGCTGGCGAAAACCATAAAACGGGGGTGATTAAATGAATTGTGGCGGTGAAAATACTATTTTGAAGGAATCTTTTATAATCTCTAAGAACTAAAAAGTTTATTATATCTATATACCATGGGAGGGGTATTTGGGAAAGATTAACACAAGGATGAAATTCCAAATTCCAAATCACAAATTCCAAACGGCAAACCTGGTAGCAGTCGGTCACTTCCTTCCAGACGGGTAATTATACATTCTTTGTGTCCTTTGTTCTTCCTTGTGCCCTTTGTGGTTAAAAAACTAATATCTATTATCTAATATCTGATATCTACTCTACAGTTCTTTCCTCAACCTCGCCACCGGTATATTCAGCTGTTCCCTGTATTTCGCCACGGTCCGGCGGGCGATATTGTATCCTTTCTCCTGCAGCAGTTCAGTCAGCCTTTCGTCGCTCAGGGGGTGTTTTTTGTCTTCTTCGCCGATGAGGTCGCTGAGGATTTTCTTCACCTCGCGGGTGGAAACCTCCTCGCCGCTGTCGGTACTCAGGGATTCGCTGAAGAAGAACTTCAGGCGGTAGGTGCCGAATTCGGTCTGCACAAACTTGCTGTTCGCCACCCGGCTCACAGTGGAGATATCCAGGTTGGTCTTTTCAGCGATATCCTTCAGGATCATGGGACGCAGTTCGGTTTCATCTCCCGTGAGGAAGAACTCGTACTGGTGATCCATGATAGAGTTCATGGTACTGAGCAGGGTATGCTGCCGCTGTTTGATGGCGTCGATAAACCATTTGGCAGCGTCTATTTTCTGTTTGATGAACAGCACAGCTTCTTTCTGTCTTTTATCTTTTTTGGCACCGCGGTCGTATTCTTTCAGCATATCGCGGTAGCCTTCGCTGATGCGGAGTTCGGGGGCGTTGCGGCTGTTGAGGGTGAGCTCCAGTTTGCCGGCATTATTGAAGATGAAGAAATCGGGAACCACATAGTGCTCGCCTTTATTGGTTTCGCCAAGGTTGCCGCCGGGTTTGGGGTTCAGGCGGATGATCATCTGCATCATTTCACGCAGCTGTTCATCGTCAATATTCAGTCCGCGCTGGATTTTCTCATAATGTTTCTTCGTAAACTCATCGAAGTATTTGTTCAGGGCTTTGATAGCCAGGTCGAGCATTTTTACCTGCGCAGCGGTAAGACCGTATTCACCTTTGAGGCGGTCGAGCTGGAGGATGAGGCATTCCTGCAAGTTCCGGGCTGCCACACCGGGGGGATCAAACATCTGGATGCGGCGGATCATTCCTTCTACTTCCTGTTCGGTGCAGATTACATTCTGGCGGAAGGCCAGGTCATCCACAATAGCAGCTGTTTCGCGGCGTAGGTAACCATCCTCATCAATACTGCCCACAATCTGGTCGGCAATGATCTGTTCATGCTCTTCCAGGTTCAGCAGGCCAAGCTGGGTGGTGAGTAATTCGTAAAAACTGGTCTGGCTTTTAAAGGGCAGCTGGCGGCTGTCGTCTTCTTCGGGATAATTATCATCACGCAGGCGGTAATCGCCTACTTCATCATCACCATCCTGCACATATTCGCTCACATCCAGGTTTTCGTATTCATCTTCGCTCCCATCCGGCTCATCAAATTCCTCTTCACCGGTTTCGGCAAATTCATCTTTCAGGTCGTCTGCATTGTCCTCGTGCTTTTCTTCATCCAGTTCCAGTGCGGGATTTTCTTCCAGTTCTTCTTTAATCCGGATTTCGAGATTGGCCGTAGGTACCTGCAGCAGTTTCATAAGCTGAATCTGCTGTGGCGACAGTTTTTGTAGTAACTTCTGTTGTAAACTCTGGCTTAGTGCCATGGGTTCGGTTTATTTTGTGGTTGTCCGGATATTAAAAAAGTCGGGCCAGTTATCAAAAATCGAGCCGTAAATTTACAATATATTAAATCAAACATGCGGGAACGCCGTTTTATATTTATTGTTGTATGCTTGTTAATGTTTTATGGGACAATTTTTTCCCAGAAAATTTTTTCAGGAAAGCCCATATTTGCTTCGCATTCCCGTCCCCAACCCCTTTTTGGATTCCAGCTGAACAGTGCTCAGCCTAAGCCTTTTATGGTATTAACCGGCTTCCACAACCTGGGGGCTAAGCCGGTGCCGGTTTCTCCTTCATTTTATGCGGAGCATCTGGGGGTTATTTGTAAGAAAGAATGGGAGTTTGAGAAGAATACGGGAGTGCCCTTGCGGGTGAGGTTAGGATCCCTTGAGTACGTGAACTATCTGGAAGGCAAATACATTAACCACAAGGAACACTAAGAAATACACAAAGGCCACAAAGTGTTACGCTTTGTGGCCTTTGTGTGCCCGCCGAAGCGAAGCGGGGGAGGGTGTATTCCGTTGTGCCCTTTGTGGTTAATGTATTTATATAATCGCACTCACTATTGCCTTTCCCTTCTCCACAATTTGCTCTTCCGTCCATGTTAAACTGATTGCTGTAGATATACACCTGCTCATTACAGCATCACTCGCACTGAAATCTTTATTCGCATGATGCATCACCGCTGCTTTCAATTCAGGATGCAGGTGATTAAGCGTTGTTCCCTTTTTCAGGTGATCCCATTTGCGGATGTAGTGCCAGTTATTATCAAACCAGTAAAAATTACCGGCGAGGATTCCTTTTTCTTTCAGGGCAGCAACCGCAGCACGGGTGGCTGCTTCGGTGGGCAGGAACCAGCTGAGGAAACTGCAGCTGTCGCCGGCAGGATCGGGAATGCGGCGGAACGTAATGCCTGGTATTGCTGATAAAATGGATTTCAGTTGTGCATGGTTCTTCTTCTGGGTTTCCAGGAATTCGGGCAGGCGGCGGATCTGTGCGAGACCGACAGCCGAATGCAGTTCTGAAATCCTGAAATTATAACCGATGAAAGGATGGAGGTCGGCACCACGGTCGGCACCGAGGTGATCATGTCCGTGATCGGTATATCCATCCGATTTAATAAAGACGTCTTTGTTGTTGGTCATCACCACACCGCCTTCGGCGCAGGTCATGGTTTTTACAAAATCAAAAGAGAAAGTACCTGCATCACCAATCGTTCCCAGCGATCTTCCTTTATAAGATCCGCCGATACTCTGGCAGGCATCTTCCAGTAAAATCAGGTTATGTTCTTTGCAGATTTGCTGCATGGCATCCAGATCAGCCATGCTGCCGCACATGTGCACGGGCATCACCGCTTTGGTTTTGGATGTAATGGCTTTGCGCACCGCAGCAGGATCGAGGGTGAGGGTATCATCCACATCCACGAGCACGGGCACAGCACCCACACTCAGGATGGCTTCAAAACTGGCCACAAACGTAAAACTGGGGGTGATGATTTCATCCCCGTAACCAATACCGAGTGCCGACATAGCGGTTGTCAATGCCGCGGTGCCGCTGGAGCAGAGCTGGGCATAATCACAACCGAAGGTGGAACAGATGGCGGCCTCGAGTTCTTTGGATTTCCAGATGCCCTTGCGGGGGCCGTCGAATCCATAGCGCATGAGGATACCGGTTTCCAGTACGTCGTTTACTTCTTTTCTTTCGAGGTTACTCCATTTTTCAAAGCCGGGCATAGGTTTATGCTTTGTGTGAGCGGCAAAGGTAAATTAAACCACAAGGAACACAAAGGAATACACAAAGCTCACTAAGTAAGACCTTTGTGGCCGGTGCTTGCCCGACGTGCGCCTATGCTGAAGCTTCAGCGCAAGCATAAGCAAAGCGTAGTCGGGTGGTTAAACTACGCCAGTCAGAGTTAAGGAAAGTCAAAATTAAAAATTCAAAAAATCACTGCGGTTTGTAGAACCCCCATTTGCCCGCAGTCTTCACCAAGATGGCCATTTCACTCATCTCACTTTCATTATTATTTTTTCCCACTGCGGTTACTACATAGCGGTAAGAAAACTTCTGTGATGATAAGGTTTCAGTGATGACAGCGCCTTCGGGTTGTACGATGATGCGTGATAAGTACTGGGGCAGGTTGCCGAATGTTTCTGTATTTGATTCAGCAGAGTACTGGTAGAGTACGTAATATTTTGTTTCAACCCGGTTGCGGGGATCGGGTTTGATAGTGAGTTTGATGATAGAGTCTTTGATGATCTCCCGGGTCACGATGGGTGGCCAGGGTTTTTCATTGTCGATCCAGCGCATGGGCGGCAGGAGGGCGGGGTATTTGTAATAATTATCGCGGAGACTGTCATTCCAGCCCATAGGGTTTTTATCGAATACCCGGCTGCTGTAATAGATACTGCCCTGTACGTTTTGATTAGCGCGTAACAATTTAATCTGGTCAGGGATCTGGTTGGGATTATTCCAGGCGGGTTCTTTGCCACCAGTTCTGTAAATGCCGTGGCCGATGTAAATATGACGGCCATAGCTATGGCGGCTCCACCAGTCGAGCAGTTTTTCGTAAGCGATCCTGTCGTGGCCGATTTCGAGATAGAGTTGCGGGGCCACATAATCAATCCAGCCTTTTCTCAGCCAGAGTAATATGTCTGCGTAGAGATCATCGTAATTGGTTTGTCCGCCGCGGCTGTCGCTGCCTTCTGGGTCTTTGTCTTTATTGCGCCAAACGCTGAATGGCGAGATACCAAAGCGGCATAATCTTTTTTGTTCTTTAATGGCGATGGACAAGGCCTGGATGATCGTATCCACATTGGCTCTTCTCCAGTCGTCTTTATTCAGTTTACTGCCGGAGCTGCGGTAAGTGGCTTCGTCGGGGAATTCTTTACCGGGAATGCGGTAAGGATAGAAATAATCATCCATGTGAATGGCGTCTACATCATAACGTTTTACAATATCACGGACTACGGTTACTACAAAGTCGCGTGCTTCACGGCTGCCTGGATTGAAATATTTTTTATCACCATAGGTGAGAAACCATTCAGGATGGAGACGGGTGATATGGTTAGCGGCAACCGATGAGGTGGCTACATTGAATACGGCACGGTAGGGGTTCAGCCAGGCGTGGAATTCCATACCTCTTTTGTGTGATTCTTCAATCATGAACTGAAGCGGGTCATAGAAAGGGTTAGGGGCCTGTCCCTGTACACCGGTCAGGTATTGGCTCCAGGGTTCGTAAGGGGAGGGGTAGAATGCATCGCCGGCGGGACGGATTTGAACAACTACTGCGTTGATGCCATTGCGCTGGTGCATGTCGAGGATGCGGATGAAATCAGCTTTTTGTTCAGCCGTACTGGCACCACGGACGGGCCAGTCAATATTTTCCACGGTGGCGATCCATACACCACGGAATTCATATTTGGGTTGTGCGTTAGTAAATTGAAAGGCAAGTAAAAGCGTGAGCAGGGAGATAATACGGGTATGGAATTGCATGCTTTGCAGTTCGGGTGATATAATGTTGTTCGCTGGCTTGTTCAATCAGCGACAAAATTACATCATTCACCGCCATCCCTGATCTTATCCAGCAGGTCGCTTAAAATATTGGCTTCTTTTTCTGAAATTTTACCGATCACCCCGTCAATTTCATCCTGGCGGAGATCCAGCCTTTCCAGCAGTTTTTTTCCTTTATCAGTAATAATAACGTCCACCAGGCGGCGGTCTTGCTTACAGATTACTTTTTTAACAAGTCCTTTGGCGATAAGGCGGTCCACAATGCGGCTGGTGTCACTCATTTTTTCAAGCATGCGTTCACGGATCTGCATAGTGGAAAGCGGCTGGGGGAAACTGCCCCGAAGGATTCTCAGGATGTTGAATTGCTGGGCGGTGATCTCCTCAGTATCAAAAATGGTTTTAGTCCTGTCGCGCATCCAGGACAAAGTATAGATCAGATTGATCCCGGCTTTCTGGTAAGCATTACGGAATTTGGGCTGTTTAATATCCTGTTCAATACCCATTTGTAGCATCGTTTAGTCGTTTAAATATAAAAAAGTTTCGGGAACCAGTAACTGATCCCGAAACTTTCATAAAAAATAGGCGCTAATATCAGCTGTTGTAATAAAACTTTTCTTCAACGATTTTTCCGTTTTTCCAGCGCTGAACAGCAATCTGGCGGTAGTTGCGGGTGCCATAATCTTTGTGGTCGAAATCCATCCACCACTCAATGGCAGCCACATCTTCGCTGATAATTGTGCTCAGTACTTTGGCGCCGCGGAAGGCAGTCAGACCACCTACAAAAGCCTGCTCATACTGGCGGTTTACATCCTTACCCACGCGTACAGGGTAGTCGTTATCCTGCATTACTACATCATCGGCATAAAATTTTTCGAAGGCATCCAGGATTTTACCTTCCAGGATCATCTGGTTCAGCTGATCCACGTTGGTTCTTAAATCGCTCATGGTATAAATTTTTAGTGTTTGAAATGATTAGACCACAAAATTAATGTTGCAACATTAATTAACCAAATCTTTTTCCATCCCAGTCGTGTTTTTACCATTTGTTAACACGGATCAAGCAGCAGAATGGGTGAAAATCCCCTCTTTGTGGTATTGACGGAGACGTAAATTTTCCGTTGATTTACACCACGAACCCAGAAAACTACCATTAAACACCATTTGTATGAAGCTTTTATCTGAATCTTTCCGGAGTTTTTTTGAAGGATTTAAGTCGTTTTACACCAGCTTTTATGATGAGATGAAGGGTTGGTGAAATCCAGACATCTTACACTTCAATTGAATACGCGCCCGCGTATTGAAGTAAATAGAATGCAGAGTCTTTACCACATAGATACATAGGCACATAGGTCCACATAGGAAATACAAAGAGAAATGTTCCTATAGAAATGACTTTTCGTATGAAAGGGTTTTGCGTATTGTATTTCTATGTGCTTCTATGTGCCTATGTATCTATGTGGTAAAGACTTTAAATCACCTGCTTCTTCAACTCCGCCGCCAACTTCAATATCGTAAACAAATGATACGCCTCATGCAGCAGGAAAAAATTCAGCCACTGCACTAAAGTCATTTTACCAAAAGCAGGATGCGTGCCGCATTTATCCAGGTCTTCGGGTTTGAAATGGATGATCTCGGCCGACATATCCTTGCGGGTGGTTAATAAATCCTGCATCACTTCGCGGCTTGAAAGTGCGCAATTATCATGGAAGTTGGGATCTGCTTCAGCCGTATAGCGGGGGAATTCAGGATTATCCTGTTCAAGCATCGCCCGGACCCTTGCAATAAATATATGCTGGTAAGTCTGCAGGTGGACAATGTTTTCAAACACCGACCATTTACCGGCATGCACCGGTCGGCGGATCTGTTCATCGGTCAGCCCGTCAATCAGGTCAATCACCGATTTATGCTGGTATTGCAAACGGGTGGAAATAGAAGAAGGTAGTTGATTCATGGTGTATGGTTCTAATCAGTCTTTACCCCAAACCCTGGTTCCTTCGGAACAATTTGCACAAATGTCAATATTCTTTCTTCCCCGGAGGATTTTTTTTCGAAATTCTTTATAACTGCCGTTTTTCCAAATTTCACGGAATGATTGCTGTTTCAGGTCGCCCATACGGTGCTGCGCATCTTTATCAAAACAACAGGGCGCCACCAGTCCGTCCCAGGTGATCACCGGGTCATGCCATAAACGCCAGCAATGATTGGCCAGTTTCCCTTTAAAAGCATGTCCAGTAGCTGTTTTGCGATAACGGCTGTATTTGTCAATAGTCGGGATAAGCTGGTTGGGGTCCTTGTCAAAATCATACACCTGCGCCGTTTTCAGCCAGACCGCATCCACCCCGATCTCGTCCGCCAGTTTTTTCACATCCTCAATCTGGTGTTCATTGGGTTTCACCACCAGGAACTGGAAAATGATAAAAGGGGTTTTACTTTTCAGTTCTTTTTTCCACTTCACGATATTCTTTGCGCCTTCCAAAACCTTCTGCAGGTTGCCGCCCACGCGGTATTGTTCATACACTTCCTGCGTGGTGCCGTCAATTGAAATAATCAAACGGTCCAGCCCGCTTTCAATAGTCCGCTTCGCATTTTCATCCGTCAGGTAATGCGCATTGGTGGAGGTGGCTGTATAAATTTTTTTCTGTGCTGCGTATTTCACCATGTCCAGGAAATCGGGATTGAGATAAGGCTCTCCCTGGAAATAAAAAACGAGGTACAGTAATTCTTTATGTAACTGGTCAATCGTTTCCTTGAAAAAATTTTTCTGCAACATGCCGGTGGGGCGGCTGAAAGCACGGAGTCCGCTCGGGCATTCAGGGCAGCGCAGGTTACAGGAGGTAGTTGGTTCAAAAGAAATAGAAACAGGGTAACCCCATTGGATGGGTTTCTTTGTCCATTTACTGATGTAATAACTGGACATCACCTTCATGCCGTTCCACACCCGGCGAAAGCTGAGTTTGGATATTAAGTTCCATGAATCCCGTCGGTTAAGTTTCGGCATAGAATACAAATGTAACCCAATGGGGCCGACTGGTAAAAGCTTGTGCGCAATGCTATAATCTGCGTACATTTAAGCAGCACATTTCATGCAACCAACACTGCATTATACCATCTTTCCCCTCGGGGATTCTGCCATTACTGTGGATTTCGGAAACCGGATCTGCGAAGAAAACCACGTGCGCGTGCTGAACCTGTTCAGCCACCTGCAGGAACATGGGTTGCCGGGTATGACGGAAGCGCTGCCCGCGTACTGTTCACTGACCGTTTTTTACCAGCCATTGCTTTTTACACGTGATATTCAGGCTGGCCGGTCCGCCTATGAACTGATGAAGGAAGGATTGGAACAAAAAATAAGGCTGACAGCTGAACTGCCAGCCCCTGCTCCAGGGAAGTTGCGGGATGTGCCGGTTTGTTATGACGAAGTGTATGCTATGGATATGGCGGCACAGTCGGCCAGGCTGGGTTTATCACCTGAAGAGATTATCCGGATACATCTCAGCGAAACTTACACGGTGTATATGCTGGGCTTCATGCCCGGATTTTCATACATGGGTGAAGTGGATGGAAAAATAGCGATGCCGCGCAAAGTGTCGCCAGTGATGGTGGAACCCGGCAGTGTGGGTATTGCAGGAACACAAACGGGCATTTATCCTTTTCATTCTCCCGGCGGATGGAATATCATCGGCCGGACACCAATAACGTTATTTAAACCCGATGCCGCCGAACCTGTACTATTCAAGGTTGGCGACCGGGTAAAATTCTACAGGATTACCCAGCATGAGTTTGAAAATTATCAGGGCGGGCATACTGGATAGCATCCAGGATCTGGGCCGGAATGGTTACCAGCACCTGGGGATTAATCCCACAGGAGCTATGGATAAATATGCCATGCAGGTAACGAATTTGCTGGTAGGGAATGATCCCGGTGAAGCAGTGATTGAAATGCATTTTCCTGCGGCGGTATTTTTATTTACGTCTCCCGCATTATTTGCAATAGGCGGTGCTGATTTCAGTGCGAGTATCAATGGTGAACCGGTTCCGGTATATCATCCGTTGCTCGTGGGAAAAAATGACCTGCTGCAATTCCACCAGCCGGGCCATGGCGCCAGGTGTTATGTGGCGGTGAGCGGCGGATTTGATTTACCAAAATGGCTGGGAAGCTGCAGTACGAATCTCAAAGCCGGAGCAGGTGGTTATGCCGGACGGAAACTGCAGAAGGATGATGAAATTCCCCAGCGGCAGGCACCGGACCTGAGCCGTTACCCGGTGCTGAATGAAAATGATTTTAAAGTACTGAACTGGCATGCGAACCCGGTGTGGGAAGTAGATCCGAAGGAAATATTTGTATTGCCCGGTAATGAGTGGGACTGGCTGAGTGCTTCAGGCAAAGAAAGTTTTGAAATGACTTCGTTTGTGGTAACCCAGCAATCCGACCGCATGGGATACCGCATGAATAATATCCCCCTGCCCGCCATTAAACAAACGGAATTGGTTTCATCGGCAGTCAGTTTTGGCACGGTGCAGTTATTACCCGACGGTAAACTGATTATACTGGGTGCTGATCACCAGACAGCCGGTGGTTATCCGCGGATTGCCAATGTGATTACGGCGCATCATTCCAGGCTGGCACAACTGAAGCCGGGTGATAAAATCCATTTCAAAATGACGGATATGTCCACCGCAGAAAAATTATTACTCAAACAACAGCAGCACCTGCTGCAGTTGCAAAATGCCTGTTCATTCAGGCTGGAGGAATTTTTCAATGCAACGTCACGTTAACTGTGATCTGGGTGAAGGCTTTGGGGATGATGCAGCCATCATGCCTTTGATACAGGCTGCCAATATTGCCTGCGGGTATCATGCGGGTGATGATGAGTCAATGCGTATCACATTGCGGTTGGCCAAGCAGCATGGTGTGGCTGCCGGGGCGCATCCTTCTTATGCAGACCGAACATCTTTCGGTAGAAAAGAACTCCATGTACAGGATGGTGAATTGTTTGAGTGCATCAAATCACAGTTACACAATATTGCTGATATAGCGGCAGAAGAAAATATCAAACTGACGCATGTAAAACCACATGGAGCATTATATAATGTATCGGCCCGCAATCCGGCTGTTGCAGCGCTGATTGCCCGTTCGGTGAAAGCATTTGATCCTTCACTTGTATTATACGGATTGAGCGGAAGCTGTTCACTGGCTGAAGCGGAGAAGATTGGTTTACGTGTGGCACACGAAGTATTTGCCGACCGTGGCTATGCTGATGACGGCAGTTTATTACCCCGCACCCATCCGCTGGCCTTACATACCGAAACAAAACAAGTAGTGAAACAGGTTTTGCAGATTGTGCAGAC
The DNA here is from genome assembly GCA_016720825.1 of Chitinophagaceae bacterium. GTDB lineage: Bacteria > Bacteroidota > Bacteroidia > Chitinophagales > Chitinophagaceae > JJ008. Next base: position 6,814 of record JADKJV010000013.1, on the reverse strand, counting down.
GGGTATAGTAAGATCCGGTAACGGGCTTATGATTCCCATACAAGCGGATACGATTTGTATTCATGGCGATGGTCCGAACGCCCTGGTTTTTGCCAAAGCCATTCATGAAGCCCTGCAATCATTATCTGCTTGAGAAAAAATTCCGCGATACTGGGTGCTGCATTCCTGATGGCTACATCTGCGATTGGCCCGGGCTTCCTTACACAAACTTCTTTATTCACGGCTTCCCTTGGTACCAGTTTTGGTTTTGTGATTTTGATTTCACTGATCCTGGATATCGGTGTGCAGCTGAATATCTGGCGGATGGTAACCATGCGCGGCGAACGGGCACAGGATATTGCCAATAAAGTAGTGCCAGGTATGGGTTATGTACTGGCTTTGCTGGTAGCCGGCGGCGGGCTGGTATTTAATATCGGCAATATTGCGGGCACCGGGTTGGGTTTAGAGGTACTCACGGGCATGGATGTAAAATTTTGTGCAGTGATCAGTTGTGTGATTGCACTCGGTATTTTCTGGTACCGCGAAGCGGGATTATTAATGGATGGTTTTGCGAAACTGCTGGGACTGATCATGATCCTGCTGACATTGTATATTGCTATTTCTTCACATCCGCCTGTTGTTTCTGCACTTTATCATACCGTTTGGCCGGAGCATACCGATATGCTGAAAATTATCACACTGGTAGGAGGTACGGTGGGTGGTTATATTTCCTTTGCCGGGGCACATCGTTTATTAGATGCCGGCGTAAAAGGACCAGCACAGTTAAAACAGGTAAACAAAAGTGCGATCAGCGGTATTTTGATCACCTCGGTGATGCGTTTTACTTTATTCTTTGCTGCATTGGGTATTGTGTCGCAGGGAATCACATTGGCAGCAGGAAATCCTGCGTCTACGGTGTTTCAGTCGGCGGCAGGTAAACTGGGGTATGTCTTTTTCGGCATTGTATTATGGAGTGCAGCGATTACCTCTGTTGTAGGAGCATCATATACTTCTGTTTCATTCTGGAAAACACTGGTCCCTGCGGTGGCTAAGTATGAAAAATGGGTGATCAGTATATTTATAATTATCTCGACATTGATATTTTGCCTGGCAGGAAATCCGGTCAGGTTACTGGTGATGGCGGGTGCTGTTAACGGGATTATTTTACCGCTGGCATTGGCGATTATGCTGATTGCCTCATACCGCCGGGATACAAAAACGCAATACAGGCATCCGGCCTGGTTGCAGGTTGTGGGATGGATTGTAGTGGTCGCGCTGAGCTGGATGAGTGTGGTGGGTTTGCGCGGTCTGTTCTGAAAACAAAAAAGCCCAACCATAGGGTAAGTTGAGCTTTTTGTAATCATCCATCCTTGTTGTGTCCAATCAGTCGTTCAATATTTTTGATTTTTGCAGGTAATCCCCTCCAGGATGGTAAATGAACAAAAGGGTTCCATTCTTTATCGTATTTATAATTTTTCCGGCTTCTTTGCGGGGAACAGCGGGGCAGCCCCAGCTTCTTCCCATAAAATAACCCGCTCTCGCGCGTGCGCCATCAACATAATCTGCTCCATGGATCACAATCGTTCTTTCCATGGCTTTGCTGTTATAGCCGGGTTCCAGTCCTTCCAGCCGCAGTGATAAACCATTGTTGCCGGTGTAGGTCCTGTGCGTGATATAAAATCCCAGGCTGCTTTGCAGTGATTCCGGCTGGTTGGAAAAACGTTCGGCATATTCTGCGCCGCTGTTTTGTCCGTGTGCCACCCAGGTCTGGGTTACAATTTTTTCGTTGGTAACATCAATGATGAAAAATCTTTTCTTCCGGGATGACACACTCAGGTCACAAATAGTGAGGTAGCGTGTTTCAGGAATCCTTCCTTCATTCAATAAACGCTGGTAACCTTTCCATGCATTATCAAATGCTTCATGTGATAAGCCAACTGCATCACCGCCGATTGAATAATACAAACCTGAACCGGTGGAGACCGCCGCATTATTATATACGATATGCGTTGTGGGGGAATAGCGCTTTCTGTCAGAACCTTTGCTGGTCTTGCTGCTCGCAACAAATGACAGGGACATAGCGCCCACGGATATTGGGATAATGAGTTTCTTCACTCAGGTACGGTTTTTCAACATCTTTAACGGATGCTGATGCTAAATTATTATCGGGAAGCTGTTTATGCAAGCATTATTCTATTGTTTTTCAAAGAATAAGAGGAAAACTACGAATGACTTATTTTATATCAAGGTAGAACTACTAGGAAGCCTGTATTTTTTAGGGGGAAGTACTGAATCTGGATATTTTTAATATGTGGGTGAGGGGGAATTGTAGTGGTTGTAAATAATGTGGGGGATGGTTGTTGGGCTTTATGGCAACTGGGTTACTTGTTCTAAACGGGTAGGTGTTTGCTAACTGGTAAGATATAAAAGTCTTCACCACATAGGCACATAGGCACATAGAAACACATAGAAATACATTACGCAAACTCTAATACTTTGTGATGTTCCTTCATTAGGAACTCTTCGCCTGTATTCCTATGTGTTTCTATGTGTCCTATATGCCTATGCATTGCCCGCCGGAGCGAAGCGGAGGTGGGTGGTGAAGACTCTTATCTAATATCTGATATCTAATATCTACCTCAGTTCTCCATGATCTTCGCCCCCATATCCCGCTTCTTCGTTATAAACTCGCTGGAATAAATTTTCAGGAGAAGCATGAATAATGATATCAGTAACGGGCCAAAGATCAGTCCGATGAAGCCGAATACATTTAAGCCAATGATCACACCGAAAACAGTAACGAGCGGGTGGACGTTGCCCAGTTTTTTAAGCAGTGAAAAACGGAGTACGTTATCTATAGTACCGATCACACCGAATCCATATACAAGCATGAAGATGCCTTTGCCCGATTGGTCGTTGGCAAAAAAGATGATAGCGATAGGGACATAGGCGAGGGCGGCACCCACCACAGGCAGCATGGCCGCGATACAGGTAACGCCAAACCAGAAGAAAGGCTCATTCACCCCAATGATAAGATATCCGACGAGCGCAACAATACCCTGTGCCAGGGCGATCAACGGTATGCCAATGGCGTTTGACATCACCATCATGTTTACTTCTTTACCGAGTTTGAGCACGTTTTCATCTTTCAATGGAATGTATTCATACAATGACTGTTCCATCCAGCGGCGGTTGACCAGCATAAAATAGAGGATGAAATACATGAAGAATATTGTGGTCAGGGTGTTAAACGTGGCACCCAGTATACCCGGCAGGCTGCTGGCAATATTTTTTCCCAGTGCATTTATATTTTCTTCGCTGGCTAATGTTACATCAAACTTCGTTTCAATACTGGCCACTACTTTTTTCAATGCATCCACTAACTGGTCTGAGTGCTGCACCGCATACCCGATTTTGGAAGAAAGCATATTGATCAGCAATCCCACCGGCATCAATATCACAATAAATGAAAACAGCATGAGTAAGACTGCAGTCCAGCCCGGCCGCCATTTCTTTTTCTCGGTCAGGTAAATCATCCACCGGCGTAATAATATATATATGGTGATAGCGCCCAGCACGGCAGGGATAAAAGAATAGAGCTGCGTGAAGAGCAGTAATCCTAATAATAATAGGAGGAGGATGAAGAATACCTGGCGGATGCGGTTCTGGTCAATGGTGTTTGCCATAATAAGGGGAGTTGACTTATTAAAATTAGACAGAAAAAGTTGAATAGATATATTTTACCACTAAGTGCACAAAGGAATACACAAAGCTCACAAGGTTATACTCTTTGTGCACTTTGTGTATTCCTTTGTGTCCTTTGTGGTAAAAACTAAACTTTCACCAGTTTCCACTTCCCTTTCCTGAAGTAGTACCACGCTATCATCGCTATAACTGATTCCGCCACCGGCACCGCAATAAAAGCCCCCAGCGGCCCGAGCTTTAACGTATCTGCCATGATAAACGCAAACGGTATCTGGAATAACCAGAACGCGAAAATATTAATCCACGTAGGGGTTTTAGTATCTCCTGCGCCGTTCAGCGCCTGGATCATCACCATGCCGATTCCGTAAAATACATAACCTGAGCCGAGTACTTCCAGGGCTAACGTGCCATAATAATGCACTTCGGGTTTGGTGGTGAATATGCTGATGATGGGTGAGGAGAAGAAAATGAAGATCATCATCACCACAAACATGAACCCTGCATTGTACCAGGTGGTGAGGATGACGCTTCTTTCCGCGCGGTCGGGTTTGCCCGCACCGAGGTTTTGTCCCACAAGTGCGGCGGCGGCATTGCTCAATCCCCAGGCGGGGTAAAATAAAGAACACCACATTACGGATCGCAATCTGGTAGCCGGCAGTGGCATCCGTGCTGCCGGTATGCGACACGAGCCAGGCCAATACGATCCAGGAACCACTCTGGATAAAAAACTGGAAGGTGGCCGGGGCGGCAACATCTACGAGGTGACGGATCAGCGGCCAGTCCCATTTAAAATGATCAAGCCTGAATTTTATAGTGCCTTTGCGTCCGAATAAACGCCAGCACTGGTATATCACCCCAATACCGCGGCCGATGGTGGTGGCGATGGCAGCCCCTTTGAGACCGAGTTCGGGGAAGGGACCATAACCGTTAATCAGCATCGGGCAAAGGAAGATGTTGATGATACTGGCGATCCATAAACTGCGCATGGCGATGGCTGCATCGCCGGCGCCGCGGAAAATACCGTTGATCAGGAAGAGCAGAATGATGACAGTGGATCCACCCAGCATGATGCGGGTGAACATGACGCCTTCACTGATCACTTCCGGTTTGGCACCCATGATGCGCAGGATATCCGGCGCATAGATCATCCCTGCAACGCTGAGCACAATAGAAGCAACGATACCAATGATAATGGCCTGCGCACCTGCATGTGAAGCTGCCTCGGGATTTTTTTCACCGATGCGTCTCGCTACTACGGCAGTCGCGGCAGTACTGAAACCGATGGCAATGGTATAGATGAGTGAAATAACAGATTCAGTCAGCCCCACTGTTGCTGTTGCATTTTCACTATTGGGCAAATGGCTTACAAAATACATATCCACTACCGCGAATATGGATTCAAGGCTGAGTTCAAGGATCATGGGTATGGCGAGCAGTACGATAGCACCGCGGATGGATCCTTCGGTATAATCGTGCTCGCCTCCCCGTAAGGACTGTCTCACGAGGCTAAAAAAATGGCGTAACTTATTTGTATAAGCAGATGGCATGAGTGATAAATGAAATTTGTTTCAAGCGAGCTCAAAAGTAAAAAGTAAAAATTCAAAATTCCAACCCTGATAGTAATTGGAACCAAATTCCAAATTCCAAAACCCAAATTCCAAACATCTAACCTGAATATGCAGGGTTATCTTTGTGGCCTTTGTGTATTTCTTTGCGCACCTTTGCCTTGCCCGCAGAAGCGAAGCGTAGGCGGGTGGTAAATTTTGAATTTCCAAAGCACAAAATAGCCCCATTTATGGATTTGCATAGCACTCAGCTATATCTTTACAAAAAAAGCGCTTGAAAAAATTTATCATCCTCATATTAGCCCTGTATATCACTGGGAAAGCCGGTGCCCAGCAAACCATTCCCATGACTGCCTTGAATGCCCATGTGGGTGATTCGGTAACCGTTTGTACCAAAATATATGGAGGTGTTTATCTCGAACACAGTAAAGGGACACCTACGTTGCTGAATGCGGGCGACAGTTATCCCAATAACCCGCTGACCATTTTAATATGGCCGGATGTGCGCCAGCTGTTCAAAGAGTCACCTGAGTTTTTTTATAAAGACAAAGAAGTTTGTATCACCGGAAAAATCATTTTGTACAAAGAGAAACCGGAGATCATCATTTATAATCCCGCGCAGATAGTGCTGAAACCGGTATCAGAATAAAGACAATTGTCCCTGGCTTTCAGGGAGGCTGCTGAGGGCGCCCCGTTTATTCTTTGCTTCAATCGTATAGATGGGAGATTCAGCATACCGTGATGCCACGATAATTTCCACTTGTCCGGCTTTTGCATCAAACATGGTTTGCACCAGTTCCGGTTTATTGTTATTCTGTGAAAGATGGGAGAGCAGTAAATGGGTGAGATGCCGCGGGCGGTGTTTGACAAAAATCTCCAGAGCCTGGTCGTTTGACAAATGCCCTTTTTTCCCACGGATTCTTTTCTTCAGCATTTCCGGATACCGTCCGTTTTCCAGCATGGTTTCGCAGTAATTGGATTCCAGGAATGCAGCGTGGCATTTTTTGAAATGATACAACAGTTCCTTGCAGGCATAACCAAGATCAGTAAACACACCCACATTCACACCTTCCCCAGAAACAAGGAAGCTGTGCGGATCAGCTGCATCATGTGATTTCAAAAAAGCTTTTACGGTCAAATCACCTACCGCAATTTCGTCTCCGTGCCTGAATGTGCGGACGAGTTCAGGTTCTACAGGCACCTGTAAACCGGATAATGTACCCGGCGTGATATAAACCGGTAGCTGGTATTTCCTGGAAATAGCAGGTAAACCGGTAATATGATCTGAATGTTCGTGTGAAATAAACAGGGCTTTGACTTTTTCCATTGGTATGCCCAGGCGGCCCATTCTTTTTTCTGTTTCACGGCAGGAGAGGCCGGCGTCAACGAGAATGCCTTCGTTGTTATTTCCTACGTAATAACAATTGGCGTTGCTGCCGGAGTTGATGGAACTGATGAAAAGGGGCATAGGCAAATGTAAATACAAAACCACAAGGTTCACAAAGGAATACACAAAGCACACAAAGGGAGTTACTTCGTGAACTTTGTGTATTTCTTTGTGAGCT
>JADKJV010000012.1 GCA_016720825.1 Chitinophagaceae bacterium | reverse complement strand
GCCAGACCTTCACTGAATGGTTGCGCACTTTCATACATCAGGTAATCACTTCTTCCCCTTGTTTATCTGCTAACCATTTAGCCCATCTTTGCTCACAACAGCCAGTCCATCACTGAAAGGCTGGGCCCAGTCGTACGTAGCACTGATCAGCATGACGCCGGCCTCATTGATAAATCCCCATTTCTCTCCGTTCTTTACCCAGGCAAGACCATCAGCAAAAGTCTGGAACCCGTCAAACCGGGGCTGGCTGATCACTTCACCGTTGACGTTATACAATCCCCATTTTTTATCTTTTTCCACCCAAATTTTATTGCCAATATCAGTTGCGAGCGAAGTATAAAGGCAGGGTAGGATTTACCTGCCTGTTCACATAGCCGGTCTGCCTCTCTTTTTTTCACTTCTCTTATACAATTCATGATTTTCAAAATCCACTTCATCGAATCCACAAGGTGTCAGTTCTTTCCATATTTGGATCATGCCCCCATTTGCGTTCTTTTTACGGGTGTCAGTCCTGGTTTTGAGTAACTGTAGAATGGCTTGACGGAATCTACCTGCCACCGGCAATAGTATCTTTTGTGCGGATATCTAAAAAGGCAAAATAGCCTGCAGCCTGTACCGGCATCAGGTACATTTCATCCTGCATGTCGATGTTTTTTACCGGCGATTTATTCAGCATAAAGGCGTCAATCGTTTTTGCATAACCGTTCATTTGTGTATAACCGGTAACAGGAATTAAAAAGCAGGTCAGTATCCAGGCCAGTATTTTATTTTTCATGAGTTTATCAGTTTACCATTTACGGTATTCAAACATCAGTGGGGGAGGTGGTGTTGACCACCGGGTTTTGCCGGTACAGTTTTCCAGGCAACGATCCGTATAATTTTTCATGCAGTCTTTCAGGCACTCAATTTCGTGCATACGTTGTTCCATGCCGGCTGAGAGTAACGCTATTTTCTGTGCCATGTCTTCATTGTCCGTATTCAGTTTGCGGATGGAATACCAGCTGTAACAAATAGCCGCAAGGTCTGAATAGGTTTCACCAATCATTTTTGCCTGCTCAAAATATTCACCAGGCATGGCGCCCAGGTATTTTTTCATGAATGTTTCGTAAGCTGTGATATGCGAGGTTTCCAAAACACCATTCAGGAATGACAGGATCTTCAGGTTATAGCCTGCTTTTTCGGGGTCACTCCCGATGATCTCTGCCAGGTCACCACCGAGTGATACACGGTCAATTACATCCTGCAGTTTATCCATCCGGATATCTGCGTTTTTAAGCTGGTTCGCCAGCCATTTCTGGATAGCAGGATTGGATGAATGCATCAGGTTGCCCATCTTTTTGAAAACATCTTTCTGTACTTCCCCTTTCAGGCAGCCCATCAGGTTGTATTTAATAAACATACCGGCGAGATAACCCTTGCTGTTGTTCAGTACATTATTATACGCCTCATCCGTAGTGGCAGCCCATTTTTCCAGTTCGCTGTTATTATTCTGCAGGGCTTTAATATAATTCTTCATGTAACCCTGTGCATTTTTAATGTCTTTCCGGAAAGCCAGTATGGTATTCTCCGCGTCTTCCAGTTTTTGGTGAATGGCTTCCTGTTCCCGGCGTTCTTTTTCTATTCTGGCAGCTTCCAGTCTGTTCTGTTCAGCCTGTTGCTGGCGATATTGCTCTTCTTCCCTTTTCTTTTTTTCCTGGTAAGCTTTATTGGCTGCGCGTTCTGCTTCCAGTGCCCGTTCTGCTTCCTGCAGTTTTGCACTGTAATATGAATTGCTGTTATCTTTCCGGACAGCTTTTTTCAGCAGGCGGACGGCTTCTTCCCAGTTCCGGCTGTTCATTTCCCGGAGGCCTTTATCATAATGATCACGGGCTTCCTGCCTGAGTGTGGCATCCGATTTTTTGAATGGAACACGGTAACTGCCTCCACCGTAAGGGTTCGATGGCGCGGGTGCATAAACGCTGGATGCACTCCGGCCCGCCCAGGCTTCAAGCTGGTGGAGAGCTGTCTGTGCCGTTGAGTATCGCGGTATGAAGAAGGCCGCAATCAGAAATGTTGTTAAGAAATTCTTGTGTTTCCTGGCTAAGCGTATCATTGTTCAGGATTTAATAGTTCATGGCTTATCATGCTTTCCGTAGTTGATTTCTTTCCTTCCCCAGAAAATAAAAAGGATTACGCCGGCGATGTTCAGGAAAAGTATCAGGAAGAACCAGCAGATTTTTGTGGCCGGGTCATAAAATTTCCCGTTTGCCACGGCGACCAGCGCCACACACCAGATGAGAAATGCAATCAGGAGCAGGAGGAGTTCAAAACCGGTTACAGGAATCCCCAAAATGTATGAGAGATACATAAGAGCCTTTTACAAAATCAAATTAAACTATTGGCGGTTATTTTTTTATGATCTTGCACCACAATGCATGAATATGCACAAATGGTTAAAAAATGGAAAGAACCTTAAAAAACGGTGACAGGATTTGATCCGGATCATGTATGGAAGCCAGGCATGGTGATTCCATGGCATGCCGGGCTGGTGGAAACCAGTTTCGTCAATAAAAATTCTGCTGACATCCCGGATTCCTACAAATGCTGAAGCAAAAACTTCGGCAGGAAAAAATTATTTACCCGCAATGTTTCCAAAAGATCCGGCTGGGAATCCCTGCAACCGGGATAATCCCGCAGCGTCTTCATTTTCCAGTTCCTGGCCCTGATTTCTGTAATAAACAAACCCATTTGCTGCCTGGCCCATTCATCACCCAGCATTGTGTCGTGACACAATATGACGATATGTCCCGGTGTGAAAGAACAGTGATGACGGACCAGGAAATCCATTACACTTATAAGTTGCCGGGCCGTGAGGTAAGATTGGCTGGCCGTATCATATCTCCATTCAGCATCCCAGCCGAAAATCCGGTAACCGAGTTTCATCAGTGAATCGGCGGCCAGGCGGGTGTCTGTCAGATCCGTTCTTTGCCGTCCGTTGATACGCCAGGTATTTCTTCCCGGCAATCTGACAATCTTCTCCCGGAGATGCAACGAGTCTTCATTTTTCAAAATATCACTGACAACCTGGCCGGGCTTCGCATAATATTTTTTGTACTTATTCCGGGCATGGCTATAACTGTGATTGGCGATTTCAACGACCGGATTATCCCTGTAGTACCGGAAGATGGACATGCCGGTGGAAGAGCTGAAAACGTACCGGCCTACAAGAAATACAGTAACAGGCAGGCTGTCGGCCCGTATCAAATCAACAAGATGCCAGCTTGTTTTTACAGGACCGTCATCAAATGTAAGGTACACGGTTACCCCTGTTCCTGTATCACTGACTGGTGATTGCGCCCGGGAGGATTGTAAACAAACTAAAAATGCGATTACCGGAATCAGGTATTTCATTGTATAATTTTCAGTAAAACATCAGACGGGATCAATGAGGGTGGTTATCAGTTTTACTGATGACTGTCATTTTAATTAGCCCGGAAGAATCTGCGCTGGTTTACCAATGGAATAAAAAATATGGTGACCCCTGTGTTTAATCCGTTTAATACGGTTTAGTTTTTAATACTGACAGATCAGGGAATTCCAGAAGAAGTAAATTCCTGTTCCGGATTATTCTGCGATTGAAAAAGGCTGCTGCCTCTTTCACAGAGAACAGCAGCCTGCGCAGTTAATCCTGGTCGCCGGTTTTCCGGTTTTGTTATTGTTTAATAATTTTTTGTGTTACCCTGCCGTCTGACCAGATAATTTCCATGATATGTGATCCGGCACTGATTGCCCCGGAATTGGATACTACAATAATATTCTGGCCTTTTTGCACAGACACACTGTTCTGGCTTTCTGTCTGGCCACTCATATTACTGATACGGATAGTAATTGTCATATCCTGTGTGCTGTTGAACAACAACCTTACATTACCCTGGAACGGGTTGGGGTACACTGTTACGTTCTGTACCATCGGGGATCCATCCGGCCGTAAGGCTATAACCCGGCTGTAAAAACCTTTGTTATCCATGTCCACAATCTTCAGCCTGTAGTACAGCATCTCACGGATACCAGCTACGGGATCATAATATACATAGTGGTTTGTAACAGCAGTAGTGCCTTTCCCGTTTACAGTACCCATAGTGGTAAAGTGCACGCCATCGGTGCTCCTTTCAATATCGAAATGATCATTTTTCATTTCAGTGACAGTGGTCCACTGCAAAACGGCATTACTGTTTTCTTTTTGAACGGTGAATTCAGTCAGTTGTACCGGCAAGCCGATTCCCAACGGCCCGATGATGGCTGTACCATCATCCACAAACGGTGTTGTACCATCCTGTTCGGTACCAGTGATCCGGGCTGTATTGGATACAAAGTTCAATGCAGATGCATTGGGAGGTACGATACACTGGAACTGGACACTGAATGAATCATTCGGGGCCAGTATACCACCACTGGTTGCAGTGGCACCGGTGCCAATAAAGAATTTCACATAATCTTTTCCTCCAAAACTTGATTTTTGTGCAGCATCATCATTGCCTGCTTCAGTTTTAATTCCGGGTGTAATACCGGGAGTGGGTGCATTTACCCTGAGTGATCCGGTACGATAAGTAAGAGCTCCGGGAATTGTATCTGCAATAACACAATTCATGGCATTTCCGTTTCCCTGGTTCTTACCAACAATGGTATAAGTGAGTATTTCATTCGGGTTAAGCACATTGTTCGGGATCTGCCAGGGTTCATTTCCTGAAGCAGTATCCTTCACCATTTTATCAAGCTGGACCTGTGGTGGCCGGGTTTGCATCGTAAAGGCAAATATGCTGGGGAAATACTGGTCGGCTTCAGTACCAAATTCAACACTCACATCGGTGGTGGATGGACTGAGTCCGTATCCGGAACCAATTTGCACTTCATCAATATCAATACCCATCTGGTTTTTAAAATCAGGATTTTTCATTCCTTCCAGGTGTGCTCCGTTCCGTGAAATAGTGCCATTCCAGAAATTAGAAGACGGATTCACTGCATCAGATACCACTTTCCCGTTCACCTTGATGAAATCACCATTGGGGTTTGGGTCGGAAGCGGCCAGGTTTGCATCCCCTTCCCATGCTACCATAGACATATAAGCATCACTGGGCAGCAGGAATGTTGCCGGGGGATTCAGCCCATTGAGGGTAATAGTTTGTGAAGTGACTGAACCATTCTGGAAAACCTGGAGGTAACCATCATACACCCTGACACTTGAAAATGATAATGACAGGTTTTCATATACAACCACCAGAGACCAGCCGCCAAAATATCCGCCGCCACTGATAGCGCCGGTGGATGCAGTAATATCGGCCACGCTATATGTTCCGGACTTGCGCTGGTTCACATAAGCCGTCACATCAAAATACACTTCATAGGCAGAATCGCTGGTGCTGGTGTTGATAAGTGATTTGTCAATTGCACCTGCAGCTGCAGTCAGGGTTTGGTAACCTTCGCTATTGAATTTGATTTTTGCTGTCCGCAGATTCAGGTTATCAGATACGCCGATTCCATCTGAAATCCTTCCACCCCAGTATAAACGGGCAAATTTAACAGTATTCGTTCCGGCAGGAAGTGTGAGGTTGGCTGAAGAAGAATTGGTTGTCTGACCGGCTGCATTCCCATCCAGGGCAAGGTCAAAATACAAATCATCGGTTCCGGTTTCATTACTGGCGGAGGTGTGGACTTCCACCTGGATTGTATTGGAACCGTTTATAAACAGGGATGTACTTGTAACTGTGAATGTGGATAATTGCTCCGGTTCTATATTGGAAGAGGCATCTGTATTATAGTCCACAGCCCCGGTTCCCATATTAATTCTTCCGGCTTCAACACCGTTCACATAAACCACTGCGCCGTCATCCAGTGTAAGGCTGAAAGTAAAACTGCTGTACAAGGCCGGGTTCAGTGTAACTGTTTTTGTGAAATAGTAGGTTCTCCGGTCAGTAAGTGTTGTTTTGACTGTGCCGGTTGGACCATAGCCTAATGGGGTGGCTCCCGGGCCGTCCGGTAATGTGTTTACAGCAGGCCAGCTTGCCGGTTGGGCATTTGTGGAAGAGTAATTCCAGAAGTCGCCGCTGATGATTAATGGTGTGGAAGGTATAATACCATCTACATCCACGAACTGGATATTTGAATTGTCATTACCATAGGCGCTGGTACGGCCATTCGTATAGTTGCCCGTTCCACTGGTGCTGAAATCGTTCATCTGGGCCAGGTTGACAGTACCTGTGCTGCCGCTGCCACTGCTGTACACTGCAGTGATCGTGTTTCCGATTATAGTATGACCGCCACGGATGTTATCAGAATAAATAAGTGTGTACGGACGGACTACCTGTGCAGAAATTAAGGTGGTTGCCATAAAAGCAACGCCGGTTGCAAGGCTGAAAACCATGAGTTTCCGGCATGTAGATGTTTTCATGTTGATAGATTGAAATGAAAAAACCTGTTTAGGCTTTTCATACGCATGCATCAGGATGGGATGCTTGTATCAGACTTTGCGTTTAGTTTTCCAGATGAAGTAAAACTATGCCAGGGGCAGGTCTGTTTTAATGACAGCTGTCAGCGAAAATGATGACGGTAAACAGTGGAAATAAATTGTGTCAAAAAGCAAAAACCCGGCATTGAGTAACCCGCCTCATACAACTTTTTTTAAAGCATTTCCCTTCGGATGTGAGCTTACGCAGTGATTTGATATTATGCATGTTTACGTTCCAGCATCAGCATTTTTAGTGATAGCCATCATTTCCGGCCGTAACGCCAATAGATAGCTTGCAATGCAATTTTAACCGGATTAAAAGAAAAATTATTTTATATGAAAAAGATATTGCTGACTATGTTACTTGGGATAATCTGTTTTATTGTTTATCCCCAGGACACAACAGACAATGGCATCCGTTTAAATCAATACGGCAAAACGGTGAAACGGTTGCCCCTGGTAGCAGAAGCCCGGGATGGCATACTTGTTTTTGAATCAAAGGATCAGGAGTACCGGTTATGGTTCGATATCCGTGTACAATTGGACGGACAGGTGTTTTTTGGCAAAACCATGAACCCGATTGGTAACGGAGCTACAGTCCGCAGGGCCCGGTTTGCCACTAAAACCAACCTGGGTAAAAACTGGTATGGGGAACTGGACCTGAATTTTTCCAATGGTGTGCTGGAACTGGAAGATGCATACTTCAGTTATAATTTCCTGAATGGTTTTAAAACGCGGGCCGGGAATTTCAAGGAAAAATTTTCAATGTCTGAAAATTCTTCTTCCCGTTACCTCAATTTTATGGAACGGGCTATGATTGTAACCACATTTGCCCCTTCTCGCCACCTGGGATGGGAAGCTTCTTATACAGGTAAAAAATTCCTGGTAACTGGCGGTGTTTTTTTCCAGGAAATTCAAGACCAGGAAACCGCCACCTATGTGGAGGATAATAACAAGGATTATGGCCGGGACCAGGGTGTTTCCCTCACGGGTAAATTTGTTTTCCAGCCATTCGGCATTCAAAAGGATTATGGAGTGCACCTGGCGTATGCATACTCTTTCCGCCGGCCGAAAACAGATGTGGATCCCGCCGAATACGGAGGCATTCGTTACAGCACCCGTTCATTAAGCAACATCAACCGGAAAAAATACCTGGATACGGATGTACTGCCTGATTTCAAACAACAGACAATTGATAATATTGAAGTGGCCGGTTATTACAAAGGACTGGCTGTACAGGGTGAATACATCAATAACCGTACAATCAGGAAGAATGACCTGGGTAATCTTTATTTCGGCGGATACTATGCACAGGCGGTTTGCATGCTGTTTGGCGGAAGGCAGGTATATGATATTGAAGAAGGTGAAGTCACGCAGCCTTATAAAGGAAAGAAATGGGGTGATATTGAACTGGCATTCCGGTATGATTTTATTGACCTGAATGACAGAGGCGTTTTCGGGGGATCTGCAGAAGCCTACACGGCTGGTATTAATTTCTATGCGGCCAGGAACCTGAAATTCCAGCTCAACTTCAGTAACATCAACCACGACAGGTATGCGAGTGGTAAAAGAAAATTATTTGTTGGCGAGGATGCTGCCGGGGTATTGACCAAAGATCCCACCAAAGTGGTAAATGCAAATGGAAAGGCGGGGGAAGATTATAACCAGATTGGCCTCCGGCTTGAAATTAATTTTTAGTTCATTCCTAAAAATATAATTTATGAAACCCAGAAATTATTTAATCCTGTTGCTGGCTATCCTGTTCAGCTCATGCGTAAAGGATGAGATGTATAACGGTCCCGCTAATGTGTCTGCTATCAGTTTTTCGCCGGCTTCAGCAACACCAGATGACAGGGTGGCTGTTACCGCTGTTATTAGTGCAGTGCGTGGCATACAGACTGCAAAAGTGGTATATAATGTAAACGGTGGTGAATTCAATTCAGTATTAATGACCGCCGGAAGCAGTGATACTTTTGCTGCGAAGATTCCCAAACAGGCTGACCAGGCTATTGTAACATTTTATATTGATGTTATTACAAACGGTGGTTTTGAAAGTAAATCAATTGTAAAAACATACAAGGTGGGTGCGATCCCGCCGAATTACGCAGCGATTATCCTGAATGAAGTGGATGGCAATAAGAAATTTGTTGAGCTCTATAATAATTCAGACAATCCTGTAAATATATCCGGGATGGCTATCATCAAAAACGGGACATCCCTTAAATTCGAAGATGGAACACCTTCATGGGTCGTTCCCACAGGCACCATTATTCCCGGGAGAGGGTATGGCGTTATTAAATGCAGTGGTTATTCTGCCACGGCTGATCCGGGCGCTGTAATCATCGGTGTTGTGGGCGACGGGATGTCAGCCAAACAAACACTTTTACTGGAGCTTGTAAAACCGGATGCTACAGTGCTGAATACATTCCAGCGTGGTGTTTCCCCATGGGGTGTTACTATTTCAGCGATCGCCACTACAGATTCATACAGCCGCTGCCCGGATGGTACAGGTGCGTGGAAAACAGCTTTGTCCACCTGCGGAAAAGCCAATGGCGCATCTACCGGGGACATCCCATCCCTGTAATACCTTTTTCGGGCAGACGGGATATGTATGCTGAAACCTAAAAATGGAATCATGAACAGTGAAAACATTCCGGTGGCAAGTTCACCGGCCCCGCGTTTTGAATTTCGTTCTTTCGGCCAGGATTTTGAGAAAGCTAACTGGCGAATGGCCCGGCTTTCAGTGCCGGTACCTGAAAAATTATGGGTAAGGACCAGTGATGAAATATATATTTTGTCATGGAACAGTGATATAAATAACGTTAAGATCCGGGATGGGAAAATGGATATTAAAACACTTGTGCAGACCACTGACGGTCTTGAGCAATGGAATCCGGTGATGAAAGGAGAGTTCCCGATGCATATTGATTTATTGAAAAACGAAGTGATTGCTGCACTCCATGTTCAGGTGCCTGATTGGCATAAAGAATACTGTTCCCTGGATGAATTCCTCGGGTTGGTAAACCTCCACCCGCAATTGCTGTCAGCCCGTATACACAAAACCAGGTATGCCTATATGGTGAATAACACGATTAGCGAAACAGGTATCGTGCTGATCAACGGGGCAAAGGTTTTTACTGTTAATTCCGAATCAACAGTTATCGAAGATGTGAAAAGGACCCTCCGGGACACCGGATTAGAGGGAATAGAAAATATCAATTACCTGCAAGCCATAAAACGCGTTACAGGTATGATCAATAAACCACTGGCTAATTAATACATTTATATGCTGCAGGAAATAGAAAAAAAATTTCTGGTCCGTTCGGACGATTATAAAAAGGCTTCCAAGAAGCACACCCGTATCACTCAAGGATACCTGTCAAGTGTGCCTGAGCGTACGGTAAGGGTAAGGATTAAAGGTGACAAAGGATTCATTACGATCAAAGGGATTGGGAGCCAGTCAGGCGCTTCGC
The DNA here is from genome assembly GCA_016720825.1 of Chitinophagaceae bacterium. Taxonomy (GTDB): domain Bacteria; phylum Bacteroidota; class Bacteroidia; order Chitinophagales; family Chitinophagaceae; genus JJ008. The sequence continues at coordinate 103,442 of JADKJV010000012.1, read as the reverse complement.
GTTTTGAATGGGAAAAGGAAATCCCGCTGACTGAAGCAGAACTGTTGCTGAAACTCTGTGAGCCCGGTGTTATTGATAAAACAAGGTTTGAGGTAAAATCTGCCAGCCATGTTTTTGAGGTGGATGAATTCTATGGTGAGAATGCCGGATTGACCGTTGCTGAAGTTGAGCTGTCAAAAGAAGAAGAACAATTTGAGAAGCCCGCCTGGCTGGGGGAAGAAGTGACCGGTGATATCAGGTATTATAACGCCATGTTAATGAAAAACCCCTTTTCAAAGTGGTAAGTATTCCCGATACCGGCCTGCTAAAGCCTGATAAAAAGGCTTACGATCCGCTTGATATGAATAACTACCGGGTGGAAAAATTCATTAAGCTTGAAAAAGTTGGATTTGAAAAATGGATGGAACGGCTCGGTGGTCCGCTGGCAATTCTCGCATTTGTGCTGATTTATTTTTTCACGAGTTTCTCTTTTATTGATCATATTAACCCGGACATTCTTAAATCCGGCGGTGCTGCGCGGTTTAAAGAACTGGGAGAATTGAAATTTGCCCGTATCAATTATGCGATGCTGGGCATTTTTGTTGCAGCAATCATACTTTGGATTACGGAAGCCATTCCCAATTACCTGACTTCATTGATTGTAGTGGTAGCCCTGGTGCTGACCGGGGTGACGTCTGAAGAACTGGCTTACGCCCAACTGGGTCATCCGGTGATGTGGCTGAATATCCTGTCATTTATCCTGGCCAGTATGCTGGTGACCACCCGGGTGGCCAAACGGTTTGCATTGTGGTTTGTAATCCGTTTCGGGAAAAATGCCACCTGGATATTCTTCAGTTTTATTGTGATCAATATTGTGTTGTCCGTTTTTATTTCTGCCACTACTGCAAAAGCCACCATCCTGTTGCCGATTTTTATGGTCATAGCGGCTATTTATGGTGCGAATACGAAACACCGGAATAATTTCGGAAGGAATATTGTGCTGCAAAATCTATTTCAGATATCAGTGGGTGCCAGTGGTTTTATTACGGGATCGGCGCGAATTTACTGGCAGGCTCAATCATAGCCGGCGCATTGGGCAGAAAGATTTTCGGTTTCCAGGATTGGTTTGTAGCGGCTTTTCCCCTTTGTATTATTCTTATACTGATTGGCTGGATGGTAGGTACTAAACTGATTTTCCCTATGAAAAAGGGAGAGCAGAAGCCCCAGATAGCCGGTGGTATGGACTGGCTCCGGAAGGAATATGCATCGCTGGGAAAAATGAGCCGGAATGAATATAAATCGATAGGCATATTTGTGATTGTGCTGATCTTATGGGCCACAGATAAACAGCATGGGATTTCACAGACAGCTGTAGCTTTTATGGGAGCGATTGTGGCATTGCTTCCACGGATCGGTGTGGTAAAATGGAATGATGTGGATATACCCTGGCACCTGATGATTTTCTCAGCCGGTGCCTATGCTTAGGAGTTGGACTTGACACAACAGATCTTCCGGCGAGTATGATTGATGCTTTATTCAGCTATTTTAATATTACTGCGGCAACGCCATTCTGGGTATTATACCTCGGGCTCACTTTTTTGATGCTGTTCAGCGCCGTATTTTTTCAGTCAAAGACCATGCGTGCACTCATCTTTGTTCCCATGGCCATTGGTATTGCCCAGAAATTCGGATACCCTGTGATGAGTCTTGCATTCCCGGTTGCGCTGCTGATTGAACATGTTTATGTGCTTCCTTTTAACAGTAAGCCGGCTGCCTTATTATATGCCACAAATCAATACAGCATGATGGATTCCTTTAAATATGGCATTACGATGATGGTTATTACCTGGCTGATGATTATTATCTGGGGGATGACTATGCTGCATTACCTGGGTTACACGCCAAATGGTGTTTTCTTCTGAACCTGCAGCGTTTGAACCGGGATAGAGAAAATGTACGTGAAGATGACTGGTTAAAAATGTTTGTATGACTATTTCTGTATGGTTACTCATATTAATTATCCTGGCCCTTGTTTTCGATTTCCTGAACGGGTTTAATGACAGCGGGGGCATTGCTGCAACTATTATTTCTTCCCGTTCGCTGAAGGCCCGTACGGCCCTTACCATAACGGCACTTGCCGGTTTTGCAGGACCGTTCATTTTTGGGGTGGCCGTGGCTAAAACAATCGGGATGGGTATTGCGGCTATTCATTTTTTTACCATACAGATATTGATTGCGGCGGTGTTGAGTGCAACGGTATGGAGTATTATTACCTGGGTGTATGGTATTCCTTCCAGTTCATCGCATGCTTTGATCGGCGGGCTGATTGGTGCACTGGTTGTCAGCTGCGGGGTAAAGGTGCTGATCACCAAAGGGATTGTTGTGATTATTATCGCATTGCTGTTTTCACCGCTGGCAGGATTGTTTTTCGGATGGCTCGTGATGAAAATTATTTACCGCCAGTTGCGGAATGCCACGCCGAGGGCCAATGTTTTTTTCAAGATCGGCCAGATTCCCACGACAATCGCCCTGGCGGCTGCCAATGGGGCCAATGATTCCCAAAAAACCATCGGCCTGATAACACTGGGCCTTATCACCACAGGGTATGAACAGCATTTTTTTGTTCCCTTGTGGGTGATTGTGATATGTGCCGTTGCCAAGAGTCTGGGATCATTTATTGGTGGATGGAGCGTGATTCGCACGGTGGGAACAAAGTTTTACAAAATAAAACCCATTCACAGCTTCACCTCCCAGCTCTCTGCTTCGCTGGTGATAATCACTTCCTCCATTTTTGGCGGCCCTGTCAGCAGCACCCAGGTACTCAGTATGTCAGTGATCGGAGCGGGAGCGGGGAGCGGTTGTCGAAAGTGAGATGGCTTACTTTAAAGGAAATTTTTATTTCATGGATACTGACTATTCCTTTCACAGCAGCACTGGCCGTTGTGATTTATGGTCTTATAAAATTGTTTTTTCATTAAATAATTTGTTATGGGCTTATTCAGCACAACAGAGAAAGAAAACAGTTTTGTTACACAATTGAAACTGCAGGCGGAAAAAACAACCGGGTGTGTTACATTTCTGGAACAGCACATGGATGCGATCAGCATTGATACTATCAAAGAGAATAAAGCACTGATTGATGAGCTCATCGATATTAAGATGATACTGATGGATGACCTCCAGAATACTTTTATTACACCCATTGACCGGGAGGATATTTTCCATATTTCAGTTTGTCTTTTTGGTATGGCAAAATATGCACAAACCACCCTGGAGGAAATATACCTGCTGGATGTGAAACCGGATAAGTTCATCCGGGAAATGGTGGAGAAAGTAAAACTGGAAACCAAAGAGATTTTCCAGGCCATTTCAAGGCTGATGAAAAACCCGCGAATTGCTTATGATCATGTGGTGAATGTTACCAAACTGGAAACCCGCATTGATAAAACTTACCGCGAAGGCATCAAGGAATTATTTGAGAACAAAGAAAACCTGGTCAGTAATCTGCAGAATATCCTTCATTTGCGTGAGGTTTACCGGCACATCTCCAATATGTCGGATAAGGCCGAAGCAGCCGCTGAAGCCCTTGGCATGGCTGTAATTAAACTCTCCTGAACCAGCCAGGTTTGTTTCTCTTTGATCGCTGCAAAAAATTAAACGGTGCGATACCAGCAAGAAAGCATTTGTATTCCGCTGCTCCGTTGCGAGCGTTGCGGGAAAAAAACTTTGCGATATCAGCAAGAAAGCATTTGTATTCCGCTGCGGTCACTGCTCCCCCGAAGTAGATTTAAGGATCACTTCGGGCTGCTCTTTTGCGAATACTGCGAGAAAATGCAATTCACGATCTGTATGATAACATTTTAAGTGGTGGGTGAGGACACCCACCACGGCAATCATTATGAAAGCATTTGTATTCCGCTGCGAACGCCGCTCCGTTGCGAGCGCTGCGGGAAAAAAACGCCGCGAGAAAAAACCTCACTTCCTCCCGCTAAACCCCTCCATCGTTTTATACACCCCCATCCATTTTCCCACCACCACATCAAACCACCTGCGCGGCAGGATCCCTTTTATAAAAGGCAGGAAATACACTATACGTGGCGTTCGCACAAACACTTTATTTTTTTCAATTCCACGGATTATCCGTTTCGACACAGTTTCAGGTTCAAGAATCGGAATCACCGGGCTCTTCACCCCGGCAAACATCCCCGTGTTGATATAATACGGCGTAACGGTTGTCACCTTCACACCCGTTTTCAGTTTTTCCATTTCAAGCCGCAGGGAATCACTCCAGCCGATAACAGCCCATTTACTGGCTACGTAAACACTCATTTTTGGATTTGAAACCAGACCAGCGGCTGACGCAATGTTTACAATATGCCCGCTGCCGGTGCTGATCATGGCCGGCAGGAAGATACGGGCCAGGTGCATGAGGGCTGAAGTATTGATGCTCATGGTCCTGTCAATGTCTTCATGACTATGCTCTGTAAAATATTTCCCGGCAACAATACCAGCATTGTTTATCAGTATATCAATATGGATATTTTCTTTTTCGAGCGAGACTGCTGCTGATGTAACAGCAGTAAGGTCCATGATATTCACGCAGCAGGTAACAACCCGGTATCCTTTTTCCCTGAATGCGGCAGATGTATTGTCAAGCGCCTGTTGGTCCAAATCCCAGATGATGAGTGTTTGCAGTCCTTTTTCAAGCAATATGTTGCCCATGCATTTCCCGATTCCCGAAGCCCCTCCGGTGATGAGTGCGTTTTTTCCAGTGATCCGGCTCATGATTTTTTTAAAAGATAGCTTTTTTTCTTTTTTTAAATATTGACTTCCGTTTTTATTCTATTCAGGACTCCGGTTTTTATCTGTGAATTATATAATACAAAATCAGCCTTTTGTAATGATTGCTATAATTTCCGGAGGCACCTTTATACAAGTGTGGCATATGTTTTGCCTGCTTCAATCCGGAGAACAGTCAAAAAAGGATGACTGTTCATTGACAAATCAAATTCCTTAATCACATTAAATTTAATTTTATGAGTAATTCAAAAATGATAGCCGGTATCCTGGCTGGTGCAGCTGTAGGTGCGATTCTGGGTGTATTATTTGCACCTGATAAAGGATCTGACACGAGAAGAAAAATTGCCACTAAAGCAGGTGATATCAAAGATTCAGTAAAAAACTCATTGGGCAACCTGACACATGGTATTAAAGAAGCCTATGCGGGTACAAAAGGTGAGATTGACAAAGCGCTATCCTGAATTAAGGTGCTGACAGTTTACCATAAAATGTTTTTATGAAATCTTTCGTGCATCATATACAGGATCTTTTTACGAGCACCACGGATCTGGCCGAAGCAAAATGGAAATTATATAAGATCCGTGTGGCTCAGAAAATGGCAGAGAAGATGACCTCCTTTGTGGCGGTCATCTTCATTGCTTTTTTCATGTTTACGGCCTTGCTCATACTCAGTGTAGGTGCGGCCTACTGGATCGGTGCGGGCACAGGCAATACCCGCGACGGATTCTTTATCGTTGGCGGTTTTTACCTCCTCCTGGGATTATTAATATATATATTCAGGAATGCCTGGATCAAAAGACCGCTTTCTAACAAAATTGTGCGGAAACTGGTCAAATAGTAACCGCAAATTTTATATCACTTGCGTGAAAAAATGAGCGATGTTCCTTGCAATTGCAGGTTATGCTGCGGCGAAGGGCTTACATATAATCATATTAGTGTTATATAATTCACACATTTCTGACCACCCCCTGAATAAGATTCTCTGGCGCATTCTACCCTTTTAGTTTTGTCACGTATCTATTCAATGTATGCCTGCCTCCTGCTACCTGCATCCTGCTCCCTGCCTCCCTGAATAAGATGCAACAGCGCATCCTATACTGCAAACTTTGTCACGCATCTATTCAGGGCAAGCCTGCCTCCTGCTACCTGCATCCTGCTCCCTGCCTCCCTGAATAAGATGCAACAGCGCATCCTATTCTGCAAACTTTGTCACGCATCTATTCAGGGCATACCTGCCGCCTGCTTCCTGCTCATTTACTTCTTTCCCAACAACCGGCCTGATTTGGTGTTATCTTTATGCGGAATCAGATAAGAAGGTCTTTCATTTAATTTACACCTGCCTGGATAGCACACTATAAAGACTGTAATGTGAAATTGTACATAAAAAATATGGTCTGCATCCGTTGTAAGATGGTCGTGAAGGATGAGCTTTCAAAATTGGGCTTGCATTATACCGTTGTTGATCTGGGTGAGGCGGATATCCTGGAAGCAATAACACCTGATCAGCTTAAAGAGTTCAGGGCGGCTTTACTGAGATCCGGGCTTGAGCTGATGGATGATAAAAAAAGTGTGCTGATACAACGAATCAAAAATGTTATCATTGACCTGGTACACTATTCTGAAGAACCCCTTGTTGTGAATTTCTCTGTGTATTTAAGCCAGAAACTGGAGTATGATTATACTTACCTGGCCAACCTGTTTTCTGAGGTCCAGGGCACAACTATCGAGAAATATTTTATTGCCCACAAAATAGAAAAGGTAAAAGAATTGCTGGTTTATAATGAACTTAACCTGACTGAAATCGCTTACCTGTTACATTATAGCAGTGTAGCCCATCTTTCGGCACAGTTTAAAAAAGTAACTGGTCTTACTCCATCACACTTTAAGTTCCTCAAACACAAACGGCGCACCATGCTTGAAAATGTCGGCAAATCTGCCGGCTGATGTCAAAGCAAACAACAACGTGGTAATAGTGTAATACTTAATATGAATCCTGTAATTAACTGGGTTTGTTTTCAATGCAATTTTGCATTGTCCGGCTTATAACGGGCAAAATTATATGGTGTGGTTCAATGTTATCTTACTGCTTTTTGGATTTATCATGATCAGCTATGGTTTCAGGGTACTCTGGAAAAGGCGGAAAACCGCATGGGCATCTCCAGTTTGCGGTGCGGGGCTTCAGTCGCCTGCATTACCTGCTCCTGAAAGTGTGACACATACAGTCAGGCAAAATGCTGTCAACGCCATAGTGCAGATCACGCGCCTTCCCCTGCTTAAAATCCTGAAGAAAAAGAAATGGTGGAAACTGGCGCCAAAGCAGGAAGCCGCCCAGTGGCTTCATTCGCTTCATCCGGTTTCCATGAAAGATGATTTCAGCGGGGATATCTTACGGACAACTTTACTGATTCACCAGACACATCCCGAATTATCCAAATACCTGGATGAAATGACTGTAACACTCCCGGATGTAAACAATCCGGTGATCAGCAACCAGGTGCTGATGGAATACAGTGAAACGCTCCACACCCTGTTGAACAGTTATTCAAAGAAACGCCGGTAAAAATCCCGGAATGTATTTACGGAAATTAAATTGGTTTTTATGAAAGCAGGAATCTGGATGGATCATGAAAGTGCGGAATACATTGTTTATACAAATGGTTCTGCTATGCCCGGTCGTAACGACCATGTGGTCATTAATTCCGAGTATCACCTTCCCCTTGGTGGCGGTGATAAGCTGAAGCATAATAAAGAACAAAGCAGGCAGGGGGCTTTTTACCGCCAGTTGGGTGAACTGGTTGCCGGACTGGAAGAAGTGCTTTTGTTCGGCCCTACGGAAGCGAAAACAGAACTCAGCAATATGCTCCGTCGGGATCACCGCTTTGATAAAGTGGCGATTGTGATCAGGCCATCTGATAAACTGACCAGCAACCAGCGGCAGGCATTTGTGAACGAGTATTATGTTAATCAGTATTAAGAAGGGTGTTTAAAGATGTGAATTATATAATTAAAGCATCCTTTTTCGTAATAGTCTGCTGTTGTTTTTTTCTCAACTTAGCTAATCCGGTAAACAGATTATAATTATGAAAAAGAAAATAAAAATTCTCAATAAAGCAGCGAACAAAGAAGTTTCTGGATTTCTTATTCATGTTCCTGTAAAATCAGACGTCAAAGATGCCTTCCTGGCGGCCGGAAATGAAAACCTGCCACCTCCTGTTAAACTTTCGGCATTAAACCAGATCACCGCGAATATTAAATCGCAGAATAGCAGCGAAACCGATGCGATTGATAAAATGATTGAAGCTGAATCAGGTGGTGATATGATGCAGTGTGAAAATTCAAAAGATGTGCCTTGCGATATAACAGATTTGTCAAATGACACAGATGCTGCAGACACAGATAATAGATCAGTGACAGAAACAGAAGAGGACTTCAGGGAGTAGTCGATACTGGTTTCAGGGTTTACTATTTTATTAAACACTGCCTGGAAGTATAATTGATTTCACTTTACTATAACAAGTGAGAATACTGTAACTCTTTTTCTTAACTGTGTAATGACAGTCACTTTGTTTTAGTTCATCTTTGAAACTTGGAAATTCTTTCACACTTAACTACAAAACAACATGAACACTACAGAACTAAAGGGGAACTGGACAGAACAGAAGGGGAAACTAAAACAGTTATATGCGCAATTAACCGATAACGATCTCATGTATGTGGATGGTAAAAAAGATGAGATGCTTGGTAAACTCCAGATTAAACTCGGGAAAACCAAAAAAGAGTTAGCGGAACTGATTGCAGGTTTATAACATCATAGCCAGCTTTCAAAAGCCGGCAACATTATTCACATTTAAAATTTAAACAATGAAAAAAATATTTCTGATAGCAGCAATGATTGCGGGTGGGGTTTTCTTCCAATCCGCCCAGGCACAACTCCGGATCACTTTAAGAGCGAATATCGGATCACAGCCTGTATGGGGGCCTACCGGGTATGACCGTGCCGATTATTATTACATGCCCGACATTGATGTGTTTTACAATGTTTCCAGACGCCAGTACGTGTACCAGCAAAGAGGCCGCTGGATTTTCAGTGCATCTTTACCGATACAATACAGGAATTATAACCTGTACACCGGTTATAAAGTAGTGGTAAATGAAGACAGGCCTTATCGCAATGCCGACATGTACCGCAACCAGTATTCGTCTTATAAAAACAGGCATGACCAGGAAGTAATCAGGAACAGTCATGATTCCAAATACTACCAGATTAAAGGACACCCTGAACACAATAAATGGAGAAATGACAGGGGTCGTCGCAGACGCGGCTGATAAATTTACCAACGCCAGGAATGGATTACCGGGTACTGATATATCAGGTATGGTTTCCTGGCGTTTGTTCACTCCTGCAGTTATCCGGCGGTTTTAAATAAGTGGTCTCTGTTATTTTTAATCAATATTAGTTACCCTTAAAAACTTAACAATGGATAGCCTTGAACTGGAAAAATCGAAATCCCACATCATCGTGGAGATTATTGAATATGTTACAAACTCTGTTGTTATCAAAACGATCATAAAAAAATCCACTGGTAATATCAGCATCATGTCGTTCGACAGTGGTGAGGGGCTGACGGAAAAAACAACTCCTTTTGACCAATTTGCCCAGATTATCGAGGGCCAGGCGGATATTGTGATCAGCAATGTGTCGCATATCCTGGAAAAAGGCCATGGCATAATCATTCCGGCTCATGCACCTAATTATATACGCCCAAACGGAAGATTCAAAATGATCCTTACGATTATTAAGGACGGATATGAATAAGCCGCAGGCGTGGAACTTTAAATAATACTATCATGGGAAATCTCTTATATGTAATTGCAGTTCTGCTGGTGATCGGCTGGCTGGTAGGTGTATTCGGATATGGCACCGGTGGCCTGATCCATGCCTTACTGGTTATAGCCCTGGTTGTGGTTTTGCTGAGGATTATTTCCGGAAGGAAAGCGATTCCATGAAAAGGAAATGACTTTTTTCCCTGCATGGGAAACTGAACGGTCTGTATAAATGGAAAGCTCCTGACAAGTCAGGAGCTTTTACCAAAACCAACCACATTACTGTTTATTCACAAAGCTTTTCAAAATTCTGGTGATATCGTCGTAGTTGTATTATATAGCTACTTGTTTTATTTATATAATTCACACATTTCTTTTCTCAATTTTCCCTTCAATGATTACTCCCTGCCAGTGGTTTATGTGGGAAACATGTAACTCTTCTGAGCCAGTTTATAATACTACTCATAGCTGAATAGCAGAGGTTTGCAGGTGGCGATGCCAATTTCAGACAATCCTCCCAATACTGCAGGACCTGACACTGACGGGCTCTAAATCTACTATATCATGCTGCACGTTAAAAAGGAAGGCCTTGTTTTAAACAAAACCACCCAGGGTTTTGAGAATGAAGGTGTATTGAACCCGGCCGTTTACAAGGAAGGGAATAAAGTACACATGTTTTACCGGGCAGTCAGCACCGGGAATTATTCCAGCATCGGGTATTGCAGGCTGGATGGCCCGCTCACTGTTGAGTACCGGAAAGATGCACCACTTTTATACCCGCAATTTGATTATGAAGCAAAAGGGATGGAAGATCCCCGGATTTCAAAAATAGGGGATGACTTTTTTCTCAGCTACACTGCTTACGATGGTATCAATGCATTGGGTGCACTTGCCATATCCAAAGACCTGGAACATTTTGAAAAACTGGGATTAATTGTACCTCAAATTGCCTATGAAGAGTTCAGCCGGCTGGCAGAAGCCAAAGGGAAAATTAACCTGAAATACCTCCGGTATAATGAACACCGCCATGAAACAGAAACGGATGGCAGTAAAATGTACCTGTGGGATAAAAATGTGATTTTCTTCCCCCGCCGGATCCGGGGAATGCTCGTCTTTTTACACCGGGTAAGACCCGATATACAGATAGTTGCAGTAAATGAACTTACGGATCTGACGATTGCATTCTGGCAGGATTATTTCCTGCACCTCGACGATTCAATTGTACTTTCTTCCAAATACAAACATGAAGTAAGCTATATCGGTGGTGGTTGTCCGCCTGTTGAAACTCCCGAAGGATGGGTTGTGATTTATCATGCTGTTCATGATACCATTAAAGGATATGTGTACTCGGCCTGTGCCGCTTTACTGGAACTGGAACATCCCTGCCGTGAAATCGCCAGGCTGCCTGCTCCTTTATTTTACCCGGACGAAACCTGGGAACTGAAAGGTTATGTCAATAATGTTTGTTTCCCTACCGGGACAGCTTTATTCGGCGATACATTATATATCTATTATGGGGCAGCCGATGAACAAATCGCCTGCGCTTCAGTCAGCTTAAACGAATTGGTAACTGAATTATTAATGCATAAAAAAGAACCAGATGGGAACGAATGTATATGACAATGGAACCCAGGTAAAGACGCTGGCAATGGAAATTCCTGCGCTGCAGCAAACAAACCATATTGATAACCACCTGCCGGAAATACTGATACTTTCATCATATCCTCCGCGTCAATGTGGCATTGCCACTTACACACAGGATTTGGTGAGGGCACTGGAAAATAAATTCAGCCATTCATTCAGTTTGTCTGTTTGTGCGCTTGAAAATACAGCTGAGAAACACACCTATCCGGCAGAAGTAAAATATAAATTGAATACAGATGATCCGGACTCTTTCCGTTTACTGATAAACGAAATACGCGCCAATCCGGATATTGAATTGGTGGTGATCCAGCATGAGTTTGGGTTTTATTCAAAGCAGGAAACTGAAATCAGGACTTTCATGGCCGAAATGAATAAGCCTGTGCTCCTGGTTTTCCATACCGTATTGCCAAGACCAACACCCCTGATGAAATTAAATGTACTCGGACTTTCAGAAAAAGCAGCGGGTATTGTTGTAATGACAAACCACTCCCGTGATGTATTGCTGAATGAATATGGCGTACCGGCCGGGAAAATTTCTGTTATCCCGCATGGCACCCACCTGGTATTACAGGCAGATAAGGATTTACTGAAATCGAGGTATAACCTTGCAGGGAAACAGGTGCTTTCCACATTTGGCTTGCTGGGTTCCGGGAAAAGTATCGAAACAACACTGGATGCTTTGCCTTCAGTGATTGAAAAACACCCGGACGTGGTATTCCTGATCATTGGCAAGACACATCCTTCAATAGTAAAAGAAGAAGGGGAGAAATACCGGACTATGCTTGAAGAAAAAGTAGCCGGGTTGAAACTGGAATCTTATGTCAGGTTTGTCAATGAATTCCTGCCCCTTCACCAGCTGATTGAATACCTGCAGCTGACGGATATTTATCTGTTTACGTCCAAAGATCCCAGCCAGACGGTCAGCGGTACTTTCTCTTACGCCATTAGTTGCGGCTGCCCTGTTATTTCAACACCCATCCCGCACGCCAAAGAAGTGCTGAAAGAAGAAGGCGGTGTGATTTTTGATTTCCAGAATGCCGAACAATTATCAGTAGCCATCAGCGGATTATTGAAAGATGAAAAGAGAAGGGCCCGGATCAGTGTGAAAGGCCTGCAGGCAATGGCCTCCACAGCCTGGGAAAATTCAGCCATCCTGCACGCTTTGTTATTTGAACAGTATTGTAATGGCAAACTGACTTTGCGGTATTCAATACCCGCCATCAATATGCTGCACATGCAGAAACTGACTACGATGTTTGGTATGATCCAATTCGCCGTGATCAGTGAACCTGATATCTCATCCGGCTATACACTCGACGACAATGCCAGGGCCATGATTGCCATGTGCCAGCATTATGAACTTACACGGGATGATTCGGACCTGCAGTTTATACGCATCTATTTTAATTTTATAAAATACTGCCTGCAACCCGACGGGCATTTCCTGAATTATGTAAGGAAGCAACGTGTGTTTACAAACCAGAATAACCAGGTCAACCTGGCTGATGCAAATGGCCGCGCTGTTTGGGCATTGGGTTACCTGCTCTCACTGCAGAAAATCCTTCCAAAATTAATCGTTGAACAGGCTGAAGCTATGATGCCGGAGATCCTCCAGCATGCAGGCCGCATTCATTCTACCCGGGCGATGGCATTTGTTATAAAAGGTTTGTATTACCGCAATCTTTCAAAACCATACCATGGCGACCAGGCGATCATTAAAAACCTGGCCAACCGGCTGGTGCAGATGTACCGGCATGAACGCAAAGAAGACTGGTTGTGGTATGAAAGTTATCTTACTTATGCCAACAGTATTATCCCCGAAGCATTGTTGTGTGCATGGCAGGTTACCGGAGATATTGTATACCGGGATATCGCAAAAGAAAGCTTTGATTTTCTTTTATCAAAAATCATGGACGGCCAGAATATCAATGTGATTTCAAACCGGAGCTGGATGCATAATGGTAAAACGGATAGTAAAATCATACCGGGTGGTGAGCAACCAATAGATGTGGCCTACACCATTATTGCGTTGAAAAAATTTGCTGATAATTTTGCCAATGACGGCTATGAAGAGAAAATGATGATTGCCTTCAACTGGTTCATGGGCAATAACCATCTTCACCAGATTATTTACAATCCATGTACAGGCGGATGTTACGACGGACTTGAAGAGCATAACGTGAACCTGAACCAGGGTGCTGAATCAACCGTAAGTTACCTGATGGCCAGGCTGACACTGGAGAAATCTTTTAGGACAAACAGTGAAGAAAAATTGCTGAGCGAAAATGTAAATATGCTCGAAGCGTTTAATCTCGTTACTATGTGTGAATAGTATAATTGATTTGTTTAAGCCTGTAACATAAAGAACATCTAAAGGAACCATCTTTATAAGACCTGGTTCCCAGGAGTTAATCAAACGATGTTAAGGCAAACAAATTATGAAACCTGTATTCAGATTATTTATTGCTTCCATATTCCTGCTCACTGTACACTGTGGTGTTAGTACACCTGCAGCCGCACAGTCTTCAGTCAGTTTCCAGTTGTTTTATGATGACATGAGTCCTTATGGTGAATGGATAGATAATCCGGACTACGGATACGTCTGGGTACCGGATGTATCAGATGATTTTGCGCCTTACAGTTCCAATGGTTACTGGATCTATACGGATGCAGGATGGACCTGGTATTCTGATTATGCCTGGGGCTGGGCACCTTTCCATTACGGAAGATGGTATTACGATCCATATTATGGTTATGCCTGGATACCCGGCAACGAATGGGGACCCGGATGGGTGACCTGGAGAATGTCGGCAGGCTATTATGGCTGGGCACCAATCGGACCCGGCATCAGCATTGACTTTGCATACGGCGGCGGATACCAGCAGCCTTATAACCAATGGCATTTTGTAAGGGACAGGGATTTTGGAAGACCAAAGATTTACAACTACTACGTTTCTGTCAATAATTACACAACCATTATCAACCAGTCAACAGTTATCAATAATATTTATGAAAGCCGTGCCGATAATATGCGTTACAACACGGGGCCTAACAGGAACGATGTGCAAAGACGCAGTGGCAACAATGTCAGACAGGTTAACCTCAGGCAAACAGACCGGCCGTCACAAAACCTGGCCAGTAATGAGCTCAGGCTTTATCGTCCGCGTGTGGAAAGAAACCAAAACAACGGTGTTAAACCGGCACCAACCAGGACTACAAACTGGAATGATGGAAAACCTGAAGTGAGAAGGGTGACTGAATCACGTCGTATGAATAACGGTCAACCCGGTAACAGGAAACCGAATGAAACACCAGTGGTGAATCCCCGTACCACTGACCAGCCTGGTCAGGTTCCCGTAAAACCTTTCAGAAGGGATGAACCAATAACCCCACGTACAAAAGACCAACCCGTACAGGAACCGGTAAAACCTTTCCGAAAAGACCAGCCAGTGAATGTGCCTGTAAACAATGATCCCAAACGTGTACCATGGCAAACGCCAAGGAAAATAGAACGGGTAAGAACAGTGCCTGTTACACAGCCGGTACAAGAACAGAAAAAACGTGAACCTGTCAGGCAGCCGCAGACCAAACAACCGGTTCAGCAACCGCAAAACCGTGAACCTGTAAGGCAACCGCAGACCAAGCAACCTGTACAGCAGCCGCAAACGAGACAGCCGGTGCAGCAACCCCAGGAAAAAAAACCTGCAAATAACAAGCGCAAGGAAAAACCCGTTAAAAACGGCCCAAATGCCAGTGCTGATAATATAAGAACAGACTTGCAATGGCCCACAGAACCGCAGTTGGTTTTCCTGCCGCCTAAAATCCTGCAAACAGAAACACCTTTTGATATAACCTTTTCCCCAAGGAATAATAACAGTAACATATCGAACAGCAAACAATAAAGCAGACAGTCGTTTAATATCTGCCAGGAATACGAAGTAAAACTGAGTATTCCTGGCTTTTTTGTTTATACAAACTCACTAAAAAGTCAAAAAATAAAAAGTCAAAAAACCCAAATTTGAAGGCCAAATCCCAAATCCAATAGCTAAAACCCAATCATCACGGTTGACAAACAATTTATAAACGGCTTGGCAATTGAGGGCTGACTACATTGATTATTTTAGAGGCTGTCATTAAACCAGTTAGTGCTGGTTAAGTCTTATCCCCCGAAAACCGAATACATGAAGCCATTAGCCCTGTTTACCCTGTTACTCTTTGTACTTATTTCCTGTAAAAAAGAAGATTCAGGAGGGGGAAATAACAACCCGCCTACGCCAACCCCGGCCACGATGTATTTCCCGCCGGTGACGGGTACTGAATGGCAAACCACAACTGTCGCATCACTCGGCTGGAATGAAACAGCACTGAATGATTGTTATACCTATTTGCAGAGTAAAGGAACCAAAGCATTTATCATCCTAAAAAATGGTAAGATCGTTTCAGAAAGGTATTTCGGCACTTTTACTGTTGACAGCCTCTGGTACTGGGCATCGGCCGGCAAAACGCTCACCGCCATGATTGTGGGTATTGCACAACAGGAGGGTAAGATTAATATAAATAATAAGACTTCCCAATATCTCGGTACAGGATGGACATCTGCCCCTCTGGCAAAAGAAAACCTTATTACAGTCAGGCACCAGCTGACCATGACTACCGGACTGGATGATGGTGTGCCGGACAACAGCTGCACAACACCATCCTGTCTGCAATACAAAGCAGACGCGGGTACAAGATGGGCTTACCACAATGCACCATATACGATATTAGATAAAGTGGTTGAAAATGCCACTGGTATGACATACAATGGTTATTTCCAGCAGAAGATCAGGGATGTGATTGGCATGAACGGCGCCTGGTTACCTTCAGGTAATGATAACGTGTATTTCAGCAATCCCAGGAGTATGGCCCGTTATGGATTACTGCTGCTGAACAAAGGGAAATGGAATACGACTACTGTTCTTTCCGATACCAATTATTTCAACAGCCAGGTCAATACTTCTCAAAGCCTGAATCCTTCTTACGGTTATCTCACCTGGCTGAATGGCAAATCCAATTATATGCTGCCAACGGTGCAGGCCGTTTTCCCCGGCATGCTGACGCCTAACGCGCCGGCAGATATGTATGCCGCGCTTGGTAAAAATGACCAGAAGATTTACGTCGTTCCTTCCCAGGGTGTCGTAGTCATCCGTATGGGAGAATCTGCCGGAAACGTACAGCTGGCACTCTCCAGTTTTGATAATGAGTTATGGGGTAAACTCAAATTGGTGATCGGGTATTAAAAATGACATTGCATTTCCCGGATAACCTGGATCAATTACACAAACAAACATTGATCTATAAATCAATTTTTACTTTCTTCCCGGTGGTTTTTCCTGCTACGAATTGAAATTTCACATTTTTTTATTCACAAATATTAATTCTAAGCGAAGGAGGAATCATTTTTGCATGAGTCATCGCGATATGTAAACTGGCAGGTTGAACGTTATTATTATTTTATATGACTGCCGGTTATTACTGATAAAGAAAACGCCAAACCCATGCAGTTAGTAAAACTAATCCGTCCGCTTCTTGTTCTTTCTTCCCTTTTTGTACTTGCCATTACCTGTCGCCATGAAATACTGGATCCGGCCGGTGGCTCCGGTAACGGGGGCGGAGTTACTCCGACTGAAGTTACCAACTGCAGTGCCGACACTGTTTATTTTGTAAACACGGTTCAGCCATTGCTGAATTCCACTTGCGCCATGAGCGGATGCCATGATGCAGCAACGCATAAAGACGGGATAGAACTCACTTCGTATGCTAAGATCATGTCAACCGGTGGTGTGAATCCCGGTAACCCCGGCAGCAGCAAACTCTATAAAGTGCTGAGTAAATCCGGCAGCGACCGCATGCCACCGCCACCGTATGCCGGTTATACCCAGGCACAAAAAGATATTATCTATAAATGGATCGCCCAGGGCGCAAAGAATAATTCCTGCAATGCCTGTGATACTACACTCTATACTTACTCAGGTGCCATTGCCCCGATGATGAATACTTACTGCAAAGGTTGTCACCAGCCTGCTTCACTCGGCGGTGGCATTGATCTCAGTACATATGCCGCAGTGAAAGTGCAGGCGCTGAATGGGAAACTGATGGGCAGTATAACCCAGGCCTCCGGTTTTTCAGCGATGCCCAAAGGCGGATCTAAATTCTCTGATTGCAAAATCACCCAGCTGCAGAAATGGATTGCAGCCGGGATGCCGAATAACTAAAGATTGTTTCTTGCCATAATGATACTGCCATTCCGGTTTTTCCGGAGTGGCAGTTTTTTATGTTGGGTATGGTAATGTATTGCATCAGGAATTTGTCAAACCCGGATTCGCAGAAATTCGGTAAGTTTCGGTTGAATAAAATCTTCCACATGCGCCGACTCCTGCTTATAGCTGTCATTATCTTAATCACAGCATCTGTTGTCCGTTCTCAAAACAATTTAGTTCCTGCAAGCCAGCAATTCCAGGATAATAAATTTGGCATGTTTATCCACTGGGGTGCATCCAGTGTGCTCGGGGCAGGAGAATGGGTGATGAATAACCGGAATATCAAAGTGCCCGATTATAAAAAACTGTTACATGTTTTTAACCCGCAGCAGTTTGATGCAGCTGCCTGGGTTACGGCTGCTAAAAGTGCCGGAATGAAATACATCGTCTTCATCACCCGTCACCATGATGGTTTCTCCAACTGGGATACCAAATATTCAGACTGGAAAATCACCAACACGCCTTATGGGAAAGATGTACTTAAAATGCTGGCAGATGAATGCCGGAAACAGGGAATTAAACTGGGTTTATATTATTCAACACTGGACTGGTCGCGGGAGGATTATCCCTGGCAAACCGGCCGAACCGGGCAAGCCACGGGCAGGACAGGGCCATCCAATTATGCCGCTTACCTGCAGTTCATGAAAAACCAGTTAACAGAACTGCTCACCAATTACGGAGATATTATGTCGATTTGGTTTGATGGCCACTGGGACCAGACCAATCCTGAAGGTGCTGCAGACCGCAGTTCGCGGATCGACTGGAAATATGATGAGATCTATTCACTGATCCACAAACTGCAGCCGCATTGCATGATAGGAAATAACCATCACCTCGATCCTTTACCCGGCGAAGATTTCCAGATGTTTGAAAAGGATATTCCCGGTCAGAATAAATCCGGATTGAGTTTCCAGGCCGCGTCTGAACAAATGCCACTGGAATCCTGTGAGACGATGAATGATTCATGGGGATTCAATATCACCGATACACATTATAAAACGGTCCGCGAACTGATCCATTACCTGGTCAGCGACGCCGGCGCCAATGCAAACCTGTTACTGAATGTAGGTCCCATGCCCGATGGAACCATCCAGACCGAGTTCGTGGATACATTGAAAAAATAGGACAGTGGCTGCAGCAGTATGGTCCATCAGTGTATGGTACGCGTGGTAACTGGATCGCCCCGCAGGAATGGGGCGTTGTAACCCGGAAAGATAAAACCGGTTATGTGCATGTACTGCGGCCGGACAACAAAGGATATATTTTCATTCCCGGGTGGAAAGACCCTGTAACAGCCGTAACCAGTTTCCCTTCCGTAGGAAAAGTAAAATTCAAACTCCAGGAGGAAGGCCTGTTTATTTACCTCGATCCGGCGCAGGCTGGTTTAATTGACCAGGTTTACAAAGTGGATTTGAAATAATACCTCCGGGAATTGGTAAATTACATCCGGCCGGATTGTCAATACCGGACCTGTTTCCCGCATGTTCAAAAAATTGCCTGTCATTTTTATTGTTTGCCTGTTGTCCCTGAGTTTCAGGCAAGCAACAGCACAAACACCCGATTCACTGCAGCAAAGCTGGATCCGGTTTAATATCCTGGGTTATCCTGAACAGGGCATTAAAACAGCAGTGTGGTGTACTAAAACGGATGAACTGGTAAAAGAAGTTTCGCTGGTGCGTGCATTAAGCGGACAAGTCGTGATGAAGATCCCGGTATCGGAGGATTTTGGCGCTTATGGCCCTTTCCGCCATACAGCCAGGATCAATTTTTCTACATTCAAAACTGCTGGTTTTTATTACCTGAGGGCGGGTAATACTGAAACCCCCATCTTCCGTATTGATGATTCCGTTTACCATGGCCGTGCAGATTTTTGTTTGCGCTACATGCGCCAGCAAAGAACTGGATTCAATCCTTCCCTGAATGACAGCTGCCATACCCATGATGGTTATACTTTGTATGGACCAGGAAAAGACAGTTCCTATGTGGATGTTGTAGGTGGCTGGCATGATGCCAGTGATTACCTGCAATACAGTACCACCAGTGCCAATGCCACCTGGCATTTACTCGCTGCATATCGCGATTTCAGGATGGTATTTACAGACGAATACCAGGCCAATGGTCTAACAGGCAAGAATGGAAGGGCGGATGTCTTGGATGAAGCAAAATGGGGACTTGACTGGTTATTGAAAATGAATCCTTCTAAAGAGATCATGTTTAACCAGATTGGAGATGACCGAGACCACATGAGTATGCGTATTCCCCGGCAGGATACAAATTTTTATGGAAGAGGAATAGAGCGTCCTGTATATTTTGTATCCGGTAAACCACAGCAACGCGGTAAATTCATGAATGCCACCAACGGCGTTTCCTCTATAGCCGGAAAATTTTCATCGGCATTTACGCTTGGTGCCCGGCTGACAAGGAACCTGACCCGGTCTATTCAGTAAAGATGATGTTTAAGGCTTATGAAGCTTTTGTTCGAGGTTGAATATCCCGGCTATTCACAAACAGCTTCCGTTCGTTCCCCCTATATCTATGCCGAAGAAAACTGGGCGGATGATATGGAATTGGCTGCTGCCAGTATTGGTTTAAAAGCATATGCCCGGCAATATGCCCGGATGGAACCGGTTACTCCCTGGCTGGGAAAAGATACCGCCAGTCATTACCAGTGGTATCCTTTCGTCAATCCCGGTCACTATGAACTCGCTAAACAATTAACCGGTGATGAAAAAAATGAAATCATCGCATTCTATAAAAAAGGCATTGATAGTGTGTGGGAAAAAGCCCGGAAAAATGCTTTTTACCGGGGTGTGCCTTTTATCTGGTGCAGTAATAATTTAACGGCCTCGTTTGCCACGCAGTTGTATTGGTACAGGCAACTGAGTCATGATAGCAGCATGGCTGAATTTGAACAGGCCAATGTAGACTGGTTACTCGGCTGCAATCCCTGGGGCACCAGCATGGTGTATGGATTGCCTGGTTTTGGGGACATGCCTGCTGATCCGCATTCTGCATTAACCCATATTGGTAAAATGAAAATTGATGGCGGGCTGGTGGATGGACCGGTTTACACATCTATTTATAAAAACCTGATCGGTATCCAGCTGTATGATGCGGATGAATACAAAGACTTCCAGAGTGACCTGGCCGTTTATCATGATGATTATGGCGATTACAGCACCAACGAACCAACGATGGATGGTACAGCATCGCTCATTTATCTCCTGGCAGCAAAAGAGTATGAAGTAAGTATCACCCGCTATAATGTGGAACAAGGTGCCATAAACCAGGGCGACACAAGCCGTAAAACGCTGGCCATTGTATTTACCGCTGATGAATATTTTGAAGGGCTTCCGGTTATTATCAAATCCCTGAAAAAGGAAAATGTAAAAGCCAGTTTTTTCTTTACCGGGCGGATGTACAGGAATAAAAAAGCGGAACCATTTATCAGGAAATTAGTTGCCCAAAAACAGTACCTCGGCCCTCATTCAAATGATCACCTGCTTTATTGCGATTGGAACAACCGCGACAGCCTGCTGATAAGCAGGGATTCCATGTTTTCCGACCTCGCCAGGAATTACCTGGCGATGGGGCATTATGGGATTCCCCAACGGCAGTCTTATTTCATCCCTCCGTATGAATGGTGGAACAGCCAAGTAGCAGACTGGAGCAGCAGTATGGGTGTTCAACTTATCAATTTTACGCCGGGTACACGCACCAATGCGGATTACACCTGGCCTGAAATGGGCGCATCGTATAAATCTTCTGAAGAATTATTAAAACATTTATTCAATACGGAACAGGAAAAAGGATTAAACGGGGCTATCCTGCTGATTCATGCGGGAACTGACCCCCGGCGGACTGATAAATTATACAACCAGCTCCCTGTTATTATCCGGTATCTGAAGGATAAAGGCTACCAGCTTGAAACAGTTGAGGGACTTTTACGATAAGCGATATTTGTGATGAATGTTACGTAACCATTTTCCGGGTTTATTTAATTTTGTGTCAAACAATTAACCATGGCAACCATTCCCATGACCACACAGGATTTCAAGGACAAGGTATTTAATTATGATACCAACAAAGACTGGTCATACCAGGGTTCTTTACCTGCTATTATCGATTTTTATGCCGACTGGTGCGGTCCCTGCAAAATGGTGGCACCAATTCTCGAAGAGCTTTCTGTTGAATATGCAGACCGCCTGCTTATTTATAAAGTGAATACGGATATTGAACAGGAGCTGTCCGGCGTATTTGGCATACAGAGTATCCCCACGCTTTTATTTATCCGCTCAAACGGTGAACCCATGATGCAGCCGGGTGCTTTACCCAAACATGTACTGAAACAGGTTATCGAAGAAGAATTAATTCCGGTACAGCCTGCATCTGATGCAACTGCGGAATAAAACTAAATCACATGAAGGAATTCTGGGATGAGCGTTACAAAGGGCATGCAACTGTATATGGTGAAGCCCCTAATCTTTTCTTTCAGCAATTTATAGATACCCATACGCCCGGCAGCATCCTGTTGCCCGCTGATGGGGAAGGCCGGAACGGGTTGTATGCTGCCTTCAAAGGCTGGGAAGTGAGGTCATTTGACTTCAGTACCGTTGCCAGGGAGAAAGCCTTGAAACAGGCGGCAGAAAAAAACATCAGTCTTCAGTATGATATATTGTCCATTGAAGATTACCAGCCCGGGGTTTTATATGATGCCATCGGCCTTATTTATGTACATCTTCCTGCTGGGTTAAGACAGGAGTTTCATCAAAAGATGATTGAGTCTATGAAGCCGGGTGCTCACCTGGTATTAGAGGCTTACTCAAAAGACCAGTTGAAATATAACAGCGGCGGGCCGAAAGAGCCGGCATTATTATATGACCTGCAAACGCTCAAATCGGATTTTGCCGCACTGGATTGTATCCTGTGTGAAGAAACGGAAGAATTCCTGGATGAAGGGCCGTTTCACAAAGGCAAAGCCGCCATTGTAAGGTATGTCGCGAAAAAGCGATAGTGCCGTTATTTTTTGGTCAGATAAACTTTCCAGATAACCGGACTTGCTTTACTGGCATCCGGATTATTGCTCCACAACACATTCGGGCCTTTGCTCATAATCCCCCCGGGGATATAGCCCACGAGTTGTTCCCCGGTTTTTAGTTTATTGAATTCCAGCATACCGTCATCAAACAGACCGGTACTTATAGCCGGAATAAATTCTGCACTGGCACCGTAATAGCCATTCATGTCTGCCTGCATAGTGTATTCAATGAACTGATCATCCTTCCTTTCTACAACACTGATATGTTTTACAAACGGCACATTAGAATCACCCACTACCCGGCCGCTGCTGTCTATAAAATTCATAGCGATGCCTCCGAAAAACAAGCTGTACTCTGTTTGAGTGGACTGATTATGTATCGGGAACCCGGCTGTATGATAATGGCAGAATTGCTGGTTGAATCCCGGAATCTCTTTCAGGCTTTCAGCACTGATATCAACCAATGTTGTAAAAGGCAGGTCTTTTGCATACTGGAAAACCCCGGCATACATGGTAAACATCCTGTTCCCGTATTTATCTGTATGTGGTAATAAATTATAATCCCGTCTGTGTAAAAGCATGGTATCTGTTACCGTGTCATAACCGGTAATTTTCCAGTTTTCACCATTACTTGTGAGACGGAATTTCCGGATCTGGTTCGTGTATAGCTGTGAATAACCAGGGCCGTGATCAGGGCCATGCGGATTATATGCTCCGTCAAAACGATGGCCGCCTGTCAGGTAAAATATCTCTCCCAGTTTATTCAGTTTGCCACCTGTAACAGCCATGTTTTCGTCAGGTATCCGGCGGATATTGTTTTTTATGTCTTTATTTTCTATGACACTTTCTATCAATTCTTTTACATCTATTACAACCAGGTAAGGGTAAGTAAGGTGTTTGCCCTTTTCAGTACTGTATCCATAACCACCTGCCAGTAACAATTGGTTCCCATCCTGGATAAATTCCATATTTGAACTTTGAAGCTGGTCAGCCAATCCGGGTTCCAGTGATAACAATGATTTTTTCCAGATTTTACCAGTCAGTGGATCTATAACAATCACTTCCGTATTGTTATAAAGTGCTTTAAAAGACGCAAACGGCTGGCGCTTGTGTAAACCATCAGTCCGTCCCCCAATCAGCAGGATTTTATCATCAGCCTGTGCCCAGCAATAAGAATGAATACCGGTAAAGCCATCAATAAGGAGGGGTTCCAGTTTCACGGAAAAAGGCATCCGGTCCTGTGAATTGGCAGTAATTGTGATTACCAGAAAAAGGATAACTGATGTAAGCTTGCTGAATTTGTACATGCGGTTAATTTGAGTGCGTCAAATGTAGCTGTACAAACCGCTTTTTTATGTGATCTGGGTTACACGAGTAAATTTAACAAGCGTCTGCGGAAGGGCTGGGATTTTTATAAGTTGTCTCAGAAGTTAAAATTCCAATCACGAAAGCCAATACCAAATCCCAAATTCCAAATTCCAAATTCCAAATCCCAAAACACAAACATCTAGCCTTTATTTTCGGCCTTAGGCTTGTTCCCGCGAATCACTTCCCAAATATTCAGAAGTCCGGTTTTGATTGTATTCCACATGATCCTGAGATCAAGTATAAAACCGGCTTTACGTACATACATCGCATCCCAGTAGTAACGGAGGATTACACTGTCGTAATCTGTAGTCGGGCCATGGTAACCGTTAACCTGTGCCCAGCCTGTAATGCCGGGTCTTAATAAAGAACGGAAAGAGTACGAAGATATCACGAATGAGAAACGGATACAGTCGGCCACCATGTGCGGGCGCGGGCCAACAATACTCATATCACCTTTAAATACATTGATAAATTGCGGCAGTTCATCCAGGTTGGTGCGGCGCAGGAATTTACCGATCCGGGTAATTCGTTCATCATTTTCACCGGCAGGTACTTCATCTGCTTCTTTATTGCGGATCATGGTCCTGAATTTATAACAGATAAATCCAACCCCATGCCGTCCGATCCTTTTCTGGCTGAAAAATACAGGACCGCGGGAATCCAGTTTTATCAGGAGAGCCAGCAAGGGGGTCAGCCAGCTCAGTACTAATACAATTACCAGTCCCGATACCGTGAGATCAAAAACCCGTTTGGCCATCAAATACTTTTTGCGGCTGGCAACGAAGCTTCTGATGATCCCGTTTGGATGCATTCCGGGCCATTTTCCGGCGGGCAGGATTTTAGCGGAATTGTGCGGTGAAAGTCGGGCCATGGTGTTCATTATTCGGTTCAATAATTACTTAACGGTAAAGGATATCCCGGGGTTGCTTTATACAGCGATGAGAGGAATACAATCATATCAGAACCTTCAGGCAGGATGGCAGGATGCCTCCGGCAGGGATGACCTGCTCCGGATTCTCTTGTATTTTGATATTTTCCAGTATCCGCTCCATCGCCGGGAGATCAGGCAATACCTGGCCGAACCGGCAACGGAAGAACAACTGGATGGCTGGCTGTCCGGTATGATAGCAGAAAAGAAAATCTTTTTACACAAAGAATTTTATTCCGTACAGGATAATCCCCTGCTTGCCCTTCGCCGCCAGCAAGGCAATGAACGGGCCGGGAAACTGGTGGAGAAAGGTTTGAAGATCGGCCGGTTTTTATACCAATTCCCATTCGTAAGCGGGGTTGCCATCTCTGGTTCCCTCTCTAAAAATTACGCAGACGAAAAAGCAGATATCGATTTTTTTATCATTACCCGCAGCAACCG
This sequence comes from Chitinophagaceae bacterium, assembly GCA_016720825.1. GTDB lineage: Bacteria > Bacteroidota > Bacteroidia > Chitinophagales > Chitinophagaceae > JJ008. The sequence goes on along the minus strand of JADKJV010000012.1, from coordinate 78,121 downwards.
TCTTTGGCTGGCCCGTACATTGATGCATATCTGCAAAAAATTCGCTTTCCTCACCGGCAGGCAGCATTACTACTGTATGAATTATTATGTGGATGAACAGGCTTTGCTGCTGGACGAAAAAAATATTTTCACCGCCATAGAAATTAAAACCCTCCTGCCTGTGAGCGGAACAAAGGCGTTGCAGCAATTCCATCAATCCAACGAATGGACCGCCAGCTGGCTGCCCGGATTCCCGGAGCGTATCCAGTCAAAACCCGACCGGAAAAATAAATTCTTCAAAAGAGCCGGTGAATGGATATGGAATGGTTCCTTCGGTGACCGCCTCGATCAGTGGCTGTACCGCATCACCCAAAAACGATGGGATAAAAAAACCAGGAAAGGCAAACGGAATATGAAGGGGCTGCCGATGGAACTGGATACGGGGAAGCATTATGCAAGGTCAAATCCGGGGGCATTCAGGGAGAAGGTGCTGCAGGCATATCATGACCGGTTAAAGATGTATGATGTGGTGTAATTTTTTTTTAACCACTAAGACCACAAAGGAAAACACTAAGGCCACAAAGGTTCAACCCTTGTGGCCTTAGTGTTTTCCTTCGTGCCCTTTGTGGTAAAAAAAATCAGCCTCTCTTCTCTTCCTTTCTCATCAAATATCCAGCTTTAATCGCTCTCAGTTTAAACAACGGCCATTGCAGTATATTTCTCACCGGCTTTCGCAACGATTTCTTAAAATACACCTCATTCGAAATCATCGCCACTGCATAATCATAATACTTCCGGTTATACGTCCTTGCATAATCAATATCGCGGTCAGTAAACTGGTCCCAGGGTAAATCTTTGGTGAATTTGCTTTCCACTTCTGAGTATAACCCTGTCCCTTTTATTGGATAAGCTACGGTAATGGTAAAATGATCAGGGTTGGCAATTTTCAGGTGACGGGCCGTTTCATAAATATCTTCCCGGGTTTCACCGGGATAGCCAACCATGATAAAGGTGCCTGCTTCCAGTCCGTGCTTGCGGCTCAGGCGGATCATATTCCTCACCTGTTCCACATCTACGCGGCGGTCCATCAGGTCAATTACTTTTTGTGAACCGCTTTCTGCGCCGATCCATACCCGGAAACAACCACTGGATTTCAATAACTGAATCACTTCTTCATTCATCCGGTCGGCACGGGTGATGCATTCATAGCGGATGCGCATGTTTTTTTGCTGGAGCACTTCGTTGAATTCCGCCAGCCATTTATGTGAAATGGTAAACACATCATCCACAAACCAGAATTGATCCACTGTGTAGTTTTCCTGAATGCGCTGTAATTCGGCGGCCACGTGTGCCGGTGAACGGCGGCGGTAACTGAGTCCGTATACCGCACGGCTGCACCATTTACAGGTATACGGGCAACCCCGCATGGTACTTACAGATGCAGCACTGGAGCCGTGTTTGTTTTTCCAGGCGTCAAAGTATAATTGCAGGTTTACTTTTTTCCGGTTGGGGTCGGGGAGGAGGTCCAGGTCTTTTAATTTCCCGCGCTCGGGATTTTTAATGAGTGTGCCCTGAGCATCGAGATAGATGATGCCACCAATATCTTTTAACTGGCCTTTGCCATCGAGGATGAATTCAGTCAGTTCGAGCATACTGGCTTCACCTTCTCCCACCACTAAGTAATGGGCGCCGTATTGCAGGAAGTTGATAGCATGGTTTCTTACTTCCGGCCCGCCGAGGATGATTTTGGTTTGCTGTAAAGCCGGTTCATTTTTCACAAGCCTGATAATCCGCAGCACATTCAGCTTGGTCATGAGGTTGGTGTAAATCGCGAGGATCTTTGGCGGGTCGTTCAGTATTAGCTCGCTTAGTTTTTCGAATGATGAAAACGTGCTGTCAAACACTTCATGTTCTTTACCATGTTTTTCCAGCCAGGCGGAGATATAAAGAATCCCCAGCGGCACATAGGGCCGCATGATCCTTTTTTCTTTTTCATCCTCTTCCAGGAAATAACCATGTGTGAGCAGGATGTTCATGATGATTTTTTCCTGTATAAAAGATAGCGGTGATCAGCAAAATTGCTCAGCCAGCCACCCCTGCATCTTTGATCCATCTTTGGCAGGAAACGAAACAGACGCGGCCTTTTTTTCATTCCGGCTTCAAGGTAGGATGGCGGTACAAATAAACCAACCGGCTTTTTATCATAAAACGTAAAGCCTGTCAATGCCCCGGAAATCTGCCGGCGGCTGTGATACCAGACCGGCAGGGGCGTATTTCCAGGCAAATGCATGTCAGCTGGTTTTTTGTTCCAGCGCCTGAATGCGGTGCGGAACCGGCCTTTGATGAAATGGTAACCTGTTTCCCAGATACAGTATTTCCCAAATACCACAACTGCGAGCTCCCCTTTATCAGCAACCAGTTTTTGTAATTGAGTATTCAATTGTGTTAGTGCCGGTTTGTCTATACAATTCAATCCGGAGAAATTGGAAAAGACCAGGTCATAAGGCCCCTCTTTTTGCAATTGGTCCAGTTCATCAAACCCCATGGTTTTATAAGAAACAGAAAGCCATGTCTGGAAGCCGGCTTTTTCCCTGGCTACGCGGATCATTTCCGGAGATACATCGGTGGCTGTAACGTTGTATCCCATGGATGCCAGCCAGCTTGCATCTTCCCCGGTACCGCAATTGATTTCAAGGATACGTTGCACCGGTTTTGCTTCCAGCAATTCCATCAGGTACTTCCGCACCTGGGCACGCTGCGCTTTACCGATCAGGCTGTCGGTAAATACCTGGTCATAGTCAGGTGCCAGCTGGTCAAATATTATTGCGGGTTCAGCGGGCATACCGGTTCAGTTTTAACCTGCCCTGGAAAGAACGCATGGCATACCAGGCTGAAGCGAAGATTTTTTTCCATTCCCGCCATCCCTGTGAAAGTGGTTTTCGCACCGCATGCCGGAGTATATCCAGTCCCTGTTGTTTGCGGAACTCATGATGTACATACCGGTGCAGTTGTTTGTAAAAAGCAGGTGTATACGTATTCCTGAACATCAGGGCCAGTTCATCCGAATCGGTCCAGTTTGTTTTTTCCCGCATCTGTGTTTTTACTTTTTCGAAAAACGCAGTGCCGGGTAATGGATAAGAAACGGAAACCCCGATGTCATGCGGCAACAGGTCATTGATCATCTTTATCGTTTGTTCAATATCCTTCCGCGTTTCACCGAGGTATCCGAATTGTATAAAGAAAGAAGGGCGGATGTTATTTTTCTTGAGCAACCTGGTTGATTCATAAATCTGTTCAACGGTTGTGCCCTTGTTCATCGCATCCAGGATTTTCTGCGATCCGCTTTCTGCACCCATCCACACATTTTCACAACCGGCACGGGCCAGGCTGCGGATATAGTTTTCCTGGATCATCAGGTCAACACGGGCCTGTATCTTAAAGCGGAATTTCAAACCAGCTGCTTCGACGAGATCAGCAAATTCTTCCACCCAGCCGGGTTTCAATCCGAAAATATCATCACAAAACCAGATGTGGTCAAATCCAAATTGTTCACGCAGCATCAGCAGTTCATTCACCACATGCTTCGGACTGCGGGTGTTGTAACGGTTACCATAAATGGGTTTCGCGCACCAGTTGCATTTAAACGGACAACCGCGTGTGGTGGCCACATTCATAGAAAAATAACCGGCGTGTTTTAGCCAGGTCTTGCGGTATGGCTTGATATCCACCAGGTCCCACGCAGGCAGCGGTAAACTGTCCAGGTCTTTCATCACCGTTCTCTTCACCGTTTTGATCACGGCATTGTTATGGATAAATGCAATGCCTGGGAGGCTGATAAAATCAGGCGTATCTTTTTCAATCGTATCCACCAGTTCTGACAACGTTTGTTCACCTTCGCCAAGGATGATAAAGTGTGCCCCTTCCTCCAGGTATTTTTCAAAATGATCTGTCGCATCAGAGCTGCAAACAATCACCGTACATCCTTTTTGCCTGGCGAATTTGATCATTTCAAAAGCGGCCTCGCGCATATTGGTGAGGCACATCTTGGTGAGGTAATTAAAACCGTCATCATAAATCACAAAATAATCCGGCTGGTGTTTTTTAAGGGAAAGGATCACTTCTTCAGGGCCGTAAGCAAACATCGTGTCCATGAAAGAAACTTCATGCCCCTGTTCACGCATCAACGCCGCCGCATACAAAGTGCCGATAGGTGCATACGGCTGGCCGGCTGACCACTGCTTCGGGTCAAACCGCATGAAATAAGAATGTGAAAAAAGTATCCTGCTCATTAAATGATTTTATGGCCGGGTGATAAATAAAGTGAACACACACATCTGGCACAGGTCGGGTTTTGATGGGTATCCAGTGATTTCCTGAAACTCACGGCCGCATCACTGTTCAGGATATGCTCCAGCGTTTCATGGTGCATGTTGCCTGAAGCGGGAAGGAAAAAACAGGGACGGATCGTGCCATCGGCTTCAATCACTGTCGACACCCAGGGCGCATTGCATTTTTTCCAGGGGAATTCCTGCAAACCCTGGCAGGCGGCATAGTACTGACCAATGCGGCGGATTTTAGCGGGCGATTCAGCAATGAACCCGCTCCTGAAATCATCCGCGTGCTGTGTGATCAGTTGTTCAATGGTATGGCTGAGTGTTTCCAGTTCCGCAACAAGAATCAATAACTGGTCCTGTTTTTCCATCGGCCAGCTCTGTTGGCGGTTAAAAGCGTGGCTGGTGGTATCAGCTGGCAGGAAACTGATTTGCTGTACACCCAATTGATGCGCTGAATCAACCATTGCAGTCCAGTGCTGGTAATTCAAACGATGGATCACCGAACGGGCACTGATGGGAAAACCCGGTCGCAGGGCATGAACTGCCGCTATGCCTTTTTGTAATTGGCTGTAAGCATCCGGGATATTCCTGATCTGGTTATGTATTTCTTCAGGGCCATCCAGTGAAACGATAATTTCATCTACAGCATTCACCAGTGCTGCTGCATGTCTGGCCATGGTAAGTCCGGTGCTGAGTAAGGTAATCTTCACAGGTAATGTATGGATCAGGTCACACAACTGGAAGAATCGGGGATGCAGCAAAGCCTCTCCTCCGGATAACACAACCTGTTTCGTACCCAGTTTTTCCAGGCTGACAAGCAATGTGCTGATGTCTTCCGGCTGTAACTGTGTGAGGTTTTTATTATCCTTCCAGATATCACAAATCACACAACGGCAGTTGCAGGCGCTGTGGGGCATAATGATCGCAACCGGCAACGCAGAAATATAATGCGTTTGCAATGTGCGGTATCTCCGCAGCCGGTGGTATATGGATCGTGCACTGATCATTTAAAATCCTTCTGTTTCAGGGAGGCGGTACTTCCAAAGGCGGTGCATCAGTTTGATTTCATACGGGAACCGGTAAAAACCTGTGCGGTAACGAAGGCCCGACATCAGCCTGATCATTTTCCTTTTCAACTGGTTCAGCCGGATATCTGCCACCGTGGGGAAAAACCCGTTCAGCACAGTTTCAAAATTGCGGATACGGTCAATATGTTCTGCTTTGAGCCAGGGTGTCAGCGGGTTTTTTCGCATGTCAAATCTTTCCCATTGCGGACTAACCCAGTCTTCAAGCTTTTCCGGAAAATGGAAACCCGCTTCCTTCACGGCATTGAACAAGTCAGATCCTTCTGTAGCAACAGGACTGTATGTATATAAAATGATTTCTGTACGTGGATTAACGGCTTTTACTTTTTTGATAAAGCGGATATCAAATTCAATTTGTGCCATCACTTCTTCAGGTGTTGGTGCCGGTGTGCCCAGCACAAAAGAATATTCTGGGATGATGTCAAACTTTTTCAGCCTTTCAGCAAAACGGATAATCTGTGCGCCATGCTGGGTGCCACCTTTGTCCAGTTGCTTCAATACGGCATCATTACCGCTTTCTGCACCAAAAAAAATAATGCGGCAGCCGGCTGCCCGGATCAACGCCAGTGATTCATCACTGAATTTGTCCATCGTATCAATCCGCGCCATGCCCCACCAGCTCATTTTCTCCGGGAGAATCAGTTTGGCAAATTCAACGGTTCTTTTTTCTGAGACAAAAAAATTGTTATCATGGAATTCAATAGCATCTGCCCCCCATTTGTCTTTGATATATTTTACATCACGGTATACAGATTCAGCAGATTTGGCCTTCCATCTTCCACCATAAATAGGAACTACCGCACAAAATGAACAGGTGAAGGGGCAGCCAATACTGGAATGATACGCCATTGTCTTTTTCCCTAGATAAGTTTTTCCGAGATAATTTTTATCAATCTGGTAAAAGGAGTTGAGCTGGTCGTATGGCAGTTGTGGCAGGCTCTCCTGATCAGGGATTTCAGCCTTCGGGTTTTTAACCATCCCGTTATGTGTCAGGTACACCAGGTTTTTAATCAGCTCAAACGGTTTATTATTTTCAATGGCATCCAGCAACTGCGGAAACGCATGATCACCCGGACCGTTTATGATAAAATCCACATAACCGGATTCAAGAATAATTTTAGGATGGTTCGTCGCAAAATACCCGCCCCAGATGATGATCATTGCGGGAAAAGCTGCTTTGATTTTTTGGAAACAGGAATAGCCTGTTTGGTCTGTGGCCCCGGCATTACTGTAATGCCTACGTAACGGTATTCACCCGTTTGCAGGTAACTGCTGATTTTTTCAAACGCATCATCTTCACAATTCCCGTCCACAATCGCCCATTCATGCACCCCGTTCACCGAAGCTGCAATCTGCAGGATTGAATTCGGAATCCGGTGGTTGAATACGCCGCTGCGGGGTTAAAAAGCAGGACCTTGTTCATCATCACTTCAAACGAACATGGCTAAAGCGGGGTTGCCTGCCAAACATGCTGCTTTCTTCCTATTTTTATGAAAAACCAGCGTTTATTATGTTTTTCCGCAAATGGCTCAGCCGTTTCAGGAGCAAGCCCGTTACCCGGGAACCTTCGGAGGCTTATAACCAATGGGCCAATACCTATGACCAGCAACCAGATAACCTCATGTTGCAGCTGGATGAAACCGTTTTTTCAGGGTTATTAAACGAAATCAGTCTTACAAATTTGACGGTGATAGATTATGGCTGCGGTACCGGCAGGCACTGGCCTTTACTGCTGACCCGCCAGCCCGGTATATTAAAAGGCTTTGATGTATCTGAAGGCATGCTGGCAAAATTGAAAGACAAAATCCCCGGTGCCGCAGTATTCCTGCTGAAAGAAGATACACTGGATGGTGTGCCCGATCAATCGGCCGACTGGATTATTTCCACCCTCACCATGGCACATTTGAAAGAACCACGGAAGGTGTTTGAGGAATGGAACCGGGTGCTAAAACCGGGCGGGGGCATCATCATTACCGATTATCATCCTGCCATACTGGCCAAAGGCGGGCAGCGCACATTCCGGTCCGGCGACGAGCTCATCAGTATACAAAACCAGGTTTGGGAACTGGGGCTGATCCGCCAAATGGCCGGGCAACTTCATTGGACCGAAATCCGATTGGTTGAAAAAATACTGGACGATTCCCTGAAAGCTTTTTATGAAAAGCAAAATGCCCTTCATGTTTTTGAAGCGTATCAGGGTTTACCGCTGATTTATGGCATCCGGTTTAAAAAAGAAAAATGATACTGCATGATATAACGCGCTATGGCAAACCGGGCCGGTATCATGTCAGGATCAGGAATGGCAAAATCCACACGATCACCAGTCACCGGAAGGAACTTGACAAAGTCAGGGATCCGGAAAGGCTCGAACTGGACGGAGCACTGTTGTTACCCGGGTTTATCAACACACATGATCATCTTGATTTCAATTGTTTTCCTGCAGCAGGCCATCATTTGTATGAAGGTTACCGGGAATGGGTTGCAGATGTAAACAACCATGATACAGATACATTCAAAAAAGTATTGCAAATCCCCCTGCCGCTCCGCACAGCCTGGGGTGTTTATAAAAACCTGTTGAATGGTTTCACAACTGTGGTCAATCACGGTGAAAAATTAAAAATTAAAAAACCGGTTACCGGTGTTTACCAGGAAGCACTTTCACTGCACTCAGTTGCCTTCGAAAAAAACTGGGCCAAAAAATTAAAAGCACATAAAGGAAAAAAGAAGCCGGTCATTATCCATGCCGGCGAAGGTGTAACCGGAAATTATTCGGATGAAATAGATGAGTTACTTGACCAGCTGCCAAAATCAGTTTCGCTTATTGCCGTACATGGCGTGGCCATGAAACCCGCGCAGGCAAAGCATTTCAGCGCGTTGGTCTGGTGCCCGGCTTCCAATGATTTCTTATTCGGTAGAACAGCAGCGATTGACCAGCTGAAAAAAAATACCACCATTATATTTGGAACAGATTCAACACTCACGGCATCCTGGAATGCCTGGTCGCAATTCCGTCTCGCGATGGAGTCGGGCATGGTGACAGAAAATGAATTATTGCAAATGCTCACTGTTCATGCAGCAGGCGTTTTGGATATGAAAGGCAAGGGCGTGATTGAAGAAAAAGAGTTGGCAGATCTGATCATCATTCCGCCGGTGGAAGGCACATCCAGTCTCTTCAGCTTTCAGCCCGGGGATATACAACTCGTGATGCAGAAAGGCCGGGTGCGGATGATCAGCCAGGCATTGTCAAAACAAATACAGCCGGTTTTTGAAAAAAATTATAGTCTGGTTTCTTTGCAGGGACAACTGAAGATGATCTCGGGAAATCCGGGTGAATTGATACAGTCTGTTCGTAAATATTATCCGGAAATGGAAACGGGAGGTGTGGAATGGTAAGCAGGGAAGCAGGAAGCAGGGAGCAGGGGGCAGGAGGCAGGAGGCAGGCTGCAGGAGGCAGGTGGCAGGCAGCAGGTGGCAGGCGGCAGGCTTGCTCCGAAAAGCGAAGCTTATTCGGAGGGGCAGGTAGCAGGTTACAGGGAATGCTGACCTTGATTAAGGGTCGGGTTGGTTTCTATAAATCTGATTACAGAGAGGCGAGGGGAGAGCGGATGTTGATTTATCATGGCATTTGCGAAAAAGACCATACCCGGTTTAATCCGATTTTCCTGACGGCTAAAATGTTTGAAGAGCATCTTCGGTATTTCAAAAAATATTTCCAGGTGGTGAGCCTGGCGGAGTATATGGAAGGACCAGCTGCAGAGAATGTGTTTCGCGTTTGCCTGAGTTTTGATGACGGCTTTGCGAATAACCACCGGTTTGTTTTGCCATTGCTGAAAAATACAATGTCCGGCTGTTTTTTTTATCACATCGGCCAGGGCTTGCGGAGAGGAAATCCTCTGGAATGATTTCCTGAATATGTATACAAAGTATGGCCCGGCAAACACTGAATGGAATGGTGTGGAATATAAACGAAACCGGTTCCGCAGGTATGTGAATGAGCAGGGCATTGCGCTGGCTGATGAATTGCGTAAAGAACCATTTGTGGTGAAACGTGCCATGATGGAAAAATTTTCCCGGCAGTTTGATTACCGGAAAAATGAAGCAGACCGGTTGTACTGGCAGCTGTTATCAGAATCAGAAATCATGGAGATGTCGGATTGCCCGCTGGTAACAATCGGCGCACACAGTCTTTGTCACAATGACCTCCGGTATTTGAAAGCAGAGGAAGCAGAAGCTGATTTGCGTGAATCCGGCAAATGGCTGGAATCCCTTACCGGAAAACCGGTGAATGCTTATGCTTTTCCTTATGGGGCGTATTCAACTGCGCTGGCAGACCAGGCCATTCAGGCGGGATATCAATATGTACTCGCGGCAGACGAACTCCTGCCGGGTGATACTGAAAATAAAACACTCAGGAAGAGAATGACTGTAAATCCTTTTATCAATATTCATCAGCAAATGCATGCCATTATCCGCGGAACATACACTGAACATACATTACCGCCCGGTTACCGGTTCAGCCAGCTGGAAAATTTCCAGCAGCTGACTGATTTGTTCAGTGCGGTCAGCCGCAATGATATCCCTTCTTCCTATTTCGAAAAAAAATATGCCACAGGCTGGACGGGTGTTTCATCCCACGGTTTATTGGTGATTGAACCCGGAGGCAGGCCGGCTGCATTTATCGGGGCTACTCCGGCCTTTGTGGAATATCAGGGTAAAAAAGAACTGTGGGCACAGGTAACTGATATTATCACCCATCCTGATCACCGGCGACAGGGTTTATTCCATGCACTGGTGCCGGCTTTTATCCAATCCAGCCGGAAAGCTGGCATCCGGATGCTGTATGGATTTCCCAATGAAAATTCACACCGGATACTGGCTGATGATTTTGGCTGGACCGTTATTGGTCAGCTGAACCGTTTTGAGATACCACTCCGGCCGAATTGGTGGAACAGGCTGATTCGCAAAATGTCCAGTAAAGAAAAAGGTATTGAAAAAATAACCCTTAAATACAAAACAAGTGATACGGGATTGCCAGCTTCATGGAATACCGGGGAATTTGGTGGTATCTTACGTGATGCCGGTTATTTCAGTTATAAAAAATACAATGGCGGGTTTGTGGTTAAGGCTGAACCCGGACTGGCATGGATGAACCTGAACCGGGGATGCTGGCTGGGTGAACTGCAGGTGAAGACAGAACCTGAATTAAAAGAAGCCCTTCAGCAGTTGAAAGCGATCACATCGTCCTGGGGAGAAAAGCAGCTGTTGTTTCATATCAGTACCGGAACAAACCTGCACACATGGCTGGGGAAACAGTACCAGCCGCTTTCTTCATTCCCTGTATTGGGATTTTCACTGGGAGGTTCAATTCCTCCGGAAAAAATAAAATTCAGCCTGGCTGATATTGATATTTTCTGATTAGTATGAAAATTGTTTTCACGAGTTACTTATACCTGCAGGCATTCAGTGACCCGGAAGCCTGGTTGCAGCGTATTGCACCGGTAACCGGTATCATGGATGCATTGGCAAAAAATGCAGATGTGCTCTCCATTGAAAGGATTAATTACGAAGGTGAACTGGTGAAGAACAATGTGCGTTATCGTTTCCTGAAATTCAGTAAGGCTTTTATCCGCTTCCCCAAAAGAATTCACCAGATTATCAAAGCCGAAAATCCGGATATCGTTTGTGTGAATGGTATGATCTTCCCTTTACAGCTGATCCAATTGCGGAAAGCCATCGGCCCTAAACCAAAAATCATTGTGCTTCACCGCGCGGAAAAACCATGCCGGGGCATTAAGGCATTTTTGCAGAAAATAGCTGACAAGTCTGTTGATGCTTATTTATTCAGCAGTGCCGGACTGGCAGATACCTGGCTGGAAAAAAAGCAAATTGCGGCTGCATCCAAAGTGCATGAAGTGATGCAGGCCTCATCCTGTTTTACCATTTCAGATAAATATACTGCGAAGGAAATAACCAAAGTGAAAGGTGATCCGGTTTATCTCTGGGTGGGCAGGCTGGAAAATAATAAAGACCCGCTGACAGTCATCAGGGCTTTCCTGGCATTCCTGCGCGACAGTGCCGATGCCAAATTGTATATGATTTTCCAGGAAGATAAATTACTGCCGGAAGTGCAAACGCTGATTCTCTCTGTGCCGTATGGTGCTTCTGCCATCCGGCTCGTTGGCAAAATCCCTTACGCGGAACTGGGCAACTGGTATAACAGTGCCGATTTTATCATTTCCGGCTCACATTACGAAGGCAGCGGGGTGGCAGTCTGCGAAGCAATGTCCTGCGGTTGTATCCCGCTCCTGACAGATATTTTTTCTTTCAGGAAGATGACGGGTCCGGGTATTTGCGGTTTACTGTACAAGGCCGGTGACCACCGCGATCTGTTGAATAAACTCCGCGCTTCTGCTGCCATGGATATCCAGCGCGAAAAAATGAAAACACTTACTCAATTTAAGCAGGAACTGTCTTTTGAAGCCATAGCAGGTAAAATCATGCAGGTGGCCGGTTCTCTACGGAAATAATTCAGCAAACTCCACTGCACAATCATCAATATGTTTCCAGTCGCCACCGGTAGCCGGGCGGGGTTGCCTTAGAAATGATACCGCCATGCGCACCATCTCATCTGGCGTTTTCACCACATGCCAGTTTGGGGAAAGGGTTTCCATCGGCCTTGTAAAACTGATTACAGTGGCACCGGCATACGATGCTTCGAGGCAAACCATTCCGTATCCTTCATAAGAGGATGTGTGCAGGAATAAACGGGATGATTGCATGGCAACATATAATTCCTGCTGGGATAATTCGCCGCAAAGGGTGATGGTTTCTTTTAAACCGGCTTTGCGAATCGCGAAAAGGATTTCTTTTTCTTCCGGACCTTTACCGGCCAGGGTTACTTTCAAACCGGGTATCTCCTGGCTGATACGCCGCACAATATCAACAAACAATTCGTAACGCTTTAAGGGGAATCAGGGAGCCTGCAGCAAGTATATCAATATTGCGTTGTGCAGGTTTTTCACCAAACAGCGCAGGGTCAATACCGGGTTCAATAATGTGTGCAGGTTTGATATGGTGGTTCTTATCAAATTCATCCCGGATAAATTCGGATAAGGCTACCAGTTCTTCCGGTTTGGGTTTGATGCGTTTGATGAAACTGTTACTGTCCCTGGCATCCTGGCCCAGTATCCAGCTCACAAAAGGCGTTTGCGTTTTATGCGAATACCATTTGGCAAAAAGTGCAGATTCGCCACAGAAAAAACTGATGATCCCTTTGAAAGCATATAATTTTTCAAAAAGGAAGCAGGGCTTTTTTCAGTCTCGACCATAACCGGTACCGGTATAATCCGCCTTTATACCCTCCATGGAAACTGATGACAGGTATGCCATGCCAGCTGTATTGTTCCCGCCGGTGGGGATAATGAAAACTGCAGATGATGATCTGTCTTTCCGGAAACTGCCGTTGCATGGATAAAATCAGTGTTTGCTGCAAAGGCAAACAGGTGCTGTCATTTTCATCGGAAGGGAAACCTGGTGAGAAAAAAAGGAGTGCTTCAGTTTTTTCCATCACCGGTGGCTTGTTTGGCTGATTCATGGAGGGATTTTACAACCGGCGTATGTTTTCCGCGGTTATTTGTACGCTGCAGGTGAAACAGCTTGCTGTGTTTCTGGAAAACATAATGGGCATTATGAGTGGCAATAAAAAAACCATCTGCCCCATCCAGGAATCCGCGGCGAAACAAATATCCGTTGGCGAATGCCCAGGCTGGATTGATGAGTATTTTGAACCAGGAAGTTCTTTTCCCTTTTACATACATAGAAGAAGCAGCAATGGAACTGAGCCGGTTATTTTGCCTGATCAGGTCATCCATGCTGTCGAATGAATAATGCAGGATGTCGCCTTTCAGTTTTTTTGCTTCAACACCTTTATGCAGTTCAATCCGGTCGTGGGGATTGATACCGCCCCAGGTGGCAATCCTTTTATCAAATAAACGGAGCTTGAAATCCGGATACCAATTGCCACGCCGGATAAAACGACCGCAAAAATTGGTGCAGCGTTTCATCATATATGCCCGTGCATGAAAAGTTTTCTTTTCTTCCAGGATAGCAGCGGCGAGGTTTTCATCGAGTTCCTCATCTGCATCGAGACTTAAAACATAGTTATGGGTTGCAAGTTTAAGCGCCTGGTTTTTCTGCCCGATATAACCCCTGAATTTTTCCTGGTAAACCGTAGCGCCCATATTGCGGGCGATGTTGGCCGTCTGGTCAGTAGAATATGAATCCAGTACAATTACCTCATCTGCCACCGCACGTACCGAATGAATGCAGCGCCCGATATGGAGCTCCTCATTATACGTGATAATAACAACAGATAATGGTAACATGCAGCAGGTTTAGGACTTACACAATTTCGGCATTTTTATCTGAACGGTATATTTTCAGCAAAGGTTTGCCTGATTTTACCAGCAATGCAAAGAAAAACCCGTAGAAGAAAACCCCTTTATTTACATCAATTATATTTTCCGAAAATGACATTACAGTGACCAATAGCATAAAACATATAAAAATTATATCTTTTTGCCGCCAGGCCCTGTAATAGCCCCAGCCAAGGGTGAAAAGAAAAACCAGTAAACCGGCAATACCATGCTTTAACCACAAAGCAAGGTATTGGTTATGCGTATTCAATTCCAGCAAATACGAAGTGTATAGCTGTTTTTCATAATACTTTTCTTTCAGCAGTCTTTTTCAGATCCGCTGCCATAACCGGTAATGGGTGATACCCTGATCAGTTCAAATGCCGCTTCAGCGGAGCCATCCGGGGTTCAGGTATTTGCTGGTTGATGGGTTCTTTTTTCAGGTCAGCCCGGAATTCAGCAATATATCTTTCCCGGAATACCTGTGTACCTGCAATCAGGAATACAGCAAACGCCGTTATACAAAAACCGACCAGGAAATATTTTATTCTTTTCTTTCCTTCAAACGCCATGAAAGGGAAAGCGGTCAACTGGAATATTAAAAGGGCAACCCAAACGGCCCTTGATGCAAGCTGTATTAAACCTGCACACAATATTAAAATGCAAACCAGGTATAACCAGCGGTTTTTCTGTTTAAATGCATGCAACCAGGCATTCAGCAAAATTGAAATGGATAATGCCAGGAAAGCTGAAAGATATGTAGCATGCATCGCCAGGGGACTTGAAAAATTCTGGTTGATGAATGAATAACTGAACAAAGATTTTAACGGGAAACCATAATAATATATAATAAGCAGCGCGTCCCCGAATAAATACAGCACACAGGCCGTACAGCAAAATGCAAAAAACAACAGGAGCCTGTTCCGGTACCTGGCAAGATTCAGCGATGTCAGTGAGAATACAAACGGGAAGACCAGCAAGCCGGCTTGTATTACCAGGTCCTTTTCCCCCTGGTGTAAATCATGGGTGTACAGCAGTCCTGATAATGTAAGCAGCCATACAGAAGCGAGTATACCATTCTCTGCAGTCACCAGGCTCCTGATTGATTTACGTTCCAGGTGTATAATGGTATGCATGCCAAAGCTGATTAATGCCAGCTGGCTCAGGTAACGGTCAGTGGGTAAAAAAAACAGGAAGGCTGCCAGGTGCCAGTAGCTGATCCGGTTCGCCGTATTGTCAGGTATGTTTTTGAAAAGGTTCATTTCTTGCCGGATTGCAGGCAGCGAAGCAGGTAGCTTTCATATTGATCTGCCACCCGGTCCCAGTTGTATGTGTTTTTGATTTTTTCAAGATTGTTCTCCTGCATCCGTTCCGGGTCCACCGCCGTTGCAGCATCCAGGATGGCTTGCCGGATACCGGCTACCGAAGAAAAATAAAAAGCATCTTTACCCAATACCGCACGGTTAAAAGGGTTTTCATGTGCACTGATTAAAGCCCCGGCTGCAATGGCTTCCAGCAGGGAGGGATTGGTCCCACCCACACTGTGTCCGTGAAAATAAAGCCGGCAGTTTGAGCGGAGTGCCTGCAATATTTCCGGATCAAATATGCCACCAGCAAATTTGATCCCTTCAATCCGGGCATATTTACGGGAAAGTTTTTTACCATAACTGTTTTGCGTACTGCCAACTACTACAATAGGTAACCGGGATCCGCTCTGTATGTAACCATCCAGGATTGTGGCAATATTGTTTTCAGGTTCCATCCTGGCAATCAACAGGAAATATTTACCGGCACTGATTTGATAAGGCTGGAGCAGGATCGGATTTGCCGGCGGGAATATTTCTGCACCATAAGGGATGAAACAACTTTCTGCTTTGTATTTTTCCTGCAGGTATGACTGGATCGCCGGTGAATCTGAAATATAATAGTCACTGAATTTAATCGCCCATTTTTCTGCCATCTTCAGGTATTTGCGTACGGCCGCAGCATATTTACTGCGCTTCCATTCCAGTCCGTCCATATTGGAAACCACCATGGTTTTATGCGGGTAAAAACGTCCCCAGACTGAACTGCTGGTATATCCCATGAATAAAATAATATCATAGCCCCGGCGTCGTGCATGACGGATGCAGTTGAAATCATAAATAAACTGACCGGCGGTGCCCGTTTGCGGTTCCGGGTCATAGCAATGCACAATCTCCACATTGTTCCATGACTTGGCTTTGAATGGATGATGATGCGCATTGTACACAGTTACCTGGTGGCCTTTTGCTGCAAGCCTGGCAGAAAGATGCATAGCAGCCTGTTCAAAGCCGCCGTATTGATTGGGGATACCCCTGGTTCCGAGTATGGCTAATCGCATACCACTCATGTTTCAAGTATTTGATGATAGGCAGCAGCAGTTGCTTTTGCCGCTTGCTGCCAGGTGAATTGTTGGTTTATTATTTCTGCCAGTGCCGCATCTGCACTTGAACCGGCAGCTGATTCCACTGCCTGTAAAATGGATGCCGGGTCTTCCGGATTACAATAATGTGCATGATCCCCGAAATAATCCCGTGTGAAACCCATATCAGTAATCACAACCGGGCAACCTGTCGCTGCTGCTTCCAATGAAGAGAGTCCGCATGTTTCAAACCAGCTCGGTAATACATGTACGCCTGCACGCTGGTAATATTCCATGATTTCAAACTGGGGCAGCGCGCCTGTAAAATGAATGTTGCCTGCTGCGACTGATTTTATCCGTTTCAGGTATGACTGCTGGTTGGGTGATGTGGCCCCGATCAATACCAGTGTATATTCAGTATTGTTCAGCGCTTTTACCAGGTTCAGCTGGTTTTTTATGCCTTCAATCCTGGCCACGCAGATCACCAGTTTATTATCCCGTTGAATAGTATCGTTTTTGCGGAAGATCAGCGGATCAACACCGTTGGGTACAACCGTATACGGAAAATCTTTTTTGAAATACTGCCGCACACTTTCCATCTCCATCGTACTGTTGGGCAGGAATGTGGCTGCTTTATTGGCAATCATTTTCATGCTCGCACGGTGGCCTTTCCACAAATAGGATTTGCTGACGATCTCATCATTTCCCCTGATCCAGCGGAAAACTGTTTTCATATACTCATTCATCCCCGCAGAAAACATCCTGAATACTGAGCCGCTGATCCCTTTCCGGTGTTTTTTGTCAAACGCACTGTAATCCACAAATACCGGCGACAATACAAAAGGCTTTCGGGACAGTTGCACATGTTTCAGTATATCTGCCGGCCGTACGAGGTTGAAAAAATGCAGCAGGTCATATTTGCTGTAATCAATTACTTCATCTGCCATCCTGATTTCAGCATCTATACCGAGACGGGATAATGCCAAAGCAGTCTGCTCCACCTGGATGGTATCACCTCCCCGGAAGCGCCTTAAACTGGACCTGGTAATCATGGCTGCTTTCATAATCAGATTTTATTGGGTCTTTGTTTATGAAGCCAGCGGAGTAAACGGGATGGGCAAAAGCTCAGCACGTATAATGCATAATTATCGGCACGTAATGGGAATAAACGGATGGCCCTGCCCAGGTGATGTCTCGCCATCGCAGGTTTGTAATTATCCAGCAGGAATTTTTTCCCGCAGAGTGCTTCGTAAGCACCGGCTTTGATCCGCGGGTGATCCTGTTTCATTAATTCTGCCTTCAGTATTTTCCCTTCCGGTTCAGTGATAAACCCATGCCGGATAATTTCTTTTTTGGTCCTGCGGAACTTCCGGCTTCTCCATTTTTCATCAATAGTAACTGATTGGGTATTGAACCTGACCTGTAACAGGGGTTCAGGAATATTATGGTATTTACCGGCATGCTGCAGCCGGACCCAGAGCAGGTAGTCTTCAAACTGGTGCGCATGGGGGGAATATCCGCCGGCACTGACAACCGGCATGCGGCGGTACATCACCGAAGAATGGATAAAAGGGCAATACACTTCCAGTTGCTGCATGATTTCTTCATGCGTATGTCCTGTGCATTTAAAATTGAAAAGATGTTCACCGGTCTCTGTAATATATTCTGCATCGGATCCGGTAAGAACATAGCCGGGATTCGACTGCAGGAAAGCGGCCTGTTTTTCCAAACGTTGCGGAAAGCAAATATCGTCTGAGTCAAACCTGGCCACCAGTTCTCCTTTAGCCAGCTGCAAACCTTTATTGAGTGCGGCTGCAATGCCTGCGGGTGGCTGGTAAAACACGCGGATACGCGGGTCATTAAACCCGGCTATGATTTCAACTGTATTATCTGTTGAGCCATCGTTGATGATCAGCAATTCAAAATCCGTAAGACTTTGTTTCAGTACAGAAGCAATCGCTTCGCCAATATAGCGGGCCGTATTGCGTGCAGGCATCAGCACAGTTACAAGTGGTCTATTCATAGCCGGCCTCCTTTTCTTTCTGGTGAATCAGCATCATACATTCAAAAAGGATCACAATGGATAATTGTTCAAACCAGTATTCGACCGCCAGTGTTCCCATCAAAAAAAGCAGCAACGGAAGCGCATAACTGTTCTTCCTGGTTTGCCGGAAAAAATAACCGGCATAAAAAACAAGGAAAGCGGCCATGCCTGCCAACCCGTATTCTGATAATAACTGGTTGTAAACTGAATTCGGGTTGTTGATCACAGAGTGGATCTCGATATCCTTGCTGAAATAGTTGAGATACAACGCCAGGTGGTTTTTTAAAAAAGCAGGATGGATGTATTTGAATCTTTCAGGATATCCGCCGGAAATGCCAAGCGCCGTTGTCCGGAATGCCAGTTTGGAAGAAAAATTACCGCAACCCGCACCGATCAACCATTGCAAAGGATGGGCGTTGAGGTATGTGATTGTTTCTTCCAGTGCTATGATTTTCCCGGGAATCCTTCTTGATTTTGTTTTTTTCAGGCTCGTGTCAACACCGGCCCGTGTGGTTACCGCAAAGCTGAGTAACGCACGCTGGTAACCGCTGGTGTCATGTCGGCGCTGGAAAGGCTGCGTATGGATATTATCCTTTGGTAAAACAGGTTTGTGACCAGTTGATACCACCAGTTCTTTTTTTGTGGTGGGAACAGGTGTAATGCGAGCAGGAACGGTTTCCTTTTTTTCAGCGGTACTTACACTGTCCAGCGCAAGCATGGCTTTTTTCTGTTTGATTTCTTCGCCATTCAGAGTGCTGTCAGGTTTGGCTTTAATAGTGAGCAGGTCTTCCGGTGCCACCACTTTTGTTTTTTTAATGCCCAGCATTTTCCCCCACGCTTCTTTTACATACGTATTATTCTGCGGCGATACTTTGGTCATGAAGACCAGGCCGCCGAACAGGCAAATGGTAATAATACTTTTCTGGAGTTTTGTGGAACGGAAAATGAACATGAAAACGAATACAAGCAGCAGCAACAGGAAAGTAATATTGCTGGCAGTAACCAGCAGGCAGGCCATGCAAAGCAGCGTCAATACCCATTGTTTGCGATGAAGACAATAAATAATTCCCATCGAACAGATCACCGCATTGGTGGTGGACACATCCATGGTAATACCTGTCAGCAGGTCGCCGGTACCGATAAAATATTTCTGCTGCATGCCCTGGTAAGTAAATGGATTCACAGAACCCGCATCAATCATAATCATCAGGAGTTGCAGGGCTGTAAATGAAATATTCAACAGGAGAAATAAACTGATCGTATTGTGAAGTGTTTTCGTATCTGCCCTGCTGGTTTCGCGCTGCAGGATCACAGCGGCCAGTACACAGCATAACCAGTAAAACAAACCCAGACCGGCTGCCACCACGTAATTGGAATTAAATGAAGAAAATGAAATGATTACATGCAGCACTACTATGCCAGCCATGATTGCATAGAACCAGGTGTGCGAGCGTCTGAAAATATTTTTAGCTGTGAAAATTTTATAATCCCTGACCAGGAAAATAACGAGTGCGACCACTTTCACCGCCATCTTCACATCCATGATCATTAACAGGAATAGCAGCAACGGCCAATGGATAGAAAGGGCCGATGTTCGCAAATACCGGGACAGGCGATTGATCATGATAATTTGGCTGCTTGTTTTATCTGCTAATCAGCTGATAGACAAACTTTAAATCGGATTTTCGGAGCTGCCGGGTTGCCCATGTCAGTAAAAAAAACAGGGAGGAAGCGAGGATAATCCGCAGCCAGGGGTTTTCGGTGACCAGAATGGCCGAAAAACCCGAAAAAAAGGCTGCCAAAAGGCAAATCAAGAGTGAAATATATGATCCGGAAACCTGCCGGAGGGGTGAATGCCTGAAGTAGTTTAAGTATTCAATAATCATAGCACCGAGATAAACGGCCGCGGCACCGGTTCCGCCCCAGCGGGGTATACAAATAATATCACCGGCCAGGATAATCAAAAAAGTAACCGCAGTAATACGCAGGATGGTTTTCAATTTATCCTGCGCAAATAAAACCGACCAGTTCAGGTTGCTGATATACTGGAATGGCAGGCAGCAGCTCAGTATCAAAAATGTCCACTGGTTTACACTGCCGTATTTATTTTTAGTCAGGCTGTCAAACACCGGCGACCAGGCCAGGTTGATCACCAGCGGGATAAAACAGGCCAGGATCATTTCTATGCGGATCAGCCGGTCAAGGTCTTCTTTGCGGCTGAGTAAATCACGGGCAGGATCTGCACTGTAAAACCGAGAGAGCCGGGTGAGTAAAACCGGTGCAACAATTAACAGCGGTAAAGGTGATAATTCAAAACGCGGTAAGCAAAACTGTATTCTGCGGTGAATATTGTCGTGGAAAAAATACCCATCAGGATCCAGTCCATTCGGGTAATACCTGCCATCAGTATAGCTGCGCCGGCCTGAGGCAGGGTTTCTTTCAGCAATTTTCCATATGCACGAAAACCTGTCTGCAGTGAAAATGCAATCTGCATTTTATTTCTCACCAGCCAGTAACCGGTAATCCATTCCATGGCGGAGCCGGCAATAAAAATGATCAGCACATTCCGGATGGTAAATGCATGGGTCAGTAAGCAGGCAACCAATGCGGTTACCCTGACCAGGTTAGATACGGTGGCAATGGTTGCCAGCAGGTCAAACCGTTCTTTTCCATTGGCGATCTGGCGAAAGGGAGAAGCGAAATATGTGAGCAATTGCGAAAAACAAATCCAGCTCATTAATTCATGCAAAGAGAAAAATCCGGGAATAATAAATGAGTCAGCAATAATATCAGCAACAGCAGTATGCCTGTGATGAACACGTGCATCATGAATACCGTAAGCAGGGGAGAAGCCGGTTCGCCGGCGGCTGTTCTTTTTACAATGATTTGTTCCAGCCGCAATCCAAGTATGCCGGTGATAAAGCTAAGTACCGCCACCGACCAGTTCAGTTCACCATATATTTCTTTTGATAATCCGAAAGAGGTAATCAGGAATACCGCCAGGCCCAGCAACTGGTTGAGTACCACCTGGAGGCTGCTGGCAGAAATATCTGCATATAATTTCCTGTCGGACTTTTGTTTCACAGCCCGTGAAAGTAATGTTTTTGCCGGAAGGGCTGCCCGCCGGAGATTGGTTATCTTGCAGCCCGAAGCATGAAACATTACCTGGTAACCGGCGGGGCCGGATTCATTGGCAGTAACCTGATACAGGCATTGTTCCGGAAAGAGCCCGGAATCCGGATAACCTGCATTGATAATTTTGATCCTTTCTATTCCACAGATATCAAAGAGATGAACATCGCCGGGTTTTTGAACCAGCCCGGTTTCAGGCTGGTAAGAATGGACCTGGCGGATGCGGGTCCTGCAGCTATTAAAGCGGTAGTTCCGGAAAAAGTGGATGCCATCATTCACCTGGCGGCAAAAGCGGGGGTGAGACCCAGTATTGAAAATCCCCTGGCTTACCAGCGTTCCAATGTAATCGGACTGCAACACCTGCTTGATTATGCTGTACAGGAAAAAATCAAACAATTTGTTTTTGCATCAAGCAGCAGTGTGTATGGAGTGAATGATCATTTTCCGTGGAAAGAAGATGAACAGCTGATGCCAATCAGCCCCTATGCAATGACCAAATTGTCAGGTGAAATGCTGGGGCATGTATACCATAAATTATATGGCATCCGTTTTATTGCACTCCGTTTCTTTACCGTGTATGGCCCCGGGCAGCGCCCAGATCTGGCGATACATAATTTCACCAAATCCATGGTGCAGGGAAAACCCATTCCCGTTTTTGGTGATGGCAGCACCAGTCGTGATTATACTTATGTAGATGATACGGTGAAGGGAGTAATGGCAGCCGTTGATTACACGGGCAGCGATTTTGAAATCATCAACCTCGGCAATCGTTATGCAGTTACATTAAATGACCTGATCAGCGCATTGGAATCAGTCACGGGATTAAAAGCCGTAAAGAATATGTTGCCTGCCCAGCCTGGTGATGTTCCCAAAACATTTGCAGATATTTCCCGGGCAGCTGCGTTGCTGGATTACCATCCGCAAACCACATTGCGTGATGGCCTCTCCCGGTTTTACGAATGGTTTAACCTGCAACGGGAATTATTACTTAAGTAAAAAGGGGGTTATTTTTCTTTGGACGCTGTTACATCTTCCTTCCCGCGGAACAGTCTGCGGATGTTGTACGTTTTCTTATTCTGGGATTCGTAATATGTACGCACATTAATATCTGCAATAATACCAATGGTGATAAACTGGATGCCACCCAGCAGCAGGATAAGTCCTAAGATGAGCAATGGCCTGTTCCAGATATCATGCCCCATCAGTTTCCATACCAGTAAATATAAATTGATCAGCATACCGAGGCCGAAACTGATAAAACCAATTGTTCCGAACAGGTGCATTGGTTTCTGCATGTATTTTCGCATGAATACCATCAGCACCAGGTCACTCATCACTTTAAATGTGCGGTTAATGCCATATTTGCTTTTACCGTGTACACGTTGCGTGGTGTTTTACATCCACCTGTGTAATGCGGGCTCCCTGTAATTTAGCCAGCACGGGAATAAATCGGTGGAGCTCCCCGTACAATCCAAGTTCTTCTGCGATCTCGCGCCTGAACACTTTCAATGTGCAGCCATAATCTTTGATATATACACCAGTCATCCTGCGGATCAGCGCATTGGCGATCCGGCTTGGTATTTTGCGGAGGATAAAACCATCCTTGCGGTTCTTGCGGTTTCCGGCCACCACATCCCAGTCTTCATTTTTCAGTAACTCCAGCATCGAAGGGATATCCGTGGGGTCATTCTGCAGGTCACCATCCAGCAAGGCAACATAACGCCCTTGAGAATGGTCAATACCGGCTGTCATAGCCGTACTCTGTCCGTAATTTTTGCGGAGTTCAACCAGGATGGTCCTGTCATCTGCATTGGCAAGCACCTCACGTTTGGTCTGGTCTGCAGAACCATCATCCACCAGGATCACTTCATAGTCAATACCGGCCAGCGCACCCCGCACTGCTTCCAGCAGGGGTTTGATGTTTTTCTCTTCATCCATAACCGTAATGACGACTGATAACTCGCGCATAAAAATGAATATGGGCAAAGGTATGGGAAATACAAAACCACAAAGTGCACAAAGATTAACTAAGACCACAAGGGTTGAACCTTTGTGGCCTTAGTTAATCTTTGTGCACCTTGTGGTTAAATAACCCCTGCTAATTCAAGACTTCTTTGCCGTAGTTTTCTGGTCAAAGTTTCTTCCACTATCGGATCAGGAAGCAGTATCAGTGAAATACCATTCTGTTTCCACCAGTCATTTTCGGTCAGCCTTTCCACTACAATTACGCCACAGCAATAACTGCGTTCCTGTCCGGCATGCCATTCTTCAATCCATTCAAATTTTTCACGAGGCAGGTCAGCCACTGTTTGGAAACTGAGATAAACACGGAGGAAAATCTGATGATCGGTTTCGTGTGGTTTATGGTGATAGCGTTTTTTGTATTCGTATTTATAATTATAACGCAGGGCGGCCAGGTCACTCAGGATGGCTGAAGCGGTAGGGAAACTGCCGGCCCCTTTCCCATAGAAGAATTGTTTGTCTGCGAAGCTGCTTTCAATGACCACACCGTTGTATTCATTGCGTACAAAGGCCAGGTGATCATCGACACTTACAAATTGTGGTAATACCAGGGCTGCCACTTTACCGTTTGTCAATTTTTGTGCACGGGCCACCAGTTTGATAACCTGTTTGCGCGAAGCAGCTACTTCGGTATCGAGGCTGTGTACATGTTGGATACCACTGAATAAAAAAGAGCCCGGTGCGGCGATCATACCATATGCATGGGTGAGCAGGATAGACCATTTATTCGCCGCATCATAACCTTCCACATCCAGTACGGGATTGCTTTCTGCAAAACCATTTTGTCTGGCTTCTGTAAGGGCCTGTTTGAAATCAAGGCCTTCTTCGGTCATTTTTGTGAGGATATAATTCGTGGATCCATTGATGATTGCGGTGATAGAATGCAGCAGGTCGTTATCATAATATTCTTCCACGTTTCGGATAACCGGCACCGAAGCGCAGGCGGCTGCTTCATATAATAAGGACCGGTCTGCTCTTTCCTGGAGTTCCAGCAGGGCGGGTAAATGTTCAGCGAGCATTTTTTTGCTGGCACTCACCACATCTTTCCCGTTTTGCAATGCAGTCGTAACGATTTCAAACGCAGCATCAGCATCATCAATCACTTCCACGATCACGTTGATGTCATTATCCTGCAGCAAGTCATTTTTATCTGTTGTAAATAAGGCTGCAGGTGCATTCCTTCTTTTAGCCGGGTTTTTAATGCAGATTTTTTTAATCCTTGCACGCAGCGACGGTGTTTGCTCCAGCACTTTGTAAATGCCTTCACCTACCACGCCAAATCCAAATAGTCCGATTGTTAATTGTTTATCCGTTCCCATCAGGTTAATTGTTGTTCAGTGATTGAATTTCTCACCGGGTTGATAAAAGCCCGGATCTGGTTTTCGATAGCTGTAAATTCCAGCAGGAATCCATCGTGACCGAAATCAGAATGGATTTCCCGGTATTGTGCACCGGGTATATGTGCCGCCAGGAATTCCTGTTCCGCCGGCGGAAACAGGATGTCAGTACGGATACTGATCACCAGCGTTTGGGCTGTAATTTTTTGTAAAGCAGGAATCACACCACCCCGGTTCCTGCCAATGTTATGCGCATCCATGCTTTTGCTCAGGAAATAATAACTGAAAGCATTGAAACGTTTTGCCAGTTTCTCTCCCTGGTATTGCTGGTAGGATTCACTTTTAAAACGATCCAGCTTATCCGGGTTGTCTTCCGTCTGTGCAAGCGCGTATGTCTGGTAATTCCGGTAAGAAAGCAATGCAATGGCCCTTGCCGTTTTCATGCCGTCAATACCGGCCTTCCCGTTTTTTTCTTTCCAGGTACTGTCCGTTTCAATAGCCAGTCTTTGCGATGCGTTGAACGCAACAGCCCAGGGCGAATGTTGTGCATTCGTTGCCAGCGGAATGATATATTCAAACAAGGCTGGTTCTTCCACGGCCCATTCAAGCAGCTGTTGCCCGCCCATGGAACCGCCTATGCCAATGGCAATTTTGCGGATACCCAGTTCGGTTTTTAATAAACTGTATGCACGGATCATATCACGGGTGGTGAAGAATGTGAAGTCGTGATAGTACACGTGGCCGGTATCAGGATTCACATCAAGCGGCCCGCTGCTGCCATAGCAACTGCCGGGCATATTCACACAAATGATAAAATAGCGGGAAGGGTCAAACAATTTTCCTTCACCGGTTAAACCCGGCCACCACTCATCCACCCGGCTGTTGGCCGTGAGCGCATGGAACACCCACACCACATTATCGGCTGCTTCATTCAGTTCGCCCCAGGTATCATAGGCAAGGCGAAGCCGGGACAGTTTTTGTCCCGACTCCAGCCTGAATGGA
This sequence comes from Chitinophagaceae bacterium, assembly GCA_016720825.1. Lineage (GTDB taxonomy): Bacteria > Bacteroidota > Bacteroidia > Chitinophagales > Chitinophagaceae > JJ008. The sequence goes on along the minus strand of JADKJV010000012.1, from coordinate 52,389 downwards.
ATTTCATATTGAAAAATTTGGGGCATAATTATACAGCCAGTTCCTTCTGGAAAATTTGTTCAAAAGCCTGTTCGAAATCCGCTTTGATATCTTCGATATGTTCAATACCGGTGCTGATACGGACCTGGTTTGGTTTTACACCGGAAGCCAGCTGCTCTTCAGCCGATAACTGCTCATGGGTGGTGGATGCGGGATGGATCGCCAGTGTTTTGGCATCACCCACATTGGCGAGATGGCTTACCAGTTTCAATGAATCAATAAACTGGCTGGCTTTTTCTTTGGTTCCTTTCACGCCAAAGTTCAGCACGCCTCCAAAACCGTTTTGCAGGTATTTTTTGGCGAGTGTATTATACGGACTGCTTTTCAGTCCGGGATAATCCACAAACTCAACTGCAGGATGCTGCTCCAGCCATTGTGCAAGGGCCAGTGCATTGTCGGCATGTCTTTGTACACGCAGGCTCAGTGTTTCCAATCCCTGGATTAATAAGAACGAATTGAATGGACTTTGTGAAGAACCAAAATCACGCAATCCCTCCACCCGGGCGCGGATGATGAAAGCGATATTGGGCAGTCCGAGCGGATTTCCTTCACCGAATACATCCCAGAATTTCAGTCCGTGATATCCTTCACTGGGTTCTGTAAACTGCGGGAATTTCCCGTTGCCCCAGTTGTAATTACCACCATCCACAATTACGCCGCCAATGGTTGTACCATGGCCGCCGATCCATTTGGTGGCTGATTCAACCACCACGTTGGCGCCATGTTCCAGCGGGCGGAATAAATAACCACCGGCACCGAAAGTATTGTCAACAATCAGCGGTAAGTCATATTCTTTGGCTAAGGCTGCAAATTTTTCAAAGTCGGGGATATTGAGACGGGGGTTGCCAATGGTTTCCAGGTAGAAGGCCTTGGTATTCTTGTCAATCAGTTTTACAAAACTTTCCGCATCATCACCATCTGCAAAGCGGGCTTCAATACCCAGTCTTTTAAAGGCCACTTTGAACTGGTTGTATGTGCCGCCATACAGGTAAGTGGTTGTAATAAAATTATCTCCTGCCTGCAGGATATTATTCAGCGCCAGGAATTGTGCAGCCTGTCCTGAACTCGTTGCCAATGCAGCCACACCGCCTTCCAGTGCTGCAATACGCTGTTCAAACACATCTGTTGTAGGATTCATGATGCGGGTATAGATATTGCCAAATTCTTTCAGGCCAAACAGGTTGGCAGCGTGTGCTGCATTGTTGAAACCATACGATGTGGTCTGGTAAATAGGCACTGCCCTTGATTTGGTAGTCGGGTCAATTTGCTGGCCGGCATGCAGCTGGAGTGTTTCAAAACGGAGATTCTTGCTCATAAAAGAGGTTTTAAGATTTAATAATCCTGTTAATTGTTGTGGCGGTAAATCGTTAGCGGGTATGGCGGCCCGTGAAGTGTATAGTATGCCTTACGGCATACAACAGCATGTTGTCATGAATCTTCTGTACTGTATCGTCCTTCCTGCTGTCATTGTTATTCTACTAAATTAATAGACTTTATCTGGTAAATCAAAAATGGCCTGTCAGTTTTCTGTAATTAATTGTTAACTGTCGCTGTTTCCCGGGTGCGGATTTTTGCGTCAACGGCATCAAAAGCGTTTTCGAGGTCACGGATTAAATCGGCTGATTCTTCCAGTCCCACAGAAAGCCTGATCAGGCTGTCGGCCACACCGGCTTTTTGCCTTTTTTCAGCAGGGATGGATTTGTGTGTCATCTGGGCCGGATGGCAGAGCAGGCTTTTCACACCCCCCAGGCTTTCGGCCAGTTTGAAATATTGGGTAGAGGTAACAAATGCTGTGGCTGCTTCTTCTGTATCATTTTTCAGTGTGAACGAAACAATACCGCCAAAGCCCCTGCTTTGTCTCGCTGCCACAGCGTGGTTGTGATGCGTGGCCAGTCCGGGATAAAATACTTTATCAACAGCCGGATGTGTAATCAGGAATTCTGCAACTGCTGCGGCATTGATGCAATGTTGTTTTATACGGAGTGATAAGGTTTCAATACCACGGATCACGAGCCAGCTGTCGAAAGGTGAAAGGATAGCACCACTGGCATTCTGGATGAATTTGATTTTATCTCCTAATGTTTTTTCTTTCGTTACCACGAGTCCTGCAATCAGGTCACTGTGACCGCCGAGGTATTTGGTGGCTGAATGGACTACGATATCCGCACCCAGTTGCAGGGGTTGCTGCAGGGCGGGGGAGGCAAACGTATTGTCAACACAAAGCAGGCAGTGATTGCTTTTTGCAATTTTAGCGATGGCTTCAATGTCCGACACTTTCAAAGTGGGGTTCGTGGGAGTTTCAATCCAGATCAGTTTTGTTGCAGGAGTAACTGCATCGAAAACATTTTCTGCATTGGTGGTATCTACATAATTCACGCTGATGCCGAATTTCTCATACACATGCGTGAACAAACGGAAAGCACCGCCATAGATATCATCTACCGCCAGGATTTCATCACCGCTCTTCAGCAGTTTCAATACAGCATCAATTGCTGCCAGTCCGCTGCCAAATGCAACGCCGGTGCTGCCGCCTTCCAGTGTGGCAATCAGGTTTTCCAGTGCCGAGCGTGTCGGGTTACCGGTACGGGCATAATCAAAACCTTTGTTTACGCCGGGGGCTTCCTGAACAAAAGTGGAAGTCTGGTAGATGGGAACGGAAAGGGCTCCGGTGAGTTCATCTACGGGGATTGCATGGATCAGTTGTGTTGCGTTGGTGCTCATGTTTCTGCTTTTGTTTTTGAGAATTTTTACCACAGAGTACACAGAGTATTGCACAGAGTACACAGAATTGTATAAATCTGTGTACTCTGTGCCGAACTCTGTGAACTCTGTGGTTTGAATTATTTCAAGAAAGAAGAAGAAACGTTTACCGGTGAGCCTTAAAAACAAAAAAGCTCATCCGATAAATCAGATGAGCTTTGAATATGTTGAAGTATTGTAAGCTATTAATCTGACTTATCTCTCCCCGATACAATCGGGGCTGGAATTGGCACCTTTTCCCTTTTTACGGGGATAGGTTGTCAAGGCTTCATCGGGCCATTACCCTCTGCCTTTCTTGATAAGTTATCTAAAGAACTGGTACAAAGAAAAAATGCAAACGCCGTATTTCCAAATAAAGTTTTGTAAAAGTCACTAACGTATGTTTGGCGCATGGGCTGTAACCCTTGCCAGCACTGTATTTCAGCCGGGCAGATTTTTTTCAGCCACTCGCCCTGTGAGTGGGCAGATAGTTCCATAACTGATTTTTTGGCGAGACTTTCCTGGGCATTGCGGATAGAACGGCTGATCAGTGCGTTCTCCAGCGGGTCATTTTCATTCATGCCGAGGGTGCGCATCAGGTGTGCCATCCTTTCACCGCCAAAATGGATCAGCAAAGGTTCATCCAGTGAAGTGTGTACTGTCGCTTTTGTAATACCGTGCGATTCGAGGAAACTCTTTTCTTTTTCTATCAGGGGATGGTGCTCTGCAAAAATGAGCTGTTTATTCCTGAGCATGGATCCATGAACCGAACCGGCCATATATACAAACGAATCTGTTCCGTTGAACGGGAATGCAGCATTGAGTTTTTCCAGAGTGGCCTGGAACCAGCAAATGATTACAATGTTCGGGTCGGCCTGGCTGATTTGCAACAACCCGCGGCACTTGGCATCTTCAGTCATCCAGATTTTATCCGTAATTACCGGCCCCGATTTCTTTTTAAACAATCCAAACATGAAACAAGATTGTTATACAAAAGTAGACATATTCCAGGCCAATGGATTTATTGTTTTAATGAACAGGTAACAGGGAGCAGGTGGCAGGGAGCAGGTGGCAGGGAAGCAGGTGGCAGGTTGCAGGTGGCAGGAAGCAGGTAACTGGCAACTGGTAACTGGCAACTGGTAACTAGTAACAGGAAGCACGTGTCAGGGAGCATATTCTTCCTCTTAAATAAAAGAGGTCGCTTTTTGAGCGACCCCTTTTCCACCGTTATGAACCGTCCCTGAAATATTTTTACCGGTTTACTGCGGTTGTTTTTTCTTCAAGGATTTTAGTGCCGCTGTATAACCAAACGGTTGGTGCAGCCGGTTTTTTAATCTTTGTTTTGCCTTTGGCAGGAGTCGCTGGTTTTTCTTCAACGGGCAATGGAGTAAAAACGGACCCTGGGTCTGCGTCATTAAAACTCCGGCCAAGACATATCTGCAGGTTATTCGACGCATTATCATACAGCAGGGTGCCCTCAGGTATTGCAGTGCCTTCCGGGGTTTTCTGTGCATGAATGATATACGTGGCCGGTGATTTCCGGATCATGGCTTTCACCGTTCCTTGCGGCAATCCATTGATATAAACGATCCCTTTATTTTGTTCGTCCTGGGTAATAGTCAGGCTCATGGCTTCCGGGGAACTTACCTGGAACTGCCCAAGCGCCGGGAAAATGTCTTTTTGTGTCAGTGCCGGACGCGTAGTAACTGTGCCGGATTCATATTTTGACAATATCGCCGCAACCGTTGGATTCTTGCGGGATTCCCAGGTATCCGGAGTGGGCGTTGTTTGTGCAGAAACGGAAAGGGCTGACAATACGATGACACCCATACTGAGCATGGTCTTTTTCATGGAGATAATTTTAATGATTGAATTGGTACTCGGGGAGGAGTAATCAAAATATTATGCCAGAATGGGGTTTTGGTGGATAACTTTTTTATTTAACCACAAAGGGCACAAAGCAAAAACACAAAGGTCACCAGGGTAAAAGCCTTGTGCCCTTTGTGTATTCCATTGTGCCCTTAGTGGTAAAATGTATTAACCTCCACCTCCGTATCTTCGCACTCCCATCATGGCCAAGAAAACAATCCCTGAAAATACGACCACTCCTCCCGATCAGGAAATGATTGAGGTTACCGGCGCACGCGTACATAACCTGAAAAATATTGATATCTCCATCCCCCGCAATAAACTGGTGGTGATTACCGGCATCAGCGGCAGCGGCAAATCTTCCCTGGCTTTTGATACGAGTTATTCTGAAGGACAGCGCCGTTATATGGAAACATTCGGTGCCTATGCCCGGCAGTTTATCGGTGATATGGAAAGGCCGGATGTTGATAAAATCACCGGGCTTTCACCCGTGATTTCCATTGAGCAGAAAACAACCAATAAGAACCCGCGTTCAACAGTTGGCACGGTTACAGAAATCTATGATTTCCTGCGACTCTTATATGCACGGATCGGTGAAGCGTATTCCTATAATACAGGAAAGCGGATGGTCCGTTGGACTGAAGAAGATATTGTGAGGAATATCACATCCCGTTTCCAGAAGAAAAAAATTGTACTGCTGGCTCCTTTAGTCAGGGGACGTAAAGGCCATTACCGCGAATTGTTTGAAGACATGCGGAAGAAAGGATACCTGAAAGTGCGCGTGGATGGTGAAATCCTTGACCTCGTTCCTAAAATGCAGGTGGATCGTTATAAAATCCATGATATCGAACTGGTGGTTGACCGCATGCAGGTGACTGACGACCTGAAAGCCAGGCTCAGCCAGAGTGTGCAGCAAACATTGAAACTGGGCAAGGACCTGATGTTTTTGCTGGTGGATGAAAAACAATTCATCCAGTATTCCAAAATGCTGATGTGTGAAGAGACAGGAATCAGTTATGAGGAACCTTCACCCAATGCGTTTTCATTTAACTCACCGTATGGTGCCTGCCCGGTTTGTAAAGGACTGGGAACACGACACCATATAAATATGGAAGCGGTAATTACTGACGCTTCACTCAGTATCAGTGAAGGCGGTATTGCCCCGCTTGGCGAAGAAAGGGATGCCTGGGTATACAGGCAGGCACAGGAAGCCGCCAAGAAGAATAAGATTTCCCTGTCTGCGCCGGTCAATAAACTGACACAGAAGCAGCTTAACATCATGCTGTATGGCAATGAAGAAGGGCAGGTGGCTGATCTGGATTTTGAAAACGCAAAGTTTGACCCGCAGGCACCGTTTGAAGGTGTGGTCAATATGCTGCAGCGCTGGTTTGCGAATCCTTACAGTGAAGCAATCCGGGAATGGACGGAAGATTATATGATCATCCGCCCCTGTGAAGAATGTGGCGGTACAAGACTGAAAAAAGAAAGCCGCTGGTTTAAAATCCTCAACCGGAATATTGCTGAGCTCAGCAATATGAATCTCGATAATCTCTACGCCTGGTTTGATGGCATTGAACTGCGGATTGACAACAAGCAAAAAACAATTGCAAAAGATATCCTGAGTGAAATCAGGGATCGTTTGAAATTCCTGCTGGATGTGGGTCTGACTTATTTATCACTGAACCGTCCTTCCAAATCTCTCAGCGGTGGTGAATCGCAACGGATCAGGCTGGCCACGCAGATTGGCTCACAGCTGCAGGGTATCACTTATATACTGGATGAACCTTCCATCGGTTTGCACCAACGGGATAACCACAGGCTGATTGATGCACTGAAAAACCTGCGTGATATCGGCAACAGTGTGCTGGTAGTGGAACATGATAAAGACATCATGATGGCTGCTGATCACCTTGTGGATATTGGCCCCGGTGCCGGTTACCATGGCGGCCGCATCGTGGCACAGGGCAAACCTGCTGAATTGCTGAAACTGGATACACTCACGTCTTCCTATCTCAACGGACACCGGAAAATTGCGGTGCCGGCGGAACGGAGACCGGGCAATGGCAAATTCCTGGAGCTGAAAGGTGCAGCGGGTAATAACCTGCGGCAGGTGAATGTGAAATTCCCGCTGGGAAAATTTATTTGCGTAACCGGTGTGAGCGGCAGCGGCAAGTCAACACTGATTAATGAAACATTATACCCGATTTTATCCAAGCACGCGTTTGATTCAAAAATGACGCCGCTGGATTATAAATCAGTGAAGGGACTTGAGCATATTGACAAAGTGATTGAGATTGACCAGTCGCCGATCGGGCGTACGCCGCGGAGCAATCCTGCTACGTATTGCGGATTCTTCACGGAAATAAGAACTTTATTCGCATCATTGCCTGAAGCCAAAATCCGCGGATATAATGCAGGCCGTTTTTCTTTTAATGTAAAAAGCGGTCGCTGCGAAGTATGTGAAGGTGGTGGTATGCGGGTAATAGAAATGAACTTCCTGCCGGATGTATATGTGCATTGTGAAAAATGCAATGGTAAAAGATATAACCGCGAAACACTCGAGATCCGCTACAAAGGCAAATCCATTGCTGATGTGCTGGAAATGACCGTGGAAGATGCCGTGGAGTTTTTCCAGAACGTACCTTTTATCTACCGCAAGATTAAAGTGCTGGAAGATGTGGGACTGGGTTATATCACACTCGGACAATCTGCTGTAACACTCAGCGGGGGAGAAGCCCAGCGGGTGAAACTATCCACCGAATTATCAAAGAAGGATACGGGTAAAACTTTTTATATTCTTGACGAACCCACCACGGGTTTGCATTTTGAAGACATACAGCACCTCCTCAATGTGCTGAACAAACTCGTTGACCGCGGTAATTCTGTATTGGTGATCGAGCACAATATGGATGTTATTAAAGTCGCGGATCATATCATTGACCTCGGCCCCGAAGGCGGCGATGGCGGCAGTAAAATTCTTTTTGAAGGAACCCCGGAGGAAATGCTGGCGAACAGGGAGAGTTATACGGCGAGATTTTTGGAAATTGAGCTCGCGAATTGAGAGTTTTAAGTAAAATCAGAGTTCGAATTTGGCCCCGATAGCTATCGGGATTGTTTTTTTTGGGATTTGGCTTTTAGCTATTAGCTATTGGCTATTAGTATTTAGCTTTTCAAACTTGCAGGTTCCTTTTTATTTTTGACTTTTGAATTTTTACTTTTAATAAGTGTAAAACAAAAGCCACCCTTTACAGGATGGCTTTTGTTTAGTATTATTTATGCAATTAAGCCGTAGGGGCTTTTTGCCTTCGAGTTGCTCAGGTTTCAGAACATAAACCACAACTGCACCGGCGATACCTGCAATGATTGCCAGGAATATACCGAAAGATGCGAATTTGGTTTGACGTAAAAGCTGGATGATAGCGATCAGTCCGGCTACTCCAAAACAGGCAGCTGCAATTAATTTGTCCTGTCCGGCAAAAGGTTTTGTTTTATCTCCCATAACGAAGATAATTGCACCGGCGCCAACGAAGCCTAACAGTGAAACGAATCCCAGTTCATGAAGTCCATTGATTGAAGTGGAGAAACCGCCACCATAACCACCGTATCCGCCAAATGAAATGTGCCACCAGGGCAGGAACATTGAAATGAGCCCAACGCCAGCAATGATTAATGCGTAGAGTTTTTGTTTGTGAAGCTTTAAATTTTCCATATAAGCTGGTTGAATTTGGTTTGTGCCTACTCATCTGGCTTTTCGGCATTCGCCCCTGGTTTTAACGGGTTCAGGTCTTCCCCATATTTGTTTGCACAACCAATATAGAGCATTTTTTTAAAAGAAAATCGGACACGTGCAAAATTTTTTGCGGCGGTTGATAACTTTTAATTGATCTAAAAGACAGTAAATGAAAAGAGTATGGAACGCGGGGGGAGGGGAAGGGGCCCGTAAGGAGGGCAGGGAGCCACTGAAAAAATTGGACTAGAGGGTACCAGTTTTAACGCCGGTTTTTCACCCGGATACCGGATTTTTTGCAATGCTCCTGCCTTTACGGGTTCTTAGTTATGACAATTAAAAGAGCTCAGATTTGATAGGCCGACAGCGGGGCAGAGAGTATTTAATAAAATGATTACAAATGAGAGGTACCAATAGAGAACGGATCAGGTTTTTTCAACCAGGTATCAGATTTTATTAAGCTCTCCGCCGCTGTGCGGTTAAGTTGAGGATTCCGGTTAACGGATCTCGAATTTGCCTGCGGCATTCTCCACATCCCCGCGGAATACACGGTAGATATAGGTGCCACGGGCCAGTCCGCCAATACGGTAATGTTCCCGGGGTTTCATTTTGTAATGTTCTACCAGGGTTCCCTGGAGGTCAAAGACAAAAAAGTCAATAGACTGGCCTTCGTTGTCTTTTGCCACTACGTGCATGTCCCTTTTGATAGCATCAGGATAAATGCGCGTTGTTTTGTTATTCAGCGAGCTGAAAGCCTTATTGGCTTTTGCCTTTGCGGCTGGTTTTTCCTCTTCCGGGTTACTGACGGAAGTGAATTTTACAACAGGCAGTGTTTTTGCAAAACTGCTGGTTCCTGTGGTGAGCAGGGCTGCCATCACCAGGCAGGAAAGACCGGATTTGATGGTTGGCATTTTCATGGTTCGGGTTTATGGTGTTCAAATGGTTTATCAATAATATACCGGGCATTTCAATGAACGCTTTGCCCTTGAATTAGGGGCATTCACGCCATTGATCCTCCATCCAAGCCTCAGCATACCGGAGAAGAAGGCATCATTCTGCCTGGGATCTCCGCGTTGCTCGTTGATATACGGACGGTTGATGGAAGGGTTAAAATATTTTTCGCGGTATGACAGGTTCCTGGCGATTGCTGCATTGGCCGGTGACAGGTACACATCATAATAATGCGGGTCGATATACTCGGTACTTACGTCATCTACATAATCGGTAAATGTTTTCCGGTGGAGGATTTCAAAACCGACATACATGTTTTCCTTGAGGTAGTATTTAAAGCCACCACCCATGGTGATTTCTTTCTGGGTGAGTGAGTATTCTTTCCGTTCAGGGAATTCTGCCCAGCCTTGTCCTTCCAGGTGAAGGGGCTTCAGTTCCACCCAATTGATGGAACCATCAGGAATACTGTAAGGGGCTTTGGGGTTAAAATGGAAAATACCAAAACCAATCAGTCCGTACGGACGAAGCTTATGTTCCAGCCCTTCATATTTTTCAAAGAATACGGTGGGATATAATTCTATCGCACCATACACTTCATTCAGGTTGGATCGGAAGCCGAGGTTTCTTTTACGGCGTTCCATTTCATTAATGCCTTTGGTTTTGATCATGCTGTCATATCCTTCCAGTTGTCCTGAGTTGGCCGCAATCCGCAGTCCAAGCCATTCGGTAGGATACACGTTTACATAAATCCCTTTCATCAGTTTGGTCAGTGGCAGGTTCACATCCTTAATGAATGTGGTACCCACACCACGGTTACCGCCTAAATCGCCGAGGAAAAAGGAGGGGCCTAGGCCTAAGCCTACTTCAAACTTACCGTTACCGGCAGTCAGCGACTGTGCTTTGATGAGTTGGGGGGAAATTGAAAAGACAGCTAAGAAGCATACGAGCACGGATAACCGCACCCTGGTTTCATAGGTTCTCATTTGGTACTAGATTTCTGGTTTTTCGACTATTGGTTTCTCACTACTAAAGTAGGAAGCAACAAGAAAGGCGGATAACTTTTTTTACAATATTTTGGGTTTTTAGTTGTAAAAAAGTCTTTCTACTTAGTGAAACTACTAAGTTCCCTAAGGCCGAACCATTATTATATGGTCTATGCCGTCTTCCAGGTACACGTCACCTTCAGACACAAAACCAAAACTTTCATAGAATTTTTCGAGGTATAACTGTGCGCCAATGCGGATAGGCTGCACACCATGAATGCCTTCCAGCATGTCAATAGCACGGGCCACAAGTACTTTGCCGGCACCCGTTCCCCTGTGTTTGGGTGAAGTAATAATGCGGCCAATGGAAGGTTCTGTATAAGATATATCCGGTGGTACTATCCTGGCGTAGGCTGCCAGTTCATCACCTGCCCAGCCCATCAGGTGCTGGCAGTAATGATCCTTATCATCTGCATCCTGGAATACGCAGTTCTGTTCAACGATAAATACCTCGATGCGTAATTGCATGATGGCGTAGAGCTCTTTCGGGCGTAATTCGTTGAAGGGTTTGAGGGTCCAGTGCAGTTGTTCGGACATAATATATTAATATGAAATTGCGAATTTAAGGGTGATTTTGAAAAAGGCTTTACCACAAGGCTTTACCACAAGGGCTTTACCATAAAGCACAAAGATTAAACAAAGGACACAAAGGAAATACAATTCACTGTGCTGTTCTATTGGATCGTACAATCTTAAGGGTTCGGCCGCCGAAGGCGGCCCATAGTGCCCTTACTTTGGTTCTCAAATAAACCGATTATTCGAGTCAATTTACAGCTTCGATCTAAGGCAAAAGGACTTAGTGAAACTTTGTGGTTTTGTATTTAAAAAAATCACCTCCCTGCCGGCACAGGCACCACCACCAAACTCTCATTCCCGTCAACCCCTACCGACTGCACTCCAAAAAAGTAATTATCTTTTGAATAAGGCAGGTCCGCTGTCAGCCCGGCCGTGAAAAGCTTTTTTTGCCAGAAGGCACTGGTCGTTTCACGCATTAATATATAATAGCCTTTCACCTTTCCATTTGCCGGTGCTTTCCAGCTCAGGTTGGTATAATTGGTCAGTTTCTTGGTTTCCACTTTTACTTCCTGTGGCATCGAAGGCGCTTTGGCCAGATTAGCCAGGTTGGCCAGGTTCATCGCGGTGTTCTTGCGCAGGTATTCAAAATCCATGAACTCGGGTAAATCGCCGTACTGGATATTATTTTCTACCCGCACATCCTGGTGCTGGTGGAAATAATTTTCATTCATTTCTGTGAAGCGAACAGCTGCATAACCGCGGTTCACATAAGGCGTGTGATCACCGCCACGCAGGAAACGATCATTCCTGTAAACCATCACTACTTCCAGGTTGTCTACGTAACGCTCCCCGGTTTCTTTTACATACCGCGCAAGCTGCCGGGCCTTGCCATCATTTTCAAGTCCCAGGTTGCGGATGTTCAACGCCGCCTTACCGGTATCCTGTACGGAGAATGCTTCACTGAACACCCGGATTTTGGTATTATTAATAATACGTGTATCACTGCTGTTGTTACTCCCCATGATATCATTATTCAGCACGGCTTCAATATTCCAGTTTTCTTTTTTGGCTTTGTCGGCCATAAAATTGGCGCCGAGCAGGCCCTGCTCTTCCCCGCTCACGGCCACAAAAATGATCGTGGCAGGAAAAGATTGTTTACTCATAATACGTGCACATTCCATCACAGCCGCCACACCACTCGCATCATCGTTGGCGCCGGGTGCGTCGCCATTCCCATCCATCACATTGCTGCGCATATTATCGAGGTGACCACTGATAATAAATATCCGGTGATCCGCCGTATCTGTTCCTTTCAGCCTGGCCACTACATTACCCAGCAAAGTGGGTTTGTCAATCCGCCGGCCATCCGGTTGCAGGGTAATGGTATCAATAAATGCAGTCAACCGCCCGCCTGATGCAGGTATCATTTCCCGGAAACGGGATAATACCCAGTTCCTTGCTGCGCCAATACCCCTCACCGGGTCTGATTGGGTACTGAGAGTACTGCGTGTGCCGAAACTCACCATCTTACGGACATAAGCTTCCACTGAATCCCGTGATACTGCGCTGACCATTTGTTCAATCTGCGGATCGCGCTGGATGGTGGTTTGAGCATGGAGTTGAATAGTAAAGGTGGTAGCTATTGAAAGAAAGAGAAGTTTTTTCATAACCGGTGGTTGAGCATTAAATGTAGTGGTTTTTGAAATTTTTACCACAAAGTGCACAAAGTTTGAACAAAGCCCACAAAGGAAATACATGAGAACTGTTCCTATAGGAATGACTTTTCGATTAAAATGGATTTTCGATTTGTATTTCTATGTGTCCTATGTGTCTATATGGTGAAGACTTTAATATCCATACTTGTCTTTCCAAAGTAACTTCAAAAACTTCCGCAACTCTTCCTCCCTTGCATTCTTCCCCGGATCATAAAATTTCTTCCCGGCCAATGCCTCCGGCAAATATTCCTGTGCCGAAAAATTATTTTCATAACTGTGTGAGTACTGGTAATTCTCCCCGTAACCCATATTCTTCATCATTTTGGTTGGCGCATTGCGGATGTGTAGTGGTACCGGCAGGTCGCCGAAACGCTGCACCGCTGCCATGGCTTCACCGATAGCTGCAACAGCTGTATTGCTTTTGGGAGATGATGCGAGGTATAAACAACATTGGGATAAAATAATCATTGCTTCGGGATGTCCGATTTTATTGACGGCATCGAAAGTGGCATTGGCCATCACCAAAGCGGTTGGATTGGCATTGCCGATATCTTCACTGGCCAGTATCACCAGCCGGCGGGCAATGAATTTTACATCTTCGCCGCCATCAATCATCCTGGCCAGCCAGTATACGGCCGCATTGGGATCACTGCCGCGGATAGATTTGATAAATGCAGAGATGATATCGTAATGCTGCTCGCCGCCTTTATCATACAACGCAATTTTTTTCTGCGCCACGTCCATCACCAGCTGGTCCGTAATTACAATGGGTTCTTCGGCCGCATCACAAACAATTTCCAGCAGGTTCAGCAATTTCCTGGCATCCCCGCCGGATATGCGGATCAGTGATCCGGTTTCTTTTAATTCTATTTTTTTCTGGCTCAGCCATTCATCTTCCCGGATTGCTTTCTCCAGCAGGCTGATCAGTTCTTTTTCTTCCAGCGATTTCAGCACATATACCTGGCAGCGGCTGAGCAAGGCGCTGTTTACTTCAAAACTCGGATTCTCTGTGGTAGCACCAATCAGTGTAATGATCCCTTTTTCAACCGCACCGAGCAAGGCATCCTGCTGGCCTTTGTTGAACCGGTGAATCTCATCAATGAATAAAATGGAACCAGTTTGTGTCTGTGCTGCGGCAATCACTTCCCGCACGTCTTTCACCCCTGCGCTTACGGCACTCAATGAATAAAAGGGAAGGGAAAGGGTATTGGCGATAATGGTCGCCATGGTGGTTTTGCCTGTGCCGGGAGGTCCCCAGAAAATCATGGATGGAATCCGGCCTTTCTCAATCGCCGTACGCAGGATACTTCCTTTGCCAACGAGATGCTGCTGGCCCGCAAGCTCATCAATCGTCCTCGGACGCACCCTTTCTGCCAGCGGTACCGTGATATTCATACCACGAATTTAATGCACATTGGCCGTCAGGAAAGCAGTAATCTTATCAAACGAATCCACCATGTTTGCCCCGGTCCAGCCATGCGATTCAGTGGGATAAAAAACATATTGATTAATCACACCCGCTGTCTGCAGTTTGTTTTTCAATGCGATTGACTGGTTGGGTGATACCAGCGGATCAACCCCGCCCTGTAAAATAATTGTGGGTGGGCTCGTTGCCGAAACAAACGTTATGGGACTTGATTGTGTATATAATGACAGGTTGGTGGAAGGGGTGGCCCCGATTATAGATGACAGTAATGAAGGTGGCGCAAAAATAGAAGCCGGGTTATTATACATATCCACCAGGTCAGCCGGGCCAAAGAAATCCACCACGGCTTTTACCTGGATAGGTAATACGTTTTTATATGCCTGCAGCATGGCCAGGTGGCCTCCGGCACTGGCACCCAGCAATACCCAGGTAGTTGAAATTTTAAATTCATCCCGGTGATAATATATATACTCTATCGCCAGCTTAACATCATTTTCCTGTGTGGGAAACTGGTTGTTGGATCCGGCAGCCAGCCTGTAATTGATATTGAAAATGGCGTAACCCGGTAGTCTTTTCTTCAGCGTATCAACAAATGAATTATAATCCGTTTTATCACCGCTTGTCCAGCCACCACCATGAATCAGGATAATCACCTTCGTCGTACTGCTGCTCCTGTTCGCCGGCAGGTAAATATTCATATTCGTGGACGGGTCATTAAAATACATGACATCCAGCTTCGTTTCCTCCGCCACCAGCGGTGGAACCGGACTCGGATCAGGCGTGTTTTTCTTGCAACCCGCCAGGAGGCTTAGCACCAGTATGAAAAGTAAGGGTGATCTCATGCTCATGTTTTAAAATTAAACAAAATCCCGCTTCATACTATTACATAAAACAGGCTTAAAATTCAAAATTCAAAATTAAAAAATCAAAACATACCCGAAAGACCGAATAGCCAATAGCTAATAGCCAAATTGCCAAAAGCCAAAACGATACCTTTCAGCTCCGAATAACCCGGTATCGACTAAAGGCCAGCGACTAACGACTAACGACTAACGACTACCCGACTCAGGGTATTGTAATCCCGCCTAACACCCCTAATTTTCAGCATTGATATTAAATGACGCTACTTATGCTGAAACGGTTGACCGTATTTCTTACTATAATTCTGCTGGTTTCAAAGGCCGGGGCCCAGACCGACAGTGCTTATGTTATTTCCCAATCGCAGTTTGCTGAAAAAATTGCAGCAGATGGAAAGTATGACAGCGCACTGCTTATTTATAATAAACTGAACAGCGACCTGCAGAAATCAAAAACCATTTTTCATGGTGTGCAGTCGCAACTGCTGATCAATACCGGGGATTTGTACCTGAAAAAAGCAAATCCAGAAAAGGCACAAAATTATTATGACCAGGCACTGGCCATTGCCAGGGAGTTTGATGTCGCAGTGCAAAAAACAAATGCACTGAGTGCAGTCATGTTATTACACCAGGAAATTGCCAGGCAAAACTGGACGTTCAGGTATCCCGCTGTTAAAGAAACGGAAGAAGAATATGTTCACTTCACTATAAGTACTGCCAGCCGGAACAAAGATTCCGTGGATATCATGATCATTGCCGGTAAACTGGATGGGATAGTTGATTCAGTCCAAACAGGGGAAATCTATATCCATGCCGTGAATAATGATACCGGATCGCACAAGGATATCGGTTTTTACGGGAAAGTCAGGTTGATAAAGCTGGCGGATAATAACTGCTGGCTGCGGACTGCATACCAAAAGGGAATAGACCTCATTCCCGGCGACCTGGTAATCCTCAAAGCCAATATACCCGTTGCCTGGCGGCAGGCTTTCTTCAGGAGTTTTTTAATGCAGAGTATTTCGCTGGTGTCTAACTATAGATACCCTTTGTACACTTACCGTTATTTTTATTATTATGCAAATCCCCGGCTGGAAGCAGATGTACTGGATGCGATGAAATTTTGTGTAAAAGAAGTGGTGGAAATGCTTGCAGAAGACACACTTACTGACCCGCTGTCAAACATACATTGTGATGAAGGCGCATTCGCAGGTAAGAATTTATTTGCTGCCATGGACCAGAGCAAACCGGAGCATTTCAGGTACTTCCTCAACTTTGTGTATGAGTTTCCCGGTAAGTATGAAGGCAATAATTATAAGTTTTCAGAAACGTATGCCACCTGGCTGATCAATAACACCCCATTTGCCAAAAAAGACCTGCGTCCACATTTCCTCGGGTTTAAAACCGGGGCTGCCAGGCAGGCTGAAATGAAAAATTTTGCAAAGCAGCTACAGGCCGGGAATTTGATCAGTCAATGGGTGGATGAAGGACTGGGCCAGGTGCAAACGGAAAATGCCCGCGAAGCTATGTCTACGGTCTCCGTACTGGCAGATGCGGCAGCTACAGAAAAAAAAGATTTTAACAGCGGGTGGTCATATTTATTACAGGCCGGACTGGAGAAAAAACTGATGCATGATTCCGCAGCAGTAAACTTACTGGACCAGGCTGAAGTTTCTTTCCGGAAAGGAAAAAATGAAGAAGGAATAAGCTGGGTAAAAAATATGAAAGAAAACTGGAAGCAATCAGGCCGGGTGAAAGTTGGAGTACAGGCCGGGCATCTGTTTACATATACCATAGCTATTTCCCCAAACCCCCGTTTTATTGCAACAGGCGGTATCGACCATCTCGTCAAAATCTGGGATATGAACCTGGGTAAGGAAATCCTTACACTGAATGATAATAAAGATGAAATTGTTTCACTTCATTTCAGTCCCAACGGCCGTTACCTGGTTAGCGCCGCTGCTGACTCAACCATTGCTGTTTGGAATACATTCACCTGGACACTGATGTACAGATTGCAGGCTGGCACTATTTTAAATACCGTCATTGTTTCTGATGACAATGAAAGCCTGATTACCGGGGCGAAGATTCCCTGATTCGTTTCCGTGATTTGAAAACAGGTAAGGTTAAAAGAACATTAAAAGAAAAATTCGGGGCGGTAAAAGACCTCTGCCTGGCCGGTGATTTTCTTTTTTCAGCGAGTGCCGACAGCATGGTGCATAAATGGGATTTATCATCCGGCGAGGCTACCCGATGGTACCGTCACCAGGGAAAAGCGCTGTCTGTAAAAGTGAGCAGTGATTATAAAAACATGAGTGTGGTGTATACGGATTCAGTCCTAAACATCTGGGATCTCACGACAAATAAAAAAAAGTATAAAACAAAAATCAGTGTCACTCACCCGGGTAACATCACCTGGTTTGGTGAGGAAAGTTTTAGTCCGGATGGAAAGGCCTTTGCTTATCCTGATTCCAGGAACAGTTTTATTGTGCTTGACCTCCGGGACCTGTATGCCAGGTCTTATCCGACATTGAATAGTGATTATAACCTGGCTGATTTGCAATTCTCGGCAGACGGACAGTCTTTATATGCCCGCTTTGAATTGGGTGGTCCCCTGCGGATATACAATTTCGCCGGGTGGGATATCCGGAATAAAACCACTATTTCCTGGAAGGACATCCGGTTTTATGCAAATATGCCGGTGGCAGTGCAGTTCTCATCCGACGATAACAGGCTGTTCGTGATGCACAATGAAGTTTCTTCCATTGACCTGCGCACCGGTACCAAAGAACGCCTGCTGTACAGTACTGCCCTGATTAAAAACAAGTATTTGACATTAGCCGGCGACAGTCTCGGAACCGTGATGGGCATTGTTTCGCCTTACCTTGAACTGGTCCGGATAAAAACAGGTGAAACAGTAAAAAGATTTGAATTGCCGGCACGTGAAACAATCAGTGCACTGGAGATTTCCCCCAATAACCAGTATTGCTTCATGGGATCTGAAAACGGTATGATCCGCGGATGGGATATCGCTTCCGGAAAAGAATTGTTCAGTGTGCTGACAGGGGAAAATGAATTCCATAAAATCAATGTCCTGCATTTTGATGCACACCATGGCAGGCTGCTGGCCATCTCGGATGAAGGAATTATGTATGTATACAATCCGCAAACAGGTGATACAATCCGGAGTATCCGGGGAGGGCGACTGACAGATATGACTGCGTCAGCTGATTTTATTTATACAAGCACCTGGGATGGACATTTGCTGAAGTGGCATGCCCGCGATTTTACATTAATACATGATGTTATTCTGGATAAAGACGGATTGTCGGCAGGGCAGGTCGTAATAAGCCCCGATGGCAGGATTCTGGTGGTGCAGTCATCTGCAGAAACTATAACGGGTATGCGTACAAGTGACGATGCTGTTTTGTATAAAGTGCCTGATCATGATTTTGGCGGATCCATGCTGGCGTTTAACCATGGCGGTTCATTGCTGGCTACAGGTGGTTTCGACAGCAAGGTGAATTTGTTCAACCCTGCCACCGGGGAAAAGCTGGTTTCTGTTTTTATGCCTTTGGATAAAGACCTGCTGATAGCAGATGAACAGGGGCATTACCTCGCTTCACGCAGTGCATTAGATGCTGTTCTACTTACCTATAATAATAACGCGTATAACTTCGACCAGTTTGACCTGCAGCTCAACCGCCCGGACCTGATACTGAAAAAAATCGGCCGCGCTGATACGGCACTCCTGCGTTCGTATGAACTGGCTTACCGGAAACGGTTACAGAAAATGAAACTGGATCCGCAACAGGTGACTGCAAAAATGCATTTGCCCCAGGTACGTATTGATGATAAATATGCTGTACATACAATCACCACCGAAAAAAATTATTCACTGCGCGTGGAATGCAGCGACAGCCGCTATCCGTTGCGCTCACTCCAGGTGCTTGTAAATAACAATCCTGTTTATGGTGTGAACGGAAAATCACTGGAAGCTGCTGCAGGACAATCACTGCTGGTCCCGGTTGACATCCCGCTGTCAGAAGGCAATAACCTGGTCAAAGTGTATTGCACCAACAATCTTGGCATACAATCCCTGCAGGAAAGTTTTTCCGTGCTGAGTAAATACAAACCTGCTGTTGAACCACAGGTATATTTTTTCGGCATTGCTGTTTCCGGTTATCGCGATCCGCGGATGACACTCGATTACCCGGCCAAGGATATCCGTGATATGGCAAAAGCTTTGAAAACAATTTACCCCGATATTAAAGTAGATACACTGATCAATAAAAAAGCTGTACGCGAAAACATCCTGGCACTGAAAAACAAATTGCAGCAGACCACTGTCAATGATAAAGTGATCCTGGCAGTGAACGGGCATGGTTTACTGAGCGACAGCCTGGATTTCTATTTTGGTACCTGGGATGTCGATCCCATGAAGCCCGCAGGCCGGGGTGTAAAATATGATGACCTGGAAAACCTGCTTTCAGGAATTCCTGCCAGGAAAAAACTGATGCTGATTGATGCCTGCCATTCCGGTGCTATAGATAAGGATGAAATCCTGGCCCTCAACAGCGATACCGCACAGCAAAAAATAATCAGCCATGCCGGTGAATCAAACGTCAAACAGATTTCACCACGGCAGAAAATGCTATTAATGAAACAGGCCCGCATCAGCGCCAACAGCAGTTTTGAAATGATGCAGCAACTGTTTACTGATCTATCCGGTAATAATGGTGCAGTTGTTATTTCCGCAGCAGGCGGTATGGAATATGCACTTGAGTCCGGGCAATGGAACAACGGTGTGTTTACATATTGCATCCTGCAGGGCATACAAAACAGACTGGCGGATATTGATACCGGCAACAATGACGGGCATGTATCGGTGCAGGAATTGCTTGATTATGTAAGTAAAAAAGTACCGTTGCTGACGAATGGGAGACAGCGGCCTGTATCGAGGAGGGAGAATGTGGAGTTTAGCTGGAACCTGAGGTAAAGGGAATTTTTACCACAAAGAACACAAAGAAATACATAAAGTGCACTAATGTATACCTTGTGATCTTTGTGTATTCCCTTGTGTCCTTTGTGGTATTGTATTTTGTTATACAAACGCATTCAATATTAGTACACCCACCAGTCCAAGTACCGAAATCAAACTCTCCATCAACGTCCACGACATAAATGTTTGTTTCAAACTCAATCCGAAGAACTCCCTGAACATCCAGAACCCTGAATCATTTACATGCGAGCCGAATACAGAACCTGTTCCCACCGCCAGCACCAGCAGTTCAGGTGAAACATTGCCGGTTGCCAGCAATGGTGCCACAATACCGGCTGCAGTTAGTCCCGCTACTGTAGCAGAACCTACCATCACCCGGAGAAATGCAGTAACCAGCCATGCAAAGAGGAGCGGGGGAATGTTCCACTGCAGGCTGTAAGCCGCAATGGTTTTTGCAGTGCCACTGTCGGTAATCACTTGTTTGAATACACCACCTGCGGTGATGATTAAAAGGATCATCACGATGCCGCTGATGGCTGACTGGATCCATAGCATGATATCAGCCATCGAATTTTTGTGCTGATCAACGTATACACAACTGCTATGCAAAGGGAGATCAGCAGGGCAATTACCGGATCACCGGTGAACAGTAAGGTGCGGCGCAATACATCATCATGGTCATAAAAATTTTCATCATCAATGCAGTGGTGATCAGTAATACGGGTAACAGTGCCAGCAAGAAACTGAGCCAGGCAGAAGGCATGTTTGTATTAATGGGTTCATCCTTATGCACGGTTTTAACCGGGTTTATTTTCCGGAGGAAACCGGCCAGTACCGGTCCGGCCAGTATAACAACCGGTATGGCAATCATCAAACCGTATAATAAGGTCTTGCCCATATCTGCATGCAAAGCTTTTACAAGCACAACCGGTCCGGGATGCGGTGGTAAAAAACAATGCGTCACACTCAGCGAGGCGGCCATCGGGATAGCGAGCATTAATAAAGGAGTGCCCGAACGTCGGGCCAGGGTGAAGATCAGCGGTACCAGCAGAATGAATCCGGCATTGTAAAATAAGGGGATGCCTGTTATAAAACCCGTGAGCATCACCGCCCACTGTACACCCTTGTTGCCAAATGCATTGATCAGTGATTGTGCAATACACTGGATCGCCCCGTTTTTTTCCAGCACTTTTCCAAGGGCTGCGCCGAGACAGAATACAAATACAATC
Source organism: Chitinophagaceae bacterium (assembly GCA_016720825.1). Lineage (GTDB taxonomy): Bacteria > Bacteroidota > Bacteroidia > Chitinophagales > Chitinophagaceae > JJ008. The sequence continues at coordinate 31,279 of JADKJV010000012.1, read as the reverse complement.
CCGCCGAGTGTGGTTCCTGCACCGGTTTCTACTGTTTTTACCAATGCTTCAGGCGACATGCCCAGGCAAAGTCCGGCCAGTACAGCAACAATCAGCAGGGATAAAAAAGGATGTACTTTTTTAACCGTCAGAATGATCTGAATCACAATCGCCAGCAGGATAATCAGTAGCTGCATCTATATTATATATATAAGTAGTTGATGAAATTACCAATTCAGGCTATTCAGACCTGTTTTTTTTCATAACAGGCATATTGTCAGTAAATTTGAGATGACTCAACTTTTTTACAGTTTGATTTCCTTAGATTGAGCCGCTTTTGTTAGTATGCCCGAGAACGAACAAATTAAACGATTGCTGTCGCTTATTGCGCTGAATGATGACCAGGGTGCATATAAAGAACTCTTTATGTTGCTTCACCCGCGTCTCAAGCAATTTGCATACTCCATCCTCAAGTCGAACGAAGAAGCCGAAGAAATTGTTTCTGATGTATTTGTCAAAATCTGGGAAAAAAGAACCCAGTTCTCCCACATTGAATCTCCCCGGCTCTATTTCTATACAATTACCAAGAACCTGTCGCTGACCCGGATCACTAAACTCAAGCGCCAGGTGAATATAGCTCCGGAAGACTGGCTGGTGCAGCTCGACAGCATCTATTTCGATCCGGAGCAGCTGATTATCACCGAGGAAATCCTCCGTCAGATCCGCCAGGCTGTCAACGACCTGCCCCCCCGGTGCCGGTTAATTTTCAAATTAATCAAAGACGATGGTCTTAAATATAAGGAAGTGGCCGAATTGCTCCATCTTTCGATCAAAACCGTTGAGGCTCAGATGGCTATAGCGCTCAGGCGGATCGGAAAATGCATGCAGCTTGATATTCGGAGGTCTCACCAGGTCGAAAACCAAAAAAAAAGTTAAGAATCTTTAAGGGTAAACCATGGATTTCGTAGTCTATCTGGTTTACGTTAGCCAGTGCAGGAATGAGTCAGGAGAAATTTTGGATATTATTTTCGAAAAAACTGGCTGGTGAGGCTGGGGCAGAGGAGCTAAATGAACTGGAAGCACTCATACTGCAACACCCTGAATGGCAATATGCTATTCAGAATATCGAAGAACTCTGGAAAAACCATCCGCATACAGATTCTATCCATGCTGAAGATGCATATCTGCTTCACTTGCACAGAATGGAAGACCTGAACATACCCTTTGGACAATTTCCTACCCTTTCAATTGAAACAAAACGCCCTGTCCGCAAAATGAAGTGGTACTGGGCAGCAGCGATCTTGCTTTTAGTGGCTGGCAGCTGGTGGGGTATCCGTAAAATGACTGCGTCCAAAACGGAGGCACCCATCGCAAGGGCAGTGAATGAGATCACGACCCGCCCGGGCTCTAAATCAAAAGTGGAACTGCCCGACGGAACCATGGTTTGGCTGAATGCAGGCAGTAAGCTGACTTACGATAAAAACTACGGACTTGAACTCCGTGAAGTGACGCTGACCGGGGAAGGATATTTTGATGTGGTGAAGAACAAGAATAAGCCGTTTATCATCCACACTTCCAGCATCAATATCAAAGTACTGGGAACTGTATTTAATGTAAAGGCCTATCCACAGGATAAGCATACAGAAACCAGCCTCATCCGTGGAAGTATCGAAGTAACCATTAAGAACAGGCCTAATGATAAAATTATCCTGTCGCCCAGTGAAAAGCTAGTTGTGGAAAATGATGAGATCATTGAAAAAGATAAACAGGCTGCTCACCATGAAGGTGCTGCACAACCGACAGACCTGAGTGCGCTGGTGTCAGTGAACAAACTGAAATATATTTCAGCTGACAGTGTTGTAGCAGAAACCGCATGGATCAATAACCGCCTGATCTTCCGGGATGAAGCTTTTTCAGATCTTGCCCTGAGAATGGAAAGATGGTATGATGTGCAGATGGAAATCGGTGATCCTGCTCTTCAGAATAAAAGGGTAACGGGTATCTTCAGGGAGAGACCATTGAACAGGCGCTGGAAGCCTTAAAAGAAATGATTCCGGCAATGCGCTATGAGCACGCCGGCAGTAAAATAATTATTCACCGCTAACGATTATGCTTATGACAATGACTCAAAACACATCTTAGTGGGGTATAAAAGTTGCGGGATTCCGCTGCAACGGAACCCCGCATTTAAGGCTTACAAAACGGGTACTGGAATTCGCCCGCATTCATAAACCCTCCAACTTCTAAATTATGAAAAAAAATGGAACAGGTTCTGTTTCACAATCGATTCTAATCTACCAAAAGGTTGCCAGAATTATGAAATTAACGGTTGCTATGCTGCTTTTCGCCTGTTTACAGGTGGCCGCCAAAGGCCATGGACAGGAAAGGATCACCCTGAAGATGAACGACACGGAGATCAGGAAAGTTCTATTCGCTATTGAAAAGAAAAGCGAATACCGGTTTTTATTTTCTGAAGAATCTGTGAAAGGAAAACCCAAAGTAAATGTGGACGTTACTCAAGCCACATTACCTGAAGTATTAGACCGTGTACTGGCTAATACAGGTATCAGTTACAAAGTACTCGGTACAAACCTGGTTGTGCTTAAAGAAGGTGTCAATGCTGATGCCATCATAAGCAGCGAAATCAGGGTTACCGGTAAAGTGTCTTCATCCACAGGCGAGGCCCTGGCTGGTGTTTCTGTGTCTGTGAAAGGCACACGCACCGGTACTACTACCGATGCCAATGGTAATTTCACCATTTCTGTTCCGGATGATGCCGTTCTGGTATTCACATCCGTAGGATATGAAAGTGTGGAAGTAGCTGTGGCTGGAAAATCTTCACTCACTGTTACACTGAAGCAATCTGAAAAAGTTCAGGATGCTGTAGTTGTGATCGGTTATGGTACAGCTACCAAGCGTGACCTGACTGGTTCAATCACTAAAGTAAAAGGTGATGTGATTGCATCCCAGCCTAACTCAAACCCACTGTCATCCCTGCAATCAAAAGTTGCCGGTCTGAACATTATCAACTCAGCGATCCCCGGTTCCACACCTGATGTGCGTATCCGTGGTACTGTATCAGTTGGTTCTATCCGCCCGGTATATATCATTGATGGTTTGTTCAGCGATAATATGGATTTTGTAAACCCCAGCGAGATTGAAAGCGTGGAAGTATTGAAAGATCCTTCTTCACTGGCGATCTTTGGTATCAAAGGTGCGGCCGGTGCAATCCTCGTGACCACCAAACGCGCTAAAGCCGGACAGCTGAACATCAACTTCAATACATCTTACGGATCAAAGGCACTGGTTGATAAAATCCAGCTGGCTAACGGCGATCAGTTCCGTTCCCTGCTGACTTTTGAAGCCAATAACCGCGTAGCCGACGATCCTTCCAACAACTCACTGCTCAGCTTCGTGAATAACGTAGGCGGTCCCGGTATGTCTGCCTTCCCCGGCAATACAGACTGGATTGATGCCGTTACACGCAAGGCTAAATTCAGCAACACAAACCTGAGTATTGACGGAAGTTCTGAGAGAAACAGGTTTCACATGGGCCTGGGTTATTCTTATGATGAAGGTCTGGTGAAACACGTCAGATACGACAGGCTCACCATCAACCTGAATGATGAACTGAGAGTAAATAAGTATTGGAAAATTGGATTTACCCTGATAGGATCCAAGGAAAACCTGCCTTATAACAGTGGTGCACTGGAAAATGCCAGGAGGGCACTTCCTATTATCCCCACTGGAACTAAGACTTTCCGCACCCAGAATCCTTACGGAATTGACTCAGCTAATTTTGACCTCTATTCAACAACGCCTATCATCCAGAACTCAGAAACCAATCCTTTGGCAACGCTTGAGTACAACTGGGATAAGAAAGTTGATACCCGTTACCGTGTATATGGAAGCGGTTATGTTGATATCAACATTACAAAAGACCTGAATTTCCGCAGCACCTGGTATGGTGACCTGAGCTTCAGGGAAAACAGGGAATATACTCCCCTGTACAATTTGTATGATCCCACCCAGCCCGCTGCCAGCCAGGTATTCGCCAAGAACAGCCTGACCGCAGTACGCCAGGACCTGATCAATACAAAATCATTCCAGCAGGATTATGTAGCTACTTATAAGAAAAGAATAGGCGAGCACAACCTGACTGCCATGGCCGGTTTTACAACTACATATTTTAAATACGACCAGCTGTCAGGTTCACTGAGCCAAAAAACGCCCGGTGTGAACATTATCCCTGACGACGAGCGCTTTTATTACCTCAATACAGGCTTTGGTGATATTAAAAGTATCATCCCGACCAACCAAAACGAGTATACTACCGTTTCAGGGTTTGGCAGGTTGCTGTATAACTATAAAAGCAAGTATTTCCTGAATGCCAGCTTCCGCCGCGATGGTTCCAGCCAGATCAACAGGGACTATAGCAAGAAATTCCAGAGCTTCTGGGCACTGGGTGCAGCATGGGAAATCAGCAAAGAAAGTTTCATGTCAAATGTGAAATTTATCAATTACCTGAAGTTGAAAGCTTCAACTGGTCTGCTGGGTAACTTTACAGCCCAGGGCAAGGCTTATCCCGCTTATCCCACAATCTCCAGCAGTGCTTCTGCAGTATTTGGTGATAACCTGATTCCTGTATACGTACCGGATTACCTGTTTGACCCGAACCTGCATTGGGAAACTGTGAATTCATCTGAAGTAGGTTTCGAAGCAGACGCCTTCAACAGCCGCCTGCATTTTGAAGCTGCTTACTATTACAAGAAAACAAAAGACCTGATCGTATTACTTGAACCAGCCGGTATCCTGCCCACCCTGACCAACAATGGTTCTATCGAAAACAAGGGTATGGAATTCACTGGCAGCTGGACACAAAAATTCAGCAAAGACCTGAGTTTAACTGTAGGCGGTAACCTGACTACTTACAAAAACAAAGTGCTGCATCTTGAGTATCCCGCCAGGAAGACTATCTCTTCCAGCGAGCAGACTCCAGACCAGGCACAAACAGGTTTCCCCATTGGATTCTTCTACGGTCTCGTTGCTGATGGTATCTATCAGTCTTATGCCGACATCCTGGCTTCACCTGTTAACACAATCAACGGTGGTGGTGTTAAACCCGGTGACCTGAAGTATAAAGACCTGAATAGCGATGGTAAAATTGATGATAATGACCGCCAGATGATCGGTGACCCCACTCCTGATTTCACGTATGGTTTCACCACTTCGCTTAAGTACAAATCATTTGACTTAGGTATTGATTTTGCTGGTTGCTATGGTAATGAAATCTACCGCGTATGGGGTACTTCTGAGCAGAAAAACTCTGTTTATAACTATCCTGCTTATTATACTGAAGGCTGGACTGCAGCAGGTAATTCAAACTGGGTTCCCATTGTGAACCAGAATCACCTCGTAAACCGCGCTCCTTCTACTTATGGTATTGAAGATGGCAGCTATTTCCGTATCAGGAACCTGAGCCTGGCTTATACTTTCGTGAATCTTCCGAAAGTAACCGGTATCAAAAACCTGAGACTGTCTGTTGGTGTTCAGAATCTTAAGACATGGAAAAACAACCTGGGTTATTCACCAGAGTTTGCTGGTGGTGCCCTGTCTTATGGACTGGACTTCGGCGGAGCAGGAAGTGCATTACCCCGTATTTTCACTTTCGGACTTAATGCAAACTTTTAATTCTATAAAAAATTAAAAATTTGAAAATGCAGCAATTTAAAAAAATGATAATGGGGGCTTTACTCCTTGTCCCCGTTGTTACCCTGACAACAGGATGTAAAAAATTCCTTGACAGGAAGCCGCTTTCCATCACAACTGATGATGTGAAAGTCGGAGCCCTTGAAGGCCAGGTGCTTGGTTTATACGGAGCAGTCCGTAACTCCAAAGACCAGCCCTATTGCGGTGATGGTTTTGAAAACATTCCCTGGGTTGCGATGAACGGTTTCCGTTCTGATGACGCAGAGAACGTAGCTGACCCCGGCGCTTCTGCCTGGCACCAGACTTACGACAACTTCCAGTATACCAAAGATGACTGGGGTGCTGGCTTATATTGGGATAAGCACTATGTATTCATCGGGCTTTGTAATGACGCCCTGGATGTAGCTGCTACCAATAACTATACAGATCCTGCTTCTATCGTGAATATCGCGGAAGCGAAATTCTGGAGGGCATATTCTTATTTTGATCTCGTAAGGACATTTGGTGATGTTCCTAAAATCGATTTCAAAATCAAGAACCCGGCTGATGGTAACAAAGCCAAAGCACCGGCTGCTGAAATCTACGCGCTGATTGATGCCGACCTCACTTATGCCGAGCAACACCTGCCCGCTCAGTGGGAAGCTAAATTCAAAGGCCGTCTGACTTCTTATGCCGCTAAAACTTTCCATGCAAAAGCACTGCTGTACAGACAACAGTGGGCGAATGCGCTGACTCTTTGCAAGGAAGTGATCAACTCTACCCAGTATTCACTGGCTCCCCAGTACTGGAAAATTTTCAAAAAAGAAGGTGAGCTCAATTCTGAGTCAATCTTTGAAATCCAGGCTTCCAAAACAGCCGGCGACGGTGACGTTTACTGGAGCCGCCTCGGTCAGTGCCAGGGCGTACGTGGCGGATCAGGTGCATGGGATCTCGGTTGGGGTTGGAACACACCTACAGCTTCCCTCGAAGCATCTTATGAAGCAGGCGACGTTCGTAAAGACGCTACTATCCTTTATTCAAACCAGTCTGACGGCGTTACAAACACAGGTGGTTATCGCCAAAACCCTGCCCAACCTGACCAACGCCCTTTACTGGAATAAAAAAGTATACAATCAATACAGTGATTACCTGAATGCTGGTCTGGGTACTCCTAATAACGAAGCACAGAACACATGGATCAATCACCGTGTACTTCGCTATTCTGAAGTATTGCTGATGGCTGCTGAAGCTGCTAACGAAGTAGGTGGTGCCGGTAACCAAACCGATGCTGCAACCTGGGTTAATATGATCCGTAGCCGTGCAGGACTTACAAATATTTCTTTTGTTAGCCAGGCCCAGATGAGGGCTGCCGTTAAGAAAGAAAGAAGGGCTGAATTCGCTATGGAATTTGAAAGATTCTTTGACCTCGTAAGATGGGGCGATGCACTTTCAGTTCTTGGTGGAAATGGTTACCAGAACAAACACAGGTTCTATCCGATTCCTTCGTCTGCATTAAACTCAAACCCCAATCTGGTTCAAAACCCGGAATGGTAATATTAACTCCTGAAATCTAAAATTTATAACATGCAAAAGAAAACCTATAGCTATCTTCTCTTAGCAGTGGTTACCCTGATGGCAGTAAGCTGCCAGAAAATGGATCGCCCTGCCCTTGGAAGTTATCCTCAGGATAGCAACCCTCCGGGTGGCCCGCTGAAATTCTATGCGGCTTTTGACGGTTCTTCTACAAATCCGCTGATGAATGCTGTTGACAGCATCAAAGCGAATTTCCCTTCTGACAATCCTTTTACCAGCACTACTGGTATCAGGGGAAAAGCGCTTTCCGGCGTAAATCAGAAATTTGTTAAGTATCCTTCTTTCAACGCCTGGGCTGCCAGCAGCAGTTTCACGATTTCTGTTTGGTTCAAACAAAATGGCCAGACAAAAAATAACAATGGCACCAACGGTCCGAATTACATCATGTCAATAAAAGCACAGGATGGTTACCATTGGAGTGGTGCAGTTGCCTTCGTATTCCTGGAAGGTGATAATGCCGCTTGTGCAATTAAAACACAGTTTGTAAGCCCGTCTAACCCCGCAGACCCGAACAGCAGTCCTGCTGACAACTGGTTTACATGGGAAGGTGGTCAGACCATCGCCGGCTTATGTGATAACAACTGGCATCACATGGTGCTGACATACGATCAATCTAACAGTTCCATGAAACTGTATATTGACGCTGTGCAGAATCCGAATGTGAAAGTTTGGGGTAGTCATGGTGCATTACGCCTGGCTACTACAAAAATCACAGAATACCGTGTTGGTGCAGGTCCTTCTACAGGATATGCATCTGACGACTGGCTGGCTTGCACTTTCAAAGGCAGTCTTGACCAGTTACGTTTGTACGGCACTGTATTAACTCAATCTGAGATTTCGGCATTGTTCACTAACAAGCAGTAATGCATGATAAAAGTGAATTAAAAATGCAAGCACAATAAGCAATCGTTTGCACAAAAGGGCTGGACAATTTTTTTGTTCCGGCCCTTTTTATTCTTTTTCAAGTTCTGCTAAATTCTTTCCTATGTCTTTCAGGTCCCGCCTGCTCCCCCTGGTTATACTGATTGGATTAGCAACCGGTATTGTATCCTGCAAATCCGAAAAGAAAAAAATGTTTGAGAGCCTGCCCTCCGGCCAGACCCATATCGATTTTAACAACACCCCGGCAAGCCATCACCTGTTCAGCATACTTTATTATCTGTACTATTATAACGGTGGCGGCGTCGCGACCGGCGATATTAACAACGACGGATTGGCTGATATTTATTTTACCGCCAATAACAAAGGAGGGAACAAACTCTATCTCAACAAAGGCAATTTCCAGTTTGAAGATATTACAGCTAAAGCCGGTGTGGCCGGCAGCTCCGACTGGTGCACCGGCGTAACGATGGCCGATGTAAATGCAGACGGACGGCTGGATATGTATGTGTCAACCATCAGCAATCGCTATGAACTGAAAGGACACAATGAACTTTTTATCAATAAAGGGGATAATACTTTCTCCGAAGAATCAGAAAAATACGGTCTCAACACTTCCTGCCTGACTACCCAGTCGGCATTTTTTGATTATGACCATGATGGCGACCTCGACTGTTACATACTTAACCAAAGCCATCACCCGCATGCAAACATTGTGGATACTTCCAGCCGCCGGAACTATGATTCCATGTCAGGCGACAGGCTCTACCGCAACGATGTTGCCTCCATCGGGAAATTCACAGATGTTTCCGCCGAGGCTGGTATCTTCCAGAGCAGTCTCGGGTACGGACTTGGACTTGCCGTGGCAGATTTAAACAACGACGGATGGGATGATATTTATATCGGCAACGATTTTCACGAAAATGATTATTACTATATCAACGATGGCAAAGGCCATTTTACGGAGAGCGGTGCCCAACACTTCAAACATTACAGCCGCTTCAGCATGGGCAATGACGTGAACGATTATAACAACGACGGCCAGCCGGATGTGGTAACCGTTGACATGCTGCCCCCCGACGAAAAAACACTGAAATCATACGGGAGTGATGAGAATCCCGATATCTATAAAGTAAAACTGGAAATGCACGGTTACCAGCAGCAGTATTCACGCAACTGCCTGCAGCGGAATAATGGCAACGGCAGCAGTTTCAGCGAAACCGCACTTTTATCCGGCATATCTGCCACCGACTGGAGCTGGGCGCCGCTCTTTGCGGATTTTGATAACGATGGCAACAAAGACCTTTTTATTTCAAGCGGTATCAACAAACGGCCGGTTGACCTCGATTACATACGTTTTGTATCCGACCTCGATATGAAAAAAGGCCGCCAGCAAACCGATAAGTTTGACGATGTGGCCATTGAGCACATGCCCGACGGCAGTTCCCATCCCTATTTTTTCCGCAATGATGGTGGATTACATTTCAGCGATAAAAGCGATGACTGGGGCTCACTGGATATGAAAGGCTATTTCACCGGATCTTCTTATGCAGATCTCGATAACGACGGTAACCTCGATGTGGTAATCAACTGCAATAACGCAACAGCCGTCGTCCTGAAAAATAATGCCCCCGTTAAAACCATACAGAGAATAAATTTCAAAGGCAGTCCGCAGAATACATTTGGCATCGGTGCTAAAGCCTGGTTATTCTACAACGGGAAAATGCAATACCAGCAACTGCAACCCACCCGTGGTTTCCAGTCATCTGTAGATCCCCGCCTGCATTTCGGTCTCGACAGCCTGCGTTACATTGACAGCATCCTGATCGTATGGCCTGACCAGAAATACCAGGTTTCCAAAAATGTTCCTGCAGTTGGTCATTTTGAAGCCAATTACTTCCAGGCCAGCGGCCATTTTGACTATAACAGCTTCTTCCCGCAAACGACTGAAGCATTCACCGATATCAGCACACAGGTGAACTGTAACTGGCTTCACCAGGAGAATAATTTCCTCGACTTCAACAAACAATACCTGATCCCGCATATGCAGTCAACACGCGGACCTAAACTGGCTGTGGCCGATGTGAACAAGGACGGACTGGATGATTTCTTTGCCGGCGGCGGAGCAGGGGAGGCAGGTGTATTAATGATACAGGGAGCAGGGGGCAGGTGGCAGGTTGCAGATACGGCCGTATTTGGTAAATACGCTTCTTCCGAGGTTGTTGATGCTATTTTCTTTGATGCGAATAATGATAGTTGGCCTGATTTATATACGGTGAGTGGCGGGAATGAAATGGATGATGGTGCGTCTGAACTGGCGGATCATTTTTATCTCAATGATGGCAAGGGCCATTTTACAGATGCCAGCGCAGGGATGCCTTCAATCCTTAAAAATAAATCCTGTGTTTCAGCTGCCGATATTGACCATGATGGCGACCAGGACCTGTTTGTGGGTGGCCTGGCAGACGCAAGGCGCTACGGAATCGCCCAGCCTTCCTACCTGCTGCTGAACGACGGAAAGGCCGGATTCAAGGCTGCAGACTCCGTACAAATCAATCTCAGCCAGACAGGCATGGTTACAACGGCCAGCTTCTCTGATTTGAACAAAGACGGATGGCCCGACCTGGTTGTAGCCGGTGAATGGATGTCCGTAAAAATCTTCATGAATCAAAAAGGGAAATTTACAGCTACCGATATTCCTGCGTCTTCCGGTTTATGGCAAACCGTTTATACAGCAGATGTAAATGGTGACGGTTTCATGGATATCCTGGCCGGTAACTGGGGCGAGAATACCAAACTCTGGTCCGGAAAGGACGGCCCGGTAAAACTGTATGTAAAAGACTTTGACAAAAATGGCTCCGTGGAGCAGATTTTGGCAACTACCATAGATGGCAAAGAATATCCTTTCCTCGCCAAGGACGAACTGGAACGCTCCTTGCCGGTACTGAAGAAATCATATCTCACTTACAGCGAGGTAGCCGGGAAAACGGTACAATATATGTTCTATAACCTGTTTAAGGATTATGTGGAACTCCAGGCTGAAACACTGGGTTCTGCCTGCTTTATCAACGATGGAAAGGGGAATTTTACCAAAATCGCCCTGCCGGATGAATTGCAGCTTTCACCTGTTTTCGCCTTTAGCCCGGTAAACGTGAAAGGGCAATCCGGCTTTATTGCCGGCGGTAATTTCTACGGGGTAATACCTTATGAAGGAAGATATGACGCGATGCGGCCAACAGCATTTACCTTTGATAAGGCATCCGGTGGCTTTAAAGTACTGGGCAGTACCTCGTCAGCAGATGGTGAAGTGAGGGACATCCGCATAGTGAAATTATCAGGCGGACAGCAAACCCTGGTCATCGCCCGGAACAGTGATCATCTGGTATTTTTGAAGACGGCAGAATGATGCCATAACCTTTAACCTGATTGTATGCTAAATACAAAACTGATATTATTTGTTACGGCCATGTACAGCTTCTTTGTATTTGGCGATTGTTCCAAGAAAACGACTCCTGATCCGCCCCCGGTTGTTCCTCCCACGCCTACCAATGATATGGATATGTGGATGACGAAAGGCGACCAGTCGGCTTTGTTGCAAAAACAAACCACTGTGCTTTCATTCGGGAACCCCACCAGCGGTTTCCCGGCAATTACAGTAGACTCCACGGTCGGCTACCAGACCATTGATGGTTTTGGTTATACATTAACCGGCGGCAGTGCTTACCTGATCAACCGCATGGGCACCGCAGAAAAAGCAGCCTTACTGAATGAACTGTTCGGAAACGGCAGCAATTCGATTGGGGTGAGTTACCTGCGTGTCAGTATCGGTGCCTCTGACCTGAGCCCGGCTGTTTTCAGTTATGATGACCTTCCGGTTGGACAAACTGATCCCACACTCGCACAGTTTACGTTGTCAAAAGATACCCAGGACCTGATTCCTGTATTAAAAGATATCCTGGCCATTAACCCTTCCATAAAAATACTCGGTTCTCCCTGGAGCCCGCCTGTATGGATGAAGGATAACGGCAATTCCATGGGCGGAAGCCTGCTACCGGCTTATTACAGCGCGTATGCAAACTATTTTGTGAAGTACCTGCAGGCTATGCAGGCCAAAGGAATTACTGTAGATGCGGTCACTATCCAGAACGAACCCCAGCACGGTGGCAATAATCCCAGCATGCTGATGTCGGCTGCCGAACAGGCTAATTTTATCAAGAATAATTTAGGCCCCGCTTTGCAGACAGCCGGGTTAACCACCAAAATCATTGTATGGGATCATAACTGTGATAATCCCAACTACCCGATCACAGTACTGAATGATGCAGCAGCACGCAATTATATTGATGGCTCTGCATTCCACCTCTATGCCGGTGATATCAGTGCTTTGTCAACTGTGCATGATGCGTATCCCACCAAGAATCTTTATTTCACCGAACAGTGGACCGGTGCAACAGGCAGTTTTGACGGTGACCTGAAATGGCATGTAAAGAATGTAGTGATTGGTGCCATGCGCAACTGGAGTAAAGTGTCGCTGGAATGGAACCTGGCCAATGACCAGTCGTATGCACTGCATACACCGGGTGGCTGTACAGAATGCAAAGGCGCCATACAAATACTGAGTTCAACAGTCACCAGGCAAGTAGGCTATTATATTATTGCACATGCATCCAAATTTGTCCCGGCGGGTTCACGCAGGATCAGTTCAGATGTGCCCACAAACCTGGCCAATGCTGCATTTGTTACTCCTTCCGGTAAAAAAGTGTTGATTGTGGTGAATGAGAACGGAACAGGAGCTGGTTTTAATATTACTTATAAAGGCAAATCCGTATTCACATCGCTTCCTGCAGGCGCTGTGGCTACATATATCTGGTAACGATTAACAATCCCATCATGAAAAGAATCCTGATTATTTTTACAGCTGTGATGGCCGTTTCCTGCAATGAAAATAAGGAAACAGCAAAAACAGGCAGCGGTACCACATTTTCCACTGAAGGAAAAAAAGTAACGGTTTACACAACGGCTGACAGTACTGAACTGCGCCTGTCGCTCACTGATACCGCCAGTTTCAGTGATAAACCCCAGCCTTTTGAAAACGAAGTGTCTGTATTTGTTGATCCGGACAAAACCTTCCAGACTTATTTTGGGATCGGCGGTGCCATTACAGATGCATCTGCAGAAACGTTTTACAAACTGCCTGCGGCTTCCCGGCAGGAAATTATCAAAGCATTATATGACCCGAAGGATGGTATAGGTTATACGGTCGCGCGTACCAATATCAACAGCTGCGATTTCAGCAGTGATATGTACACCTATGTGGCAGAGAATGACAGCACATTGGGTACATTCAATATTGATCATGATAAGAAGTTCAAAATCCCCATGATCAAGGAAGCCATGAAAGCGGCCGGGAATAAACTGAATGTGTTCGCCAGCCCCTGGAGCCCTCCTTCCTGGATGAAGGATAATAACGACATGCTTCACGGCGGTAAACTGAAAGAGAGTGCTGCCAAAAGCTGGGCTTTATACTATACAAAATTTGTAAAAGCTTTTGAGAAAGAAGGTATCCCCATCTGGGGCATCTCTGTTCAAAATGAACCCATGGCCACCCAGCGCTGGGAAAGCTGCATCTTTACCGGTGAAGAAGAAAGGGATTTCCTGAAAAACCATCTCGGTCCCACCATGGAAAAAGAAGGACTGAAAGATAAAAAGATCATTGTGTGGGATCATAACCGCGACCTGGTTTACCAGCGGGCCCAGACATATTTCGATGACCCCGAAGCCGCCAAATATATCTGGGGTATCGGTTTCCATTGGTATGAAGACTGGAGCGGCGGCACACCCATGTATGACAACATCAGCAGGGTACACGAAGCTTATCCTGATAAAAATATTTTCTTTACAGAAGGATGCGCCGAAAGCTATAACGCAGCCAAGTTTTACAACTGGGCACTGGGAGAAGAATACGGCCGTTCTATGATCAATGATTTTAATAACGGTATGGTTGGCTTTACAGACTGGAATGTGCTGCTGGATGAAACCGGTGGCCCGAACCACGTGCAGAATTTCTGTTTCGCCCCTGTGCATGGCGATACCAAAACCGGTAAAGTGAGTTACACAAATTCCTATTATTATATTGGCCATTTCTCCAAGTTTATCCAACCCGGTGCGAAAAGGGTAATTGCCGCTGCGAGCCGCAGCCAGTTACTCACCACAGCATTTCTCAACCCCGATGGCAAACTCGTAGTGATTGTGATGAACCAGGGAAATATCAATACACCTTATTCTGTTTGGATCCGCGGTAAAGCAGCTACTGTTACAGCACGCCCGCATTCCATCGCTACTTTAATTTTATAAAATCAGCGAATGAAAAAAACGTTCAGGTATATTGGCGCATTACTTTTTGTACCGGCTTTGCTGGCAGCGGACTGTGGCAAGAAAGGTACACCCGACCCGCCACCATTACCGCCGGTACCTATATCATTAGTCACTGCAAAATTTGATGCAACTACTGCCCAGTCATCCGGCAACCTGAACGTGAGGGCATCAGCGGTGATCAGGCTTTCATTCAGCAACGCGGTTGACCGCGGTACCGTGGGTGCCATTTCTATTGTGGAATCAGGCAGCAGCGCAATTGGAACCAGTATGGGTTATGAAAACCACGACAGCACGGTGGTGGTAACGCCAACTGCTTCGATGAAATACCTTACCCGGTATACAATTTCTGTGAATGCAAACCTGAAATCAGTCAAACAAGGCAGTCTCTCAACGGATGTATCCATTCCTTTCACCACCCAGCTTGACTCATCAGATAAATTCCCCATCATCAGTGATAATGCATTGCTTGATTTAGTCGAGCAGCAGACGTTTAAATATTTCTGGGATTTTGGACACCCCGTCAGTGGTCTGGCACGTGAACGCAGCAACGGCAATAATGAAACCGTTACTTCAGGTGGTTCCGGTTTTGGTATCATGGCCATTCCGGTTGCTGTCAGCCGTAACTTCATCACCCGTGCACAGGGCCTGGCCCGCATGCAGACTATCGTTGCTTTTCTTAAAAACACAGCGCAGAAATTCCACGGTGCTTTCCCGCACTGGCTGAACGGAACAACCGGCGTGGTAATACCATTCAGTACAAAAGATGATGGTGCTGACCTGGTGGAAACATCTTATTTAATGGCCGGCTTACTGACTGCCCGCCAGTATTTCAGTGGTGTTGATGCAGCGGAAACACAATTGCGCACAGATATCAATACCATCTGGGATGGTGTACAATGGAGCTGGTTTCGCCAGGGCGGGCAGAATGCACTGTACTGGCACTGGAGTCCCAATTACAACTGGGATATGAATTTTAAAATCCAGGGATGGAATGAATGCCTGATTACTTATATCATGGCCGCTTCATCCAACACATCAGCCATCCCGCAGATTGTATATAAAGAAGGCTGGGCCCGCAATGGCGGTATGGTTACCAATGGTAATTATTATGGTCTGCCACTGCCACTTGGTCCTTCCAATGGCGGTCCGCTTTTCTGGGCACATTATTCTTTCCTCGGGATCAACCCAACCGGGTTGGCTGATCAGTATGCCAATTACCAGACCCAGACAACCAACCATGCTAAAATCAATTACGAATATTGCCGGGCCAATCCCCGCAATTATTACGGATACAGCAATCTTTGCTGGGGTTTAACAGCCAGTGATATTCCGGGTGGATATTCAGCCAGCGAGCCCAATAATGACCTGGGTGTGATTGCACCCACCGCAGCACTGGCTTCGTTTCCTTACACGCCCACAGAAAGTATGAATGCCCTGAAGTTTTTCTATTACAAACTTGGTGATAAGATATTCAAGCAATACGGGTTTGTGGATGCATTCAGCCTGAAGGATATCTGGTTTGCCAATTCTACACTGGCCATTGACCAGGGTCCGATTATCGTGATGATTGAAAATTACCGCACCCAGCTGGTATGGAATTTACTGACCAGCTGCCCGGAAGTTAAAAACGGATTGAAAAATGTACTGGGCTTCACCGCCCCATATTTATAAGCTGAAAACGCCAACGGCATGAATAAAAAAATACTGGCTTTCCTGTTCTGCCTGGTTTCACTCCATGCGATTGCGCAAAAAAACCAGGTTGCAGTTACAGGATTCAATCCTGCTGCCAGGACACTCCAGCTCAGCGACTCCGCATTGCTGGATCTTGTGCAAAAACAAACCTTCCGTTATTTCTGGGATTTTGCCCATCCGGTAAGCGGCATGGCCCGTGAAAGAAGCAATACAGAAGACTACGGCCATGAAACCATTGCCGTGGGTGGAACCGGTTTTGGTATCATGAGTATGATTGTGGCCGTGGAAAGAAAATGGATCAGCCGGGATACAGCTGCAAGACTGCTGTTGAAAATGACACGGTTCCTGCTGAAAGCTGATTCCTATCACGGCGCTTTTGCACACTGGATGAACGGCACTACCGGAAAAACCATTCCTTTCGGCAGGAAAGATGATGGTGCAGATCTGGTTGAAACGTCGTACCTCTTTGAGGGTTTGTTATGTGCCCGTCAATACTTCAATGCCAACACGCCGTTGGAAAATGATTTACGCAATCATATCCAGTGGTTATGGTCCGGTATCGAATGGAACTGGTTTACCCGCGACGGACAGGAAGTACTGTACTGGCACTGGAGTCCCAATAACGGCTGGACGATGAATTTCCCCATCCGCGGATTTAATGAATGCCTGATTGTTTATATTCTCGCTGCCAGCGGGAAAGAATATCCCGTTTCTGCTGATGTATATCACAGGGGTTGGGCGCAAAGCAGTTTCTTTAACAATGGTAAAAAATTCTACAGCCATACTTTGCCTCTTGGGTTTGATTATGGCGGCCCGCTGTTCTTTTCGCATTATTCTTTCCTCGGGCTTGATCCGCGCGGACTGAAAGACCGCTATGCGGATTACTGGGAGCAGAATCAAAACCATACACTCATCAATCATGATTACTGTGTTGATAACCCAAAAAAATTCAAAGGTTACGGTGAAAACTGCTGGGGCTTAACAGCCAGTGATACGTATGACGGTTATAATGCGTTTTCACCTACCAACGATTGGGGAACGATAACACCCACTGCTGCTTTATCGGCTTTCCCGTACACGCCTGAGTTTTCCATGAAAGCCCTGAAACATTTTTATTATGACCTGGGCGATAAAATCTGGAGTGAATATGGTTTTGTGGATGCGTTTAATGAAACGAAAGGCTGGTATGCCCATTCACACCTGGCCATTGACCAGGGGCCGATAGTGGCCATGATTGAGAATTACCGCACAGGGTTAATCTGGAAACTGTTTATGAGTTGTCCGGAAATAAAAGATGGTTTACGGAAACTGGATTTTCAAAGTCCATATTTAAAAGAAAGTAAATAATACATGAATACAGGGATGGAATTCACCAGGAGATGGCTTGCATTCATATTTATGGCAGTCATTGCTGCAGGTCCGGTAAGTGCCCAGCAAAAAACCTACTGCAACCCTATCAATATAGATTATGGCTACACGCCAATCCCCAATTTCAGTGAATGGGGTAAGCACCGCGCAACTGCTGATCCGGTAATTGTAAATTATAAAAATGATTATTACCTGTTCAGTACAAACCAGTGGGGTTACTGGTGGAGCCATGATATGATTAACTGGACTTTCAACTCCCGCCGCTTTCCTCCGCCCCTGGAATGAAGGATATGATGAGCTCTGTGCACCGGCCGTTGGTGTGGTAGGTGATACCATGATTGTATTTGGTTCAACGTATACCAGCAAGTTTACTTTATGGATGAGCACTGATCCCAAAGGGAATGTGTGGAAACCGCTGGTGGATTCATTTGAAATCGGTGGCTGGGACCCTGCATTTTTTACAGATGATGACGGCCGGCTGTATATGTATAATGGCAGCAGCAATGTGTATCCGTTGTATGGTGTGGAGCTGGACCGCAAAACATTTAAACCCATCGGCACACGCCGCGAGATGTATTCACTCAAAGCCTGGCGCTTTGGCTGGCAGCGATTTGGTGAACACATGGATAATACTTTCCTCGATCCTTTTATGGAAGGCGCCTGGATGACGAAACATAATAATAAATACTACCTGCAATACGGCGCACCGGGTACTGAATTCAGCGGCTATGCGGATGGCGTGGCAGTAGGCCAGACACCGATGGGAAATCCTGTCGGTGATTTCAGGGACCAGTCTGACCCGCTGAGTATGAAACTGGGTGGTTTTGCCCGTGGGGCCGGACATGGAGCCACGTTCCAGGACAACGATCATAATTACTGGCATGTAAGCACCATCATGCTTTCTGTGAAAAATAATTTCGAAAGAAGGATCGGTATCTGGCCGGCAGGTTTTGATAAAGATGATATCATGTACTGCAATACCGCTTTTGGTGATTACCCGCATTACCTGCCCAACGGACCGGCTGATCATTTGAAAAGCCGTTTCACCGGATGGATGCTGCTGAATTACAAGAAACCGGTGCAGGTATCTTCCACGCTGGGTTCTTATTCAGCAAACAATGCCGTGGATGAAAGCATGAAAACATACTGGAGTGCAGCCACAGGGAATAAAGGGGAGTGGATACAAACAGATCTCGGAAACATGTCAACGGTGAATGCCATCCAGCTTAATTATGCAGACCAGGATGCAGAGTTCCTTGGTAAATCACAGGGTGTTTCCCATCAGTATAAAATTTATGCATCATCGGACGGGAAAAAATGGACGGTGCTCGTGGATAAATCCGCTAACACCAAAGATGTACCGCATGATTATATAGAACTGCCGCAACCGGTTCAAACCCGTTATCTCAAACTGGAGAACCTGAAAATGCCAACCGGTAAATTTGCACTCAGCGGATTCCGGGTATTTGGAAACGGAAACGGTGCCAAACCTGCTGCGGTGAAAACCTTTATGGTGTTACGCACAGAGAAAGACAAACGCAGCGGCTGGATCCGATGGAGCCCGGTGGATAATGCGTATGCGTATAATATTTATTACGGCACAGCACCCGATAAACTGTATAACTGTGTGATGGTTCATGACCTGAATGAATATTGGTTCAAGGCGATGGATCTGCAGAAGGCTTATTATTTCACCATTGAAGCCGTCAACGAAAACGGAGTATCGGACCGTTTCCAGACTATTAAAGTGGATTAAACTGTTTTTTTAACAATGATAAATCGTATATGATGAAAGGCTTGCAAAGACTACTATTGGCCCTATTGGTCCTGGTTGCCGCAACGGCACAATCGCAGGACGCAAAAATGAAAGTATTTGTGGATGCGCTGATGAAGAAAATGACATTGGAGGAGAAAATCGGCCAGCTGAACCTGCTTACACCCGGCGGCGGGATTCTTACTGGTGCCGTGGTAAGCCAGGACGTGGATACAAAAATCAGGAATGGCCAGGTTGGCGGTTTGTTTGGTGTGATCGGGATGGAAAAGATTAAAACGGTGCAGACGATAGCCGTTACTCAAACCAGACTTAAAATCCCCCTGCTATTTGGATCCGATGTGATCCATGGTTATAAAACCACTTTCCCTATTCCGCTGGGATTAGCCAGCAGCTGGGATATTCCCCTGATTCAAAGTACAGCAGCTGCTGCAGCCAATGAAGCATCGGCTGACGGACTGAACTGGGCTTTTTCACCCATGGTTGATATTGCGCGCGATCCCCGCTGGGGCCGTGTGGCAGAAGGCGCCGGTGAAGATCCTTATCTCGGTTCACAGGTCAGCAAGGCCATGGTAAGAGGCTACCAGGGCAATGATTTGTCGAAGAACAATACACTAATGGCTTGTGTAAAACACTTTGCATTATACGGTGCTGCAGAGGCCGGCCGTGATTACAACACCACCGATATGAGCCTGGTGAAAATGTACAACGAATACCTGCCTCCGTATAAAGCGGCAGTAGATGCCGGTACAGGCAGTGTGATGAGTTCTTTCAATGAAATCAATGGTGTGCCTGCCACAGGCAATAAATGGCTGCTGACAGATCTGCTTCGCAAACAGTGGGGCTTTAAAGGATTTGTAGTGTCTGACTATACATCCCTCAATGAAATGATGGATCATGGTATGGGCGATCTCCAGAATTGCTCTGCCCTGGCGCTGAATGCCGGACTGGATATGGATATGGTGGGCGAAGGTTTCCTGACTACCATTAAAAAATCACTGGCAGAAGGTAAAGTAACGCTGAAAACAATTGATGATGCCTGCCGCAGGATTCTGGAAGCCAAATATAAACTGGGTCTCTTCGAAGATCCTTTCCGCTATTGCAATGAAGAGCGCATGAAGAGTGAAGTGATGAATGCGGAGGTTCGCAAATTCACCCGCGAAGCAGCACGTCACACCTTTGTATTGCTGAAAAATGATAACCAGTTATTACCCCTGAAAAAAACAGGAACTATCGCGCTGATTGGCCCGCTGGCCGACAGCCGTGAAAACATGCTGGGCACCTGGGCGGTTAGCGGTGATTCAAAATATGCCGTGACTGTTTTAGAAGGATTTAAAAATATGCTCAGTGGCCGTGCAGAAATCATCTATGCCAAAGGCGCAAATATTTCCGATGACTCAGCGCTCGCTGCACATGTAAACGTATTCGGCCCCCGCATAGACATTGATAAACGCAGCCCTGAAGAAATGATTGATGAAGCAGTTGCGGCTGCCAATAAAGCGCAGGTAGTTGTACTCGTTGCTGGTGAAGCCAGTGAAATGAGTGGTGAAGCTGCCAGTCGTACCGACCTGAGTTTGCCCGCCAGCCAGAAAAGACTCATTGCTGCCCTGCAAAAAACAGGTAAACCTATTGTGATGGTATTAATGAGTGGCCGGCCCCAGGTGATTGAAGCGGAAAGTAAAACCGTGCCTGCTATCATCGAAGTATGGCATCCCGGAACAGAAGCCGGTAATGCAGTGGCAGATGTGATCTTTGGTGATTACAATCCTTCCGGTAAACTCACCATGACATTCCCGCGTAACATGGGACAGATTCCTATCTATTATGCGGCTAAAAGTACAGGCCGTCCCAACGATGGTGATAATTTCGGAAAATTCAAATCCAATTATCTCGATGCGCCCAACAGCCCGTTGTATCCTTTCGGTTACGGTTTGAGCTATACAAAATTCAGCTACAGCGATCTCCGTCTCAGTGGCAACACCATGAAAGCCGCTGAAACCATAACCGCAACAGTTACTGTCAGCAACACCGGGAATTATGATGGCGAAGAAACCGTACAGCTGTACATCCGTGATCTCGTCGGCACGATCGGCCGCCCGCTGAAAGAACTCAAAGGTTTCCAGAAAGTTTTCCTGAAAAAGGGAGAATCAAAAGAAATCAGTTTTGTGATCAATAATGAATTGCTGAAATTCTATAACGCCAGCCTGAAGTATGATTCAGAACCCGGCAAGTTCCAGGTGTTTATCGGAACGAATTCTTCGGAAACGAAGAGAGGGGAGTTTGAGCTCGTTAAGTAAGCTGAAGTACTGGAGAAAATATGAAAGTGACCATTCGCAGGGAATGGTCGCTTTTTTTTGTGTATTTGGACGATTAATATGACATCCTGTCTTATGCCGGGATTGAAAGAAATCCTGTTTCGAATAGTGCAGTAGCAGCGGAATCTATAAATAGTCGTAAAAATATCTGGCATACAGACTGGCTTTGGGCTGATACTAAACAATTGTCTCTGGTACAGGCGTTTCTGATGCAAACCTGCCTTTTAATCTGCTTTTAATTTGGTTTTAATTAGCACTTAGTTCCACACTCATATATTGTGTGATCTCCTCCACTGACCACAGGAAACTACATTGGTTTTTCGGATTAATTACAATTCGTCAACTGGCGTCATTCTGCTGAATGAACCTTAAATAAATATTTTATGGAAACAAGTATTATTGAAGTAAAAAGCCTGACCATTGAGGATTATCAGATGCTGAAGGATTCTATGATCCAGGCATATGCCAGTTTGGGAGGCCAGTATTGGAAAGAAGAATCTTTGAAAAATTAATTCAGAAATTCCGGATGGGCAGGTTGTTATAACCTGCGACGGTAAAGTAGTTGGATGTGCTTTATCAATTATCGTTTGTTACGACAAATTCGGCGACAACCATACTTACCGTGATATTACCGGCATTTCAGCTTTGATACATACGATCCGAAGGGTGAAACATTGTATGGAATTGAAGTATTTGTCCATCCGGATTATCGTGGACTGCGATTGGCGCGCCGGTTATATGAAGCCAGAAAGGTTTTATGTGAGCGGTTGAACCTGAAAATGATTATAGCAGGAGGCAGGATCCCAAAGTATAGCATGTATGCCGATAAACTCACACCCAAAGGATATATCGATAAAGTAAAGAACCGGGAAATTTATGATCCAACGCTCACATTCCAGTTGGCAAATGATTTCGATTAAAAAAATAATTAAAAACTATTTGCCTGAAGATGATGAAAGCATGGGTTTTGCCACATTGCTGATCTGGCACAATGTATATTATGAATCTGAGAAAAATATTTTACTGCGGAAAAAGACATCATCAGAATTGGGTTGGTTCAATGGCAGATGAGGCCATACTTCAAAACAGAAGATTTGCTAACCCATGTTGAGTATTTTGTAGATGCAGTAAGTGATTATAAATCTGACTTTATCCTGTTCCCCGAACTGTTTAATGCACCGCTCATGGGCCGCTTTAATGGGTTGGATACACGTCATGCAATCAGGGAATTGGCGGGGTTTACCGGGGAAATTGTAGCCAGTATGAGTAAAATGGCTATGTCTTACAATGTGAATATTGTCGCAGGGAGCATGCCCGAAATACGGGATGGGAAAATGTATAACGTATCATACCTGCTGCATCGCAACGGAAAAATTGACAGTGTATGTAAATACATATCACGCCCGATGAAGAGTATGACTGGAATATTATTGGAGGCACCGAAATCAAGGTGATTGACACAGATGTGGCCCGGATCGGAATCCAGATTTGTTATGATGTGGAATTCCCGGAAATGTCCAGAAAACTGGCTGACGGGCATATGCAGATTTTGTTTGTCCCTTTTTTAACCGATACCCAGAATGCTTATAACCGCGTTCGTTTCTGTGCACAGGCAAGGGCTATAGAAAATGAATGTTTTGTTGCTATTGCAGGTAGTGTGGGCAACCTGCCCAAAGTGGCCAATATGGACCTGCAATTTGCCCAGTCTGCCGTGTTAACGCCTTCCGATTTCGCATTTCCCGTAAATGGTATCAAAGCCGAAGCAACTCCGAATACGGAAATGATCGTTGTAAGTGATGTTGATCTTTCGTTGCTGACAGAGTTGCGTAATTTCGGCAGTGTACAAACGGCTCAAAGACCGTCGGTCAGATCTTTACCAATTACATTATGCAGGTGATGTAGAAATCGCTGTGGTAAATGACCAACATGTTGCTTTTAAAGGTTAAATTATGATATAACTCCGTTTATGACTTTATTGCGACATGTATTTGATATTGGTGATGCTACCGATTATGAAGGTACAGCTAATAGAATTTCAGATGGCATACATATAAAAGGTATTAATGCCTTACTGATGGTTTGCTCTGCACTGCTGGCTTCCATTGGTCTTGATACAAATTCAGTAGCCATTATCATTGGCGCCATGCTTATTTCGCCTTTAATGTCAACAAACCCGGCGTAGGTTATTCTGTGGGTGTACACGACCGGGAGTTGTTTATCAGATCAATAAGGAACCTGTCTTATGTAACATTATTCAGTTTTATTACAGCAGTAGTTTATTTTATCCTTACTCCATTGGGTGAACCTACATCTGAAATTTTAGCCAGAACCCAGCCTACTTTACTTGATATTGGTGTGGCGCTTTTCGGTGGAATAGCTGGTATGATTTCCGGTTCCAGGAAAGAAAAAACCAATGCTTTGCCTGGTGTTGCTATTGCCACAGCTTTAATGCCCCCGCTATGTGCTTCTGCTTATGGTTTTGCAAGGGGCCGGTGGGAGATTTTTGGAGGGGCTTTTTACCTCTATTTTATCAATGCTGTATTCATCGCCCTTTCAACATACCTGATCGTCAAACTGCTTAAATTTCCTTTAAAGTCCTATGTAGATAAAGTAAAGCAAAGAAGAGTAGGGAGGGCTGCGGGGCTTTTTCTTATCCTGATCAGCATACCAAGCTTTTGGTTTTTACTGACTGTATACCAAAAAAACAAGATTCGCCATAAAATCCAGGCGGAAATTATTACCCCATTCCATAAAAGGAACGAAATATTTAAATGGGAAACGGAGGGTCAGGATTCCATAGTGCTGGTCAAAACATTTTTTTCAGGATTGCCGGTCCTGATGCAGATAAACAGTTTTTTAATGACCGATTAAAACAACTGGGACTGAATAAATACCGACCCCTTTTTTCAGGATGAACATTTCAGAATGAAATGGATAAAATGAGTTTAGAGATGACCGAAACGGTTATGCGGAATGTAGAAATCCAAAACTTGCATTTAATCGATTCATTGAACCAGATAAGCAGGAATATTGATGATGGCTTGCTCTTCAACGAGGTAAAATCTTTCTACCCCGGCGTCCATGCATTGGGTGTTAGCCCGCTTGAAATGAGAGGTGTCTCAAAAGTGGATACCATTTGGGCGGCAGTTTTGCAATGGGACTCACTGGCATTGAAAATAGATAAAGAGATGCAGCTTTCAGGATTCAACAATACCTGAAAGCCAGGGTTACATACTTGATACTGTTTGGATGCAGCAAATAAACCTGTAATGAGTAAAGGATAAATGGAATTACAATTATCCTGATTGCCTGTTAATATATTTTGGCATAACGCATATCGCATCTATTCTTATTTTAGATGAGATATATCAGGTATGTGCCCCTCGATTCCACGTATTATGTCTCTTTGGGAATACTTTTCAGGTATCGTGTAAATGAACCGCGGCGCACATTGAATCCTATAATACAATAGTATTAGTATCCTGTACCAGTGCAATCACCAGGTCCATCACATTTGTTTGGGTTGGGCCTGTTAAAAGAAGAGTTCCGGCATCCTGGAAAAAGGGGTAAGCATTAAATTGGGACAAATGTGAATGTATTTTCTTTTTATCTGCGTAACCTGACTGTAAGAGAATAGTATCGGCTATCGACCAGGCTGCATTTGTAGGTCCGTCTGAGTCGTCAGTTCCGGCACAAAGTAAGGTGATGTTCCTTGTAAAGTCGGATTTAAATTCCTTTCGCATTTCATCCAGTGCACATAATGCAAAGTGCTGGTTTCTGCCCCCCGCAACCTTCCCCGGTTACCGTAATTGTTGTTTCACCGCCCCAAAGAAAGCAGTGTGGTAAAGGAGAATTACAGTCCATAAGTTTCCTTACGATTTCACGGGCAGTAGATTCAGCAGGCCCTGTGATTTGTTCTTTGGCAATGTCTGTGTTGTAGCCAAGCTGCATTGCCTGTGCCTTTGCTGCTATTAAAGCGGAATGGTTATTCCCGATAATCCGGTTGAAAGTGTTCCTGAAAACAGGGTCTCCCGGCTTAGGTGTTTCAGGTTTCATGCCGTTGGCTCCCTGCTGAAGATATTCCCTGATAGCAATTGGAACCTGGTCAGTTATTTTGTGTTTTTTAATGATATTCAAAGCATCCTTGAAAG
Source organism: Chitinophagaceae bacterium (assembly GCA_016720825.1). Classification (GTDB taxonomy): domain Bacteria; phylum Bacteroidota; class Bacteroidia; order Chitinophagales; family Chitinophagaceae; genus JJ008. The sequence goes on along the minus strand of JADKJV010000012.1, from coordinate 5,468 downwards.
TGGATGGATCTGCGGTTGTCGGTCCGCTGGCAATACTGCTAAGGTCGTCTCCGGGTACATCACTTATTAAAAGTGTGAAAACCTTTGCAGGTTGGGCCATGCGGGCAAGCTGTCCTCCTTTTATATGACTCAGGTGTTTGCGTACAATATTGATTTCACTGATATTCGCACCACTTTTTACAAGCGCCGAATTTGTTTGCTGTATTTCCCGGAGCGTACAACCATCGGGCAGGTCTGACATGAGTGATGACGCACCACCACTCAATAAAAAAATAACAATATCATTGGATTGCAGATCACTGACATGTTTTGTGACAAGGTTAGCGGCAAGCATACTCTGCAAATCAGGCACCGGGTGACCGCTTTCTATTACTTCTATTCTTTGAAGGGGTAATGCGTGTCCGTATTTTGTTATGCTGATGCCATGACTGATTTGGTCGCCCAGCTGTTTTTCTGCTGCAATTGACATGGAAGCGGCGGCTTTACCGTCCCTGGAGCGTAGTCTTCTTCTCAATATGGTCTGGATTGGGCAGTATAAATTTTAATGATTCAATTCCTGGAACAACGTTTTCTTTCTTATTGTAGCTTTCGCTGATCAGTAGTGTTTTACCCTCGTTGTCGGTCAGGCGAAAATAATAGTCATTGTTTTCGCGTTTTTGTATTTCAAGTTGTATCATAATCATTAGGTTTTAATGTAAAAATCCCCTCAATGGGCCCGGCCCTTTTGAGGGATATACTATCCTTTCTGTAAAATGTAAATCTATTTCCGCGGCATTAAAATGGCATTAATTTGGCATTAAAAAAAAGGAGGTGGAAACTATTTATTTCTTGAATGATGAGCTTATGCTGTGCCGCAATCAGTACATTTTGTTATAGGATTTAGGAAAATAATGCGTAAATTAGAAGACGGCATTAGTTACGGGAAATCATAGTTAAAAGATTATAAACCAGTACTGGGAATGGCCAATTGATGGCATTTTAGGGTATTTTTACTTATGCAGGAAATCAGTACATACGTATTCATAATTGCAGCTTGCCTGCTTGTAATTTTCTTATTTGTTTAACCTGCTTTCCATTAAAACAGGGATTCCTTCTGTATTGATGTTATTACTCACAGGTATCGGCGTTAGGGAAATCCTGTTGTTTAATAACCAGTCAGTAAAAATACCACCTGTATCGGTGGAGCTTTTTGGTATTTTGGGATTAATCATGATCGTGCTGGAGGCCGGGCTTGATCTGGAACTTGCCCGGAAGAAAATCAGGCTTATCCGGAATGCATTCCTGTCGGCCCTGGTGATCCTGGTGCTTTCTGCCGCAGCCTGTTCAGCGGTTTTATTTTTCTATCTGCAGGAATCGTATTTACATTGTCTGGTTTATGCGATACCGCTTTCCGTAGTTAGCAGTGCAATTGTAATACCCAGTATTTCGCATTTGCAGCCGAATAAACGTAATATATTTTTATTTTTTGGATCAGTGATACTCACGGTTCTGCTGAGCATTTTTCTTTCATTCCTGATTTTATTTATCCTCACCAGGATACAGACCAAAGTGAGGTTTTACCTGGTTTTTGCACTGTTGATTTTCCTGTATGCTGTTGGTAAGATGATACACCTGCCGGCACTGATTATTATATTATTTTTGGGCTGATAGTGGCTAACTGGAAACTGGGTATGTTTAATTATTTTTACCGGTGGATATCTCCTCGGCAGGTAAATGACGTCGTTCATCTATTGCATGCATTGACTGCTGAAAGTAGTTTCCTGATCCGCACATTTTTCTTTTTTATTTTTGGGCTTACGATCGATTTTCGCCTGTTGATTGATATTGAAGTTGTACTGGTTGGCAGTTTACTGATCGCAGTATTAATGGGTATACGATATATTTACCTGCGCTTTTTCCTGCATGCTCATATATTCCCGGAAGTTTTTTTTGCCCAGGATTGATCACGATATTACTGTTTTACAGTATTCCGCAAATATTCCGCCTTTCGAAATTCAATGAAGGCTTATTGTTTTTTGTGATCCTGGTTACCAGTGTAATAATGGTTGTAGGATCTATGAGTATTGGCGGGAAAGTAATTCAGAGTATAAATGACGAAATTCCGATCACAGAAAATGAAATATCAGATGGAAGAGATTAAAATTTTATTGATCGAGGATGAACGTAAAATTGCTGACACCCTTACCAAAGGACTTAAAGAGCTCAGTTATCATGTGGTAACAGCTTATGATGGCAAAATAGGGCTTCGGTTATTTGAATCGGCTTTATTCAATTTGATTATTACCGACATCAATTTGCCGGGGATGAATGGGTACGAACTTTGCAAAATCATTCGGAGCCGTAATCAGCACATCCCTGTAATTATGCTTACTGCGTTAAGTACAACTGAAGATAAAATTGAGGGATTTGATGCAGGTGCTGACGATTATCTTGTAAAGCCGTTTGAGTTTAAAGAATTGCTGGTAAGAATCCGGGCACTCCTGAAACGAACCATGAACCAGTTGTTGCCAACAGGTAACATTCTTAAAGTAGGAGACCTTGAACTGAATGTAGACAGTAAAGAAGTGACCCGTGACGGCCAACTCATACAGCTCACTGCTAAAGAGTTCCAGTTGCTGGAATACCTGATGCGTAACCGAAACCGCGTGGTTTCCAGGGCTGATATTGCCGAAAAAGTATGGGAACTTGATTTTGATACAAAAACAAATGTGATAGATGTGTATGTTAATTTTCTCCGAAAAAAAATTGATCGCGGTTTTGAAGGAAAATTAATACATACACAAGTAGGTATGGGTTACATATTGAAGGAAAAATAGAAAATGAGCGTCAGGTATAAAATCGCAATCTGGTTTGCTGTTCTTGTAACTGCCATATTAGCTGTGGTAGGCTTTTCTATTTATTTTTTCAGCAAAACAGAAAGGGCTGATACTTTTAAATACCGGCTCTTTAACCGGGCAGGAAGCCATGCGCGGATGTATGCGGGTTTGAATAACGGTAATTATTCAGTGCTTGCCAGACTTGATTCTGCTACAGTAGCTTCATTGTATTATAAAAGTATAAGCATCCTTAGCCGCGATGGCGCGTATTTTTACTCATATTCAGATAAGGCTGGTGATTCTCTTGTGATTGACAACCACATCCGGGAAAGAGTTATTATTGAAGGAACTTATTATTTCAATTACAGACAGAAAAAAGGGGTAGCAATTCAGTATACAGATGATAGTCACAATTTCATAGTTGCAGTTGCGGCAGAAGATATAGACGGACAGGAATTCCTGCAGCAATTGAAAGGATATTGATATGGGCGTCACTGTTGGCAAGTCTTTTCCTTTTTAACGGACTTGTATTTGCCAGAAATATGCTCAAGCCCGTAACGCGTATTACTAGGAGGTAAACCTGATTACATCAAATGACTTTTCGCGCCGAATTGAAGAAACAGGCGCGAAAGATGAATTGAATAAACTGGCTGGAACATTTAATCATTTACTGGACCGGTTACAGGAATCTTTTTCCATCCAACGCCGTTTTATTTCAAACGCATCACATGAATTGTCAACGCCCCTGACATCTATTTCTAACCAGCTGGAAGTGGCCCTTCAACGGCGACGCACATACGAAGAATACAGTGGAGTACTAATAAGTGTTTATGAAGATGTAAAGGAACTGCAACAACTTACTAGGGAGTTTACTGGAGATTGCCAAAACAGGGTCCCAGGGCAGTATTGACCTGGAAGAAGTTAGATTGGATGAGGTACTGCTTCGGGTTATAGCCGACGTCCAGAAACAAAACAACACGTATAAAGTACTGCTGGATTTTAATGATTTTCCAGATGATGAGAAGCAGTTGACCACTTTCGGTAACGTAAACCTGCTTTACATTGCATTGAAAAATATCATTGAAAACGGATGTAAATATGCAATTGATAACCAATCTTCCGTTCTGGCATCATTCCTTCCCGCAAAGATTATTATCCAGGTAGCCAATAAAGGCGATATTATTTCTGAATCTGATATCCGGAACATTTTCCAGCCATTTTTCCGGGCAGATGATGTAAAGTCAAAACCTGGTTTCGGATTGGGTCTGACGCTGGCCCGGCGTATTTTATCCTTACACAATGGTACCATTGCAGTAACATCTGATCCTGAAACAGGTACGGTATTCTCTATCGAGCTCCCCAGGTTTTTAGCCCAATATAAGTAGTTTTTAACCCCAATTTAATTGGTTTTTAATTTCAGATCCGCACCTTGTGTTAAATAGTTTACCGGTGAATAAAAACCTAATTATTATTTTTTATGCACGGCGCTTTTCTCCATTTTAGGTTGTATTATTTACAGAAAAAAAATTACAAAAAACTTGTCCGCCAAAACGAAATGCTGATTTTAAAATATGACTCTCTCCATTTGCGGTATTTGAAAAACAACCGTAAACTGGCTTTCATATCTGCCAGAATTGATAGTGTTGATAAAGGTTATATGTACAAATTTCACAATTAATTTAAATAGTTAACTATGGTCACTGTAATAATACCCGCATTAAATGAGCAGGACACGATCACGGAAGTTGTAAAATTTTGCCTGAAAGATTCTTTGGTGTCTGAAGTTATTGTAGTGGATGACCAGAGTACGGATCTGACCCGAGAACGAGCTGCCAGGGCAGGGGCCAGTGTGATAATCAGCCAGAAACGTGGTAAAGGAATTTCTATGCAGGAAGGTATCAGTGTGTCCGGAAACCAGGTAATTGTATTCCTGGATGCAGATATTTTCCCGTATCCTTCCGATACAATTGCCAATCTGGCAAATCCTGTTTTGGAAAATGAAGCTGATTTTGTAAAAGGCGCATTTGCACGAAATGCGGGCCGTGTTACCGAACTCGTAGCGAAACCATTACTAAAAATATTTTACCCCTGACTTAACAACTTTCCAGCAACCACTTAGCGGGATGATTGCAGGCAAAAAGATTTTTTTAGTAAGATGGAATTTTTCCATGATTACGGGGTAGATGTGGGTATTTTGATCGATATGTTTTTAATGCAAGCCCGGATTATTGAAGTTAATATCGGCTTTATCGAGAACAAAAGCAAACCTTACAGATGCTCGGGAAAATGAGCAGTGAAGTGGGCTAGGGCCATAATCAGGCGTGCTACTTATAACAATCAAAACCTTATCAATTTGGAAGAATTAGGTACCGTTAATGTAATCAGCAGCCAGCTTGACGATGTTATAAAACAGGAAATTGGAGGGCTCCGGAAACTTTTCATATTTGATATGGATAATACTTTGCTGCGCGGTAGGTTTATTGACGCATGCGCAGCACGTTACCTTTTTACTGATGAACTGGCGAGGTTAAGGGAAATTGAAAATGACCCGGCAGTACTGACAAAACGTATCGCAAAACTGCTCAAAGGAATCCCCATGGGAGAACTCCTGAAACTTGCCGCATCCATACCCATTGTTGATGATGCAGCCAC